>NZ_JBITFE010000008.1:162716-473752 GCF_044455745.1 Streptomyces sp. NPDC051136 | reverse complement strand
CGCCCGGTTACATTTCGAACCCGGAAGCTAAGCCTTACAGCGCCGATGGTACTGCAGGGGGGACCCTGTGGGAGAGTAGGACGCCGCCGAACAATTATTAGAGGGCTGGTCCCGGAACTTCGGTTCCGGGACCAGCCCTTTTTTGTTTTCCGTCACTTCGAGTTCACGTTCTGCGCCGACCATCACAGGTATGGGTACTGCAGCATTGCTCAGGGCCGCCGGCATAGGCGTCGGTGACGAGGTCGTCGTACCTGCCTTCGGGAACGTGGAAGTCGCCGAAGCCGTGGCCCTGGTGGGCGCGTCGCCGGTCTTCGCCGACATAGATCCGTCGACGTACTGCCTGGATCCCGCGCTGGTGGAGGGGGCGTTGACGTCTCGGACCGCGGCCGTGGTCGTCGTGCACCGCTTCGGGCGGCCGGCGGACATGGGCCCCCTGCACGGGACGGGGCAGCGGCACGGGCTGCTCGTGCTGGAGCACAGCGAGTCCGAGGCGCCGTACGACGAGATAGCGCGGCGCCGGCAGCGGGCGGCCTATCTCGACGGGAAGTTGAGGGGAGTGCGGACCCCGGACTGGGGTGACGGGCACACCTATCAGCAGTACGTGGTGCGGGTGCCGGGGAACGGGCGGCCGGACAGGGACGCGTTCGCCCGGGCGGTGCGGGACAGGGGAGTCGAGTGCCGGGTGCCGGTGAGAACACCCGTGCACCGGATGCCCGGATTCCGGCGGTGCGTGTCGCTGCCGGAGACGGAGCGGGCCGCCGACGAGACGCTCGCGCTGCCGGTCGAGGCCGCGTTGACGAAGCGGGACATGCAGCGGATCGTGTCCGCCTGCAATGCGCTCGGAGGGCTGCTGCAGCCCGCGTACTGACGGCAAGTCCGTGGTTGGGAGCACCGGCTTGTTCGGGGTATGATCTATTCCGTTGCCGCGAGGGAAACCTCGAAAGCGACAGGCCCCTATAGCTCAGTCGGTAGAGCGTCTCCATGGTAAGGAGAAGGTCAACGGTTCGATTCCGTTTGGGGGCTCCCTTCACGAAAGGCCCCGCCCGATTCGGGCGGGGCCTTTCGCATGTCCGAGGCCGGAGACGGCCCGGGCCCCGGGCCAAGTCCCGGGGCCCGCACGCTAGTCCGCGTGGGGCTCCGGGACGCGCATCGCGAGGATCGCCATGTCGTCGGACGGGGCGTCGGACGCGAAGCGCTCCACCGCGCGCATGATGCGCGCGGCCACCGCACCCGCCGTCAGGCCCGTGCAGGACGTGAGGACGTCGGCGAGGCCGTCGTCGCCCAGCATGCGCGTGCCCTCACGGCGCTCGGTGACGCCGTCCGTGACGCACAGCAGCACGTCGCCCGGGTCGAGGGTGACCGTCTGCTCGTACAGCTCCAGGTCCTCGATGACACCGAGGAGGGGCTGGGGCTCGGCGGCCGGCTCGACCGTGCCGTCCTGACGGAGGCGGAGCGGGAGCGGGTGGCCGGCGCAGACGACCTTCAGCTCCGCGCTGCCGTCCTCCTGCGGACGCATCTCGCCGTACAGGAGGGTGAGGAAGCGGCTGCGGGCGCCCTCGTCGAGGATGGCCGAATTGAGGCGCTGCAGGACCGCCGGACCGCTCAGACCCTCGCGGGCCAGCAGGCGCAGGGCGTGCCGGGCCAGGCCGGTGACGGCCGCGGCGTTCGGCCCGGTACCGCAGACGTCGCCGATGGCGAAGCCGTACGCGTCGTCGCTGATGGGGAAGAGGTCGTAGAAGTCACCGCCGACCTCGTTGCCCTCGCCGGCCGCGCGGTAGATGACCTCGACCTCGACGCCGTCGATGACGGGCAGCTCCGGGGGCAGAAGGCTGCGCTGGAGGGACTGGCTGATGGCGGTGCGCTCCGAGTACAGCCGGGCGTTGTCCAGGGCCAGGGCGGCCCGTCGGGAGAGGTCCTCGGCCAGTTCGAGGATTTCCTGGCGGAAGTGGTCGTCGGTGGGCTTGCCGAGGGTGAGCATGCCGATGACGCGGTTGCGGGCGACCAGCGGGAGGACGACGGTCTCGCCGCCGACCGCGGAGGCGGTGGCGAGGGTCGGGCCGAGGCCGGTGCTCATCGGCTGCGCGACGCCGCCGCTGAGGCCCAGGTCGCGCATGGAGGTGCGCAGCGCCGCCTGGTGGGCCATCTCGGCCGGAGCCGTCCAGACGCGGGCACCCGGGGTGGGCACCGGGTCGGGCGGGGCGATCTTCGACAGGAGGGACTTGATGCCGTCGATGAGCTCCTCGTCCTCGTGCAGGACGTAGGAGAGGTACGGGTCCGAGGACTGGTCGGCGATCGTGTAGACGGCGCACCAGGTGGCCAGCGTCGGGACCGTCATCTGGGCCATCAGGGCCAGCGTCTGGTCGCGGTCGAGGGTGCCGGCGAGCAGATCGGAGGCCTCGACCAGGAAGCTCAACGAGCCGCGGCGCAGCCGCTCCAGCTCGCCGAGACGCGCCGACTCGACGGCCAGCGCGATGCGGTCGGCCGCGAACTGCAGGCGCAGCGCCTCCTCGTTGGAGTACCGGCCGGCCGCCTCGGCCGCGACGCCGAGGGAACCGGTGAGGCGGCCCTCGACCTTGAGGGGGACGGTGACGACCGAGCGCATGCCGGTGCTGTCCAGGAGCGGGACCGCGCCGGGGACGGCCTCCAGGTCGTCGTGGACGGCGGGCATGCGCGCCGAGCCGTAGCGGCCGGGCCCCGCCTCGACGGGGACGCGGGCGAAACGCTGGCGGGCGGAGGGCAGTCCGGTGGAGGCGCGGACCTCCAACTCGGTTTCGTCGTCGGTCGCCAGGAGCAGGAAGGCGGCGTCGGCGTCGAGCATGTCGCGGGCGCGCTCGACCGTGCGCTGGAGCAGGCCGTCGAGGTCGTCCGGGGCAGGGGAGCCGATGAACACCTCGAAGGGGTCCGCGCTCTGGCCCTCGGAGGACGGCGAGTCGGAGGCGGGCACGCGCAACGGGGTCTGCAGCACCGCGCGTTCGTGGTCGCGGACGAGGAGACACACCGTGGAGGGCTCGCCGTCCGCGTCGCGGACGCGCAGGTGGGAGGCGTAGACCGGGGTGACGCGGCCGTTGGCGCCCCGCATGCCGTAGCTGCCCTCCCAGCGGGAGAGCTGCAGGGCCTCGGCGATGCCGGTGCTGGTGCCGGGGGTGTGCGGCCAGGCGGCGAGGTCGGTCAGCGGCTTGCCGGTGACCTGGTCGGGGGAGTAGCCGAAGAGGTCCTCGGCGTCCTCGCTCCACGACGAGATGGCGCCGGTGCGGTCGATCTGGACGACGGCGACGCGGACCCTGCCGTCGGCGAGCGGCAGCAGGGCGGCGGGGAGGGAGGGGCCGGCGGCGCGGGTGCCGACCGGGCGCTCGGGCAGGTGGAGGTGGAACCAGACGTTCTTCAGCGTGGGCGTGTACTCGACGCCCCAGCGGTCGGCCAGTGCCGCGCACAGCTGGAGGCCGCGGCCGCCCTCGCGGTCGAGGCTGCCCATGGTGGCGGGGGAGCCCTGGAGCGGGACCTCGCGTTCCGGATAGTGGTCGGCGACCTCGATCCGTACGCCGTCGTCGCTGCGCAGGCACACGACGTCGGCGGTGGTGCCGGCGTGGACCACGGCATTGGTCACCAGCTCGCTGGTGAGCACCACGGCGTCGTCGACGATGTCGGCGTGGCCCCAGCCCTGGAGCGTGTCGCGGACGAAGGACCGGGCACTGGCCACGGACCGCCCGACGGGCTCGAAGCTGGCGGCCGCGCGCGCGGTGATCACAGAACTCCTCGACCCTCTCTCCCCGTGCACGGCCTCCTGGCCGCCGGGCTCGACCCGCTGCTGCGGGAGTCCACCCGTCGGTCCGGGATCCGGGGGCTGCTCCCCCGGGATCAGTCCGGTGGTCATTCCGGCCGCCCCTCCGATGCCCGCTCGTCTCCGTGCCACCGCCCAGACCGGATGGACCGGTCGGCTGGACAGCCGTAAGCAAGGTTACTTACCTTCGCCGTCCATTCGGATGCCGGTCTGCAGTGTTTCCGCCCAGAGGGTGTGCGGACGATGTGCGAAGCTGCCGAACTGTTATGGCCTGGTTCGGCCGGGGTGAAACACTGGGCAGGCTGCTTGTGAAGGTCCGGGCAGGTGAATGCGCGCCGAGTCGGGTGGGCAGCAGCCCTGGAAGCGGTCCGGTCACCGGGCCGGATCGTGCGGCAGTACGGAAGTGAGTGGCAGTGATCCGGTCCGCCATGCGGCGGGGACCGGGCACAGCGGTATCGGTCGACCCTTGCGGGAGGGACACAGTGGAGTCTGGCGCAGCGGCGCGGGCCACGAAGACGCGCGCGAAAGGCGGACAGTCCCTGAGCAACCAGGGCACATCGCGGGGCGGCGGTGCGCGCAGCGGCAGTACGACGGTGGACACGGCCGCGCTGAACCGGCTGCTCGCGGCGCTGGTGTCGATGCGGGAGGGCAACTTCCGCAGGCGGCTCACCGTGTCCGGCGACGGCGTGATGTCGGAGATCGCGGCGGTCTTCAACGAGGTGGCCGACCGCAATCTCCACCTCACGGGCGAGCTGGCGCGGGTACGGCGAGTGGTCGGACGTGAGGGGAAACTCACCGAGCGGCTGGAGACCGGGGCCTGCGAGGGGTCCTGGGCAGCCGCGATCGACCACTCGAACGCGCTGGTGGACGACCTCGTGCGGCCCGTCTCCGAGGTGAGCCGGGTGCTGTCGGCGGTCGCGGACGGTGACCTGTCGCCCCGTATGGAGCTGCGGACGCAGAACGACGAGGGCACCGGGCAGCCGTTGCGCGGCGAGTTCCTGAAGGTCGGCCGGACCGTGAACAACCTGGTCGACCAGTTGTCGACGTTCACGGACGAGGTCACGCGGGTGGCCAGCGAGGTCGGCACCGAGGGCAAGCTGGGCGGTCAGGCCCGGGTGCGCGGTATGTCCGGTTCCTGGAAGGACCTGACGGACTCCGTCAACACCATGGCGTACCGGCTCACCGCCCAGGTGCGGGACATCGCGCTGGTGACGACGGCGGTGGCCAAGGGCGATCTGTCCCGGAAGGTCACGGTGCACGTGGCCGGGGAGATGCTGGAGCTGAAGAACACCGTCAACACGATGGTGGACCAGCTCTCCGCGTTCTCCTCCGAGGTGACGCGCGTGGCCCGTGAGGTGGGCACCGAGGGCGCGCTGGGCGGGCAGGCGCAGGTGCCGGGCGTGGCCGGGGTGTGGAAGGAGCTGACCGACTCCGTCAACACCATGGCCGGGAACCTGACGGCCCAGGTGCGGGAGATCTCCCACGTGACGACGGCGGTCGCCAACGGCGACCTGTCGAAGAAGGTGACGGTGCCGGCCCGGGGCGAGGTCGCGCAGCTCGCCGAGACGATCAACCAGATGACCGAGACGCTGCGGATCTTCGCGGACGAGGTCACGCGCGTGGCCAACGAGACCGGTGGTGAGGGGCAGCTCGGCGGGCAGGCGAACGTGCCGGGCGCCGCCGGCATCTGGAAGGACCTGACGGACTCCGTCAACACGGTCTTCCGGAACCTGACCACGCAGGTGCGCGACATCGCCCAGGTGACGACGGCGGTGGCCAGCGGCGACCTGTCGCAGAAGGTCACCGTGGACGTGGCCGGCGAGATGCTGGAGCTGAAGAACACCGTCAACACGATGGTGGACCAGCTGTCCGCCTTCGGTGCCGAGGTCACGCGGGTGGCGCGTGAGGTCGGGGTCGAGGGCGAGCTGGGCGGCCAGGCGCAGGTGCCGGGGGCGGCGGGGACCTGGAAGGACCTCACCGACTCCGTCAACACCGCGTTCCGCAACCTCACCGGTCAGGTGAGGAACATCGCCCAGGTGACGACGGCGGTGGCCAACGGCGACCTCTCGCAGAAGGTCACCGTGGACGTCTCCGGCGAGATGCTCCAGCTGAAGAACACCGTGAACACGATGGTCGACCAGCTGTCGTCCTTCGCCGACCAGGTGACGCGGATGGCCCGGGACGTGGGCACGGAGGGGCGCCTCGGCGGTCAGGCGCGGGTCGACGGCGTGTCGGGGACCTGGAAGGAGCTGACGGACTCCGTCAACTCCATGGCCGGCAACCTGACCTCCCAGGTGCGCAACATCGCGCAGGTGACGACGGCCGTGGCGCGCGGTGACCTGTCCCAGAAGATCGACGTCGACGCGCGCGGCGAGATCCTGGAGCTGAAGAACACCATCAACACGATGGTCGACCAGCTCTCCAGCTTCGCCGAGCAGGTCACCCGGGTAGCCCGTGAGGTGGGCACGGAGGGGCGCCTCGGCGGTCAGGCGCAGGTGCCGGGGGTCGCGGGCGTGTGGCGCGACCTGACGGACTCCGTGAACGGCATGGCGGGCAACCTCACCGCGCAGGTGCGCAACATCGCGCAGGTCGCGACGGCGGTGGCGCGCGGTGACCTGTCCCAGAAGATCACCGTGGACGCGCGCGGGGAGATCCTGGAGCTGAAGAACACCCTGAACACGATGGTGGACCAGCTGTCGTCGTTCGCCCAGGAGGTCACCCGCGTCGCGCGCGAGGTGGGCACCGAGGGCATCCTCGGCGGCCAGGCGGAGGTGCAGGGCGTCTCCGGCACCTGGAAGGACCTCACGCAGTCCGTGAACGGCATGGCCAACAACCTGACCATGCAGGTGCGCAACATCGCCGAGGTCACCACGGCGGTGGCCAAGGGCGACCTCTCGAAGAAGATCACCGTCGACGCCAAGGGCGAGATCCTCGAACTGGTCACCACCGTCAACACCATGGTCGACCAGCTGTCGTCCTTCGCCGAGCAGGTGACGCGGGTCGCGCGTGAGGTGGGCACGGAGGGCATCCTCGGCGGCCAGGCGAGCGTGCCCGGCGTCGTGGGCATCTGGAAGGACCTCAACGACAACGTCAACCTGATGGCCAAGAACCTCACGGTCCAGGTGCGGAACATCTCGCAGGTGGCCGCGGCCGTCGCCAACGGCGACCTGACGCGGACGGTGACGATCGAGGCGCGCGGCGAGGTCGCGCAGCTCGCCGACACCTTCAACACCATGGTGCGGACGCTGCGGTCCTTCGCCGACCAGGTGACCAAGGTGGCCCGCGAGGTGGGCACCGACGGCATCCTGGGCGGCCAGGCGCAGGTGCCGGGCGTGTCGGGGACGTGGAAGGATCTCACCGAGTCGGTGAACCAGATGGCGTCCAACCTGACCGGTCAGGTGCGCAACATCGCCATGGTCACCACGGCGATCGCGAAGGGCGACCTGACCAAGAAGATCGACATCGACGCGCGCGGCGAGATCCTGGAGCTGAAGACGACCATCAACACGATGGTGGACCAGCTGTCGTCCTTCGCCGAGGAGGTCACCCGCGTCGCCCGTGAGGTGGGCACGGAGGGGCAACTGGGCGGTCAGGCGCGCGTGCGGGACGTCGACGGCACCTGGCGGGACCTGACGGAGTCCGTGAACGAGATGGCCGGGAACCTCACCCGGCAGGTGCGGGCCATCGCGCGCGTGGCGACCGCCGTGACGCGCGGCGACCTGAACCTGAAGATCGACGTGGACGCCTCCGGGGAGATCTCGGAGCTGCAGGACTACATCAACAAGATGATCGCCAACCTGCGCGACACCACGATCGCCAACAAGGAGCAGGACTGGCTCAAGGGCAACCTGGCCCGGATCTCCGGCCTCATGCAGGGCCGCCGGGACCTCCAGGACGTGGCCTCGCTGATCATGAGCGAGCTGACGCCCGTGGTCTCCGCGCAGCACGGGGCGTTCTTCCTCGCGATGCCGCTGGTCGACGGCCAGGAACAGGCGGGCGCCGAGGGCGACGCGTACGAGCTGCGGATGCTCGGGTCGTACGGCTACTCGATGGGGTCCATGCCGACCTCGTTCCGGCCGGGCGAGGCGCTGGTGGGCACCGCGGCCAAGGAGAAGCGCACGATCCTCGTGGAGAACGCGCCGAGCGGCTACCTGAGGATCAGCTCCGGGCTCGGCGAGGCGCCGCCCGCCCAGGTGATCGTGCTGCCGGTGCTCTTCGAGGGGCAGGTGCTCGGCGTGATCGAGCTGGCGTCGTTCACGCCGTTCACGCACATCCAGAAGGACTTCCTCAACCAGATCGCCGAGATGATCGCGACCAGCGTCAACACCATCTCCGTCAACACCAAGACGGAGGTGCTGCTGAGCCAGTCGCAGGAGCTGACCGAGCAACTGCGGGAGCGGTCGGAGGAGTTGGAGCAGCGGCAGAAGGCGCTCCAGTCCTCCAACGCCGAACTGGAGGAGAAGGCCGAGCTGCTGGCGCAGCAGAACCGCGACATCGAGGTGAAGAACACCGAGATCGAGGAGGCCCGGCAGGTCCTGGAGGAGCGCGCCGAGCAGCTCGCGGTCTCCATGCGCTACAAGAGCGAGTTCCTGGCCAACATGTCGCACGAGCTGCGTACGCCGCTCAACTCGCTGCTGATCCTGGCCAAGTTGCTCGCCGACAACGCCGACGCGAACCTGACGCCGAAGCAGGTCGAGTTCGCCGAGACGATCCACGGTGCGGGGTCGGACCTGCTGCAGCTCATCAACGACATCCTGGACCTGTCGAAGGTCGACGCGGGCAAGATGGACGTCTCCCCGACGCGCATCGCACTCGTCCAGCTCGTGGACTACGTGGAGGCCACCTTCCGACCGCTGAGCGCGGAGAAGGGCCTGGACCTGTCGGTACGGGTCTCGCCGGGACTGCCCGCCACCATGCACACGGACGAGCAGCGGCTGCTCCAGGTGCTGCGCAACCTGCTGTCGAACGCGGTGAAGTTCACCGATTCCGGCTCCGTCGAGCTGGTCATCCGCCCGGCCCGGGACGAGGTGCCGCAGGCCATCCGGGAGCAGTTGCTGGAGGCCGGTTCGATGAACGACCCGGACGCCGAGCTGATCGCGTTCTCCGTCAGCGACACGGGCATCGGGATCGCGGCCAGCAAGATGCAGGTGATCTTCGAGGCGTTCAAGCAGGCCGACGGCACGACCAGCCGCAAGTACGGCGGTACGGGCCTGGGACTGTCCATCTCGCGGGAGATCGCGCAGCTGCTGGGCGGCGAGATCCAGGCGCAGAGCGAGCCCGGCCGCGGTTCGACGTTCACGCTCTACCTACCGCTGCACCCGAGCGAGCTGCCCCCGAACGGCTACCCGCAGGCCCTGCCCGCCACCGAGGCGGGCCCGCGGCCGGCGGCCCTGGCGCGTGCCGACGCGCCGGAGGCGGAGGCCGGCATCCCGGCCGAGGCCAAGCCGCACCAGGACGCGCACAACGGCGCGACCGCGCTGTTCCGGCGCCGCCGCCGGCCGGCCGCGACCGATGAGCTGCCCGCGGTGCGGGAGCGGCAGTCGGACGCCGAGCAGGAGCCGTCGCACCAGTCGACCCGGGGGATCCGGTTCGGCGGGCAGAAGGTGCTGATCGTGGACGACGACATCCGCAACGTCTTCGCCCTCACCAGCGTCCTGGAGCAGCACGGCCTGTCCGTGCTGTACGCCGAGAACGGGCGGGAGGGCATCGAGGTCCTGGAGCAGCACGAGGACGTCGCGGTCGTCCTGATGGACATCATGATGCCCGAGATGGACGGCTACGCGACGACCACGGCGATCCGCCGGATGCCCCAGTTCGCCGGCCTGCCGATCATCGCGCTGACCGCGAAGGCGATGAAGGGCGACCGGGAGAAGGCGATCGAGTCCGGTGCCTCCGACTACGTGACGAAGCCGGTCGACCCCGACCACCTGCTGACGGTGATGCAGCAGTGGATGAACGACACGAACGAGGAGTGAGCGCCGGGAGCCGCGCCTCCGGCCGGCGTCGCCGGGCGCGACCGGGGCCGGCGGGACGTGCCCCGTACGTCCGGACACCGTGACCGTAGTACCTTCGGGCACGGTGTCCGTGTACGCGGGGGCACCTTCCGTGCGGCCCGCTCGGGCGGTGTGCGAACGTGGAGTGTGTGCCGGCGGGAACCTTCACCGTTCACGCGGTCGCTGACTCAGCGTGCTCGGAGTCGTGTAGAAGTGCGGGATTCGGGGAACCTTCTGGTCTCCCGCCGCGTTTCTGCTACGAGCACAGTGACATCACGGTGACAGGGTGTGGCGACGGGCGGGGTGCGGCTACGATGACCGGCACAAGGACGGACGGCGCAAGGGAGCCGTCCCCCGGGGCGGCACCCGCCGGTGCCGCGTCGAGTCCTGTGGACAGGGGAGGCCCCACGCCGGGGCGAGGAGGGCGGGCCATGGTGCAGAAGGCCAAGATCCTCCTGGTCGATGACCGGCCGGAGAATCTGCTGGCGCTGGAGGCGATCCTCTCGGCGCTCGATCAGACGCTGGTGCGGGCATCGTCCGGGGAGGAAGCGCTCAAAGCACTGCTCACGGACGACTTCGCGGTCATTCTGCTGGACGTCCAGATGCCGGGCATGGACGGTTTCGAGACGGCCGCGCACATCAAGCGGCGGGAGCGGACCCGGGACATCCCGATCATCTTCCTCACCGCGATCAACCACGGCCCCCACCACACCTTCCGCGGGTACGCGGCGGGAGCGGTGGACTACATCTCCAAGCCGTTCGACCCGTGGGTGCTGCGCGCCAAGGTCTCGGTCTTCGTCGAGCTGTACATGAAGAACTGCCAGCTGCGCGAGCAGGCGGCGCTGCTGCGCCTCCAGTTGGAGGGCAACGGCAAGGCCGAGGCCGGCGAGGTCAAGGAGCCCGCCGGGTTGCTCGCCGAGCTGTCGGCACGGCTGGCGGCCGTGGAGGAGCAGGCGGAGGCGCTGTCCAAGCAGCTGGGCGACGAGTCGACGGACGCCGCGGCGGTGGCGACGGCCGCCCACCTGGAGCGCAAGCTCACCGGGCTGCGGCGGGCGCTGGACGCCCTGGAGCCGGGCACGTCCGGAGGCCAGCCCGCGGTCAACTGACGCCCCGGACGCGTCCGCTGGCCCCTGAGGTCTGCCGAGGCGGGCCGAGCGGCCGCCATGAAGACGATCTGTGAGGGCTTGTCAGGGGCTGTACCGGAAGCGTCAGTTCCGGTGCCCTGTGTGAGCGACACGAACGGGTGAAGCGGTGGGCACACGTGTCGACCGCCGTCTCCCCCGGTAACCTCACACCTATGGCCTCACGTCCCTCCGCAGCCAAGAAGCAGCCCGCGAAGAAGGCGGCCGCTCCCGCGAAGGGTCCGGTCAGGAAGGCCGCCGCCAAGAAGGCGCCCGCGAAGAAGGTGCCCGCCAAGAAGGCCGTGGCGAGGAAGCCCGCGCCGAAAGCGGCTCCCAGCCCCACCGGGGGTCTCTACCGGCTGGTGCGGGCGCTCTGGCTGGGCCTCGCGCACGGAGTCGGCGCCGTCTTCCGCGGCATAGGGCAGGGCGCCAAGAACCTCGACCCGGCCCACCGCAAGGACGGTGTCGCCCTGCTGCTGCTCGGTGTCGCGCTGATCGTCGCCGCGGGCACCTGGGCCGACCTCAAGGGTCCCGTCGGCGACCTCGTCGAGATCCTGGTGACCGGAGCCTTCGGGCGTCTGGACCTGCTCGTGCCGATCCTGCTCGGCACCGTCGGCGTACGCCTGATCCGGCACCCCGAGAAGCCCGAGGCCAACGGGCGGATCGTGATCGGTCTGTCCGCGCTCGTCGTCGGCGTGCTCGGGCAGGTGCACATCGGCTGCGGCTCACCCGCCCGCAGCGCCGGCATGCAGGCCATAAGGGATGCCGGGGGCCTCATCGGCTGGGGCGCGGCGACCCCGCTGTCGGCCACGATGACCGACGTCCTGGCCGTGCCGCTGCTCGTGCTGCTCACGGTCTTCGGGCTGCTCGTCGTCACCGCCACCCCGGTCAACGCCATTCCCCAGCGGCTGCGGCAGCTCGGGGTGCGGCTCGGTGTGGTCGGCGACCCGGAGGCGGACGCCTACGCGGACTTCACGGACGACGACGAGCGCTACGACGAACAGTGGCGCGAGGCGCTGCCCGCCCGGTCCCGCAGACGCGGGACACCGGCCGCCGTGGAGCAGCCGTACGACCACGACGCGGCCGAGCAGGAGGCGCTCGGCCGGCGGCGCGGCAGGCCCCGCCGGTCCGCCGTGCCGCAGCCGGAGACGAACCGTCCGATGGACGCCGTCGACGTGGCCGCGGCGGCCGCCGCCGCGCTCGACGGCGCGGTCCTGCACGGCATGCCGCCCTCGCCGGTGGTCGCCGACCTCACCCAGGGGGTCGGCACCGGGGACCGCGAGCCGACGACCCCGACGCCCACACCCGTACCCGCCGCGCGGCCGCAGCCGGGGAAGCTCAAGAAGGACGCCGCCAAGGCGCCCGCGGAGGAGCCGTCAGGCGGGAGCGTCCCCGACCTCACCAAGACCCCGCTGCCCAAGGAGCGGGACCTGCCGCCGCGCGCCGAGCAGCTCCAGCTCTCCGGCGACATCACCTACTCGCTGCCGTCCCTCGACTCCCTCACGCGCGGCGGCCCCGGCAAGGCACGCAGCGCCGCCAACGACGCCATAGTGGACTCGCTGACCACCGTCTTCACCGAGTTCAAGGTGGACGCCCGCGTCACCGGCTTCACCCGCGGCCCGACGGTCACCCGCTACGAGGTCGAGCTGGGCCCCGCCGTGAAGGTCGAGCGGATCACCGCGCTGACCAAGAACATCGCCTACGCCGTCGCCAGCCCCGACGTGCGGATCATCAGCCCGATCCCCGGCAAGTCCGCGGTGGGCATCGAGATCCCCAACACCGACCGGGAGATGGTCAACCTCGGCGACGTGCTGCGGCTCGCGGAGTCCGCCGAGGACGACGACCCGATGCTGGTCGCCTTCGGCAAGGACGTCGAGGGCGGCTACGTCATGCACTCGCTGGCGAAGATGCCGCACATGCTGGTCGCCGGCGCCACCGGCTCCGGCAAGTCGTCCTGCATCAACTGCTTGATCACCTCGATCATGATGCGGGCGACCCCGGAGGACGTCCGGATGATCCTGGTCGACCCCAAGCGCGTCGAGCTGACCGCGTACGAGGGCATCCCGCATCTGATCACGCCGATCATCACCAACCCGAAGCGGGCCGCCGAGGCGCTCCAGTGGGTCGTGCGCGAGATGGACCTGCGCTACGACGACCTCGCCGCCTACGGCTACCGGCACATCGACGACTTCAACCGCGCGGTGCGCGAGGGCAAGGTCAAGCCGCCCGAGGGTAGCGAGCGTGAACTCCAGCCCTACCCGTACCTGCTGGTGATCGTGGACGAGCTGGCCGACCTGATGATGGTCGCGCCGCGCGACGTCGAGGACGCGATCGTCCGGATCACCCAGCTCGCGCGGGCGGCCGGCATCCACCTCGTGCTCGCCACCCAGCGGCCGTCCGTGGACGTCGTCACCGGCCTCATCAAGGCCAACGTGCCC
The DNA here is from genome assembly GCF_044455745.1 of Streptomyces sp. NPDC051136. NCBI lineage: Bacteria > Bacillati > Actinomycetota > Actinomycetes > Kitasatosporales > Streptomycetaceae > Streptomyces > Streptomyces sp. NPDC051136. The sequence continues at coordinate 460,422 of NZ_JBITFE010000008.1, read as the reverse complement.
TCGCGGCTCGCCTTCGCCACCTCCTCGCTCGCCGACTCCCGGGTCATCCTCGACCAGCCCGGCGCCGAGAAGCTCATCGGCAAGGGCGACGGCCTCTTCCTGCCGATGGGCGCGAACAAGCCGACCCGTATGCAGGGCGCGTTCGTGACGGAGGAGGAGGTCGCGACCGTCGTCCAGCACTGCAAGGACCAGATGGCGCCGGTCTTCCGCGACGACGTCACCGTCGGGACGAAGCAGAAGAAGGAGATCGACGAGGACATCGGCGACGACCTCGACCTGCTGTGCCAGGCGGCCGAGCTGGTCGTCTCCACGCAGTTCGGGTCCACCTCGATGCTCCAGCGCAAGCTGCGCGTCGGCTTCGCCAAGGCCGGGCGGCTGATGGACCTGATGGAGTCCCGGAGCATCGTCGGACCGAGCGAGGGTTCGAAGGCTCGTGACGTTCTTGTGAAGCCTGACGAGCTGGACGGCGTGCTCGCGGTGATCCGGGGGGAGTCTGAAGGGTAGGGACGGATGAGCGAAGAGTTCCGGCGGAGGAGGTCACGACGGCCGGCCGGCCGATCGTGACTCACCCGTTAGGGATCATTGAGCAACCGTTTCCCCGTGCTCTACGTCAAGTTGAGGAAAGTACAAACAGGTAGTCCACCATCGGTGTGCCGGGCCATTCCGATGGCGTAAAGGTCGTACCGCCCGGTTGCCCCACCCGTTTGTACCCCCCCTAGACTGAACGCCCAGCACAGGCGGCTCACGCTCGAAAGGCGCCCCCGTGTCCAACGGCAACTCTCCCGAAGACGAGCGTCCGGTCGAAGACGTGTCCCACGACGTCCCCGAAAGCGTTTCCGAGGACGCCCGCCCCACCGTCGGCCGTGCCCTGCAGCAGGCACGGATCGCCGCCGGGCTGACCGTCGACGACATCACCACCGCCACCCGGGTCCGCATCGCCATCGTGCACGCCATCGAGGCGGACGACTTCGCGCCCTGCGGCGGCGACGTCTACGCGCGCGGGCACATCCGCACCCTCGCCAAGGCCGTCGGGCTCGATCCCGCCGAGCTGCTCGCGCAGTTCGACGCCGAGCACGGCGGGCGCCCGGCGCCGACCGCCACCGCGCCGCTGTTCGAGGCGGAGCGCATCCGCCCCGAGCGGCGCGGCCCCAACTGGACCGCCGCCATGGTCGCCGCCATCGTCGCCGTGATCGGTTTCGTGGGCTTCAGCTTCGTCAAGGGCGGCGACAGCGGCGGCAACGAGGCGAGCGTCGCCGAGGGGGCCCAGCCCTCGTCCGGCGAGTCCGCCTCACCGAGCGCCAAGCCCAAGAAGCCCGCCGCCCCCAAGCCCAGCGACAGCGCCATCGCCGCCGCGCCCGCGGACAAGGTGACCGTCAAGGTCAGCGCCATCGGGGGCCGCAGCTGGATCTCGGCCCAGGACCACAACGGCAGGCAGCTCTTCGACGGCACGCTCCAGCAGGGCGACTCCAAGACCTTCCAGGACAACGAGAAGGTCAAGCTCGTCCTCGGCGACGCCGGTGCCATAGAGCTCTACGTCAACGGCAAGAAGATCGAGGACGACTTCCAGCCCGGCGCCGTCGAACGCCTGACGTACACGAAGGGCGATCCGCAGGTCGGTTAGCGGATCCGGGAAGCCTGTCACCACGGGGTCGGCCGGCATCGGCCAACCCCGTCGACATGGGGCGTCGGCGGGACGAAGTAGTCTTGAGCCCATGCCTGAAAGCCGTACCGTCGCACTCGTCACCCTTGGCTGCGCCCGTAACGAGGTGGACTCGGAGGAGCTCGCAGGCCGTCTGGAGGCGGACGGCTGGACGCTCGTCGAGGACGCCGAGGGAGCGGACGTCGCCGTCGTGAACACGTGCGGCTTCGTCGAGGCCGCCAAGAAGGACTCCGTGGACGCCCTCCTGGAGGCCAACGACCTCAAGGGCCACGGAAGAACGCAGGCCGTGGTCGCGGTCGGCTGCATGGCCGAGCGGTACGGCAAGGAGCTGGCCGAGGCCCTCCCGGAGGCCGACGGCGTCCTCGGCTTCGACGACTACGCCGACATCTCCGACCGGCTGCAGACCATTCTGAACGGCGGCATCCACGCCGCACACACCCCGCGCGACCGGCGCAAGCTGCTGCCGATCAGCCCCGCCGAGCGCCAGGAGGCCGGCGCCGCGGTCGCCCTGCCGGGGCACGGCCCGACCGACCTGCCCGAAGGCGTCGCCCCCGCCTCAGGTCCGCGCGCGCCCCTGCGCCGCCGGCTGGACGGCTCCCCGGTCGCCTCGGTGAAGCTCGCCTCCGGCTGCGACCGGCGCTGCTCCTTCTGCGCCATCCCCTCCTTCCGCGGCTCCTTCATCTCGCGCCGCCCCAGCGACGTGCTGAACGAGACGCGGTGGCTGGCCGAGCAGGGCGTCAAGGAGATCATGCTGGTCTCCGAGAACAACACCTCCTACGGCAAGGACCTCGGCGACATCCGCCTGCTGGAGTCGCTGCTGCCGAACCTGGCCGACGTCGACGGCATCGAGCGCGTGCGCGTCAGCTACCTCCAGCCCGCCGAGATGCGCCCCGGCCTGATCGACGTGCTGACCTCCACCGAGAAGGTCGTGCCCTACTTCGACCTGTCCTTCCAGCACTCCGCTCCAAACGTGCTGCGCGCGATGCGCCGCTTCGGCGACACCGACCGCTTCCTGGAGCTGCTCGACACCATCCGGAGCAAGGCGCCCGAGGCGGGTGTGCGCTCCAACTTCATCGTCGGCTTCCCCGGCGAGTCCGAGGCCGATCTCGCCGAGCTGGAGCGCTTCCTGAACCACGCCCGGCTGGATGCCATCGGCGTCTTCGGATACTCCGACGAGGAGGGCACCGAGGCGGCGACCTACGGCGACAAGCTGGACGAGGACGTCGTGGCCGAGCGGTTGGCCCGGGTTTCGCGCCTGGCCGAGGAGCTGGTCTCGCAGCGCGCCGACGAGCGCGTCGGCTCGACCGTGCGGGTACTCGTCGAGTCCGTGGACGGCGCGGGCGAGGGGGACGGCGTCCGCGGCCGTGCGGAGCACCAGGCGCCGGAGACGGACGGCCAGGTGCTGCTCACGAGCGGCGAGGGTCTGAGTGTGGGTCGTATGGTCGACGCGAAGGTGGTCGGTACGGAGGGTGTCGACCTGGTGGCCGAGCCGCTGCAGGGCTCGCCCGAGCGGAGTGAGGAGGCCGGCAGATGAGCGGAGTCCCGGCGTCCGCCGCGGGCGGCTCCTCCCGCGCGAGCAGGACCGGCCCGCTCGGCGCCGCCGGTGCGGCGCACGGACCGGCCGAGCGTACGACTCCGGGGGGCGCCGTGGAACGGGATGCTGAGGACCGGGAGGCGACGGAACGCGGTGCGGCGCACCGGGGTGCGACCGAGGGCGGCGCCCCCCTGCGCGGCGGCAAGATCGCTGCCGCCGCCGTCAACCAGGCGAGCGTCTGGAACGTCGCCAATCTGCTGACGATGCTCCGGCTGCTCCTGGTTCCGGCCTTCGTCGCGCTGATGCTCGGCAACGGGGGGTACGACCCGGCCTGGCGGTCGTTCGCCTGGGCCTCCTTCGCCGTCGCCATGATCACCGACCTCTTCGACGGGCACCTGGCGCGCACCTACAACCTCGTCACGGACTTCGGGAAGATCGCCGACCCCATCGCCGACAAGGCGATCATGGGCGCGGCGCTGATCTGTCTGTCCGCGCTGGGCGACCTGCCGTGGTGGGTGACGGCCGTCATCCTCGGCCGGGAACTCGGGATCACCGTCCTGCGTTTCGTGGTCATCCGGTACGGCGTCATCCCCGCGAGCCGGGGCGGCAAGCTGAAGACACTCACCCAGGGCATCGCCGTCGGCATGTACGTCCTGGCGCTGACGGGGCCCCTGGCCACCCTGAGGTTCTGGGTGATGGCCGCGGCGGTCGTCCTGACCGTGGTGACCGGCCTCGACTACGTGAAGCAGGCCATTGTGCTGCGCCGCCGGGGAATCGCCGAACGCAGAGCGGCGTTGAAGGAGACGGAAGCTTGATTTCCACGGCCGCTGACGTGGTGCGACTACTCACGGTGAGGGGTGAGACCCTCGCGGTCGCCGAGTCCCTGACCGGCGGAATGGTCGCTTCCGCGCTCACGGCGGTCCCCGGGGCCTCCAAGGCGTTCCGGGGGTCGGTCACCGCCTACGCGACGGAGCTGAAGCGGCAGGTACTCGGCGTCGACGCCGAGCTGCTCGCGGCGCGTGGAGCGGTGGACCCGCAGGTCGCCGCCCAGATGGCGGCCGGCGTGCGCACCGTGCTGGGCGCCGACTGGGGCATCGCGACGACCGGAGTCGCCGGCCCGGAACCGCAGGACGGGCAGCCCGTGGGAACGGTCTTTGTGGCCGTGGACGGGCCTTTCGGGGCCGGCCGGGGTTGCGCCGATGGCGGAAAAGTGGAGGCGCTGCGGTTGAACGGCGACCGCGCGGAAATTCGTATGGAGAGTGTACGGAGCGTACTCGCACTTCTTTTGAGGGAGCTTGCGAGCGAACAGACCGGGAATGAGCGGGCACAGGATACGGAACGGAACGGGGGGTTTTGATGTTTGCAGCCCTGAGTGAACACGACATCGCTCCCCGCACGGCCGCGGCGCGAGGCGGTACGGTGGGGCGTGAAGGATGCGGTTACACGGTCCGAGGAGGGAGCCACCGATGATTCTGCTCCGTCGCCTGCTGGGTGACGTGCTGCGTCGGCAGCGCCAACGCCAGGGCCGTACTCTGCGCGAAGTCTCCTCGTCCGCCCGAGTCTCACTCGGCTATCTCTCCGAGGTGGAGCGGGGGCAGAAGGAGGCGTCTTCCGAGCTGCTCTCCGCCATCTGCGACGCGCTGGACGTACGGATGTCCGAGCTCATGCGGGAAGTGAGCGACGAACTCGCCCTCGCCGAGCTGGCCCAGTCCGCCGCGGCGACGCCCAGCGAGACCGTGCCGGCGCCGGTGCGTCCGATGCTGGGTTCCGTCTCGGTGTCCGGTGTGCCACCGGAGCGGGTCACCATCAAGGCGCCCGCCGAGGCAGTGGACGTCGTCGCCGCCTGAGCGCCCGAGAACATGTGCGTGTGAGGCCCCGGCCGGGCCCTCCGGAAGAGCGGAGGGACGGTGCCGGGGTTTTCGCGTGCCCGGACCGGTCGGCGCGTGCGTGACGACTTCGGTACGAGCGGGGCGGGCCCGTGGGCGCGGCAGGCCCGTGTTCGCCGGTTTGCCGGTCCGTGCGGGTGCGGTCATCGTGGAGGGAGATGGCCGGGGGAGAACCGACGGAGGCGTGGATGTACGTCGTGAAGAGCCCGTTGTCCGACGCGGACCTGAAGACCGTCTCCGAGGCGTTGCAGGGCGCCCTCGTCGACCTGGTCGACCTGGCCCTGGTGGCCAAGCAGATCCACTGGAACGTGGTCGGTCCACGGTTCCGCTCCGTGCACCTCCAGCTCGACGAACTCGTCGAGACCGCCCGCACGCACTCGGACACCGTGGCGGAACGTGCCTCGGCGCTCGGCGTCTCTCCGGACGGGCGGGCCGCGACCGTCGCCGTCGGCAGCGGCATCGACGTGACTCCCGAGGGCTGGGTCGACGACACCACCGCCGTACAGACCATCGTGGACGCGCTGAGCGCGGTGATCGGGCGGATGCGTGAGCGGATCGCGGCGAGCGAGGACCCGGATCCCGTGAGCCAGGACATCTTCATCCAGATCACCGCCGACCTGGAGAAGCAGCACTGGATGTTCCAGGCCGGGAACGGATGACGCGGGATGGCGGCGGCGCGGACGGCCCGGCGGGCGGCCGCGCTGGGCCTCGGCGTCCTGTGGTGGTGGGCCGTGCTGCGCCTGGCGCTGCACCCCGGCGCCGGGGTGCTTGAAGGGGCGGTCGCGGTCGGCGGCTGGGGTCTGAGCGTGCTGCCGGTGCACTGCGTACCGCAGCGCCGGGCCGTAGGGGCGCTGGGGGCGGGACGGTGGCGGCGGGCCCTGCGCGGGACGGCCCGGGACGCGGGCGGGCGTGCCCGGCCCGACGAGGCGCCGCCGCACGACGGGGCGCACCGACCGACGGAAGGACCGAGCCGATGAGCGTCACCGGCCTCGACAAGGATCTCGACCACCTGACCCTCACCCTGGTCGCCGACTTCGCCGCCCCCGCGGAACGGGTCTGGCGGCTCTGGTCCGACCCTCGGCAGCTGGAGAGCTGGTGGGGACCGCCGTCCTACCCGGCGACGGTGGAGGAGCATGATCTGACCCCCGGCGGTGACGTCACCTACTTCATGACCGGCCCGCAGGGCGAGAAGTACCGCGGCTGGTGGCGGGTGGCCACGGTCGACGCACCGAGGTCGCTGGAGTTCACGGACGGGTTCGCCGACGAGCACGGGGTGCCGGACGCCGCGATGCCGACGACCGCGAACCGGGTGACGCTCACCGAGCGCGACGGCGGCACCCGCATGGAGCTGAGGTCGGTCTTCGACACCAGGGAGCAGATGGACCAGCTCATGACGATGGGCATGGACGACGGCATGCGCGAGGCAGCCGGCCAGATGGACGCCCTGCTCGCCGCGGGCTGAGCCGCCGCGGACGGTCACGTGTCGTCCCTGGTCGCGGGCGGTCGCGGGCCGCCGCGTCTGGTCGCGGGTTGGTCTGTCGTCGCGGCCGTCGCGTGGACTGCGAGCGGTTCCCGGCGGCTTCCTCACCCTATGCGGCCGTTGCCGCCGCGTCGGCTGCGCGCGGGGCCGCCCGGGCGCGGGGCGGGCCCTGCCTGGCAGGTCGGGCACCAGTACGTGGGGCGGTCGCGGGAGCCGTCGCCCTGGTCGGCCACCCGGACCGACGTACCGCAGCGCAGGCAGGGGCGGGGTGCGCGGCCGTACACGAACAGGTCCTGTCCGCGCAGGCCCGTCGTCCGCCGGATCGGGCGGTCGCGGTTGGCCTCCAGGAGCTTCTGCGCGAGGGCGGGCAGCTGCGCGGTGCGGTCGGCGGGCAGCTCACCGACCGGCAGCCAGGGCGTGACGCCGAGCAGGAAGCAGAGCTCGCACTTGTAGACGTTGCCGATGCCGGCCAGATTGCGCTGGTCGAGCAGGGCCTCGCCCAGCGCGCGGGCGGGATCGGCGCGCAGGTTGTCGAGGGCCCGCGCCGGGTCCCAGTCGGGGCCGAGCAGATCGGGGCCGAGGTGGCCGACGGCACGCTGCTCGTGGGCGGTGCGCAGGATCTCCAGCACCGGGAGGCGGTAGCCCACGGCCGTCCGGTCGCTGGTGCCGAGGATCACCCTGATCTGGTGCGCGGGGCCGCCGCTCCAGCGCTGACCGGGTGCGAACACCTTCCAGGAGCCGTCCATCCGCAGGTGCGAGTGCACGGTCAGACCGCCCTCCACCCGGGTCAGCAGGTGCTTGCCGCGCGGGGTGACGTCCAGGACCGTGCGGCCGGTGAGGTCGGCCGTGGCGAACCGGGGGACGCGGAAGTCGCTGCGGGTCAGCACCTTTCCCGCGAGGGCGTCGTGCAGCCGTCGCGCCGCCTGCCAGACCGTGTCTCCTTCGGGCATGGCTCAAGGGTGACAGGCTCACGCCCTGATGCGCAGGCCGCGCGGGGTGGCGATGAACCCCGCCCCTTCCAGGAGGGGACCGAACGGGGACGTCAGGGCCGCGGCGCCGTTGACGCGCTCCACGGTGACCGTGCCGAGGGAACCGGCGCGGGCGGCCTCCGCGAGGGCCTCCGCGGCGGCTCGCAGACGCGGCTCCTCGGTGGGCAGCCGGTCGGGGTCGGAGGGCCACAGCAGGAGCGTCTTGCCGCCGCGCTCCATGTAGAGCGCCGGTTCGCCCTCGACGAGCACCACCAGGGAGCCGGCCTTGCGGCCGGGCTTGTGCGTGGCACCGGCCGGTGGCTCCGGCCAGCCGAGGGCCGCGCCGTACGCGTTCGCCGGGTCGGCCGCCGCCAGGACGACGGCCCGGGGGCCGGCGGCCGTGCGCTCGCGCCGGGCGGGGAACGAGCTGTCGTACGGGCCGCGGGAGCCCGGGAAGCCGCCGTGCCCGCCGCCTCCGCGCGGACCGCCGGCACCCGGCTCGGCGTAGTCGCGCGGGGAGATGTAGTCCCCGCGGGAGTGGGAACGGCCCAGGCCGTCGGGGTCGGCGAAGACGTCGTCGAAGCCGTCCGAGGGAGCCGGCCCGTTGGATTCCTCGCGGCCCTCGGGCCCGAAGCCGCCGAAGGGGTCCGCAGCGCCGGCCCCGCCGGACACGCCGTCGTCGAGGGAACCGTAGGGGGAGCCGGCGGCCGGGCCGTCGGAGGCGTCGGACGGGGAGCCGGTCCCGAAGCCGCCACCGGTGGGCTGCGCCTGCGCGGGCGCACTCTCCCCGCGCTCGCGGGCGTTCGCCACGGCACGCAACCGGTCCACGGCTCCCTCCATGGCGAACTGCGCCGCCCCCAGACCCTCCACGACATAGCCCCGCCGGGCCTGGCCGCTCTCCTCGAAGGCGGCCAGGACGCGGTACACCGCGGAGAAGCCGCCTTCCACGCCCTCCGCGGCGACGGCGCCGCGGGTCACCACACCGTGCCGGTCGAGGAGCGTGCGGGCCAGGGCATGGGCGCGCACCGTGCCGTCCCCCTCACGGGCCGGGAGCAGCGACCAGCGTCCCGCGACCGTCGGCGGGCCGCTGCGGGACGTCGGGCGGGCGGCCGCCGTCAGCGAGCCGTACCGCCCGCGGGGCACCGCGCGTTTGGCACGGTGGGCGGTGGATCCTGCGGTGCGTCCGGAGCCCAGCAGCGAGCGCAGGGGGGTGAGCGTGTCGTTCGTCAGCCGGCCCGACCAGGCGAGGTCCCACAGGGCGTCGGCCAGCTGGGGATCGGTGGCCTCGGGGTGGGTGGTGGCGCGGACCTGGTCGGCGATCTGGCGGAAGAACAGACCGTACCCGCCCGAGAGGGCGGTCAGGACGGACTCGTGCAGGGCGGTCGTCTCCAGGGGATGCGGGGGCGGCAGGAGCAGGGGGGCCGCGTCCGCGAGGTAGAGGGAGACCCAGCCGTCCTTGCCGGGCAGCGAGCCCGCTCCGGCCCACACCACCTCACCGGCGGCCGTCAGCTCGTCCAGCATCGCGGGGGAGTAGCCGGCCACGCGGGAGGGGAGGACCAGCTTCTCCAGCGCGGAGGCGGGTACGGAGGCGCCCTGCAACTGCTCGACCGCGCGCACCAGGCCGTCGATGCCGCGCAGCGCGTGTCCCTTGCCGATGTGCTGCCACTGGGGGAGGAACTGGCCGAGCGCGGCCGGCGCCACCGGCTCCAGCTCGTGCCGGAGCGCGGCCAGGGAACGGCGGCGCAACCTGCGCAGCACGGTCGCGTCGCACCACTCCTGACCGATCCCGGCCGGATGGAACTCGCCCTGCACCACCCGCCCCGTGCCGGCGAGCCGCTGCAGGGCGCCCTCGGTGACCGCCACGCCCAGACCGAAGCGGGCCGCCGCGGTGACCGACGTGAAGGGGCCGTGGGTGCGGGCATGGCGGGCGAGGAGGTCGCCGAGCGGATCCTTGACCGGCTCGGTGAAGGCCTCCGGCACACCCACGGGCAGCGCCGTGCCGAGCGCGTCACGCAACCGGCCCGCGTCCTCGATCGCCGCCCAGTGGTCGGCGCCGGCGATCCGCACCCTGATCGCGCGGCGGGCCCGGGCCAGCTCCGGCGCCCACTGCGCCTCGGCGCCCCGCAGGGCCAGCTCCTCGTCCGTCAGCGGACCCAGCACCCGCAGCAGGTCGGCGACACCCTCGGCGTCCTTGATCCGGCGGTCCTCGGTGAGCCACTGCAGCTCGCGCTCCAGCTCGGTGAGCACCTCCGCGTCCAGCAGCTCGCGCAGCTCCGCCTGGCCGAGCAGCTCGGCCAGCAGCCGCGAGTCCAGGGACAGGGCCGCCGCCCGGCGCTCGGCGAGCGGCGAGTCCCCCTCGTACAGGAACTGTGCGACATAGCCGAAGAGCAGGGAGCGGGCGAACGGCGACGGCTCCGGGGTGGTGACCTCGACCAGGCGGACCTTGCGCGCCTCCAGGTCGCCCATCAGCTCCACCAGGCCGGGCACGTCGAAGACGTCCTGGAGGCACTCGCGCACCGCTTCCAGGACGATCGGGAACGAGCCGTACTCGCTCGCCACCTCCAGCAGCTGCGCGGCCCGCTGGCGCTGCTGCCACAGCGGGGTGCGCTTGCCGGGGCTGCGGCGCGGCAGCAGCAGCGCGCGGGCGGCGCACTCGCGGAACCGGGACGCGAACAGTGCCGAGCCGCCCACCTGGTCGGTGACGACCTGGTCGACCTCGCCCTTGTCGAAGACGACGTCGGCCGCACCGACGGGCGCCTTCTCTGCGTCGTACTCCAGGCCGGGCTTCACGGGGTCCGCGTCCAGGAAGTCCATGCCCATCAGGTCGGCGTCCGGCAGCCGCAGCACGATGCCGTCGTCGGCGTGCATGACCTGGGCGTCCATGCCGTACCGCTCGGACAGGCGGGCACCCAGGGCGAGGGCCCAGGGCGCGTGCACCTGGGCGCCGAAGGGGGAGTGGACCACGACCCGCCAGTCGCCCAGCTCGTCCCGGAAGCGCTCGACGACGATGGTGCGGTCGTCGGGGACGTGGCCGCAGGCCTCGCGCTGCTCGTCGAGATAGGCCAGCACGTTGTCCGCGGCCCAGGCGTCGAGGCCGGCGGTGACCAGGCGCAGCCGGGCGTCCTCCTTGGAGAGCGCACCGACCTCGCGCAGGAACGCACCCAGCGCGCGGCCCAGCTCCAGGGGGCGCCCCAGCTGGTCGCCCTTCCAGAACGGCAGCCTGCCCGGCACGCCGGGCGCCGGGGAGACCAGCACCCGGTCGCGCGTGATGTCCTCGATCCGCCAGGAGCTGGTGCCCAGCGTGAAGACGTCCCCCACCCGGGACTCGTACACCATCTCCTCGTCCAGCTCGCCGACCCGGCCGCCGCCCTTCTTGGGATCGGCACCGGCGAGGAACACTCCGAAGAGTCCGCGGTCGGGAATCGTGCCGCCGGACGTCACGGCGAGCCGCTGCGCCCCCGGACGGCCGGTGACCGTGCCGGCGATCCGGTCCCACACCACGCGCGGGCGCAGCTCGGCGAAGGCGTCGGAGGGATAGCGGCCCGCGAGCATGTCCAGGACGGCGGTGAAGGCCGACTCCGGCAGCGAGGCGAAGGGCGCGGCGCGGCGGACGGTGGTGAGGAGGTCGTCGACCTGCCAGGTGTCCAGCGCGGTCATCGCCACGAGCTGCTGGGCCAGCACGTCCAGCGGGTTCGCCGGGATGCGCAGCGCTTCGATGGCGCCGCTGCGCATGCGCTCGGTGACCACGGCCGACTGCACCAGGTCGCCGCGGTACTTGGGGAAGACCACGCCCGTGGAGACCGCGCCGACCTGGTGCCCCGCGCGGCCGACACGCTGGAGGCCGGAGGCGACGGAGGGCGGCGACTCGACCTGGATCACCAGGTCGACGGCGCCCATGTCGATGCCCAGCTCCAGGCTGGAGGTGGCGACGACGGCGGGCAGCCGGCCGGCCTTGAGGTCCTCCTCGACCAGCGCCCGCTGCTCCTTGGAGACCGAGCCGTGGTGGGCGCGGGCGATCACCGAGGGGGCGCCCTGGGCGGCGCCGGAGCCGCCCATCAGCTCGGCGGGGGAGTGGTGCTCGTCCAGGGGCTCGCCGGTCGCGCGCTCGTACGCGATCTCGTTGAGCCGGTTGCACAGGCGCTCGGCCAGCCGCCGGGAGTTGGCGAAGACGATCGTGGAGCGGTGCGACTGGACCAGGTCGGTGATCCGCTCCTCGACGTGCGGCCAGATCGACGGGCGCTCCGCGCCCTCGTCACCGTCCGCGACGGGGGAGCCGCCCAGCTCGCCGAGGTCCTCGACCGGGACGACGACGGACAGGTCGAACTCCTTGCCGGACTCCGGCTGGACGATCTCCACCTTGCCGCGCGGAGCCAGGAACCGGGCGACCTCGTCCACGGGGCGGACCGTCGCCGACAGCCCGATGCGGCGCGCGGGCTTCGGCAGCAGCTCGTCCAGCCGCTCCAGGGTGAGCGCCAGATGGGCGCCGCGCTTGGTGCCCGCGACGGCGTGCACCTCGTCCAGGATCACCGTCTCGATGCCGGTCAGCGCGTCGCGCGTGGCCGACGTCAGCATCAGGAAGAGGGACTCCGGGGTGGTGATCAGGATGTCCGGCGGCCGGGTGGACAGGGCGCGGCGCTCGGCGGGCGGGGTGTCGCCGGAGCGGATGCCCACCTTGACCTCGGGCTCGGGCAGCCCGAGGCGCACCGACTCCTGGCGGATGCCGGTCAGCGGACTGCGGAGGTTGCGCTCGACGTCGACGGCGAGGGCCTTGAGCGGGGAGACGTACAGGACGCGGCAGCGCTTCTTGGGATCGGCGGGCGGGGGCGTGGAGGTCAGCTGGTCCAGCGCGGCGAGGAAGGCGGCCAGCGTCTTGCCCGACCCGGTCGGGGCGACCACCAGGACGTCCGAACCCTGGGAGATGGCCTGCCACGCGCCCGCCTGGGCGGAGGTGGGCGCGGAGAAGGCACCCGTGAACCAGCCGCGGGTCGCGGGGGAGAAGCCGTCCAGGGCTCGGTGTGCGGAGCTGACCATGGATCCATCGTGCACCCGGCCACTGACATTCGGCCCGAGCCGGGCGTACGGGCCGTGCCCTCGCCGGTGCCGGGCGTCCGGCCGGCCGGGCGTCGAGACCGCTCGCGCGAGCCGGACGTGCGAGGGTGTCCGGGGCGAGTCCGGGGCCGGCCGGCCGTCCGCCCGTCGAGTCTGGGGCCGACCGCCGACCGCCGACCGCCGACCGCCGACGCCGGGGCCGACCGCTGAGGCCGGCCCGTCCGGTTGCCCGGCGTGTCCGGGCTCGTCGGCCCCGGCGGCAAGGCCGGGCCGGTCGTCGTGGGGGCTTGCGCGCCGGTCGTCGAGCCGGTCCGCCCCGGCATGGCCCCTGCCTTGCGAGGGACGAGGGGGTGGGGGCGGGTGGCGGAGAATGGACGGCATGACGGGAACACGTGAGCGGGCACGGCACTGGCGGTACGCGGAGCTGCCGGACGTCGACCTGCTCCGTGCCCAGTACATACGCAAGACCTTCGTGCGCCACACGCACGAGCACTTCGTCATCGCCGCCATCGCCGACGGCGTGGAGGTCTTCCACCACGGCGGGGGCGACCAGTACGCCGGGGCCGGCTCGCTCGCCCTGGTCAACCCGGACACGCCGCACACCGGACGGGCCGGCGTGCCGGAGGGGTGGCGGTACGGGGCCGTCTACCCGGCGCCCGAGCTGGTGGCCGCGATCGCGGCGGAGACGACGACGCTGCGCGGGACGCCGGGGTTCGTCCGCCCGGTGCTCGACGACCCGTACACCGTCGAGCTGGTGCACCGCGTGCTGCGCGCCGCCGACGAAGGGAACGCGCTCGCCGCCGACACCCTGCTGCGGGTGGCGGTGACCCGGCTGCTGCGTCTGAACGGCGGTCAGCTGCCACGGCGCCCGGTGCGCACGGCCGGAGCCGGGACGGCGGCACGCGCGCGTGCCGTGCTGGAGGAGCGGATGGCCGACCCGCCGAGCCTGGAGCGGCTCGCCGCGGAACTCGGGAGCAGCCCGTTCGCGCTGCTGCGGGCCTTCCGCGCCGCCTACGGAATGCCGCCCCACACCTGGCTGACCGACGCCCGGGTACGTCGGGCGCGGCGGCTGCTGGACACCGGGACGTCCCCGGCCGAGGCCGCCGTCGCCGTGGGGTTCACCGACCAGCCGCACCTCAACCGGCACTTCGCGCGGATCGTCGGGGTGCCGCCCGGTGCCTACCAGCGGGAGCGCAAGAACGTACAAGACGCGCCGCGGGAGCTGTTCCTACCGTTCGAGGCGTGAGAGAACAGACAGCCCCTCCCGACGTGTCCGGCGCCGGCGCGGACGGCGGCAAGCCGGACGCCGCCGTCGTACGCGATGCCCTCGGGGTCGGAGTCGCCGTCGGACTGTCCGGGTTCGCCTTCGGGGTGACCTCGGCCGGCAGCGGACTCACCCTGGCCCAGACCTGCGCGCTCAGCCTCCTGGTGTTCACCGGCGCGTCCCAGTTCGCGCTCGTCGGCGCGCTCACGGCCGGCGGCAATCCGCTCACCGCGGCGGCGGGGGCCTTCTTCCTCGGCGTGCGCAACGCCTTCTACGGGCTGCGGCTGTCCCAGTTGCTGGCCCTCCCGCGCGCGGTGCGGCCGTTCGCCGCGCAGTGGGTCATCGACGAGACGACGGCCGTGGCGCTCGCCCAGCCCACCCGGCGCAGCGTCCGGATCGGGTTCACCGTCACCGGGCTCACCCTGTACGTCCTGTGGAACCTCACCACCCTGCTCGGCGCGCTGGGCGCGGAGGCCATCGGGGACACCGACACCTGGGGCCTGGACGCGGCCGGTCCCGCGGTCTTCCTCGCGCTGCTCGCGCCGATGCTGAAGGACACCACCGAGCGCACGGTCGCGGCGCTGGCCGTCCTCCTGGGGCTCGGTCTGCTGCCCGTGCTGCCCGCCGGCGTGCCCGTCCTGGTGGCGGCGCTGGCGGCACCCCTCGTGCTCTGGGCGCGCGGACGCCGCGCGGGTGGCGCAGGCGAGGACAGGGGTCGTGGGGCCGCTGGAGGGGAGGACGGGCGATGAGCGTGTGGATCGCGATCGGCGTGACCGCGGTGGGCTGCTACGCCGTCAAGCTCCTGGGGCTGCTGGTGCCCGCGGGCGCTCTGGAACGTCCCCTGGTCCGGCGGCTCGCCGCGCTGCTGCCCGTTGCTCTCCTCGCGGCGCTCACCGCCCAGCAGACCTTCGCCGACGGCCGGACCCTCGTCCTGGACGCGCGGGCCGCGGGCGTCGCCGCGGCGGCGGTCGCGCTGCTGTTGCGGGCGCCGTTCCTGCTCGTCGTCGCGGCCGCCGTGGTCGTCACCGCCGGCGTACGGGCCATGGGCGGCTGAGCGGGCGCGCGGTGGTGCGTCCGGGTCAGCCGAGGGGGCGGCCGTACGCCCCGAGCGTGCGCAGGGCCTCGATCGTCACCAGGGCGCGCGCCTCCAGTGCCGGGGCGGGCGCCCATGGGCGCCGCCCGACGGGCCAGCCGCCGTCGTCGTCCTGCCGGGCCGCGAGGAAGTCGAGGGAGCGGTCCATCTCCTCGTCGGTGAACCACGCGCGCGCGAGCGCGTGCGGGTGCCCGGCGTAGTCGTGCGGGAAGCCGCGCCCGCCCGGCGCGCATCCGCTGGGGGCCGGGTCCGCGCCGGGAGCGTTCGGGTCAAGCACGGCGAGGTGGCGCTCGCGCACCAGGCGGCCCAGCCGGTCGGCCGCGGCCTGCGCGCGCGGGCGGTCCACGGCCGTGTCCAGGAAGGCCAGGGCGGCCTGGACCTCGTACGGGTCCGAGGGCTCCAGCGACTCGGCCGCCTGCCAGCAGAAGTCGGTGGCGCGGAACAGCCAGGCGTGCCAGACCTCGTTCCGGTGCAGCAGCCCGACCACCGGCCCGGTGACGAGCAGCGCGCCCGGGGGATCGGCCACGACCGGTACACGGGGTGCGACCGGATGCGCGAGCCCGTCCGCACGGACCACCGGCAGGGCGCCGTCCGGTGTGGACACGGAGGTCAGGTAGCGGCACACCCGCTCGACACGCTGCCCGCCGCAGCGGCCGACGGCATCCAGGACGCGCACGGCGCGCGCGGTGTGCAGCGGCTGGCTGACCGGGCCGCGCACATCGGGCTCCAGGGCGTGGCCGTACCCGCCGTCCGCGTTGCGGTACGCGTCGAGCGCGGTCTCCACCGGGTCGGGATCCCCGCCACGGAAGTGGTACGCGAACAGCCGCTGCTCCAGCACGCGCGCGGTGAGCCACACGAAGCGCTCCGCGCGCGCGAGCGGTGAGCGCGCGTCGGAGGGGCGCGCGTCCGGGATTCGCGGGTCCGAGGGGCCGGGGACCGCGCGGCCGGGAGTGGCGCGCGGTGGGATCGCGGGGAGGGGGGACGCTCCGGGTTCGGCCATGGGACAGACCGTAGGCCGGGAAGCGGTCACCGCAGGTGGCCTTGGCTCGGGGCCCACCCCAGGGACGCAATACTGGGGGCATGCGGTTGACGGTCTTCTGGGAGCGGATGACGGATCACTTCGGTCCGGGGTACGCCGACACCTTCGCGCGCGATCACGTGATGGCGGAGCTGGGCGGGCGTACCGTGCACGAGGCGCTGGACGCCGGCTGGGACGCCAAGGACGTGTGGCGGGTGGTGTGCACCGTCATGAACGTGCCGCGGGAACAGCGGTGACGGTCCGGGAAGATCGGGGAACGGGGCTTTCCCGTGGGTGGCGTGGGCGAGACTTGATCCGTGGCATCCACTGACGAGACCGGGCAGGCGACCCGGCACGCGACTCCGGCGGGCACGACGCCGCCCACCGGCCCCCCGGCCGCCGGCGCCGGCACCGGGCAGGGCGCCCGCATGCCGCGCTGGCTGCCGCGCGCCATGGTGCTGGCCCTCGCCCTCATCGCCGCCTTCCAGCTGGGCAGCTGGGCCTTCCACCAGCTCACCGGGCTGCTGATCAACGTCCTCATCGCGTTCTTCCTGGCCCTGGCCATCGAACCCGCGGTGAGCTGGATGGCCGCGCGCGGCCTGCGCCGCGGGTTCGCCACGTTCCTGGTCTTCCTCGCCGTGCTGGTCGCCGCCGCCGGGTTCGTCACCCTGCTCGGCTCCATGCTCGCCGGGCAGATCGTCAAGATGGTCGAGGACTTCCCGGACTACCTCGACTCCGTCATCAACTGGGTCAACGGCCACTTCCACACCGAACTGCGGCGGGTGGACATCCAGGAGGGCCTACTCCGCTCCGACTGGCTGCGCAACTACGTGCAGAACAGCGCGACGGGCGTCCTGGACGTGTCGGCCCAGGTCCTCGGCGGCCTCTTCCAACTGCTGACGATCGTGCTGTTCTCGTTCTACTTCGCCGCCGACGGGCCCCGGCTGCGGCGCGGCCTCTGCTCCGTCCTGCCGCCCGCCCGCCAGGCCGAGGTCCTGCGCGCGTGGGAGATCGCCGTGGACAAGACCGGCGGCTACCTGTACTCACGTGGGTTGATGGCGCTGGTCTCGGGCGTCGCGCACTACATCCTCCTGGAGTTCCTCGGGGTGCCCTACGCGCCGGCGCTCGCCGTGTGGGTGGGCCTGGTGTCCCAGTTCATCCCGACGATCGGCACCTACCTCGCGGGCGCCCTGCCCATGCTGATCGCGTTCACGGTCAATCCCTGGTACGCGCTGTGGGTGCTGGTCTTCGTGGTGATCTACCAGCAGTTCGAGAACTACGTGCTGCAACCCAAGCTCACCTCCAAGACCGTGGACATCCACCCCGCGGTCGCCTTCGGCTCGGTCATCGCGGGCACCGCCCTGCTCGGCGCGGTCGGCGCGCTGATCGCCATCCCGGCGGTCGCCACACTGCAGGCGTTCCTCGGGGCGTACATCAAGCGCTACGACGTCACGGACGACCCGCGCGTCCACGGGCGGCGGATCCGTCGGCCGGGGACCGGGAGGCCCACGCGTCTGCGCACCCTGTGGACCCGGCGCCCGGAACAGCGGCGCCCGGAGGTGGAGGGACCGGAGGAGCCCGGGGACGGCGGATCCTCCTGAGGAGCGGCGCCTTCGCCCGGCCGGGGGCGCGCCCCGTCCGTGGGTGAGAGCGGTCCGGGTCCCGGTGCCAGACGACGGCAGCCCGTAGCAGCACACCGCCCGGTCCGGGCTCCCCGAGGCCCGCCTCCGCGTCCGGAAGCCCGGTCCGCGGGGCCGGGAGACGTACGCTCGGAAGTGCCGTGTGGCGCGCTTGACACGAAAATCGAACATCCATTCTCATGGAGGCTCCGGCAGGGCTCGTGACGGGTGATTCGAGTGGGTTCAGGGAGATAAGTCCCCGAGTTATCCACAGGCCGGACCCGCATCGGGGCCCATTGTCAGTGGCAGGCATTAGCGTCTTTGACGTGAAGCGATCGAATCAAGCAAACCGGGTGGAACCCATGGCAGGAACCGACCGCGAGAAGGCCCTGGACGCCGCGCTCGCACAGATTGAACGGCAGTTCGGCAAGGGCGCGGTCATGCGCATGGGCGAGCGGCCGAACGAGCCCATCGAGGTCATCCCCACCGGGTCGACCGCGCTCGACGTGGCCCTCGGTGTCGGCGGTCTCCCGCGCGGCCGTGTCGTGGAGGTCTACGGCCCCGAGTCCTCCGGCAAGACGACCCTGACCCTGCACGCGGTGGCGAACGCCCAGAAGGCCGGCGGCCAGGTCGCGTTCGTGGACGCCGAGCACGCCCTCGACCCCGAGTACGCCAAGAAGCTCGGCGTCGACATCGACAACCTGATCCTCTCCCAGCCGGACAACGGCGAGCAGGCCCTGGAGATCGTGGACATGCTGGTCCGCTCCGGCGCCCTCGACCTCATCGTCATCGACTCCGTCGCCGCGCTCGTCCCGCGCGCGGAGATCGAGGGCGAGATGGGTGACAGTCACGTCGGTCTGCAGGCCCGTCTGATGAGCCAGGCCCTGCGGAAGATCACCAGCGCGCTCAACCAGTCGAAGACCACCGCGATCTTCATCAACCAGCTCCGCGAGAAGATCGGCGTGATGTTCGGCTCCCCGGAGACCACGACCGGTGGCCGGGCGCTGAAGTTCTACGCCTCCGTGCGCATCGACATCCGCCGCATCGAGACGCTGAAGGACGGCACGGACGCGGTCGGCAACCGCACCCGCTGCAAGGTCGTCAAGAACAAGGTCGCGCCGCCCTTCAAGCAGGCCGAGTTCGACATCCTCTACGGCCAGGGCATCAGCCGTGAGGGCGGCCTGATCGACATGGGCGTGGAGCACGGCTTCGTCCGCAAGGCCGGCGCCTGGTACACGTACGAGGGCGACCAGCTCGGCCAGGGCAAGGAGAACGCGCGGAACTTCCTGAAGGACAACCCCGACCTGGCCAACGAGATCGAGAAGAAGATCAAGGAGAAGCTGGGCGTGGGCGTGCGGCCCGAGGAGCCTGCCACCGAGTCCGGCGCGGACGCCGCCTCCGCCGCCACGGCCGACGCCGCACCGGCGGTGCCCGCCCCCGCGACCGCCAAGGCCACCAAGTCCAAGGCCGCGGCAGCCAAGAGCTGATCCGTGACCCGACGAACCGACTGGGCCGAGTACGCGAGCGGCTCCGCCGGGCCGGACGACGACGCGTACGGGGCGGCTGCGGCCCCGTACGGGACGGACCCTTCCGCCGGGGACTCCCACGAGGACGGTGAGGCGCGCCGCGGTGACGGCGAGGTGCGCCGCGGAGGAGGACGGGGCCGTGGTGCCGGCGGCACGCGCGGACGCCGGCGGCACACGCGCGCGGAGCCGTCCGCCGAGGACGGAGGTGCCACTTACTCGTCGAGGGCCGAGAAGGGGGAGCCTCCGCGGGACCCGGTCGAGCAGGCACGGGCGATCTGCCTGCGCCTGCTGACCGGGACCCCGCGCACCCGCAGACAGCTGGCGGACGCCCTGCGCAAGCGGGAGATCCCCGACGAGGCCGCGGAGGAGGTGCTGTCCAGGTTCGAGGAGGTCGGCCTGATCAACGACAGTGCCTTCGCGGAGGCCTGGGTGGAGTCCCGCCATCACGGCCGCGGGCTGGCCAGACGCGCCCTCGCCAGAGAGCTGCGCACCAAGGGCGTCGACGCCACCCTCATCGACGCGGCGGTGTCCCACCTGGACAGCGAGCAGGAGGAGGAGACCGCGCGCGACCTGGTCGCCCGCAAGCTGCGAGCCACCCGGGGCCTCGACCGCGACAAGAGGCTGCGCCGCCTCGCGGGCATGCTCGCCCGCAAGGGCTACCCCGAGGGCATGGCCCTGCGGGTGGTCCGCCGGGCGCTGGAGGAGGAGGGCGAGGACACGGAGTACCTCGACGGCGAGGAATTCTGACGTCCCGTCAGCCCGGAACTGCTGAGGGGCGGGCCGGGCGGACAGGGCAGTCGAGGACTGCACCGCTCAGGACCGCCTTGCGCTCCCCGAAGGAATCCCCCTGATCACCGGGGTCAACGCGGACACGGCGTCCCCGTACCGCCCCGCCGGCTACGGAGACGGAACAGTCACCGGCAGGCCCGCCGCGCGCCACGCCTGGAAGCCGCCGACCAGATCGGTGGCCCGGCGCAGCCCCAGGCGGTGCAGCGACTCCGCTGCCAGGCTGGAGGCGTAGCCCTCGTTGCACACCACGACCACCCGCACGTCGTGGTCCTTCGCCTCGGGGAGACGGTGGCTGCCCTGCGGATCCAGACGCCATTCCAGTTCGTTGCGTTCGACCACCAGGGCGCCGGGGATGACGCCGTCCCGCTCACGCAGTGCGGCGTACCGGATGTCGACCAGGAGTGCGGTGCCGGCCTCGGCGGCGTCGTGGGCCTCCTGCGGTGCGATCCGCCGGTAGCCGGCGCGTACGCGTTCCAGCAGGGCGTCGATACCGGTGGGCTCGCTCACTGCCAGTCCTGGGGGCGCTCTACCTGCTCCAGCCGAAGGGTCTGCCCGCTGCGGCTGTAGCGGCGGATCTGCGGCAGGGGCGGGTAGTAGGCGTGCACCGACACCGCGTGGTGGCCGGAGGACTCGTTGAGGACCTCGTGCACGTGGTGCCGGCCGAAGGCGCGCCCCTTGCCGGCGGTCAGCCTGCGTTCCCGGTCCACGCCGTCGCTGAGTTCCAGGGTCTTCCAGCCGTCGGTGGGCAGCCGGGCGGCGAGCGCGTTCTCCTTGAGTTCGCCCAGGGCGGTCACGAAGGCGCCCACGGAGTCGGCGTGGTCGTGCCAGCCGGTGCCCGTGCCCGGCGGCCAGCCGATGAGCCAGGCCTCGCTGCCGCCGGGACCCGCGAGCCGCACCCAGGTGCGGCCCTCGGGATCGAGCGGCAGGGAGTCGATCAGTTCGGTGTCGGCCGCCGCACGCCGTACGAAGTCGAGGAGCTCGGCCTGCGTAGGGGCGACCGCGGAGGCGGAGACGGAGGAGGAGACGGGAGAGAGGGAGGG
Organism: Streptomyces sp. NPDC051136; assembly: GCF_044455745.1. Classification (NCBI taxonomy): domain Bacteria; kingdom Bacillati; phylum Actinomycetota; class Actinomycetes; order Kitasatosporales; family Streptomycetaceae; genus Streptomyces; species Streptomyces sp. NPDC051136. The sequence goes on along the minus strand of NZ_JBITFE010000008.1, from coordinate 439,496 downwards.
GAGGGACACGGGTACCGTCCTGGGAGTTCGCGTGGAAGCGCGCGGCGGCACGTCCGAGCGGCGGCGCGCGCGCAGAAGAAGGGGTGCGAATTCAGCAGGACGGACGACACACGCAGCCCGCATAGCGGACGAGGTCCATATGGACCCTCCGCCACAGGCGCACACGGGTGTCGGTCACGCTCCGGAGTAGACCATGACGGTGCGGACCGGTCAACTCGCCGTCACCATGCGGACACCGCCGGACCGCGGGGCGACCGGCGGCCGGGAATCATCGACGGACCGCCCCTGGGCTCGGGGCCGGCCCGGCCCTGGGCGCGCGGCCCCCCCGGGACGTGCGGTCCGTGTCCACTCGGTGCGTCTCAGCGCGTCCCGGCCGCCGCTCCTGCCCCCTCGTCGGCTTCCGCTCCGGCCGCCGTCCCGCCCAGCGCGCTCTCCGCCGCCGCGTAGAGGTCGGCCGGACGCACCCCGTTCAGGGCCGTGACCAGATGGCCGTCGGGCCGCACCAGCAGCACCGTGTGCGCCGCGGCCCCCGGGTAGCTCTCGGCGACCAGCAGCTCGGCGCGGTGGGGCAGCGCCGTGACCGCGGCCGCCAGCCGGGGCATGATGCCGGCCGACACCCAGTGCTTGCGCTCCCACACCCCGGTGCCCGGCGCGATCAGCACCACCAGCAGCGCCCCGCGCCCGAGCCGGTCGCGCAGCCGTACGAAGGTGCCGTCCTCCGCCGTGACCCGCACATCGGCGACCGGCGCCCCGGGCGCCGTGCCGACCGACACGTCCCCGTCGAGGGCCTCGGGCGCGAGGGGTGAGTCGGCGTACGTCCCCGGTGCGCCCAGCGTCCCGCGGCCGAGGTGACCGTCCGTCAGCAGAGCGTCGTTGCCGCGCGAGGAGCCCGGGACGTAGGAACGCAGTCCGCCGCCGCCGCGCAGCAGCGGGAGCACCTGGTCGGCGGCGCGCAGTCGCACCGAGATCGCCGCCCGGCGTTCCTCCTGGTAGCTGTCCAGCAGGGCTTCGCGAGGACCGTGGTGCCAGGCCAGGGCCAGCTTCCAGGCGAGGTTGTCGGCGTCCAGCAGCCCCTCTTCGAGGCCCTGCGTGCCCAGCGCGCCCAGCAGGTGCGCCGCGTCCCCGGCGAGCAGCACCCGGCCCACCCGCCAGCGGCGGGCCAGGCGGTGGTGGACCGTGTGGACGCCGGTGTCGAGGAGTTCGTACGCCGGGGTCGCGCCGTCGGCCCAGCCGGTCAGGGTCTCGCGGACCCGGTTCACCAGGAGTTCCGGTGTGACCAGGTCCTTGCCGGGCGGCAACAGCCAGTCCAGGCGCCACACGCCGTCCGGCAGCGGGCGGGCGACGACCTCTCCGGCCGACGGGCCGGTCGTCCGCCACGGCGGCGTCCGGTGGAGCAGTGCCTCGTCGGCCCACGGGAGTTCGGTGCGCAGGGCGGCGACGGCGTATCGTTCCACCGCCGTACGGCCGGGGAAGCGGATGTCCTGGAGCTTGCGGACGGTGGAGCGGGGGCCGTCGCAGCCGATCAGGTAACTGCCGCGCCACCAGGTGCCGGCCGGGCCGCGGGTGTGGGCCGTGACGCCGGACTTCTCCTGCTCGACGCCGTCCAGCCGGCTGTCCACGGCGATCCTGACGAGCCGCTCACCGGTGAGCGCCGTGCGCAGGACGCCGGTCAGCTCGTGCTGGGCGATGTGCAGGGGAGCCGGATCGGCGTCCCCGAACACGACCTCGCGCGTCACCTGCTTGCGCCGCATCGACCGCCATCCGGCCCAACGCGCACCGAGCCCCGTCAGCGGAGTGCCGGTCAGCCGCTCGACGAGCGCGACGGCCTCCTCGCGCAGGACGACGGTGCGCGCGGGGCGCGGTTCGTCCTTGCCCGGCCCCTCGTCGAGGACGACGCAGGGCACCTCCTGCCGCGCCAGCGCCAGGGCGAGCGTGAGCCCGACGGGCCCCGCTCCGGTGATGATCACCGGGTCCACGGTGCGGCGCCCCCTGCCCGTGGCGGTGTCCCGGGGGACGTGGGTGAACAGGACGTTGGAGCAGGGTGCACGGTCACAGAACGTATGCAACCTATTGCCGCAGCTTGCGTCAAGCGAACGGAGGCCGTGGCGATCATGCCACGACCTCCGTTGATGGTCATACGAGATGACCGAGTGTCAGCTGTGCTCGGAAGTGGTCAGACCTTGCCGACCGTCCCGGCGTCGGCGGTCTCCACGTCGTCCGCACTGAGCACCGCACCGGTCGACTTCTTCCCCCGCCGCAGCCGGCGCTCCAGCCAGCTCGCGAAGGAGGTGAGGGCGAAGTTGAGCGCGATGTAGATCACGGCGACCACGGTGTAGCAGGCGATCACGTTGGCGCCGTAGTAGCCGCTCATCGTGTTGGCCGAGGAGAGCAGCTCGGGGAAGGTGAGGATGGCGCCACCGAGCGCGGTGTCCTTGAGGATCACGACGAGCTGGCTGACGATGGCCGGCAGCATCGCCGTGACCGCCTGCGGCAGCAGGATCAGCCGCATGACCTGGCCCTTGCGCAGCCCGATCGCCATCGCGCCCTCCGCCTGGCCCCTGGGCAGGGCCAGGATGCCGGAGCGGACGATCTCGGCGAGGACGGAGGCGTTGTACAGCACCAGACCGGTGACGACGGCGTAGAGCGGACGGTCGTCCGAGCTGACGTTCGTGTACTCGGCGAACAGCGCGAGACCGAAGATCATCAGGACCAGCACAGGGATGGACCGGAAGAACTCGACCACGATCGCGGCCGGTACCCGGACCCACCGGTGGTCGGAGAGCCGGGCGATGCCCAGCACGGCCCCCAGCGGCAGGGCGATGACCACGGCCAGGACCGCGGCCTTCAGGGTGTTCTGCAGACCCGGCCAGATGTACGTCGACCACGCCTCGGTGCCGGTGAAGAACGGCTTCCACAGGGCCCACTCCAGCTGCCCCTTGTCGTCGAGGGTGCTGAACACCCACCACAGCAGGGCGGCGAAGGCGACCAGGAAGACGACCGTGAAGAGGATGTTGCGACGCTTGGCGCGGGGGCCCTGTGCGTCGTAGAGGACCGAGCTCATCGCTTCACCGCCACCTTCTTGCCCACCCAGCCGAGGATCAGGCCGGTCGGCAGCGTCAACACCACGAACACGAGAGCGATGACAGCGGAGATGAGCAGCAGCTGCGCCTCGTTCTCGATCATCTTCTTCATCAGCAGCGCCGTCTCCGCCACGCCGATGGCGGCGGCGACCGTGGTGTTCTTGATCAGCGCGATCAGCACGTTCGCCAGCGGGACGACGGACGAGCGGAACGCCTGCGGCAGCACCACCAGGCGGAGCACCTGCCCGAAGCTCAGACCGAGGGCCCGGGCCGCCTCCGCCTGGCCGACCGGCACCGTGTTGATGCCGGAGCGCAGCGCCTCGCACACGAAGGACGAGGTGTAGAGGATCAGGCCCAGGACGGCGAGCCGGAAGTTGATCGTCTCGAAGTCGTTGCCCCCGCCGAGGGTGACCCCGAGCGTCTGGTTCAGTCCCAGCGACGCGAACAGAATGATCACCGTCAGCGGAATGTTCCGCACGATGTTCACGTACGCGGTTCCGAAAGCGCGCATCAACGGAACCGGGCCGACCCGCATGGCGGCCAGCATGGTGCCCCAGATCAGGGAGCCGACGGCCGAGAGCACAGCGAGCTGCACTGTCGTCCAGACGGCACCCGCCAGGTCGTAATCCTGAAGAAAGTCGAACACGATCTCCCGCGCTTCCGGGTGTAGGGATGCCCGCCCCGGTGCGCCGCCCCTGGCGTGGGGCGGCGCACCCTGTCAGGCCCGGCCTCAGCTCTTGATGTCGCCGATCTTCGGCGCCGGCTCGTTCTTGTAGTTGGCCGGGCCGAAGTTGTCCTTGACGGCCTTGTCCCAGGACTTGTCCGCGACCATGTCCTCAAGGGCCTTGTTGATCTTGTCCTTGAGGTCGCTGCCCTTCTTGACGCCGATGCCGTAGTTCTCGTTCGTCAGCTTGAAGCCGCCGAGCTTGAACTTGCCCTTGAACTGCGACTGGGAGGCGTAACCGGCGAGGATCGAGTCGTCGGTGGTCAGCGCGTCGATGGCGCCGTTCTGCAGGCCGGGCAGGCAGGCCGAGTACGTCGGGTACGGCTGCAGCTGCGCCTTGGGGGCCAGCTTGTCCTTGATGTTCTGGGCCGAGGTCGAACCGGTGACCGAGCAGAGCTTCGCGTTGTTCAGGTCCTCCGGCGACTTGACCTTGTCGTCGTCGGCACGGAGCAGCACGTCCTGGTGGGCGAGCAGGTAGGGGCCGGCGAAGTCGACCTTCTCCTGGCGCTGCGGGGTGATCGAGTAGGTGGCGGCGATGAAGTCGACGTCGCCGCGCTGCAGCATGGTCTCGCGGTCGGCGCTCTTCGACTCCTTCCACTCGATCTGGTCCTCGGTGTAGCCGAGCTTCTTGGCCACGTACGTGGCGACGTCCACGTCGAAGCCCGCGTAGCCGTCCGGGGTCTTCTGGCCGAGGCCGGGCTGGTCGAACTTGATGCCGATGGTGATCTTCTTGCCGTCGCCGCCGGACGAGCCGCTGTCCTTGTCGTCACCGCCGCACGCGGTGGCGGTCAGGGCGAGGGCGAGCACGGCGGCCGAGGCGGCGGAGACCTTGCGGAGCTTCATGGTGAACATCCTTTGGCTGTGATCGAGCTCCGATCGAGCGCGATCGGACGATCAGAGGATCAGGCGATCAGGTGATCAGGCGCGGCCGTCGACGGCGGCCGCCACGGTCGGGCGGCGCGGGACGCCGAAGCCGCCCCGGGACATCAGTGGTGCAGGATCTTCGACAGGAAGTCCTTGGCACGGTCGCTGCGCGGATTGCTGAAGAACTGGTCCGGCGTGGCCTCTTCGACGATGCGGCCGTCCGCCATGAACACCACGCGGTTGGCCGCCGAGCGGGCGAAGCCCATCTCGTGCGTGACGACGACCATGGTCATGCCGTCCTGGGCGAGCTGCTTCATCACCTCGAGCACCTCGTTGATCATCTCGGGGTCGAGGGCCGACGTCGGCTCGTCGAAGAGCATGACCTTCGGATCCATGGCCAGCGCCCGCGCGATGGCGACACGCTGCTGCTGACCGCCGGAGAGCTGCGCGGGGTACTTGTCCGCCTGGGCGCCCACGCCGACCCGGTCGAGCAGGGCGCGGGCCTTCTCCTCGGCCTTCTTGGCGTCGACCTTGCGGACCTTGACCTGGCCCAGGGTCACGTTCTCGAGCACCGTCTTGTGCGCGAAGAGGTTGAAGGACTGGAAGACCATGCCGACGTCGGCCCGCAGCCGGGCCAGCTCCTTGCCCTCGGCGGGCAGCGGCTTGCCGTCGATCGTGATCGAACCGTCGTCGATGCTCTCCAGACGGTTGACGGTGCGGCACAGGGTGGACTTGCCGGACCCCGAGGGGCCGATGACCACGACGACCTCGCCGCGGTGGATGGTCAGGTCGATGTCCTGGAGCACGTGCAACGCGCCGAAGTGCTTGTTGACACTCTTCAGGACGACCAGTTCGCCGGTCGCAGCCTTGTCTTCCTTGGCCACCGATACTTCGGTCATCGCTCTCGGGCTCCGTCCTCCTGGGTTTCGCAGGACAGTAGTGACCCGGGACACTCCGCGTCTCTACATCTGAGCGAGATCTGAGCATCACGATCCGATAGCAATCGGACACTGGTCGTAGCACTTGTGAGCTGGGCGCATATCGGCCGGGTAACTTCGAGCGGCCGCGACCGGAAGCCTCTTGACGCCGTCCCCTTGCATCGGCGTCACTGCACAGGACGCACGCGCGCGTGCCCGTGGTTCCACCCGCCCCGGCACCCCGACCAGCGCCCGCCGCCGAAACGAAACCGAAGGGAGCCCGGATGAGACTGCTGCTCGTCGAGGACGACAACCACGTGGCCGCCGCCCTGTCCGCGATCCTGGCACGGCACGGCTTCGACGTCACCCACGCGCGCAGCGGCGAGGAGGCACTCCAGGCGCTCGTCCCCGAGGGCGACGGCTTCGGCGTGGTCCTGCTCGACCTGGGCCTGCCGGACCAGGACGGCTACGAGGTCTGCGGCAAGATCCGCAAGCGCACCAGCACCCCGGTCATCATGGTCACCGCGCGCTCCGACGTGCGCTCCCGCATCCACGGCCTCAATCTCGGCGCCGACGACTACGTGGTCAAGCCGTACGACACCGGGGAGCTGCTCGCCCGGATCCACGCCGTCAGCCGGCGCACCGCCCACGAGGACGCGACCGGGAGCACCGAGACCGTGGTGCGCCTCGGCGCCGTGCGGATCGACCTGCCGACCCGCCAGGTGAGCGTGGACGGCTCGGTCGTCCAGCTCACCCGCAAGGAGTTCGACCTGCTCGCTCTGCTCGCCCAGCGCCCCGGAGTGGTCTTCCGCCGCGAGCAGATCATCAGCGAGGTCTGGCGCACCAGCTGGGAGGGGACCGGGCGCACCCTGGAGGTGCACGTCGCCTCCCTGCGTTCCAAGCTGCACATGCCCGCGCTCATCGAGACCGTCCGCGGCGTCGGCTACCGCCTCGTCGCCCCCGCGGGTTAGCGGGGCCCGGTGAGCACACGCCTGCTCCCGCTGCTCATCGTCCTGATGGCGGCCGTCCTGCTCGCGCTCGGTGTGCCGCTCGGCGTCAGCGTCGCCCGCGCCGAGCAGCAGAAGGTCGTCATCGACCGCATCGACGACACGGCACGCTTCGCCGCGCTCGCCCAGTTCGTCACGGAGGACGTGCCGGGCGGCGCGCCCCCGACCACCACGGACGAGCGCCTGGAGACCCTGCAGACCGAGCTGACCAGCTACTACGAGGTCTACGGCATCAAGGCGGGCGTCTTCTACCGCAACCACATCCCGATGGCCAACGCGCCCACGACGTGGTTCCTGCCGCAGACCGGAGAAGTCCGCGACTCCTTCGACGAAGCGCTGCTCAGCCGCCGCAGCCACGACCCCGCGCAGGTGTGGCCCTGGCAGGACGGCCGGCTCGTGGTGGCCTCACCGGTCATCCGGGACGGCGACGTGGTCGCGGTCGTGGTCACCGAGTCGCCGACCGACTCGATGCGCACGAGCACCCTGCGCGGCTGGCTGGTGATCGGCGCCGGGGAGTTCGCCGCCATGCTGCTCGCCGTCGGCGCCGCGCTCCGGCTCACCGGCTGGGTGCTCAGGCCGGTGCGGGTGCTCGACGCCACCACCCACGACATCGCCACCGGACGGCTCAAGTCCCGTGTCGCGCCGTCCGGGGGGCCGCCCGAGCTGCGACGCCTGGCCGGCTCCTTCAACGAGATGGCGGACCACGTGGAGGACGTGCTGGAGCAGCAGCGCGCCTTCGTCGCCGACGCCTCGCACCAGCTGCGCAACCCCCTCGCCGCGCTCCTGCTGCGCATCGAGCTGCTGGCCCTGGAGCTGCCCGAGGGGAACGAGGAGATCGCCTCCGTCCAGACCGAGGGCAAGCGCCTGGCCCGGGTCCTCGACGACCTGCTCGACCTGGCCCTGGCCGAGCACAGCCGGGCCGACCTCCAGATCACCGACGTCGGAGCGCTGACCGCGGAGCGAGTGGCGGCGTGGGCGCCGACGGCCGAGGCCCAGGGCGTACGGCTGGTCGGCGACTGCCCGCCGACCACCGGCTGGGCCGACCCGGTGGCCCTGTCCAGTGCCCTGGACGCGGTCATCGACAACGCGGTGAAATTCACGCCGTCCGACGAGACCGTGCGGGTCGAGGTCGCCTCCGCCGGGGACACCGCCACGGTCGTCGTCACCGACAACGGTCCGGGGCTCACCGACGAGGAGCTCACGCGCGTGGGAGACCGTTTCTGGCGCAGCGGACGGCACCAGAACGTCAACGGCTCCGGCCTCGGCCTGTCCATCTGCCGGGCGCTGCTCGCGGCGGGCGACGGGTCGATCTCCTTCGGCCACCACGACCCGCACGGCCTCCGGGTCACGGTCACCGTGCCGAGGACCGGCACCGCACCCCAGGAGCCGGAGCCGCCCTACGGCTTGACCGAGCGGTAGTAGCGCCGGGCGCCCTCGTGCAGCTCCAGCGGGTCGGTGTAGATCGCGGTGCGCAGGTCCACCAGCTGCGCGGAGTGCACGTGCGCACCGATGCCGTCGCGGCTGTCGAGCACGGTCCTGGTCAGCCACTCGGTGAGCCGCGGATCGACGTCCGCGCGGGTCACCAGCAGGTTGGACACCGCCATCGTGGGCACCACGGCACCGTTCTGCACGGTGGGGTAGGCCGACTCCGGCATGTTGGTGGTGCGGTAGTAGCGGGTCGCGCCGCCGGACTCGTGCAGCTTGGTCACCAGGTCGTCGCCGATCGGCACGAAGCGGAACGCGGAGGTCTCGGCTATCTTCCGGAGACCGTCCGTCGGCACCCCGCCCGACCAGAAGAACGCGTCCAGCTCGTCGCCGAGGCGTCCGGGACCGGTGTCGATCCCGTCCGCCCGGGGCGTGATGTCCGTCTCCGGATCGATGCCCACGGCCTTCAGCAGCCGGGTGGCGATCAGCCGGACCCCCGAGTCGGGCAGCCCTATGGCCACCCGCTTGCCCCGCAGGTCGGCCACCGACTGGATGTCCGAGCCGTTCGGCACCACCAACTGGACGTAGTCGTCGTAGAGCCGGGTGACCCCGCGCAGCTCCTCGGCGCCCGGGTTGCCGGCCAGTTTGTACGTCTCGACCGCGTCGGCCGCGGCGATCGTGAAGTCGGCCTTCCCGGACGCCACCCGCTCGACGTTCTCCTGCGAGCCCGCGCTGGTCGTCAGCCGCACGTCCAGGTCCGGCATGTCCTTGCGCAGCTCGGCGCGCAGCAGCTCGCCGTACTTCTGGTAGACACCCGCGCGGGTGCCCGTGCTGAACGTGATCGTCCCGCTCGGCGGCTTCTCGCCGAGCGGCAGCAGCCACCACAGCAGCAGCCCCAGCACGACGAAGCCGGCGAGCGCGCCCTGGACGGCGCGGCGCCTGCCGATACGGGGGAGCAGCGTGGACATGGGGCCGATCCTGCCAGCCCGCAACCGCACTGACCAGGGCCGAACTCACACGGCGACGCACCGCGCCGGTCCCGGCGTGCCCGGCGTACCGATACCGGGGTGGGCGTGCGGGGGCCGCAGACCGCGCGGACGCCGGGCGACCGGTTCCGGTGTGTGACGACCCTGGTGCGGGACGCCGGGTGACCGGTCCCGGCTTGTGACGACCCTGGTACGGGATGCCGGGTGACCGGTCCGGCGTGCGGCGACCCCGGTACGGGACGGCGGGCGAAACCGGTCCCGGCGTGCGGCGACCCCGGCACCGGTGTGCCGGGGTCGCCGGGTCCGAGCGGTGACCGCGGCCCGCTCAGTCGCCCACCGAGGCCTCCGCCGCCCGGGGTGCCTCCTCCGTGGGGCTCGCGGGGCGGTCGGGATCGACGCGGCGCCGGAAGAGGCGCATCGCCAGCGGCTCGGTGAAGCGGGCGGTGAGCGGCCCGAGGACGACCAGGATGAGCACGTACGCCGTGGCCAGCGGGCCCAGGGACGGCTCGATGCCGGCCGAGACCGCGAGGCCCGCGATGACGATCGAGAACTCGCCGCGGGCCACCAGCGCGCCGCCCGCCCGCCAGCGGCCCTTGACGGAGATCCCGGCCCGCCGTGCCGCCCAGTACCCGGTGGCGATCTTCGTCACGGCGGTCAGCAGCGCCAGTACCAGGGCGGGCAGCAGGACCGGCGGGATGCTGGCGGGATCCGTGTGCAGCCCGAAGAAGACGAAGAAGACCGCCGCGAACAGGTCGCGCAGCGGGCTCAGGAGCGTGTGCGCGCCCTCGGCGACCTCACCGGACAGTGCGATGCCCACCAGGAAGGCGCCCACCGCCGCCGACACCTGGAGCTGCTGGGCGACACCGGCGACCAGGATCGTCAGTCCGAGCACCACCAGGAGCAGCTTCTCGGGGTCGTCGCTGGAGACGAAGCGGGAGATGAGCCGCCCGTAGCGCACCGCGACGAAGAGCACGAGGCCCGCCGCGGCCAGCGCGATCGCCAGGGTGATGCTCCCGGTCATCAGACCGGCGCCGGCGACCAGGGCCGTGACGATCGGCAGGTACACCGCCATCGCCAGGTCCTCCAGCACCAGCACGCTCAGGATCACCGGCGTCTCGCGGTTGCCCACCCGGCCCAGGTCACCGAGGACCTTCGCGATGACACCGGACGACGAGATCCAGGTCACGCCGGCAAGGACCACGGCGGCCACCGGGCCCCAGCCCATCAGCAGGGCGGCCACCGCGCCCGGCACCGCGTTGAGCGCGCAGTCGACGAGACCGGCCGGGTAGTGGGACTTGAGGTTGGTGACCAGGTCGCTGGCCGTGTACTCCAGGCCCAGCATCAGCAGCAGGAGGATGACGCCGATCTCGGCGCCCGTCGCGACGAACTCCTCACTCGCGCCGAGCGGGAGCAGGCCGCCCTCGCCGAAGGCCAGACCGGCGAGGAGGTACAGCGGGATGGGGGAGAGGCGGTACCGGCCGGCGAACCGGCCGAGGAGCCCCAGCCCCAGGATGATGGAACCGAACTCGATCAGCAGAACCGCGGAGTGCACCGGCTCACTCCTGCCCGAGTATCGCCGCGGCGGCGTCGACGCCCTCACGGGTGCCGATCACGATCAAGGTGTCACCACCCACGAGCCGGAAGTCCGGCGCCGGCGAGGGGATCGCCTCGGCCCGCCGCAGCACCGCCACGATCGAGGCACCCGTGTCGGTCCGCATCCGGGTGTCGCCCAGCAGCCGCCCGTTCCAGCGGGAGGTGGCGGCGACCTCGATCCGCTCGGCGACCAGACCTAGATCGGTCGTGTAGAGCAGGCTCGCACTGTGGTGGGTGGGCTTCAGCGCGTCGATCAGCGCGCCCGCCTCGGGGCCGGTCATCCGCAGCGAGTGGGCGCAGGAGTCGGGGTCGTCCGACCGGTACACGTTCACCGTGCGGGCGCCGTCGCGGTGCGCCACCACCGACAGGTGGCGGTGTTCGCGGGTCACCAGGTCGTACTGGACCCCGATACCCGGGAGCGGAGTCGCCCTCAGGCGTGGAGCTGACACGTGCTTTCCCCTCACTCGTCCTGCGTCTGACGCCGTGCTTCGCCCACGTGGGTGACGTGCTCGCGGCCTCGCCATGCTGCCATCCGCACGTACGGTGGCGGTATGGGTGTCGTGACGGATATACGCAGCCGGTCGCGGGCGGCGAGACTGCCTGCGGGGGTGTCGTGCGCGAAGGCCGGGAGGAGCGGAAAGAGGAACGTGTCGCTGTTCTGGCGGATCTTCTCGCTCAACGCCGCCGGCCTGGTCGTCGCCACCGCACTGCTGCTGGGGCCGGTCACCGTGTCGACGCCCGTGCTGGCCGGGGAGGCCCTCGTCCTGCTGGCGGGCCTGGTGGCCCTGCTGGCCGGCAACGCGGTCGTCCTGCGCATCGGACTCACCCCGCTGCACCGGCTGGGCCGGGCCATGTCCACCGCGGACCTGCTGGTGCCCGGCACCCGGCCCGCGGTCTCCGGACCGGCCGAGGCGGCACAGCTGATCGCGACCTACAACACGATGCTGGACCGGCTCCAGGCCGAACGCGCCGCGGGCGCCGGCCGGGCGCTGCAGGCCCAGGAGCGCGAGCGCCACCGCATCGCCCGGGAGCTCCACGACGAGGTGGGCCAGACCCTCACCGCCGTCCTCCTCCAGCTCAAACGCGTCGCCGACCGGGTCCCCGGGGACCTGCGCGAGGACGTGACCCTGGCGCAGGAGGCCACCCGGGCCGGGCTGGACGAGATCCGCCGCATCGCCCGCCGCCTGCGTCCCGGCGTCCTGGAGGAACTCGGCCTGGCCAGCGCCCTGCGCTCGCTCGCCGCCGAGTTCACGCACCACGGCCTGACCGTCCAGCACCACATCCCCGGCGACCTGCCCCCGCTCGCCCCGGAGGCGGAACTGGTGCTGTACCGGGTCGCCCAGGAGAGCCTGACCAACACCGCCCGCCACGCCGCCGCCGACCGCGCCGCCCTCACGCTGCGCCCGCTGCCGCAGGCCGAGGGCGGCGGTGTCGAACTGCTCGTCCGCGACAACGGCACCGGCCTCGGTACGGCAGCCGAGGGTGCCGGCATCCGCGGGATGCGGGAGCGGGCCCTGCTGACCGGAGCCGAGATCCACTTCGAATCCGCCCCCGGAGGGGGCACCGACGTACGCCTGCGCGTCCCCGCGCCGCCCGGGGACCGTTCCGCAGACCGAACCGGAGACAGCCCCTGATGTCAGCACGGCCCCCGATCCGCGTCCTGCTCGCCGACGACCACACCCTCGTACGCCGCGGGGTCCGCCTCATCCTCGACGGCGAACCCGACCTGACGGTGGTCGCCGAGGCCGGGGACGGTGCCGAAGCGGTCGCGGCCGCGCGGGCCACCGAGGTCGACCTGGCCGTCCTGGACGTCGCCATGCCCCGGATGACCGGCCTCCAGGCGGCCCGTGAACTCTCCCGCCGCCTGCCCGGGCTGCGCATCCTCATCCTGACCATGTACGACAACGAGCAGTACTTCTTCGAGGCCCTCAAGGCGGGAGCCTGCGGTTACGTCCTGAAGTCCGTCGCCGACCGCGACCTGGTCGAGGCGTGCCGCGCCGCCGTGCGCGACGAGCCGTTCATCTACCCGGGCGCCGAGCGGGCCCTCGTCCGCTCCTACCTGGACCGTGTGCAGGGCGGAGGCGGCCTGCCCGAGCGGCCCATCACCGAGCGTGAGGAGGAGATCCTCAAGCTCGTCGCCGAGGGGCACACCTCCAAGGAGATCGGCGAGCTGCTGTTCATCAGTGCCAAGACCGTCGAGCGCCACCGCGCGAACCTCCTCCAGAAACTGGGCGTACGCGACCGTCTGGAACTCACCCGCTACGCGATCCGCGCCGGGCTCATCGAGCCGTGAGCGGCGGGCTCCGCGCGGGGCCCGCCGCTCGCGGGTCGGACGGCCGGTCCGTACGCCCGTGGCGTCTGCCGCCCGGCCGCCCGGCGTCCGCACCCGTACGAGTCGCGCGGCATCGCCTGGCGCCCCGCCCCCTCCCGTCGAGCGAGCGGAACGGAGCGGCCGGAGCCGCCCGAGTCGCCGGGCGGAGGACGCGGACGACGGGGCCGAGGCGACGGTCAGAGGCGCCCGTGCCCCGCCGCCCGCCCCCCCGCGCCGCCCGGCGGTCAGCAGCCGATCGGGGAGGAGCCCACGGCCACGTCGTCGAACCAGACCGTGTCGTCGCCCGTCGCGTAGCTCTCCCAGCCCAGCCGCAGGGCGGTCGGCCGGGGCGCCGAACCGCGGGCGAGCCATTGCTGGTCGACGTCCTGGGTCGGCACTCCGTCGGCGTGCAGGCCAGGCACCCGCTCGTCGCCGAGCCAGGTGTCCAGGTGGCCCGCCGAGGTGTCGATCGCGAACCGCAGGCACTGCCAGCCGTTCGTCGGCAGCGGCCGGCTCAGCGCGACCCCGGCCGGACTCTGCGCCGGCAGGGTGGCGTCGTCGCTCTCCCGGTTCCACTGCAACGCGCCGTTCTGGCCGCCCACCCGCAGCGTCCGGCCGCCCTGGGCCGAGTCCGGCATCGACACGAAGGTGACGTGCGAGGTCGGCAGCGCGGTGGAGTGCCGCACCCACATGCGTACGTACATCACCGGACCGACCGCCGACAGGTCCGCGGCATGGGCGACGAAGGCGTGGTTGCAGTAACCGGCCCTGCCGTCCACCCGGAGCGACCTGCCCCCCTCGTGCGCCACCGCCGAGTCGACGGCGACCGCGCCCGTGCCCCGGCAGTCGGGTGCGGTGAACCGCCAGTCGCCGGACGGCTCCGAGCCCGCCTGGTCCTCGAAGCCCGAACAGATCACGGCGTCACCGCACTCCGCGGACGGGGGCGGAGTCGTCCCGGGTGGTGTGGTCGGCGGCGTCGTGGGCGGTGTGCCGCCGTCGTCGCCGCAGGAGACACCGTTGAGCGCGAAGTCGCTCGGCACGGGGTCGGCGGACCGCCAGGTCCCCTGCAGCCCGAACTCGGCGGTGCCGCCCGTGGACAGCGCGCCGTTCCAGCCCGCGTCGACGGCGACGACGGAGGCGCCGGTCTGGGTGACGGACGCGTTCCACGCCGACGTCACCCGCTGATCGCCGGTGTAGGTCCAGGTCAGCTTCCAGCCGCTCGCGGCGGGACCGAGGTTGGTGATCTTCACTTGGGCGGTGTAGCCGCCCGCCCACGCGTTGACGGTGTAGTCGACGCGGCAGGCGGCGGCGTTCGCCGCACCGCTCGCGGGGATCGTCACCAGGACCGACACCACCAGCGCGGCGGCGGCCACCGCCGCGGTCCAGGGCCGGCGCAGTAATCGCAGCACTCGGATGAGCACAGGGTGCCTCCAGGGAGGGAAACGGGACAGGGGGCCGGTAGAGTGGGAGCGCTCCCATGCATCACACCGATGATGACGGTGTACTGTCAAGACGTGGGGCGGCGTTCACCACGATCGCGACCGCCTACCCTTGTTGCCATGAGCAGCATCGACCGGAGCCAGTCAGTGGGCGGCACGCGCACCTACGAAGTACGCACCTACGGGTGCCAGATGAACGTCCACGACTCCGAGCGATTGTCCGGTCTGCTGGAGGACGCGGGTTATGTCCGCGCCCCCGAGAGCGCCGACGGCGACGCGGACGTCGTCGTCTTCAACACCTGCGCCGTACGGGAGAACGCCGACAACAAGCTGTACGGCAACCTCGGCCACCTCGCCCCGAAGAAGGCGAGCCGCCCCGGCATGCAGATCGCGGTCGGCGGCTGCCTGGCGCAGAAGGACCGCGACACCATCGTGAAGCGGGCCCCCTGGGTGGACGTCGTCTTCGGCACCCACAACATCGGCAAGCTCCCGGTGCTGCTGGAGCGCGCCCGCGTGCAGGAGGAGGCGCAGGTCGAGATCGCCGAGTCCCTGGAGGCGTTCCCGTCCACCCTCCCCACCCGGCGCGAGAGCGCGTACGCGGCGTGGGTCTCCATCTCCGTCGGCTGCAACAACACGTGCACCTTCTGCATCGTCCCCGCCTTGCGCGGCAAGGAGAAGGACCGTCGTCCCGGTGACATCCTCGCCGAGGTCGAGGCCCTGGTCGCCGAGGGCGTCAGCGAGATCACCCTGCTCGGCCAGAACGTCAACGCCTACGGCTCCGACATCGGCGACCGCGAGGCGTTCAGCAAGCTGCTGCGGGCCTGCGGGAACATCGAGGGCCTGGAGCGCGTCCGCTTCACCTCCCCGCACCCGCGCGACTTCACCGACGACGTCATCGCCGCCATGGCCGAGACCCCGAACGCGATGCCGCAGCTGCACATGCCGCTCCAGTCCGGCTCCGACCCGGTGCTCAAGGCGATGCGCCGCTCCTACCGGCAGGAGCGCTACCTGGGGATCATCGAGAAGGTGCGGGCGGCCATCCCGCACGCGGCGATCACCACCGACATCATCGTGGGCTTCCCCGGCGAGACCGAGGAGGACTTCGAGCAGACCCTGCACGTGGTGCGCGAGGCCCGCTTCGCCCAGGCGTACACCTTCCAGTACTCCAAGCGGCCCGGGACCCCGGCCGCCGAGATGGACGGTCAGATCCCCAAGGCGGTCGTCCAGGAGCGCTACGAGCGCCTGGTCGCCCTCCAGGAGGAGATCTCCTGGGAGGAGAACAAGAAGCAGGTCGGGCGCACCCTGGAGCTGATGGTCGCCGAGGGAGAGGGGCGCAAGGACGGCGCCACGCACCGGCTCTCCGGCCGCGCCCCCGACAACCGCCTGGTGCACTTCACCAAGCCGGAGCAGGAGGTCCGCCCCGGCGACGTGGTGACGGTCGAGATCACCTACGCCGCCCCGCACCACCTCCTCGCCGAGGGCGCGGTGCTCGATGTGCGCCGCACGCGCGCGGGGGACGCCTGGGAGAAGCGCAACACGGCCGAGCAGGCCAAGCCGGCGGGCGTCCTGCTGGGCCTGCCGAAGATCGGCGTGCCCGAGCCCATGCCGGCGGTGGCGAGCGGCTGCGGCTGCGACTGACCGCGGGGGGTGCCGCCGGGGGGCGGTGGCACGGGGTTACGCTGCCGATCATGCTTGTCGCCGCCGCCGTCTGCCCCTGCCCGCCGCTCCTCGTACCCGAGGTCGCCGCGGGCGCCGCGCCCGAGCTGGACGCCGCACGCGCCGCGTGCACGGACGCGCTGGGCGTGCTCGCCGCGTCCCGCCCCGACCGGCTCGTGGTCGTCGGCCCCGCGGACTCCGCAGGACCCGAGGCCTACGCGTCGGGCGCGCGGGGTTCCTTCCGCGGCTTCGGCGTGGACGTGGACGTTTCCCTGGGCACCGCCGACGGCGCCGAGGAGCGGGGGACGGATCTGCCTTATGGGCTCGCCGTGGGCGCCTGGCTGCTCGACCGGACGGGGTGGGCCGACGCCCCCGTCGACGCCGTGGGCGTGGGGGAGGCGCTGCCCGCCGAGCGCTGTGCGGCCGTCGGCCGGGAGGTCGCCGCGCGGACCGGGCGCACGGCGCTGCTGGTGCTGGGCGACGCCAGTGCGTGCCGCACGCTCAAGGCGCCCGGGTACCTCGACGAGCGGGCGGCGCCCTTCGACGCGGCGGTGGGGCGGGCCCTGGGGGCGGCGGACCGGGCCGCCCTGGCCTCGCTGGACGTCGCACTGTCGCGTGAGCTCAAGGTGTCCGGCCGGGCTCCCTGGCAGGTCCTCGCGGGCGCGGCCGAGGGCACCGACCTCACCGGCACGCTGCTCTACGAGGACGCCCCGTACGGGGTGGGATACGTCGTGGCCGCCTGGTCGTAGCGGCCGGGCGGCGCCGTCACGGCGGCGGCGCAGCCGGTCACGGCGGCCGGGTGGCGACCCGCACGGCGCCCGCGGGCGGCCCGGAGCCGGTCAACCGATCCGGCTCCGTGCCGTCCGACGACGTGACGTGTCAGGAAGCCGGAGGCGGTCCGGCCGGAGGAGGGCCGCCAGGCGTGCCGCCGGGCGCTCCGCCAGGCGTGCCGCCGCCTCCTTCCGTGCCCTCGTCGTCCTTGTGGGCGAGGCGGTCCATGGCGCCCTTGGCCTTGCCGGTGCCCGTCTGGATCCGGTCGCTGTACTTGCCCTTGGTCCGCTCGTCGACGGTCCGCGCCATCTTGTCGATACCGCGGTCGATCTTGTCGCCGTGCTGCTGTGCGAGGTCGGAGACCTTGCCCTTCGCCGGTTCGAGTCTGGCCTTCAAGTTGTCCAGGAGACCCATGGTTCGCCTTCCCTCACGGGGCAGTCAGGTGCGGGCGCCCTTGTCGGCCTCGTTGTCGACGGCCTCTTCCGCGGACTGCTGCTTGGGGATGCCGACGCTCTCCGGGTCGCCGCCCTCGGCGGCGGAACCCGCGGCCTCGCCGGCCTCCGCCGTGTCCCGGGAGCCGGCGTCGGCCGTCTCCGCGGCCTCGGTCTCGGCCGTGCCCGCCTCCGCCGCGCCCTCGGTGTCCGGGGTGCCGGTCCGCGCCTCGGCGGCCGACGCCTCCTCGGTGCCCTTCGACCTCCGAAGAAGCCGTGCAAAAACGCCCATATCAACTCCATACGTTACTCGTGCGGGCGAAATCCCGCGGCGTCCGGTGCGTCCGTTTGCGTGGCCGGGGCCATGACCCGGTGGTCCGGGGAGCGGGAACCTCGCAACGGGCAACGACCCCGGCCGCGGAGCGTCACGTAACTCGTTCGAGGGCCGGGTGAGAGGTTTGCGAGACTGGTGCGGTGAGCAGCGCACCTTCCGCACCCCGCGTCATCGCCGTAGTCGGACCCACCGCGGCCGGGAAGTCCGATCTGGGCGTCTTCCTGGCCGAGCGGCTCGGCGGCGAGGTCGTCAACGCCGATTCCATGCAGCTCTACCGCGGGATGGACATCGGCACCGCCAAGCTGACGCCCGAGGAGCGCGGCGGCGTCCCGCACCATCTGCTGGACATCTGGGACGTGACCGTCACGGCGTCCGTCGCCGAGTACCAGCGCCTCGCGCGGGAGCGCATCGACGCCCTGCTCGCCCAGGGGCGCTGGCCGGTCCTGGTCGGCGGCTCCGGACTCTACGTCCGCGGGGCCGTCGACAACCTCGAGTTCCCCGGCACCGACCCCGAGATCAGGGCCCGGTTGGAGGACGAGCTGGAACGGCACGGCCCCGGCGCGCTGCACGCCCGCCTGGCCGCCGCCGACCCGGAGGCGGGGCGGGTCATCCTCCCCAGCAACGGGCGCCGGATCGTGCGCGCCCTGGAGGTGATCGAGATCACCGGCCGGCCCTTCACCGCCAACCTCCCCGGTCACGACTCCGTCTACGACACCGTGCAGATCGGCGTCGACGTCGCCCGCCCGGAACTGGACGAGCGCATCGCCCTGCGGGTCGACCGGATGTGGGAGGCCGGACTGGTCGACGAGGTGCGGGCACTGGAGGCGCAGGGGCTGCGCGAGGGGCGTACGGCGTCGCGCGCGCTCGGCTACCAGCAGGTCCTCGCGGCGCTGGCCGGCGAGTGCACCCTGGACGAGGCGCGCGCCGAGACCGTCCGTGCCACCAAACGCTTCGCGCGCCGTCAGGATTCGTGGTTCAGGCGCGACCCTCGGGTGCACTGGCTGAGTGGGGGCGTGGCGGACCGCACGGAACTTCCGCGGCTCGCTCTGTCGTTGGTCGAACGACCGGTTACAGCCTGATCACGTGATGGCATCGGGACGCCCCGCCCGTCATCCGGGCCTCCGGCGGCGTGCCATCATCGAGCTTCGATCGACCGAGTGAGTCCTAGTTGGGAGGGCGCGTGGCGATGGAGGCCGGCCCTCGCGACACCGCACCGAGCACCGAGCACGGCCCCGCCGACCGCGGCGGACCGGACCCGGAGGACGGTTCCCTCAGCCCCGACGGGCCCGACGCGACGCCGGACGGTGTCGCAGCGGACGGTCCCGAGCCCGACGAGATGTACGGGGACGAGGTCGAGGTCGAACTGCGTCCCCAGCGCCGGCTGCGCATCTGGCAGCTCGCGCCCATCGTGTGCCTGGCCGCGCTCGGCTCCCTGATGTTCGCCTTCCCGCTCGCCTTCGACTTCGGCGACAGCGGCGCCGTGATCGCGATGCTGGGCCTGCTGATCTGCTCCTGCGCGGCCGGCTGGGGCATGATGGCCGCCCGCCGGGTCGGGTACACGTGGCCGGGTCTGCCGCAGCGCGGATCGGGGCGTCGCCCCGACTGGCGGACGGTCCTCGTGTACGCGCTGGCGGTCGCCGCGGTCGTCGTGCTGGCCGTGTGGCGGGTCGCCCGCCTGCGGGGCTGACGGGGCGACCCCCGGTTCCACGCCGCTGCCGCCTCCGGCCCCCGCCGGCACCGTGCGCCCACCCCGTACGATCGAGGAATGAGCACGCGGATCGCCTTCCTCAAGGGACACGGCACCGAGAACGACTTCGTGATCGTTCCCGACCCGGAGAACGCCCTCGACCTGAGCCCCGCCGCCGTCGCCGTCCTGTGCGACCGCCGCGCGGGCATCGGCGGGGACGGACTGCTGCACGTGGTGCGGTCCGAGGCGCACCCCGAGGCCAGGGACATGGCCCCGGAGGCGGAGTGGTTCATGGACTACCGCAACGGCGACGGCTCGGTCGCCGAGATGTGCGGCAACGGCGTGCGGGTCTTCGCGCGCTACCTCCAGCACGCCGGGCACGTCGTGGAGGGCGACCTCGCGATCGCCACGCGCGGCGGCGTGAAGCGCGTGCACATCGCCAAGCCGGCCTCCGGCAGCGGCTCCGCCCCGGGTGACGTCACCGTCGGGATGGGCCGCGCGCGGCTCCCCGAGGGCGACGTCGAGGTGAGCGTGGGCGAGCGCACCTGGCCCGCGCGGAACGTGAACATGGGCAACCCGCACGCGGTCGCCTTCGTCGCCGACCTGGCCCACGCCGGCCACCTCCACGCTCCGCCGCCGTACGAGCCCGCCGATGCCTACCCCGACGGGGTCAACGTCGAGTTCGTGGTCGACCGGGGCCCGCGTCACGTCGCGATGCGCGTGCACGAGCGCGGTTCCGGCGAGACCCGCTCCTGCGGCACCGGCGCGTGTGCCGTCGCCGTGGCCACCGCCCGCCGGGACGGCGCCGACCCGGCGGTCACCGGCGTCCCGGCCACGTACACCGTCGACGTGCCCGGCGGCACCCTGGTGATCACCGAGCACCCCGACGGCGAGATCGAGATGACGGGGCCCGCCGTGATCGTCGCGGAGGGCGAGTTCGACTCCGCCTGGCTGGAGGGGGTGCTCGGCTGAACCACGACCCGGTGACCACGGCCGCGGTGAACCACAGCCCGGTCCATGACACTCAGTGCGAAAACGTAAACCCTCGGACCATCGCTCGAATGGGTGATCCGTTTCACGCTCGGCGAGAGGCGGTCAGCCGCACGTGATGGGCTCGATAGCATCAAGCACCGGCCCGGACGGGGGACCGACACCATCCCCTGAGCCGTGTCCGCCCTGGGGCTCCCCGTCCGCCGGTCCGCGCAGCCGGAGGTGCCCATGAACGCGGAGGCCGTGAACCCAGCGACCCCGGGCCCTGTGCCGCCCGCGGCCACCGGTGCCGTCGCGCCGGCACCCCGCAGGAAGGCCCGCCCCCGGATCGACCTGCGCCGGCTCGGCCGCGCCGCCCTGCTCGGCACCACCACCCGCAGCAGGGGCCTGCCCGACGCCATCGGCCACGTCGTCGAGGCCCACCGCGCCCACCACCCCGACGCCGACCTCGACCCGCTGCGCCGCGCCTACGTCCTGGCGGAGTCCTCGCACCGCGGCCAGATGCGCAAGAGCGGCGAGCCGTACATCACCCACCCCCTCGCCGTCACCCTGATCCTGGCCGAACTCGGCGCGGAGACCACCACGCTGACCGCCTCGCTCCTGCACGACACCGTCGAGGACACCGACGTCACGCTCGACCAGGTCGGCGAGCAGTTCGGCGCCGAGGTCCGCTACCTGGTCGACGGCGTCACCAAGCTGGAGAAGGTCGACTACGGCGCCGCCGCCGAACCCGAGACCTTCCGCAAGATGCTCCTCGCCACCGGCAACGACGTCCGGGTGATGTCGATCAAACTCGCCGACCGGCTGCACAACATGCGCACCCTCGGCGTCATGCGCCGCGAGAAACAGGAACGCATCGCCAAGGTCACCCGCGACGTCCTCATCCCGCTCGCCGAACGGCTCGGCGTCCAGGCGCTCAAGTCCGAGCTGGAGGACCTCGTCTTCGCGGTCATGCACCCCGAGGAGTACGCGCACACGCGGGAGCTGGTCCAGGAGAACGCCGCCCGCACGGACGACCCGCTCACCGCCGTCGCCGACGAGGTACGGGAAGTGCTGCGCGAGGCCGACATCCAGGCCGAGATCCTGATCCGCCCCCGGCACTTCGTCTCCGTGCACCGCGTCTCCCGCAAGCGCGGCACGCTCCGCGGCGCGGACTTCGGCCGCCTCCTGGTGCTCGTGCAGGAGGACGCCGACTGCTACGCCGTCCTCGGTGAACTGCACACCTGTATGACGCCCGTCGTCTCGGAGTTCAAGGACTTCATCGCCGTCCCCAAGTTCAACCTGTACCAGTCGCTGCACACGGCGGTGGCCCGCGCGCAGGACGGCCAGGTCGTCGAGGTCCTCATCCGCACCCACCAGATGCACAAGGTCGCCGAGGCCGGCGTCGTCGCGCTCGGCAACCCGTACGCCCAGCCGTCCGAGGAGCAGAGCGCGGGCGACGGCGAGCGCGCCGACCCGACCCGCCCCGGCTGGCTGTCCCGGCTGCTCGACTGGCAGCGCGGCGCCCCCGACCCCGACACCTTCTGGTCCACCCTGCGCGAGGACCTCGCCCAGGACCGCGAGATCACCGTCTTCCGCCCCGACGGCGGCACCCTCGGCCTCCCCGAGGGCGCGACGTGCGTCGACGCCGCCTACGCCCAGTACGGCGAGGACGCGCACGCGACCATGGGCGCGCGGGTCAACGGCCGGCTGGCGACCATGAGCACGGTGCTGCGGGACGGCGACACCGTGCAGCTGCTGATGGGACAGGACCCCGCCTCCGAGCCCTCCAGGGAGTGGCTGGAGCACGCCCACACGCCCGCCGCGCGGATCGCCATCCAGCGCCGGCTGGCGGCCTCCCCGCAACCGGCGCCCGAAGCGGCGGAGCCGGCCCGCGGCCCCGCCGCGCCCGACGCCCATCCCGACGCCCCGCGTCCGGCCGCCGACGCTCCGCCCGTGCGCCCCGCCTCCGCCGACGTGCTCGTGGACCCGCCGGGCGCGACGGTGCGGCTGGCGGGCTGCTGCACCCCCGTACCGCCGGACGAGATCACCGGTTTCGCCGTGCGCGGGGGAGTGGTGACCGTGCACCGTGCCCAGTGCGCCGTGGTGGCGCGCATGAAGAGCACCGGACGCGCGGAGGTCGGGGTGCGCTGGGGCGAGAGCACCGGATGCCGGGTGACCCTGCTCGCCGAATCGTTCGGCCGCCCGCACCTGCTGGCCGACCTCACCGAGGCCATGGCCCTCGAAGGCGCCGAGATCGTCTCCGCGACCGTCGAACCCCCGGACCGGCAGCGGGTCCGGCACAGCTACACCGTCGTGCTCCCGGACGCGGCCCGGCTGCCCGCCCTCATGCGGGCCATGCGCGACGTGGCCGGCGTGTACGACGTCAGCCGCGCCCAGCCGCAGCCCACCGGCGCCTGACCCGGCGCGCCCACCGGCGTCTGATCCGGCGCGCCCACCCGCGTCTGACCCGGCGCGCCGCACCGAACCCGTTCGGGTGCCCCGGGCGCGCGCCGTCGCCGCGGGACACGCGCGCGCTGATAGCGGTGAGGGATGCTGCACTCCCCTCACCTCCCGCCGCCACGCCCCCGCGCACGCCCCCGGCGGCTCAGAGCCGCGGCGCTGCTCGCCTGTGCCGTCTCCGTCTGCCTGGTCGCGGCGAGCGCCCCGCCGGCCCCGCTGGGTGTCGGCGACCGCCTCTTCCCGCATCTGGGCAACCCCGGCTACGACGTGGCGGCGTACGACCTCTCCTTCACCTACTCCGGCGACAACGGCAAGCCGCTGAAGGCCGTCACCACCATCGACGCCCGCACGACGACCGACCTGGACCGGATCAACCTCGACTTCGCCCACGGCAAGGTCGACTCCGTCGAGGTCGACGGCGACCCCGCGGGCTTCGCCGCGGCAGGCGAGGACCTCGTCGTCACGCCCGAGGACGCGCTGGACGAGGGCGAGTGGACGCGGATCACGGTGCGGCACAGCAGCGACCCCGTGTATCCCGAGGACCGCCAGGGCGGCTGGGTGCGCACCGCCGACGGCCTCGCCATGGCCAACCAGGCCGACGTCGCCCACCTGGTGTTCCCCTGCAACGACCACCCCTCCGACAAGGCGCGGTTCACCTTCCGCATCACGGCCCCCGACGGGCTCACGGCCGTCGCGAACGGCCTACCGACGGACGTGGACCGGGCGGCCGGAGCGACCACCTGGACCTACCGGAGCGGGCACCCCATGGCCACCGAACTGGCCCAGGTGTCCATCGGCCGTTCCACGGTGCTGCACCGCGCGGGCCCGCACGGGCTCCCCGTCCGGGACGTCGTGCCGACCCGGCACCGCGCGGCGCTCGAACCGTGGCTGGAGAAGACCCCCGGACAGATCGCGTGGATGGAGGAGAAGGTCGGCCGCTACCCCTTCGAGACGTACGGCCTGCTCATGGCCGACGCCACCACCGGCTTCGAACTCGAGACCCAGACGCTCTCCCTCTTCGAGCGGGAGTTGTTCACCGAGCCCGCCTACCCCCGGTGGTACGTCGAGTCGATCATGGTCCACGAACTGGCCCACCAGTGGTTCGGCGACAGCGTCGCCCCGGCCACCTGGTCCGACCTGTGGCTCAACGAAGGACACGCCACCTGGTACGAGGCGCTGTACGCGGAGGAGACCGCCGACAAGCCTCTGGCGACCCGCATGAAGGCCGCCTACGGCGCCTCCGACCGCTGGCGCACGGCCGGCGGCCCGCCCGCCGCCCCCAAGCCGCCGAAGAACGGCAGCAAGACCGGCATCTTCCGCTCCAACGTGTACGACGGCGCCGCGCTCGTGCTCTACGCGCTGCGCCAGGAGATCGGCCGGCCCGCCTTCGAAGGTCTCGAACGCGCGTGGGTCGCCCGGCACCAGGACGGCACGGCCACGACCGCCGACTTCGTCCGGCTCGCCTCCGAGACCTCCGGCCGCGACCTGGGTGCCTTCTTCCAGGCCTGGCTGTACGGCGAGAAGACCCCGCCGATGCCCGGCCACCCGGACTGGAAGCAGACTCCCGCCACCGAGACCCCCGCGAAGCACTCCACCAAGACCCCCGCCAAGGCCCCCGCCAAGGGTTCGCACCAGGCGCACGGGGAATAAGCCGGTGACGAGACGGCCCGTGCCGTGCGACCATCTTCGGGACGGCGCGGTACGGGCCACGGGAATCTCCCCGGCGGCCCGCACGTTGTACAGGATGTCGCGGCGGATGTGCCGCGCCCACCGTTTCCCGGCTACGTAAGGATCCAATGACCTCCTCTTCTTCCCCCTCCCAGGACACCAAGCGTCTCGCGCAGACCTATCCCGAGGGCCTTCGGGCCGATGCCCTGATGGAAGAGGACGTCGCCCGGAACCGCGAAACCGACTCGCAGTGGGACGGTGAGCAGTTCGACCGCTCCGACCGCGCGGCCCTGCGCCGTGTGGTGGGCCTGTCCACCGAGCTCGAGGACGTCACCGAGGTCGAGTACCGCCAGCTCCGTCTGGAGCGGGTCGTGCTCGTCGGCGTGTGGACCTCGGGCACCGTGCAGGACGCGGAGAACTCGCTGGCCGAGCTGGCGGCCCTCGCCGAGACGGCGGGCGCCCTCGTGCTCGACGGTGTGGTCCAGCGGCGGGACAAGCCCGACGCCGCCACCTACATCGGCTCCGGCAAGGCCGAGGAGCTGCGGGACGTCGTCCTCGACACGGGCGCCGACACCGTCATCTGCGACGGCGAGCTGAGCCCGGGGCAGCTGATCCACCTCGAGGACGTCGTCAAGGTCAAGGTCATCGACCGCACCGCCCTGATCCTGGACATCTTCGCCCAGCACGCCAAGTCCCGAGAGGGCAAGGCGCAGGTGGCGCTCGCGCAGATGCAGTACATGCTGCCGAGGCTGCGCGGCTGGGGTCAGTCGCTGTCCCGGCAGATGGGCGGCGGCAAGGGCGGCGGCCTCGCCACCCGTGGTCCCGGTGAGACCAAGATCGAGACGGACCGGCGCCGGATCCGCGAGAAGATGGCGAAGATGCGCCGTGAGATCGCGGAGATGAAGACCGGCCGCGAAATCAAGCGCCAGGAGCGCAAGCGTCACAAGGTGCCCTCCGTCGCCATCGCGGGCTACACCAACGCCGGCAAGTCCTCGCTGCTCAACCGCCTCACCGGCGCGGGCGTGCTGGTGGAGAACGCGCTGTTCGCCACCCTCGACCCGACGGTGCGCCGCGCGGAGACGCCGAGCGGCCGCCTGTACACCCTCGCGGACACCGTCGGCTTCGTCCGGCACCTGCCGCACCACCTGGTCGAGGCGTTCCGCTCCACGATGGAGGAGGTCGGCGACTCCGACCTGATCCTGCACGTGGTGGACGGTTCGCACCCGGCCCCGGAGGAGCAGCTGGCCGCCGTGCGCGAGGTGATCAGGGACGTCGGCGCCACCGACGTACCCGAGATCGTCGTGGTCAACAAGGCCGACATGGCCGACCCGCTGGTGCTCCAGCGGCTGCTGCGGGTCGAGAAGCGGTCCATCGCGGTCTCGGCGCGCACCGGTCAGAACATCGACCAGCTCCTCGCGCTGATCGACAACGAGCTGCCGCGTCCCTCGGTCGAGATCGAGGCGCTCGTGCCGTACACCCAGGGCAAGCTGGTCGCCCGCGCCCACGACGAGGGCGAGGTGATCTCCGAGGAGCACACCCCGGAGGGCACCCTGCTCAAGGTGCGGGTGCACGAGGAGCTGGCGGCGGAGTTCACGCCGTACGTTCCGGCACCGCTCGCCTGAGTCCCGGCCGCCCCGCGCGGCCGCGAAGCACGACCGAGGGCCCGCCCCCTGCCGCGGCAGGGGGCGGGCCCTCGGTCGTCACCTGCGGCTCACTGACCGCCGTACGTCTTGCTCATGTTCTGGTACATCGCCTCGGCCGACCGGCCCAGCTGCGGACCCGCCAGCCAGGTGTTCTCCAGCGGGCCGATCGAGGTGTTCGAGACCAGCCTGGTCTCGCCGTCCACCACCCGGAACCAGCCGCCGCCCGACGAACCACCGGTCATGGTGCAGCCGATGCGGTACATCGTCGGCAGCGACGGGCTCAGCGACAGCCGGCCGGGCCGGTCGACGCACTTGAACATCTCCAGGCCGTTGTACGGCGCCGCCGCCGGGTAGCCCCAGGCGCCCATGCTGGGCACCTCCGTCGCCGACGGAGCGGAGAAGTCCACCGCCAGCGCGGCGCCGACCGTCTCCTCCAGCGACTTGCTGCCCTGCTCGGGCTTCACATGCAGCACCGAGTAGTCGTACGCGGCCCCGTCGCCGCCGCTCTCCGAACCGCCCCGGATCCACTGGTCCGAGGTCGACGCCCAGTCGGCCCACCAGGTGCCGTACGGAGCCATCTCGGTGGTCGTCGCGTCCGCCAGCTGCGCCTCGGACTTGCCGTAGTCGTTGTACGACGGGACGAAGGCGATGTTGCGGTACCAGCCGCCGCTGCCGCCGGCGTGCACGCAGTGGCCCGCCGTCCACACCATGTTGGACTTGCCCGGGTGGTTCACGTCCTTGATCACGGTGCCTGAGCAGACCATCGAGCCCTCGGGGGAGTCGAAGAAGACCTTGCCCACCGGAGCGGCGTTCTCGTGGTACGGCTTCTTCTCCGCCACGGCCTCGACGGGCGCCGGCTCGGGATCGGTGGCGCCCTGGTCGGCGGCCGCGTCCTTGGTGGTGACGGTCTTGTCGGCCTCCTTGGCGGACTTCATCCGGTCCGGCTTCCACAGGCCCTCGATCACCGGGTTGACGAAGTCCTTCGCCTCACTGAGCCAGGTGTCCCTGTCCCAGTTCTTCCAGCCGCCGTCCTTCCACTGGTCGGCGTCGATGCCGTGCTCCTTGAGCCGGTCCGCCAGGCCGGTCGGCAGACCACCCTTCCCGCTGCCGGCGTCGCCCGTGCCGGCGGCCTGCGAGGTACCACCGCCCGGCTTGGTGTCGGCTTCGTCGTCCTCCGGCCCGCCGCAGGCGGTAGCGGTGAGCGCCAGCGCGGCGACCAGGCCGGCGGCGGTGAGTGCGGTACGCCGGCCGCGCCGTGGCGCGGCGGACACAGATGTGGAACGCATGGTGCGAGGACCCCCGTTGAAACGCGTGAGATGTCGATGGACGTATGAGTGAGTGAATGCCGATGACCCCGTGAAGCGTGCGCAGGGTCGATGACCCCGTGAAGCGTGCGCAGGGTCGTTGACCCGGTGGAACGTGCGCGGGAACGTCACGGGGCGCGCGGTGGGGTGCCGGCCCCGGCCCGACACACCCCACCGTCCGTACTGCTCAGCGCAGGCGCTGCGTGATCACTGGCCGGCGAACTTGTCGCTCACCGAGTCGAACACGCCCTTGGCCTCCTTGCCGAGGCGCGGACCCGCCAGCCATCCGGCCGTGATCGGGCCGATCGAGGTGTTGGAGACCAGCGCGGGCTTGCCGTCGGAACCGGCGGCGACCCAGCCACCGCCGGACGAACCACCGGTCATGGTGCAGCCGACGCGGTACATCGTCGGGTCGGAGGCGCTGATCGACAGCCGCCCGGGCTTGTCCTGGCACTGGAACAGCTTCTGACCGTCGTACGGCGGCGCGGCCGGGTAACCGATCGCCTTCATGCTCTTGACGTCCGGCACGGCGGGCGCGTCGAAGTCCACCGGCAGCGCGGCGCCGACCGTCTCCTCCAGCGACTTGCCGTCGCTGCCCTTCTCCGGTGTCACATGGATCACGGCGAAGTCGTACGGGGCGCCGTCACCGCCGGTCGAACCGCCCTGCTCGATCCACTGGTCCGAGGTCTGCGCCCAGTCGCCCCACCACACGCCGTACGGAGCGAGTTCCTCCTTGGTGGCCTTCTCCAGCTCCTCGACCGATTCGTTCGCGTCGTTGTACGACGGCACGAAGGCGATGTTGCGGTACCAGCCGCCGCTCTTGCCGGCGTGCACACAGTGACCGGCCGTCCAGACCATGTTGGACTTGCCGGGGTGGGCCGGGTCCTTCACGACCGTCGCCGAGCAGACCATCGAGCCCTTGGGGGAGTCGAAGAGGAGCTTGCCCGCGGTGGCGGCGTTGTCGTGGTACTTGGCCGGTACGGCCTCGGCCTCGACGGGGGCGGGCTCCGGGTCGGTGACGCCCTGGTCGCCGGAGATGTCGTTCTCGTCGACCCCTTGGTCCGGCTCCTCGGCGTCCCGCATCCGGTCCGGGTTCCACAGGCCCTCGATGATCGGGTTGACGAAGTCCTGCGCCTCGCGCAGCCAGTCGTCCTTGTTCCAGTTCTTCCAGGCGCCGTTCTTCCAGTCGTCGACGTCGATCCCGTGTTCCTTGAGCTTGTCCTTGATGTGCTCCGGGATCCGGATCGAGCCGTTGCCGTCGTCCGCGGCGGCGGACGCCGAGGCCGAGGCGTCGCCGCCCGCCTCGGGGTCGCCGTCCTCGCACGCCGTGGCGGTGAGCGCGAGCGCCGAGACGAGCGCCACGGCGGCGGCCGCGGAGGAGGCTCCGCGCCTTCCGCGTCCGCGCGTGGTGAACGACGGCCGTATGGATCGCATGGTGGTGACTCCCCCTGCTGTGAACGAACGTGATGCCGCGACCGGTCGCCGGACGACGGCGACTTCGGGAACGGCACCACACACTATGCGGTCGCTGTGGGGGACTTCCGACGGAACGGCAACGGTTCGGACACAGCCGCCTGACCTGGCACGCGGCGTCGGCCGGACCGCAAGGCCGGACCGAAGGCCGGACCGCGTCCCAGCGGCGGACCGCGAAGTCCTCGGCCCGGCAACGATCTTCGGGCAGGCCGTAACCCGGCGAACGGTCCGCGGTTGGTAGCGGTGGGGGGCCCGCTGTCCGGACGCGGCCCCCCGGCCCGGGAGTGCCCGGCACGCCGCACCGCGTCCGGGCAGCGGGAGGGCGACAAGACGTGGCGGGGTCCCCGTACGGGAACTGTGGTGCGGCCGGAGGCGGTAACGCCGGGCCGGCCGGGGTGAGGGCAGCCGGGCGGGCGCGTACGGCATGGGTGCGCACCGGACGGGAGGCCGCTGGGCAAGTCGGCTCCTCGACCGCGACGGAGGGCGCTTCGAGGCGTCAACCGGGGCGCGAACCGGCCGCCCGCACCTACCCGCGGGCGCTCCCGGTCGTACCGGTCCGGGCACGGGGACTCACCATCGAGGGCGCCGACGGCCGCCGTTACCTGGACTGCGTCTCCGGCGCGGGCACGCTGGCCCTCGGCCACAACCACCCCGTCGTCCTGGAGGCGATCCGCGCGGTCCTGGACTCGGGCGCCCCCCTGCACGTCATGGGCCTCACCACCCCGGTCGAGAACGCCTTCGTCACCGAGCTGCTGCGGACGCTGCCGCCCGGACTCGCCGATCACGCGCGCGTGCGGTTCTGCGGCCCGGCCGGGACCGACCCGGTCACCACCGCCACCGCACTGGTCCGCGCCGCCACCGGACGGACCCGGGTGGTGGCCGCCGCCGAGGACCACGCGTCGCTCCCCGACCTCGGGGAGTCGGCCCAGCAGTTGCCCGCGGGACTCCTCCTGGACCCGGTACGGAGCGAGGCCGGGGTGTTCCCGGCACCGGACGCCCTGGTACGGCGTCTGCGCGCCCGCACCGCCGAACGGGCCGTCCCGCTCATCGTCGACGAGAGCGAGACGGGGGTCGCACGGACCGGCGCCTTCTGGGCGTTCGAGCACAGCGGAGTCACGCCCGACGTGCTGGTCCTCGCGAAGGCGATCGGCGGCAGCCTGCCGCTGGCCGCGGTGGTCCACCGCGACGACCTGGGGGACGGGGGAGGCGTGCACACCGCGGACGGCACGGACGGTGCGGAAGGCTTCGGACGGCCGTGCGCCGGTGCGCCGCCCGGGGCCGGTGCCTTCCGGGGCAACCAACTGGCCCTGGCCGCAGGCGCGGCCACCCTCGCCCACGTCCGTGAACACCGCCTCGCCGAGCACGCCGCCGAGCTGGGCGGCCGCACGCTGACCCGACTGCGGGCGCTCGCCGAGGAGTTCGCGTGCCTCGGGGATGTCCGCGGGCGGGGCCTGCTGGCCGGCATCGAGCTGGTGGCACCGGACGGCGCGCCCGTAGGCCCCGCGGACCGTGCCCGCCCCGCCTCTCCTGCCGAACTGGCCGCCGCCGTGCGGCAGGAGTGCCTGCGCCGCGGGCTGATCGTGGACGTCACGGGACCGCACGCGAACGTCGTACGCCTGCTGCCTCCGCTCATCGTCACCGAGGAGCAGATGTCGGCCGTGCTGGACCGACTCGCGGACGCCGTACAGGCGGTGGACCGCCGGCGCGACGGTGGGGCTGCCGCTTCGCCCGGGGAGCACACCCCTCGATGAGGCCCCCCGTCCGGAGACACCACACGCCAGGAGGACCCGCGTTGCCCACCGACTCCGCACCCGAACCGCCGGTCTCCACGGCCGCCTTCGCATCCGAACCGCCGGTCTCCGCGGCCGCCTTCGCACCCGGGGCGCCGGTTGCTCCGGTGCGTCCGGCCGAAGCCGAGGCCCGATCGGTTGGGACCGGGAGTTTCCCCGGACCGCGGCAGCCGGGGGCCGGTTCCCCTTCGCACGGGGCCGAGCCCGGGGCTCCCCTCGGTCCCTACGCCGCCGCGCAGGCCACGGCCACGGAGAACCTCCTCCGCTGCTGGGCCAGGGAGGCCGGCGTGTCCGCCCCCGGCGACGGCGTCCTCCACGTCCCGCTCCCGGCCTCCGGCACGGCCCTCGTCGTCCCCGTCCACTACTGGTCCCCGACCGGAGGGCACCGTTTCGGCGCCCCCCGGCTGAGCGGTGCCCCCGTCTCGGCACCTCCCGTGGACGCGGTCACGCTGGCCGCGCTGCTCGCTCGGGAGACGGACGGTGTCCCGGGGCCCGAGGGGCTCGACCTCGTCGCGCGCGTCGCCGACTCCGTCCGCCACACCGCCGTATTCCTCCGGGACCGCGCGGAACGGCCCGCGCCCGCCCCCGGCGCTCGCCGCGACGGTGCGGGAGACAGCGACGGGCCCGACCTCTTCCTCGCCGCCGAACAGGCGCTTCTGCTCGGGCACCCGCTGCACCCCGCCCCGAAGAGCCGTGCCGGTCTCACCGATGCCGAGGCGCGCCGGTACTCCCCGGAGCTGCGCGGCGCCTTCCCCCTGCACTGGCTGGCCGTCGCCCCCTCCGTACTCGCCGCCGACTCCGCCTGGACCGAGGGCGGGCGCCCCGTCACCGCGCCCGCGCTCACCGCGCGCCTCGCCGCGGACGGCCCGGCGCCCCCGCACGGGTACGCCCTTCTGCCCCTGCACCCCTGGCAGTTCCGGGCGGTGCTGCACCGGCCGGAGACGGCCGCACTGCTGGACACCGGCCTGCTCCGGGACCTCGGCGCGCACGGCCCGGCGTGGCACCCCACGTCCTCCGTACGCACCGTGCACCGCAGCGGGGCTCCCGCCATGCTCAAGCTCTCGCTGGCCCTGCACATCACCAACTCCCGCCGGGAGAACCTCCGCAAGGAACTCCACCGCGGTGTCGAGGTGCACCGTCTGCTGCGCCGGGGGCTGTCCCGCCGGTGGCGGGCGGCCCACCCGGACTTCGACATCGTCCGCGACCCCGCCTGGCTCGCCGTCGACGCACCGGACGGCACGCCCGTGCGAGGGCTCGACGTGGTCGTCCGGCACAACCCGTTCCGGCCCTCGGACGACGTCTCCTGCGTGGCCTCGCTCGTCGCACCGCAGCCGCACCCCGGGTCGTCGGCGGCCGGGACCGCGGACGGCGGCGGGTGCGGGCAGGGCACGTCCGGGCGGGGCACGTCCGGGCACGGCGGGTGCGGACATGCCGCGTGCGGAGTCCCCGCACGGTCCCGGCTGGCCGAGATCCTCACCCGGCTCGCCGGGCGGACCGGCCGCCCGCGCGGAGCCGTCGCCGTCGAGTGGTTCCTGCGCTACCTCCACCACGTCGTGCGCCCCGTCCTGTGGCTGGACGCCCATGCGGGGATCGCGCTGGAGGCACACCAGCAGAACACGCTCGTCCTGCTGGACGCGCAGGGCTGGCCCGCCGGCGGCCGCTACCGCGACAACCAGGGCTACTACTTCCGCGCATCCCGGCGCGCGGAACTCGACGCCCGGTTGCCCGGCATCGGAGCGCACAGCGACACGTTCGTGGCCGACGACGTCACCGACGAGCGTTTCGCCTACTACCTCGCCGTCAACAACGTCTTCGGTCTCGTCGGTGCCTTCGGCTCCCAGTCGCTCGCCGACGAGAGGACGTTGCTGGCGGCCTTCCGCCGTTTCCTCGGCGAGCAGGCCGCGAGCGCCGCCGCACCGGCGAGCCCGCTCCCCGCCCGCCTCCTCGACTCGCCGGTGCTGCGCTGCAAGGCGAACCTGCTCACCCGGCTGCACGGCCTCGACGAACTCGTCGGCCCGGTGGACACCCAGTCCGTCTACGTCACCATCGCCAACCCCCTGCACGCCTGAGCGGGCCGCCCTGCCGAAGGAGCGACACTGTGAATCCCACCGACGCGAGCGCCGAGGACACCCTGGACCTCCAGCTGCCCGAGGAGTTCGTCGCCCTCTTCCGCGGCGCCGGGAACGATGCCGGTCGGGCGGCGGAGCACGGACCCGCCGATCTCCTCGACCGGCTCGCCGACTGGGGGCCGGGCGCCACCACCGCCGGCGTCCTCCGGCTGGTGCCCGTCGACCTCGACCGGGACACCGCGCTGGTCGCGCGCTGGATGAACGACCCCGCCGTCGCCGCGTACTGGGAGCTGGCCGGACCGCCGAGCGTGACCGAGGAACACCTGCGGGCGCAGCTGGCCGGGGACGGACGCAGCGTCCCGTGCGTCGGGACGCTGGACGGGGCGCCGATGAGCTACTGGGAGATCTACCGGGCCGACCTGGACCCGCTGGCCCGGTACTGCCCGGTCCGGCCGCACGACACCGGGGTCCACCTGCTGATCGGCGACGAGGCCGACCGGGGGAGGGGTCTCGGGACCGAGCTGCTCAGGGCCGTCGCCGACCTGATCCTCGCGGCGCGCCCCGCCTGCACGCGCGTGCTCGCCGAACCCGACGTCCGCAACGAGACGTCCGTCGCGGCGTTCCTCGGCGCCGGGTTCCGGCAGACGGCCGTGGTGGACCTGCCCGGCAAGCGGGCCGCCCTGATGGTCCGCGAACGGGCGGCGCGGGAGCCCTCCTGACGCACCGTGCCCGTCGCCGCCGCGCGCACCACCAGCCGGCCGCCTCTCGCCCCGCTGACCGGCCGCCTCTCGCCCCGCCAGCCGGCCGCTGCCCGTACAGGAGCCACCGATGCCCCGCCCGTCCCCGCAGCCCCGCCCGTACCCGGCGCCGCTCCCGCCCCCGGCATCCGCCTTGCCCACCCGTCTGTCAGTCCTGGGCCGTAGGGTGGTCGCGCTATGACGAAGCCCTCACTCCCCGAACTCCTGCACGCCGCCGTCACCGCCGTCGGCGGCACGGAGCGTCCCGGCCAGGTGGCCATGGCCGAAGCCGTCGAGGAAGCCATCGACGGCGGCTCCCATCTGCTGGTCCAGGCCGGCACCGGCACCGGAAAGTCACTGGGGTACCTGGTGCCCGCGCTGGCACACGGGGAGCGGGTGGTCGTGGCCACGGCGACCCTGGCCCTGCAGCGCCAGCTCGTCGAGCGCGACCTGCCCCGCACGGTCGACGCGCTCCACCCGCAGCTGCGCCGCCGCCCGGAGTTCGCGATGCTCAAGGGCCGGTCGAACTACCTGTGTCTGCACCGCCTGCACGAGGGCGTGCCGCAGGACGAGGAGGAAGGCCTCTTCGACCAGTTCGAGGCGGCCGCCCCCACCAGCAGGCTGGGCCAGGACCTGCTGCGGATGCGCGACTGGGCCGACGAGACCGAGACCGGTGACCGTGACGACCTCACACCGGGTGTCTCCGACCGCGCCTGGTCGCAGGTCTCGGTGTCCTCCCGGGAGTGTCTGGGCGCCTCGAAGTGCGCCTACGGCGCCGAGTGCTTCGCCGAGGCGGCCCGGGAGCGGGCCAAGCTCTCCGACGTCGTCGTCACCAACCACGCCCTGCTCGCGATCGACGCCATCGAGGGCGCCCCCGTCCTGCCGCAGCACGAGGTGCTGATCGTCGACGAGGCGCACGAGCTGGTCTCCCGGGTCACCGGCGTTGCCACCGGCGAGCTGACCCCCGGCCAGGTCAACCGCGCGGTGCGCCGCGCCGCGAAACTGGTCAACGAGAAGGCCGCCGACCAGCTCCAGACCGCCGCCGAGGGCTTCGAGCGGCTGATGGAGCTGGCGCTGCCCGGCCGCCTGGAGGAGATCCCGGAGGACCTGGGCTACGCCCTGATGGCGTTGCGGGACGCCTGCCGCACGGTCATCTCGGGCATCGGGTCCACCCGGGACAAGTCCGTGCAGGACGAGGACGCGGTCCGCAAGCAGGCACTGGCCTCCGTGGAGTCCGTGCACGACGTGGCGGAGCGGATCACCAACGGCTCCGAGTGGGACGTCGTCTGGTACGAGCGCCATGAGCCCCGCGGCGGAGCCGCGTATCGCCACAGTGGGGCCTCCCTGCGGGTCGCTCCGATGTCCGTCTCGGGCCTGCTGCGGGAGAAGCTCTTCACCGACCGCTCGGTAATCCTGACCTCCGCCACCCTGAAGCTGGGCGGTGACTTCAACGGCGTCGGGGCGTCGCTCGGCCTGGCCCCCGAGGGCACTGAGGGCGACGACGTGCCCCAGTGGAAGGGCGTCGACGTGGGCTCCCCCTTCGACTACCGCAAGCAGGGCATCCTCTACGTCGCCAAGCACCTGGCCCGCCCCGCCCGGGACGGCGACCGCGGCGACATGCTCGACGAGCTCACCGAGCTGATCCAGGCGGCGGGCGGCCGCACGCTGGGGCTGTTCTCCTCGATGCGCGCGGCCCAGCTGGCCGCCGAGGAGCTGCGCGCGCGGATCCCGGAGTACCCGATCCTGCTCCAGGGCGAGGAGACCCTCGGGGAGCTGATCAAGAACTTCGCCGCCGACCCGCAGACCTGCCTCTTCGGCACGCTGTCCCTGTGGCAGGGCGTCGACGTCCCCGGGCCGAGCTGTCAGCTGGTCGTCATGGACAAGATCCCGTTCCCGCGCCCGGACGACCCCCTGATGAGCGCGCGCCAGAAGGCGGTGGAGGAGGCCGGGGGCAACGGCTTCATGGCGGTCGCCGCCACCCACGCCGCCCTGCTGATGGCCCAGGGCGCGGGCCGGCTCGTCCGGGCGTCCGGCGACCGTGGGGTGGTCGCGGTCCTGGACCAGCGGCTGGCGACGGCCCGGTACGGGAGCTATCTGAAGGCGTCCCTGCCCGACTTCTGGTTCACCACGGACCGCAACCAGGTCCGCAAGTCGCTCGCCGCGATCGACGCGAAGGCGAAGCAGGCCGAGACCGCCGGGCCGACGGAGGGCGCGGCGCGGACGGAGAGCGCGGAGCAGCCCCAGGGCGACTGAAGACACCGCCCCGCGCCGGTCCACCCGGCCCCGGACAGCGCGGGGCCCCGGAACCGGCGCAGAGGTTCCGGGGCCCGGTCGGGTCGGCGGGTCGCTTCACGCGTACCCGCCCGCCGTGGCGCTCAGACGCGACGCAGTACGGCCACCACCTTGCCGAGGATGGTCGCGTCGTCGCCGGGGATCGGCTCGTAGGCCGCGTTGTGCGGAAGGAGCCAGACGTGGCCGTCCTCGCGCTTGAAGCGCTTGACGGTGGCCTCGCCGTCCAGCATCGCGGCCACGATGTCGCCGTTCTCCGCGACCGGCTGGCGGCGGACCGTGACCCAGTCGCCGTCGCAGATCGCGGCCTCGATCATCGAGTCGCCGACGACCTTCAGGACGAACAGCTCGCCGTCGCCGACCAGCTGCCGGGGGAGCGGGAAGACGTCCTCGACGGACTCCTCGGCGAGGATCGGACCACCGGCGGCGATGCGCCCGACCAGCGGCACGTACGACGCGGCCGGCTTTCCGGCGGTGTCCGTGGGCTGCACCGAGGCCGCCTGGTCGGAACCGCGCACCTCGTAGGCGCGGGGCCGGTGCGGGTCGCGGCGCAGGAAGCCCTTGCGTTCCAGCGCCATCAGCTGGTGGGCCACGGACGACGTGCTGGAGAGGCCGACGGCCTGGCCGATCTCCCGCATCGACGGCGGGTACCCGCGTCGCTGCACCGAGTCGCGGATGACCTCGATGACGCGGCGCTGGCGGTCGGTGAGCCCCGAGCTGTCCGCCCGGATGCCGGGAGGTCGCCCGGGCAGGGAGCGCTTGTGCCCCTCGGGATTCGCGGCGTCGTTCATCGCGTGCACCGGCTCAGGGCGGCCCTGGGGGCGCTCCTGGGCAGTGATGGTGGCACTGTCGGCGGTGGTGGTCACGTCGGCCCCTCTCGATGGTCTCCCTGCAGCACAACGGTAGTAGCTTTCGAAAGGTTGCGCCAAACACACGTTCGAGTGAAAAAACGGGAATCGCTCGCTCGATTTGCATGTCTGGGTGTATAGCTACCGTGGCGCCTGGCGGACAAAAGGGCCTATTGCTGTACTCTTCACCGCCGTGGTGACAACCTGCGGGATGTCGCCCCAGTCTGCCATCCGGCTTCCCGTTCGACGGGACCGGTCTCCCATCTGTGCGGTAGTCCCACGCCCCCTCCCCGCGGCGCCCACGGTATCTCCGCATGCGCGAGAGGGATACGGCCGTACGGGTGCGGGTACCGGGGGCCCTGCGCCTCCCCGCGGTGAGCGTGCGGGCGCGGCGTCTCCGTGGCGCCCCCGGACCGGCGAGCGCCTGCGCGCGTACGGAGAGCTGCGACACGCGTGCACGGCGTGTATGTATGAGCCAATCCCCACATCTAGTGGTTGGATTGCATCAGCAGCCCACAAGTTGTGGTCCCCCGGGTCTTCGAGTCCATCGCGATCGCCTATGCTGGGGGCTGCTTCGAGGGGCCTGAAGGGCCTTTCGAGGCTGTTGAGTCTGCTGTGAGGAGGGTTCGGAGTCCATGCACTGCCCCTTCTGCAGGCACCCCGACAGCCGTGTCGTCGACAGCCGTACGACCGACGACGGCACGTCGATCCGCAGGCGCCGCCAGTGCCCCGACTGTTCTCGACGGTTCACCACCGTGGAGACCTGCTCGCTCATGGTGGTGAAGCGGTCCGGGGTCACCGAACCGTTCAGCCGCACCAAGGTCATCAACGGTGTGCGCAAGGCCTGCCAGGGCCGGCCCGTCACCGAGGACGCGCTCGCCCAGCTCGGCCAGCGGGTCGAGGAGGCGGTGCGGGCGACCGGAAGTGCCGAGCTGACCACCCACGACGTGGGGCTGGCCATCCTCGGCCCGTTGCAGGAGCTCGACCTCGTCGCCTACCTGCGGTTCGCCTCGGTCTACCGGGCGTTCGACTCGCTCGAGGACTTCGAGGCCGCGATCACGGAACTGAGGGAGACGACGAGGCCCTCCGGCCCGGACGACGACACCGGCGCGGGGAGCCAGGAGAACGACCGCGGGCCCGCGGGGGCCGGACAGGTCCCCGAGCCCGCAGGCGCCGCCGACTGATCGGCGGGCCGGACCCGGACTTCGGCGCCCGGGGCCGGCCGGACGGCGGCGAACGAGAAAGACCTGTTGCGGGCAGTGCAGGAGAGGCCCGCAACACCAGACAGAACACCGTGCCACGGGAACAATCGGGGCACTTCAGGGCGTTTTCGCCCGTACAGGGAGGCGGCATGACAGAGACGGCGAGCGGTCCGGCACGGAGTTCCCGCGCCAAGGGCACCAAGGCGGGCAAGGGACTCCGCGTCGAGCGCGTCCACACCACTCCCGGCGTCCACCCCTACGACGAGGTGGCGTGGGAGCGTCGTGACGTCGTCATGACCAACTGGCGCGACGGCTCGGTCAACTTCGAGCAGCGTGGCGTCGAGTTCCCCGAGTTCTGGTCGGTGAACGCGGTCAACATCGTCACCAGCAAGTACTTCCGGGGCGCCGTGGGCACCCCGCAGCGCGAGGTGAGCCTGAAGCAGCTCATCGACCGCATCGTGAAGACGTACCGGAAGGCCGGTGAGGACCACAAGTACTTCGCCTCGCCCGCCGACGCCGAGATCTTCGAGCACGAGCTGGCCTACGCCCTCCTGCACCAGATCTTCAGCTTCAACAGCCCGGTGTGGTTCAACGTCGGCACGCCCCAGCCGCAGCAGGTCTCCGCCTGCTTCATCCTGTCCGTCGACGACTCCATGGAGTCGATCCTCGACTGGTACAAGGAAGAGGGCATGATCTTCAAGGGCGGCTCCGGAGCCGGCCTGAACCTCTCCCGGATCCGCTCCTCCAAGGAACTGCTCTCCTCCGGCGGCAACGCCTCGGGACCGGTCTCCTTCATGCGCGGCGCCGACGCCTCGGCCGGCACCATCAAGTCCGGCGGTGCCACCCGCCGCGCGGCCAAGATGGTCATCCTCGACGTCGACCACCCCGACATCGAGGACTTCATCGAGACCAAGGTCAAGGAGGAGGAGAAGATCCGCGCCCTGCGCGACGCGGGCTTCGACATGGACCTGGGCGGCGACGACATCACGTCCGTCCAGTACCAGAACGCCAACAACTCGGTCCGTGTGAACGACACGTTCATGAAGGCCGTGCAGGACGGCGGCAAGTTCGGCCTGACGTCCCGCATGACCGGCGAGGTCATCGAGGAGGTCGACGCCAAGGCGCTGTTCCGCAAGATGGCCGAGGCCGCCTGGGCCTGCGCCGACCCGGGCATCCAGTACGACGACACCATCAACGCGTGGCACACGTGCCCGGAGTCCGGCCGCATCAACGGCTCGAACCCGTGCAGCGAGTACATGCACCTGGACAACACGTCCTGCAACCTCGCCTCGCTGAACCTGATGAAGTTCCTGAAGGACGACGGCAAGGGCAACCAGTCCTTCGACGCCGAGCGCTTCTCCAAGGTCGTCGAGCTGGTCATCACCGCGATGGACATCTCCATCTGCTTCGCGGACTTCCCGACCCAGAAGATCGGCGAGAACACCCGCGCCTTCCGGCAGCTCGGCATCGGCTACGCCAACCTCGGCGCGCTGCTGATGGCGACCGGCCACGCCTACGACTCCGACGGCGGCCGCGCCCTGGCCGGTGCCATCACCTCCCTGATGACCGGCACGTCGTACCGGCGCTCCGCCGAGCTCGCCGCGATCGTCGGCCCCTACGACGGCTACGCCCGCAACGCGCAGCCGCACCTGCGGGTCATGAAGCAGCACTCCGACGAGAACGCCAGGGCCGTCCGCATGGACGACCTCGACACGCCGATCTGGGCCGCCGCCACGGAGGCCTGGCAGGACGTGCTGCGCCTCGGCGAGAAGAACGGCTTCCGCAACTCCCAGGCGTCCGTCATCGCCCCCACCGGCACCATCGGTCTCGCGATGTCCTGCGACACCACCGGCCTGGAGCCCGACCTCGCGCTGGTCAAGTTCAAGAAGCTGGTCGGCGGCGGCTCGATGCAGATCGTCAACGGCACCGTCCCGCAGGCCCTGCGCCGCCTGGGCTACCAGGAGGAGCAGATCGAGGCGATCGTCGCCCACATCGCCGAGAACGGCAACGTGGTCGACGCGCCCGGCCTCGCGCACGAGCACTACGAGGTGTTCGACTGCGCGATGGGCGAGCGCTCCATCTCCGCGATGGGCCACGTCCGCATGATGGCCGCCATCCAGCCGTGGATCTCCGGCGCCCTCTCCAAGACGGTCAACCTGCCGGAGTCGGCGACCGTCGAGGACGTCGAGGAGGTCTACTTCGAGGCGTGGAAGATGGGCGTCAAGGCGCTCGCCATCTACCGCGACAACTGCAAGGTGGGCCAGCCCCTCTCCGCCAAGACCAAGTCGGTCAAGGACACGGAGAAGGCGGAGATCACCGAGAAGACCGAGGCGGCCATCCGCGAGACCGTCGAGAAGGTCGTCGAGTACCGCCCGGTGCGCAAGCGTCTCCCGAAGGGTCGTCCCGGCATCACCACCTCCTTCACGGTCGGCGGCGCCGAGGGCTACATGACGGCCAACTCCTACCCGGACGACGGCCTGGGCGAGGTCTTCCTCAAGATGTCCAAGCAGGGCTCGACCCTCGCGGGCATGATGGACGCGTTCTCCATCGCGGTCTCCGTCGGCCTCCAGTACGGGGTGCCGCTGGAGACGTACGTCTCGAAGTTCACCAACATGCGCTTCGAGCCGGCCGGCATGACGGACGACCCGGACGTGCGGATGGCGCAGTCGATCGTCGACTACATCTTCCGCCGCCTGGCGCTGGACTTCCTGCCCTTCGAGACGCGCTCCGCGCTCGGCATCCACTCCGCCGAGGAGCGTCAGCGCCACCTGGAGACCGGGTCCTACGAGCCGTCCGACGACGAGATGGACGTCGAGGGCCTGGCCCAGTCGGCGCCGCGCGCCCAGGAACTGAAGGCGGTCGCCACGCCGAAGGCCGAGTCCGAGGCAGCCAAGCCCGTTCCGCAGCAGGCGCACACCAGCGCCGAGCTGGTGGAGATGCAGCTTGGCATCCAGGCCGACGCCCCGCTGTGCTTCTCCTGCGGCACGAAGATGCAGCGCGCGGGCTCCTGCTACATCTGCGAGGGCTGCGGCTCGACCAGCGGCTGCAGCTGAAGCCGGCACCGCCCGCCGAACGCGGGCGGTCCCGCGGCCGACACGCCGTCGGGCACCGGCCGCCGAGGGCACTGAGCCACGCATGAGAGAGGGCGCCGACCACGGGTCGGCGCCCTCTCCGCTTCCGTGGGACCTCAGGGGCGGTGTGCCGCGCCCATCACCCGGGTGAAGGTCGCGGGGTCCCCGTCGAAGCCGTGCACTCCGGCTCGGAACTCCCATGCGCCCGTCTCGTCCCGGACGAACTCCGCGACCGTCGCCGCCGTGGCGCCCAGGACGCCGCCGAAGTCCTCGGTGGCCAGGTCGGTGTACCCCTCGCGGATGCGCAGACC
This sequence comes from Streptomyces sp. NPDC051136, assembly GCF_044455745.1. NCBI lineage: Bacteria > Bacillati > Actinomycetota > Actinomycetes > Kitasatosporales > Streptomycetaceae > Streptomyces > Streptomyces sp. NPDC051136. The sequence continues at coordinate 398,434 of NZ_JBITFE010000008.1, read as the reverse complement.
GGGGGCGGACACGTCGGCGAACGTCCGGTCCTCGGCGCGCTGCTGTATGGCGACGCCCACCACCACGCGCGCGTACCGGACGTCGAGCCGCTCCAGCTCCAGCATCATGACCTCGTCGAAACCGAAGCCCTTGCCGTCCTTGCTGTCCCGGTTGAGATAGATCGTGCCGTCGGGCGAGCGGCTGTCGAAGTGCACCAGGTAGGCCGGAGCGCCGTACGGATCGTCCGCCGTATAGGTCCCGGCGACGAGGTCCAGGTCGGCGGCCGGCGTCCCCGCCGGACTCGGGTCCCACCGCAGCGCGACCTCGACCTTGCGCATGCCTTTGCTGAGACCGTTCACAGACTCCCCTTCCCAGGTCCCCCGCCCTGCCCGGCCCCCGAACTGCCGGGCGGTGGCGGCCGGTTGTCCATCCTGCCACGCACCAGGACACAGGTGCGGGCAAGCGTTCGTCCGGAGAGCAGCCAGTACCACGTTCCTGGGCCTTACCATGGCGCGGTGCTGGTCAAGTGGATTCGCTGCACCGTGGTGGACCGCCGCGGTTTCGAGCGGGGGCAGCGGAAGTGGGCGGGGCTTCCGGGGGAGCCGGGATTTCGTGGGCAGGGGGGCGGCTGGAGCCGGGAGCGGCCGGACGTGGCGCACGTCTTCGCTTTCTGGGAGAGCCGCGCCTTCTACGACTCCTTCATGGCCCGCTCCCACGACAGGCTGGCCGCGGCCCAGGTGGGCACTTTCAAGGACGCCCAGGTCAGACTCTTCGACCACCGGTTCGACGTGAAGACCGGATTCGAGCCGCGCTTCACCGACGCCGACGTGCTGAGGGTGGCGCTGTGCCGGGTCCACGAGGAGCGGGCCGAGCACTACGTCCTCATGCAGGAGAAGGTCTGGAACCCGGCGATGGCGGGTTCGCCCGGCATGATCCGCGGCCTGTTCGGCGAATCCCCGGGCAACGGCCACAACGAGTACCTCGTCCTGTCCATGTGGCTGTCCGCGGCCGAGCACGGGAAGTACCGCACCGAGCGGCTGGAGCGGCTCGCGCTGCGTGCCCAGACGGAGGCCGACATCGCCGCGCTGACGGGTGACATCGTGCGGCTCGAACCCTCCTGGACCGTCTGAGACCCGGTGCCGCCTGGCCGCCCCCCGCTTCCGCCAGGTGTGGAATCTGTGTGACGTACGCCGTACGGGGCCGTACGAGTCTTGGGTTCCGCCCGTCTCGATCTAGGGTTCTGGCATGGCACGACCACGGCGCATCGTCCTTGTCCGGCACGGCGAGTCGATCGGCAACGCCGATGACACCGTGTACGAGCGCGAACCCGACCACGCGCTGGCCCTCACCGACCGGGGCCGGGCGGAGGCCGAGGAGACCGGCAGGGGGCTGCGCGAGATCTTCGGCCGTGAGCGGATCAGCGTCTACGTCTCCCCCTACCGCCGTACCCACGAGACCCTCCGCGCCTTCCGCCTCGACCCGGACCGCATACGGATACGGGAGGAGCCCCGACTGCGCGAGCAGGACTGGGGCAACTGGCAGGACCGTGACGACGTACGTCTGCAGAAGGCCTACCGGGACGCCTACGGACACTTCTTCTACCGGTTCGCGCAGGGCGAGTCCGGCGCCGACGTGTACGACCGGGTCGGCGGCTTCCTGGAGAGCCTGTTCCGCAGTTTCGAGGATCCCGACCACCCGCCGAACGTGCTGCTGGTGACCCACGGGCTGGCCATGCGGCTGTTCTGCATGAGGTGGTTCCACTGGACGGTCGCCGAGTTCGAGTCGCTGTCCAATCCGGGGAACGCCGAGATGCGCATGCTCGTTCTCGGTGAGGACGGCAAGTACACCCTTGACCGGCCCTTCGAACGCTGGCGAGATCCGGAACCGTACGGGATCACCGGATAGAGTGGCAGGGCGATGACCGCTCAATCTTCTCCCGACGGGCGCCTGGACCGCGCCCTTTCCAGCCTGCGCGGACTGTCGGTCGGGGACGCGCTGGGCTCGCAGTTCTTCGTCCCCGCGAACTATCCGCTGCTGGGACGCCGCGAGCTGCCGCCCGGCACCTGGCAGTGGACGGACGACACGGAGATGGCCTGTTCCGTGGTCTCCGTCCTCGCCGCCCACCACCGCGTCGACCAGGACGCGCTGGCGCTCTCCTTCGCCCGGCATCACGACTTCGACCGGGGGTACGGCCCCGCGGTCAACCGGCTGCTGCGACTGGTCCGGGAGGGCGGCGACTGGCGCGAGCTGGCCGCGGCGCTGTTCAACGGCCAGGGCTCCTGGGGCAACGGCGCCGCCATGCGCATCGCGCCGCTGGGCGCCTGGTACGCGGACGACCCGGAACAGGCGACCCACCAGGCGGAGATCTCCGCCTACCCGACCCACCAGCACCGTGAAGCGGTGGTCGGCGCCATGGCCGTCGCTGCCGCCGCCGCGCTGGCCGCGGATCCGGCCGGCCCGCCCTCCGCTCACGCGCTCCTCGACGGGGTGATCGCACTGGTGCCGAAGAGCGCGGTGGGCGCGGGTCTGCGCCGCGCCCGGGACATGCTCGACTACGGCGACGCGGCCACGGTCGCCGCCGTCCTGGGCTGCGGCCGGCGTACGACCGCGCACGACACGGTCCCCTTCGCGCTCTGGTCCGCGGCACGGGCGCTCGGGGACTACGAGACCGCGTTCTGGACCACCGCCCAGGTCGGCGGAGACGTGGACACGACCTGCGCCATCGTGGGCGGGGTCGTCGCGTCCGGCCGTGCGGGGGCACCGCCGCCCGAGTGGGTGGCACGGGTCGAGGCGCTGCCCGCCTGGATGACGGCGGCGGCCTGACGGAACCGCGCGTCGCGACTCTCCGTGCACTTCGGGAACTCTTCGTGACGGCTCCGGCGTTGTCATGACAGCAGTTGCGCGGGGCATCGGTGCCCGGCGGGCTCGGGAGTCACGAGGGGGTGGGACATGGAGGCGCCGTCGGCGCTCGCCGCGCCGCTGTCCGTCGTCCGGCTTTCCGCCGTACTGCTGTCCGTGCTCCTGCCGGCCCTCGGGCTGTCCGCACTTTCGTACGGGCGGTGGGGCACCGGGGTGGCCGGGTGCCCGCGGGCCGGGCTGCGGCGGGCGGCCGGGCCGTCCGCCGGTGGCTCCCGCCCGTCCCGCGGTTCCGCAGGGTCAGCCCATGCCCGGCCCGGCCGTGCCGGACAGCGCCTCCAGGTCGCTCTTGCGCACCCGGATCACCAGCCACGCCGTGACCAGGGCGAGTACGGCCATGGCGGCAGCGGGGATGAAGGCCGCGCTGATGCCCTGGGCCAGCACCTCGTGCGACCAGGGAGCGGGCAGCTGGTGCGTCCGCGCGAACTCCGCCTTCTGCTCCGGCGACGCGTTGGCGAGGAAGTCCGGCACCTGTGTCTTGGCCTCGTCCCTGCTGGCCGTGCCGAAGACCGTGGTCAGGATGGCCAGACCGATCGAGCCGCCCACCTGCTGCATCGCGTTGAGCAGCCCCGACGCGGCGCCCGCCTCGTGCTGGGCGACCCCGGAGACGGCGGTCAGCGTCAGCGTCACGAAGTTCAGCCCCATACCGAAACCGAAGATCAGCATCGGTCCCAGGATGCCGCCGACGTAGGAGCTGTCGGAGCTGATCAGGGCCTGCCAGCCGAGCCCGATCGCGGCGAGCGTCGAGCCCGCGACCATAAAGGGCTTGGGACCGAAGACGGGCAGGAACCGCTGCGACAGGCCCGCCCCCAGCGCGATCACGACCGTGACCGGCAGGAAGGCCAGACCGGCTTCGATGGGGGTGTAGCCGAGCACGTTCTGGACGAACAGCACGATGTAGAAGAACATGCCGAACATCGCCGCGGCCAGGCACAGCATGATCACGTACGTGCCGGAGCGGTTGCGGTCGGCGAACATCTTCAGCGGTGTGATCGGTTCCTTGGCCCGCTGCTCGATGAAGACGAAGGCCGCCAGCAGGACCGCGGCCGCCGCGAAGGAGCCGATGGTCAGGTTGTCCCGCCAGCCCTTGTCCGCGGCCCGGATGAAGCCGTAGACGAGCGACGCCATGCCTGCCGTGGAAGTCACGGCGCCGGCTATGTCGAAGCGGCCGGAGTGCCGTTCGGACTCGTTGATGTATAGCGGTGCGAGCACGGCGATCAGCAGGCCGATCGGCACGTTCACGAAGAGCACCCAGCGCCAGTCGAGCCACTCGGTGAGCATGCCGCCCGCCAGCAGGCCGATGGCGCCGCCGCCCGCGGAGACGGCGGCGAAGACACCGAAGGCCCGGTTGCGTTCCGGTCCCTCGGGGAAAGTCGTGGTGATCAGGGCCAGCGACGTGGGCGACGCGATGGCACCGCCCATGCCCTGGAGGACGCGCGCCGCCAGCAGCTGCCAGGGCTCCTGGGCGAAGCCGCCGAGCAGCGAGGCGAAGGTGAACAGCAGGATGCCGGTCATGAAGACCCGACGCCTGCCGAGGATGTCACCGGCTCGGCCGCCGAGCAGCAGCAGCCCGCCGAAGGTGAGCGTATACGCGCTGACGACCCAGGTGAGGTCGGTGGTGCTGAACGCGAGCGCGCTCTGGATGTGCGGGAGCGCGATGTTCACAATCGTCGCGTCGAGTACGACCATGAGTTGGCAGGCCGCGATGACGGCGAGTGCGATGCCGGGATGCCCCTCCCGGCGGGCCGCTCCCGGCTTCTGGTCTTTGGACAGAGAAGAGGTTGTCACTATGTGTCCCCCACGATGACTTAGTGAACGCTCGCGTTCACTGTTGCTTCAACGTTAGTGAACCGGAGACAGTGAACGCAACCGTTCACTTATTGAGCCGTCGTGCGTCCGATCCCCCGTTGCGGGCGCGCGATGACCGCCTTATCCCCGAATACCCGTTTTCACCGCTTTTCTGGAGGCCTCCGACATGGTTGCTTCACACTGGGTGGCCGCCTCCGCCCAGACGCCCTCCCGCCGGCGAGGCGCAGTCCTGGAGCGCGCCATCCTCGAAGCCGCGCTTGACCAGCTGGGCACCGTCGGCTGGAACGGCCTGACGATGGAGGGTGTGGCCGCGAGCGCGCAGACCGGCAAGGCGGCCGTCTACCGTCGATGGCCGTCGAAGGAGGACCTCGTCGCGGACGCGCTGCGGTCCGGGCTGCCCGATTTCGACACGCTCCCCGACCTCGGGAGCGTGCGCGAGGACCTGCTCGAGCTGTGCCGCAGGGCGCGCGACGCGATGTACTCCCGGCCCGGTTTCGCGCTGCGTTCGGTGATTCACGAATGCGACACGACGCAGGCCGAGCGTTTCCATGCGGTGATCATCAAGGGCGTGGTGGAGCCGACCCTCGTGATGATCCGCGAGGTCGTCAACCGGGGAATGGCGCGGGGGGAGGTGCGGCATGACGCGGCCAACGGGTACGTCTTCGACGCCATCCCGGCGATGATGATGTATCGCGCGAAGATTTGTGCAAGTGAATGGACGGACCGCGAGCTCGAGGAAATGATCGACCAGCTGATGGTCCCGCTGCTGCGGCCCGACAGCCCCTGAACCGGGCCGCCGAGCAGCCCCGGACGCGTTCGGGGACCGGGGTGTCGCCGAAGGTTCACGGCGGCGTAGGCTAAGGGCGTCATGCCGTACGAACCCCCTACTCACACCGTCGAGCGCTCCCTTCGCGCCACGACCGGAGCGAAGATCATTGCCGGTGTCGACGAGGTGGGGCGCGGTGCGTGGGCCGGTCCGGTCACCGTCTGTGCCGCGATCACCGGTCTGCGCCGGCCCCCGGCCGGCCTGACCGACTCCAAGCTCCTCACCATCAAGCGGCGCACCGAACTCGCGGTCGAGCTGCACACCTGGGTCACGTCCTACGCCCTGGGGCACGCCTCCCCGGAGGAGATCGACGCGCTGGGTATGACCGCCGCGCTGCGACTGGCGGCGGGGCGGGCCCTGGAGGCCCTGCCGGTCCGGCCCGAAGCCGTCATCCTCGACGGCAAGCACGACTACCTCGGGGCGCCTTGGCGGGTCCGTACGGTGATCAAGGGCGATCAGTCCTGCGTCGCCGTCGCGGCGGCCTCGGTGCTCGCCAAGGTTCAGCGCGACAAAATGATGGCCGAACTGGGTGTCGACCATGCAGACTTCGGTTTTGCGGACAACGCCGGGTATCCGTCGCCCGTGCACAAGGCCGCACTGGAGGAGCGGGGCCCCACCCCGCACCACCGCTTGTCGTGGGCGTATCTTGATGCGCTGCCCCAGTGGCGGCACCTCAAGAAGGTCCGCAGTTGGACGGACGGAAGCGTTCCGGCCATGAACGGTCAGCTCGGCTTCGACTTCTGACCGTTGCGCTCGCAGGCAGGTGACACCCGCCGACGCGAGCCGCACCAGTGTTTGATAGATATCAGCTCATGCCTCTCATTCCCGAGGAGCCTCAGATTCACGAGAAGGCCCAGGGTCCCCGCGCCACTCCGGCCAGTGGCCGCACCGCGTCGACCCCCCGCCCCGTACCCGGTCCCCGCCCCGCGGCTCCGCCGCGCCCCGGCCGTCCCGGCCCGGTGCGGCCGGCGCCGCCGGCGCAGCGCGCGCCGCGCGACACCGCCGCGGCCAAGCCCGCACCGGCCGCCAAGCCCGCACCGGCCGCCAAGCCCGCACCGGCCGCCAAGCCCGCACCTGCGGCCGTGCCCGCACCCGCGGGCCCGGCTGTCCCGGCCCCCGCGGCCACCACGCCGGCCGCCCCGCAGATCCAGTTGGTCCCGGCCACGCCCGACGGTGCGCTCGACGCCGCCGAAGAGGCCGTGGACCTGCTGCTGGACTCGGGGCGCACCCCCGGTGACGTGCTGGTGATCACCACCGGTGACCCGCACCCGTGGGCGGCGCATGAACTTTCCTTCGGCGATGCCGCCTACTGGGCGCAGCACGACGCGGGCGACGACGTCTTCTACGCCGACGCTGCCCTCGCCGACCGTGCCGCGTCGCGAGCGGTGGTCGTGGTCGCGCTCAACGGAGGCCCCGAGGCCGCCGCTGTCACCGCCCTGGCCGCGGCCCACTCCCGGGCCGGCGCCCTGCTGATCGTCTGCGGCGACCCGCAGCGGATCAACTCGGTGCTGGGCGCGGGCGTCTGAGCCCTTCCCGTCCACTGTGACGAGGTGCCGGTGCGCCACGGGGTGCCGGCCGCAGAACCGCAGGACTTAGGGATTGCGGGACTGCGGGACTGCGGGACCGCACGGTGGCGGCTCCGGCGCACCCGGTCGCGTCCGACGCGACTCCGGGGCTGCGTACGGGTTCACCCGCGCGCAGGCCGGTTCGCCGACCGGGTGGTGGCCGGTCGTGAGCGGGGCGTGCATCGCCGTTCTGGCCGGCCGTGGGCGGTCGCGCGTCGCGCGTCACCGTTCGGGTCGGCCCTGGGCCCGCCTCGGCACCGTCGCTCGCGCGGGGTTCAGCGGGCCGCCGCGCGGCGCAGCACGTCCGAGGCGACGCCTCCGGTGCGTGGCGGCGGGGGTGGAGCCTCCGCCGTGGCGAAGGGCTCCGGTGCCGACGCCGCGTTGGGCCGGCGCCCGCCGCGGTCCTCGCCGAGCACCTGCCAGCCGTCCCGGGTCAGCGTGATGTACGCGCCGCAGCGCAGTCCGTGCAGTGTGCAGGCGTCCCGCAGCCCCCACATCCACGCACCGTCCTCCTGCGTCCAACGCGCGTCGCCCTCACGGCAGTAGAGCAGCACGGCGGTGCGCACCGGTGTGCGGCGCCGCAGGTCGTGCGGGATGACGCGGCGCAGCTGGGAGAGCAGGGCGTTGCGGAACAGCCATCCGTCGGCGGGGGAGCGTCGGCTGGTGAACGAGGCGCTGGCGCGCAGCCGTTCGTCCGGGTCGAGCACGGCCACGACCGCCGTCGCCGGTTCGGGACGGTGGCGCGCGTGCAGCCCGCTGACGACCTCCCGCGGATTGCGCAGCAGCGGGATGCCGGCGGCGGCCCACTCCGCCGGTTCGAGCATGCGAGTGGCGGAAGCGGCGGACGGTGAAAACGAGGCCGCCGAGGACGGAGCGAATCCGAAGGTCACGTTCCTCCCTTCGGCTACGCGCCCACACTGCGGGCAGGGTCGGATTCGGGGAGCGCGCACCGCAGCGACGCCCTGCCGGAGACTCGGAAGGGCCCTGCGGGGAGCGGACTTCAATTCTTCCTGTCGAACTCAGATGCGGCAACGAGCAATTGGGACCGAGGACCCATATCAGCCGATGTGCGTTCTATATCCCTACCCGGAGTGGTGCCGGACGACGCATGGGACGCGGCGCGCGCTGCGGGCCCCTCCTGATTCGCCGATTGTCGGTGCCATCGGGTTGCATGGGGGGATGGACCACGTGGAACTGCGCACCGAAGCCGACGCCGTCCTCGCCGAGCTGGTCGGCGACCGGGACGGTTCCGCGCGGCTGCGGGAGGATCAGTGGCAGGCCGTCGCGGCCCTGGTGGAGGAGCAGCGGCGCGCTCTCGTGGTGCAGCGCACCGGCTGGGGCAAGTCGGCCGTGTACTTCGTCGCCACCGCTCTGCTGCGCCGGCGTGGCGCGGGGCCCACGGTGATCATCTCGCCGCTGCTGGCGCTGATGCGCAACCAGGTCGAGTCGGCCGCTCGGGCGGGGATCCGGGCGCGCACGATCAACTCGGCCAACCCGGAGGAGTGGGAAACGGTCTACGGCGAGGTCGAGCGGGGCGAGACCGACGTCCTCCTCGTGAGCCCGGAACGCCTCAACTCCGTGGACTTCCGCGACCAGGTGCTGCCGAGGCTCGCGGCCACGACCGGTCTCCTCGTGGTGGACGAGGCGCACTGCATCTCGGACTGGGGCCACGACTTCCGCCCCGACTACCGGCGCCTGCGCACGATGCTGGCCGAGCTGCCGCCCGGGGTGCCCGTGCTGGCCACCACCGCCACCGCCAACGCGCGGGTCACGGCCGACGTGGCGGAGCAGCTGGGCACGGGGGGCGGGGACGCCCTGGTGCTGCGGGGACCGCTCGACCGGGAGAGTCTCCGCCTCGGCGTGCTCGAGCTGCCCGACGCGGCGCACCGGCTGGCGTGGCTGGGGGAGCGGCTCGGGGACCTGCCGGGGTCCGGGATCATCTACACGCTGACGGTGGCGGCCGCCGAGGAGGTGGCGGCGTTCCTGCGGCAGCGCGGCTACCCGGTGGCCTCCTACACAGGGAAGACCGAGAACGCCGACCGGTTGCAGGCCGAGGAGGATCTGCTGGCGAACCGGGTGAAGGCGCTCGTGGCCACGTCGGCCCTCGGCATGGGTTTCGACAAGCCCGATCTCGGCTTCGTCGTGCACCTGGGATCACCCTCGTCCCCGATCGCCTACTACCAGCAGGTGGGGCGTGCGGGTCGTGGTGTGGACCATGCGGACGTCCTGCTGCTGCCGGGGCGGGAGGACGAGGCGATCTGGGCGTACTTCGCCTCGGTGGGCTTCCCGCCGGAGGAGCAGGTGCGGCGCACGCTGGCGGTGCTGGAGGAGGCGGGGCGGCCGATGTCCCTGCCGGCGCTCGAGCCGCTGGTGGACCTCCGCCGTTCGCGGCTGGAGACCATGCTCAAGGTGCTCGACGTGGACGGCGCGGTCAAGCGCGTGAAGGGCGGCTGGACCGCCACGGGCCGGCCGTGGGTGTACGACGCGGAGCGGTACGCGTGGGTGGCCCGGCAGCGGCAGGCGGAGCAGCAGGCCATGCGGGACTACGTGGCCACCACCGGGTGCCGGATGGAGTTCCTGCAACGGCAGCTGGACGACGAGAAGGCCTCCCCGTGCGGACGCTGTGACACCTGCGCCGGGCCCTGGCTGGACCCCGCCGTCTCCGCCGCCTCCCTCGCGGCGGCGACGGGAGAGCTGGACCGCCCGGGCGTGGAGGTCGAGCCGCGCAAGATGTGGCCGACCGGCCTCGCCGCGGTGGGCATGGACCTCAAGGGCCGAATTCCCGCAGGTCAGCAGGCCATGACAGGGCGGGCGCTGGGAAGGCTTTCGGACATCGGCTGGGGCAACCGGCTGCGCCCGTTGCTGGCGGCGCAGGCGGCGGACGGCCCCGTCCCGGACGACGTGCTGGCCGCCGTCGTGACGGTGCTGGCCGACTGGGCCCGCTCACCGGGCGGCTGGGCCGACGGCTCTCCCGGCGCGGTGGCGAGGCCCGTGGGCGTCGTCGCCATGCCCTCCCGCAGCCGCCCCCAGCTGGTCTCCTCGCTCGCCGAGGAGGTGGCGCGGGTCGGCAGGCTCCCGCTGCTGGGCACCCTCGCCCACACCCCGCAGGCCGACGAGTACGCCGCCCACCGCAGCAACTCCGCCCAGCGGCTGCGCGCCCTGGCCGATTCGTTCACCGTGCCCGGCGATCTCTCGGCCGCCCTGGCGGGCACCCCCGGCCCCGTCCTCCTCGTCGACGACTACACCGACTCCGGCTGGACCCTGGCCGTGGGCGCGCGCCTGCTGCGCCGGGCCGGTGCCGCCGAGGTGCTCCCGCTCGTCCTCGCCCTGGCGGGGTAGGGCGAGGGACCACAGGCCGCCGGTTCGGACGGAGCGAGGCCCCGCGGTGATGAGGGAAATGGCATGGCCCTGTCGGCAGTTATCCACAGGGCAAAGCGGAACATGTCGATCCGCGAGATCGTCGAGTCATGACGAACCACAGCGAAACGACTGGATCCTCCGACAACGGTGACATCACGGAAGCCTCGATGTCGTCCCGGGCGGATCACGCCCCGTGCGGTGGCCCCGCGGACGAACACCAGGTCACCCTGCGCACCCCCGCCGAACTCGCCGACGCCTTGCCGTACCTGCTCGGGTACCGCCCCGAGGACAGCATCGTCCTGGCCGCCCTGCGTGAGAAGGACGGGCGGGGTCGTTTCGGCGGGCGCGCACGACTCGGTATCCCGGCCTGCCCGGACGACTGGGCGGGTGCGGCCGGACAACTGGTCCACGGCCTGGTGACCGGAAGCGAGCGGCGAGGGGTGCGCCCCGAGCAGATGGTCGCCTACCTGTGCCAGGAACCGGGTCCGGGCGAGACCGGACGGGACGTGATGGAGCGGCTGCGGCCGCTGGCCCAGAAGCTGCGCGTCGAGTGCGGTGCCCTGGACGTCCCCGTCGTGGAGGCGCTGTGCATCTCGGCCGGGCGCTTCTGGTCGTACTGCTGCGACGAGGAAGCCTGTTGCCCGGCCGGCGGCCTTCCCATGGGGCTGCCGGGTACGTCGGTGCTGGCCGCGGCGGCCACCTACGCCGGTATCCAGGTGCGCGGCTCGCTCAGCGAGCTGCGCGCCAGGCTGCTTCCGTGGGAGGACGGGGCGGTGGTCGAGCAGACGGCCGCCCTCGACGCGTCCGCCACGACGCTGGTCTCCCGCATTCTGGACACAGGCGGCCGGTCCGAGGTCGCCGAAGAGACCCTGGAGACCGCGGAGCGGGTCATGCGGCGCCTCGCCGGGGCCCCACCCGTGTCCGGCGTCCCGGCCGAGGACCTCCGCGACGACCACCTGCTCGGGCACGACGAGGCGGCGGCCCTGATCCTCGGCCTCCAGGACCGTACGACACGGGACCGCGCGGCCGCGTGGATGGAGGGTGACGAGGCGGCGCCCGCGATGCGCCTCTGGCGGGCCCTGGCCCGCCGCTGCGTCGGGCCGTACGGCGAGCACGCGGCCGCACCCCTCACCCTCGCGGGCTGGGTCGCCTGGTCCACCGGTGACGAACTGGAAGCGCGGGAGGCGCTGGCCATGGCCCTCGGCGCGGACCCCGACTACCTCTTCGCCCGGCTCCTGCACCAGGCCTGCAACGAGGGCCTCGACCCCGAGTCGATCCGCCGCTGCCTGCGCGAGGGGCGGGAGGGAGGCGGACGCACCGGAGACGTCACCGCGGACGAGGCCGGACCTAGCGAGGCGCCCACGGACCCGGACTGCGCCGGACCTCAGCCCGCCGAGCCCGCGGCCGCCCTGCCGCCGGGCCGCCGACGCCGTTCCGGCACCCTCGCCCCGGCGGACGGCGCCCGGCGCCGGGCGAGGGCGCAGGCGCACGGACGGGGTGCCGGGACCGCACGTCCCCGCACCCCTTCCCCGGCCGGCCGCTCCGGGGCCGCACGGACCGGCCGGGGCCGCCTCCACGATCCGGGGGTGCCGGCCGCGGGCGGGCAGCGGGAAGTGCGCCCGCGAGGAGGGTGTGCGGGAGAGCACGGGACCGGTGGTGCCAGTGAGGGCTCCTGAGGCGGTCGGTCGTGCGGTGGGGGCGTCTCCGCAGTCGCCACCGTGGGGCACCGGATACGCGTCCGGGTGGGTGGTGCCCCGCCTGGAGGGCTGCTGCCGTCGCACGTGGTGACCGCTCGTGCCGTCTCCGGTGCCGACCCGGCCGGCATCGCGGCTGCCGCTGGAGGCCGGCCTGCCGCCTCCTGGCCACCCGTCGGCCCTCCCGCCGGCGGCCTCACCCGCCGACGCGATGCTGACCTGGGACGAAGCGTCCTCGTGCGGTAGGCCGGGGCAAGTCGTGGACGCCGAGCGGGAGGAAGTGGATCAGTGCCCGAAGCGGCCCGCGAAGGGAGTGTTTATCGTCAGGCAGACGACTAAGATCGCCGCATGCCCTACGACCCGTCAGCCTTTCCGCCCTTCGCCGTCACTGTGGACCTGGTCGTGCTGACCGTGCGCCGCCACTCCCTGTGCGCGCTGGCCGTACGCAGGGGCGAGTCGCCGTTCCAGGGCCGTTGGGCCCTGCCCGGCGGGTTCGTACGGGCCGACGAGGACCTGGCGCAGGCGGCGGCGAGGGAGCTGGCCGAGGAGACCGGGCTGCGCGTCCACGACCCGGCCGCCCCGGCCGAGGACAGCGGCGCACATTTGGAGCAGCTCGCGACCTACGGCGACCCCGGACGCGACCCCCGGATGCGGGTGGTCAGCGTGGCCCACCTCGCGCTCGCCCCCGACCTGCCCGCACCCCGGGCGGGCGGTGACGCCGGCGACGCCCGCTGGGCGCCGGTCGAGGAGCTGCTGGAACAGAGCGGCTACGGCCCCACCGGCGAGGCGGTGGCGCCGCTCGCCTTCGACCACGCCCAGATCCTGGCGGACGGGGTGGAGCGAGCCCGCTCCAAGATCGAGTACTCGTCGCTGGCCACCGCTTTCTGCCCGCCCGAGTTCACCGTCGGTGAGCTGCGCCGCGTCTACGAGGCGGTGTGGAGCGTGGCGCTCGACCCCCGCAACTTCCATCGCAAGGTGACGGGGACGCCGGGCTTCCTCGTGCCCACCGGCGGGACGACCACCCGCCAGGGCGGCCGTCCCGCCCAGCTCTTCCGCGCCGGTGGCGCGACCCTCCTCAACCCCCCGATGCTGCGCCCCGAGGTGTGACGCCGAGGCCGGGCGGATTCCCGGTGCCGGTGGCCTGCGAGGGGTTCATGACGGGGTGCCGCCCCCGCCCCGGCAGGCCGTGCGGTGCCCGGAAAACCGGACATAGCACGCTATCTTGCTTCGGGTGATCCAGGCCTTCGGACTGACCAGCAACCCCCGCAAAGAGCTCCCGCCCGCCGCCGACGACGTGTCGTTCGAGGCGCGCGCGGGCCGCGTCACCGCACTGCTCGGAGCATCGGGCGCCGGCAAGACGACAGTCCTCAGACTCATGCTCGAGCTGCAACGCGGCCGTGGCCTCACCCACTTCAGAGGCCGCCCCCTGCACCGCATCGCCCACCCCTCCCGCGAGGTCGGAGTGCTGCTGGGGGACGTTCCGGGCCACCCGGCGCGTACCGTGCGCGGCCATCTCCGCATGCTGTGCGCGGCCGCCGGCGTCCCCGTGCGCAGAGCCGACGAGGTCCTGGAGTCGGCCGGACTCGCGCACCTGCGCGACGAACGCCTCGGCACTCTCTCCCGGGGCATGGACCGGCGCCTCGGCCTGGCCTGCGCTCTGGTACCCGATCCGCACACCCTGGTCCTCGACGACCCCGCCTGCGCCCTTTCCGTCCCCGACGCACGGCATCTGCACGACGTGCTGCGCGCCCACGCCGCCCAGGGCGGCACGGTCCTGTTCACCACGCCCGACCCCAAGGAGGCCGCGCGCGGCGCCGACCGCGTCGTCACACTGGAGCGGGGCAGAGTCGTCGCCGACCAGGAGGCGGCGGAGTTCTCCCGCACCCGGCTGCGCCCCCGCGTCGCCGTCCGCAGCCCGCACGCGGCCCGCCTCGCCGCTCTGGTGGCCAAGGAGGCCCGCACGGCACGCCGTTCCGTCGAGGTGGTGCGCGAGGGCGGCAACCGGCTCGCGGTGTACGGCAGTACGTGCGCCGACGTCGGGGAGACGGCCTTCCGGCACGGCATCCTGGTGCACCAACTGGCCGACGAGGTGGGCGACATGGGGCCCGGTGCCGATGAGGCCCCGGCAGCCCGGAACCAGGAGCGACGGGAGACGTCCGGCGAACGTGCGCAGGGCTCCCGGACGCCGAGCGGGCCCGGCCCGACGCTCGCAGGCCCCCCGGTGTCTCACGTCGGCACCCCACAGCCGCACCCCGACGTCCGGCCCCTCGGCGCCCCCCGGCAGGTGCCCACCACCCATGAAGATCCCGGTGGCCCCGCGGCCGGGACCGCCCTTCACAGGGCCCCCGGCCCCCGGCACGCCCCGGCCCCCGGCCGTCACCCGCAAGCCTCCGAGTCCGCCGCCCCCGACACGGGCCCGCACCGTACCCCGCGCCCGTTCGGCGTCCTCACGCCCGGCCCCGCGAGGCGACGGAAGCCGGCGGTCACGCTTCCGCCTCCCATCTCGGTCCGTTCCGCCCCCAGCCCCCTGCGGCCGCTGCGCTACGAACTGCGTCGTGCGACGGGCGTGGGCACCGGGTTCGTCGTCGGTGCCCTGGTGCTCCTGGTGTCCGCCGCCACCGCCGTGGTGCTGGCCCGGATCGGACACACCCCGCAGCCGCGGCTCCTCGCCGCCTGGCCCCGGGAGTTCCCGCTGCCGCCCGCGGCGCTGGGCGCCGGGCTGCTCGGCGCGCTCGCCTTCGGCGACGAGTTCCGCCACCCCGCGCTGGCGGCGGACCGCGGCACCGTGCCCCGCCGCATGGGTCTGCTCACCGCCAAACTCCTCGTCTCCGCGGTCGTGGCGCTGCTGCTTGCAGCCCTGACGGTGGGCTGTGACGCTCAAGTGCTGCGCCTGTTCTACGGGCCGGAGTTCTCGGAGGTCCCGGCCGACTGGTCCGCCCTGAGTGCCGGTTGGCTCGGACTCGTCGTGGGATGCGCCTGGTCCGGCGTGCTCGCCGCGGGCATCTTCCGGTCCACCACCGCCGGACTGGCGGCGGTCGTCGCCGTTCCGGTCGTCGTCGTACCGCTCGTACAGAAGGTCTGGGAGGGCCCGTCCGTACGGACGGCCGCCGGCCTCCCGCTGCGCGTGCGCGAGATCCTGCTGACCCAGTGGCCGTTCGGAGGCGAGCGGTACGTGGTGGAGGTGCTGACTCTCGTCTCCCAACCCGTGGGCGGCGCAATGACGTTGTCGCTGACCACCCTGCTCTGCGCGTATCTGCTCATGACCCTGCGCAGCAGGGCCCGATGACCTCTGTCCATGCCCTGACGTTCCGACCGTGCGCGCAACTCCCCGGGGAAAGCCCATTTCTTTCCGATAAGGCGTCAATTGCGACGGGGTGAGCGATCACCCTTTCGTGTGCTTTTCACCAAAGACCTCAAGGGAGTTGGGATCCGCGCCGACAAAGGATGCGTGAGTACCCTTGCGCACACCATGATGACCGCCGCCCGTTCCGCCGACTCCGGCCTCGTGAACCCGGGCGAACTCGACCGCTACCCGTACGCCGAGACGCCTGCCGTCGACCGCGTCGGAGCGCCCTCCTGGGAAGGAGTGGAGCCCGAGCTGGGCCGCGTGGGCCGACGCACCACGGGAAACCGCGGACGCGGGCTGCACGGGCAACTCGTCCAGCAGCTGGGCCAGATGATCGTTTCGGGTGACCTGGGTGCCGACCGCCCGCTGGTGCCCGAGGAGATCGGGCAGCGTTTCGAGGTCTCCCGCACCGTGGTGCGCGAGTCCCTTCGCGTCCTGGAGGCCAAGGGGCTGGTCAGTGCTCGCCCCAACGTCGGCACCCGGGTGCGCCCCGTCAGTGACTGGAACCTGCTGGACCCGGACATCATCGAATGGCGTGCCTTCGGACCGCAGCGCGACGACCAGCGCCGCGAGCTGAACGAGCTGCGCTGGACGATCGAGCCGCTCGCCGCGCGCCTGGCCGCCGGGCACGGTCGCGAGGACGTCCAGCAGCGGCTGTCGGACATGGTCGGGATCATGGGACACGCCATGGGGCAGGGGGACGCGCTCACCTTCTCCCGTGCCGATGCCGAGTTCCACACCCTGCTCATCCAGGTCGCGGGCAACCGGATGCTGGACCATCTCTCCGGGATCGTCTCGGCCGCCCTTCACGTCTCCGGCGGGCCGGTCACCGGCTGTGACCGGCCGAACGACGCGTCGCTCGCCCAGCACGGCAGAATCGTCGACGCCCTCGCCACCGGCGACGGCTCGGCGGCCGAGGCGGCCATGCGCCAGCTTCTGACCGTCCACCCCGAGGTGGAACGCGTGGTGCCCGCCCCGCGCGAGCACTGACCGCTTTCCGCCGCGACGGCGCGGTCCGGGCACGCCAAACCCCTCCTGTGGCAGTGGTCGGCCGCCGTCGTCCTCGTCGGACCCCGCGGACCCGCTGAGGGTTTCGCGGGGTCCGACGGTGTGATGAGAGGCTGAGCCTTCCCACGGTGCCCGGAAGCCATGAGTCGGTGACCTTTTCCATCCATATTTGACCGGTTTTGATCGCTTACGGGGTGTGACTCGGGCCACGCGGATTGGGCGTAACGCTCTTGGGAACAACACGATGACCTAAGAGGTGACAGCCGCGGAGGGAATACAGCCGTCGTTCACGGCGCTGTGCATCTCCCGGCCCGCCCGCACCGTCGGCCCATCCCAAGCCGGTGGTCGGCTCCCGTCCGCCGTGGACGGGGCCGGAAGCCGTTTTTCAACGTTCCGAGAGGTTGTTCGTGTCGGCCAGCACATCCCGTACGCTCCCGCCGGAGATCGCCGAGTCCGTCTCTGTCATGGCGCTCATTGAGCGGGGAAAGGCTGAGGGGCAGATCGCCGGCGATGACGTGCGTCGGGCCTTCGAAGCTGACCAGATTCCGGCCACTCAGTGGAAGAACGTACTGCGCAGCCTCAACCAGATCCTCGAGGAAGAGGGTGTGACGCTGATGGTCAGTGCCGCAGAGCCCAAGCGCACCCGAAAGAGCGTCGCAGCGAAGAGTCCCGCCAAGCGCACCGCCACGAAGACGGTCGCTGCGAAGCCGGTGACCAGCAGGAAGGCGGCCGCCCCCGCCGCCCCGGCGGCGCCCGCCTCCGAGCCCGCCGCCGAGGAAGAGGCTCCCGCCAAGAAGACGGCGGCCAAGAAGACCACCGCCAAGAAGGCGACCGCGAAGAAGGCGACCGCCAAGAAGACGGCGGCCAAGAAGACCACCGCCAAGAAGGAAGACGGCGAGCTCCTCGAGGACGAGGCGACCGAGGAGCCGAAGGCCGCGACGGAGGAGCCCGAGGGCACCGAGAACGCGGGCTTCGTGCTGTCCGACGAGGACGAGGACGACGCTCCGGCGCAGCAGGTCGCCGCGGCCGGCGCCACCGCCGACCCCGTCAAGGACTACCTCAAGCAGATCGGCAAGGTCCCCCTGCTCAACGCCGAGCAGGAGGTCGAACTCGCCAAGCGCATCGAGGCCGGTCTGTTCGCCGAGGACAAGCTGGCGAACTCCGACAAGCTCGCGCCGAAGCTCAAGCGCGAACTGGAGATCATCGCCGAGGACGGCCGCCGCGCCAAGAACCACCTGCTGGAGGCCAACCTCCGCCTGGTGGTCTCCCTGGCCAAGCGCTACACCGGCCGCGGCATGCTCTTCCTGGACCTCATCCAGGAGGGCAACCTCGGTCTGATCCGCGCGGTGGAGAAGTTCGACTACACCAAGGGCTACAAGTTCTCCACGTACGCCACCTGGTGGATCCGCCAGGCGATCACCCGCGCGATGGCCGACCAGGCCCGCACCATCCGTATCCCGGTGCACATGGTCGAGGTCATCAACAAGCTCGCGCGTGTGCAGCGCCAGATGCTCCAGGACCTGGGCCGCGAGCCCACCCCGGAGGAGCTGGCCAAGGAGCTCGACATGACCCCGGAAAAGGTCATCGAGGTCCAGAAGTACGGTCGCGAGCCCATCTCGCTGCACACCCCGCTGGGCGAGGACGGCGACAGCGAGTTCGGTGACCTCATCGAGGACTCCGAGGCGGTCGTCCCGGCCGACGCGGTCAGCTTCACACTCCTGCAGGAGCAGCTGCACTCCGTTCTCGACACCCTGTCCGAGCGCGAGGCGGGCGTCGTCTCCATGCGCTTCGGTCTCACCGACGGTCAGCCGAAGACCCTCGACGAGATCGGCAAGGTGTACGGCGTCACGCGCGAGCGCATCCGCCAGATCGAGTCGAAGACCATGTCGAAGCTGCGCCACCCGTCGCGCTCCCAGGTGCTGCGCGACTACCTCGACTAGGTCGCGGCAGCCCGTAGGGCGACCACGGTACGAGCGACGAGGCCCGGTCCCGCCAGGTGCGGAACCGGGCCTTCGCGCTGGGGCAGCGGGTGCGCGGCACGGCGTACTGGATCACTCTGGGTGTCTCGTGACCACCTGTGAGTGAGGAGCCCGCATGCGTCGTCTCGTTGCCCGGACACTGGCCCGGCCGCTGGTGCTGGCGGCCGCCGCGACCGCGATACCGCTGGGGACCGCCGCCCCCGCCGCCGCCGACAGCATCGTCGTCGGAGGGTTCCCGGTCGAGGTGTCCGACAGTCCGTGGACCGTGGCCCTGTCCAGTCGTGACCGGTTCGGAGGTACCCGGGCGGGGCAGTTCTGCGGGGGCGTGGCCGTCGGCCGGACCACCGTGCTCACGGCGGCCCACTGTCTGGGCGAGGAGGTGCTCGGGTCGCCGCCGGAGGAGGTCGACGACCTGAGGGTCATCGCCGGCCGGACCGATCTGCTCTCGGACCAGGGCCAGGAGATCCCGATCCGCTCCGTCTGGGTCAATCCGGCGCACGACAACAGCAGCAACGCCGGCGACTTCGCGGTGCTCACCCTCTCCGAGGCGCTTCCCGCGGGCTCCGTCCTGGGGATGGCGGCAGAGGGCGACCGGGCGTACACGGCCGACACCGCGGCTCTCGTCTACGGCTGGGGCGACACCTCGGGGGCCGGCGACTACGCGAACGGTCTGCACGCGGCCCGCGTACGGGTGCTGCCCGACGCGTCCTGCGAGCGCGCGTATCCAGGGAGCGACGACGGGCGGTACCTCGCGAGCACCATGCTCTGCGCCGGACAGGAGGCAGGCGGCCGGGACGCCTGTCAGGGGGACAGCGGAGGGCCGCTGGTCGGCGAGGGGAGGCTCATCGGCCTCGTGTCCTGGGGGAGTGGCTGCGGGCGCCCGGGCAGCCCCGGCGTCTACACGCGCGTCTCGTCGGTGCTGCGGACGCTGGGCTGGGACGGCGCTGCCGCACGGCAGCACGGGGGCGGCTGAGGGCCGCTGAGAGCCTGCCGGGCACGAGTACGGGCGGCTGCCTCCGGGATCCGGAGGCGGCCGCCCGCTCATCGGCCTCAGCCGATTCGGCTCGTCGTCGGGCGCGTCGGGTCAGCGCTCTTCCTCGGCGGAAGATGCCGGAACGGCCGTCAGCCGCTCCGTCTCGTCCTGTATCTCAGCGGCGATCTTCTTGAGTTCCGGCTCGAACTTGCGCCCGTGGTGGGCGCAGAAGAGCAGTTCTCCGCCGCTCAGCAGGACGACGCGCAGGTATGCCTGGGCGCCGCAGCGGTCGCAGCGATCGGCGGCCGTCAGCGGGCTTGCGGAAGTCAGAACAGTAGTCACGTCGCCTCTTCTCTAGCTCGACGAGCTGTCGTACCAGGGTCAACATCCAACCAGCCCCAAAACGTTCCCGCTCGTGGCTTTTCCTCGAAAAAACTTTCCGAGGGGCCGGCTGTTGCCGATTGGCGGCGAATGTGCCGTAGTGCGTGTCTCTGTGTCGTACGGGTTCGCGCTGTCGGTCAGTGTCGGTCCGGCCGGCTGGGTTGCCGGTTTGTTCATGAGGACGTGCCCGGAGCCTAAATGGTTCATGCCTCGAAGGGAACGTGATGTGTACTTCACCCCATCGAGGGATCGAACAGGCATGCGACTCTGGACTAGGGTGAGCCGGAGACGAGGGTGGCGTTACAACGGCTCTACCAGGCCTCGGTACCCTCTGACCGGTGAACCGAGCCGCGCCCTTACCCAGCGGGGCCCCATCTGAAATTCAGCGAGGAGCGAACCGCGTGACCGCCGAGACATCCGTGCCGTCCACTGCGCTGCTGGCAGGAGCAGACCGGGACGGATCCAACTACACCGCGCGGCACCTGCTCGTCCTCGAGGGGCTCGAGGCCGTGCGCAAGCGTCCGGGCATGTACATCGGATCCACCGACAGCCGTGGCCTGATGCACTGCCTGTGGGAGATCATCGACAACTCGGTCGACGAGGCCCTGGGTGGTTACTGCGACCACATCGAGGTGATCCTCCACGACGACGCCTCGGTGGAGGTCCGGGACAACGGCCGGGGCATCCCGGTCGACGTCGAGCCCAAGACCGGCCTGTCCGGCGTCGAGGTCGTCATGACCAAGCTGCACGCCGGCGGCAAGTTCGGCGGCGGCGCCTACGCCGCCTCCGGCGGTCTGCACGGCGTCGGCGCCTCCGTGGTGAACGCCCTGTCCGCCCGCCTGGACATCGAGGTCGACCTCGGCGGGCACACCCACGCCATCAGCTTCCGTCGGGGCGTCCCGGGCACCTTCGCGAAGACCGGACCGGACGCCAGGTTCGAGCCCGGCAGCGGACTGCGCAAGGTCAAGAAGGTTCCCAAGAACCGCCGCGGCACGCGCGTGCGGTACTGGGCGGACCGCCAGATCTTCCTCAAGGACGCCAAGCTCTCCCTGGACACGCTGCACCAGCGGGCCCGCCAGACCGCGTTCCTGGTGCCCGGCCTGACGATCGTCGTGCGCGACGAGTTCGGTCTGGGCGACGGGGGGAGCAAGGGCGAGGAGTCGTTCCGCTTCGACGGTGGCATCAGCGAGTTCTGCGAGTTCCTGGCCGGCGACCGGCCGGTCTGCGACGTCCTCCGCTTCAGCGGACAGGGCAGCTTCAAGGAGACGGTCCCGGTCCTGGACGAGGACGGGCAGATGACGCCCAGCGAGGTCACCCGCGACCTCGGTGTGGACGTCGCGCTGCGCTGGGGCACCGGGTACGACACCACCGTCAAGTCGTTCGTCAACATCATCGCCACGCCCAA
Organism: Streptomyces sp. NPDC051136; assembly: GCF_044455745.1. Lineage (NCBI taxonomy): Bacteria > Bacillati > Actinomycetota > Actinomycetes > Kitasatosporales > Streptomycetaceae > Streptomyces > Streptomyces sp. NPDC051136. The sequence continues at coordinate 377,192 of NZ_JBITFE010000008.1, read as the reverse complement.
GGGCGGCACCCACGTCGCCGGCTTCGAGCAGGCCGTCGCCAAGACGATGAACGAGGTGCTGCGCGCCAAGAAGATGCTGCGCGTCGCCGAGGACGACATCGTGAAGGACGACGCCCTGGAAGGGCTGACGGCGGTCGTGACGGTCCGGCTCGCCGAGCCGCAGTTCGAGGGTCAGACCAAGGAGGTCCTCGGCACCTCGGCGGCCCGCCGGATCGTGAACACCGTGATCAGCAGGGAACTGAAGGCGTTCCTGACCTCGACCAAGCGTGACGCGGCCCAGCAGGCCCGGGTGGTCATGGAGAAGGCCGTCGCCGCGGCCCGCACCCGCATCGCCGCCCGCCAGCACAAGGACGCCCAGCGCCGCAAGACGGCCCTGGAGTCCTCCTCACTGCCCGCGAAGCTCGCCGACTGCCGCAGCGACGACGTCGACCGCAGCGAGCTGTTCATCGTCGAGGGCGACTCCGCCCTGGGCACGGCCAAGCTCGCCCGGAACTCCGAGTTCCAGGCGCTGCTGCCGATCCGCGGCAAGATCCTCAACGTCCAGAAGTCGTCCGTGACGGACATGCTGAAGAACGCCGAGTGCGGGGCGATCATCCAGGTCATAGGAGCCGGGTCGGGCCGTACCTTCGACATCGACGCGGCCCGCTACGGCAAGATCATCATGATGACCGACGCCGATGTGGACGGCTCCCACATCCGCACCCTGCTGCTGACCCTGTTCCACCGGTACATGCGGCCCATGGTGGAGGCGGGACGGGTGTTCGCCGCGGTGCCGCCGCTGCACCGCATCGAGCTGATCCAGCCGAAGAAGGGCCAGGACAAGTACGTCTACACGTACTCGGACCGTGAGCTGCGCGACAAGCTCATGGAGTTCCAGAGCAAGAACATCCGGTACAAGGACTCCATCCAGCGCTACAAGGGTCTGGGCGAGATGGACGCCGACCAACTGGCGGAGACCACCATGGACCCGCGTCACCGCACCCTGCGCCGGATCAACCTCACCGATCTGGACTCCGCCGAGCAGGTCTTCGACCTGCTGATGGGCAACGACGTCGCTCCCCGCAAGGAGTTCATCTCCAGCTCCGCGGCCACGCTGGACCGGTCGCGCATCGACGCGTGAGCATGCTCAGCCGTCGGACCGGGCCCGGGAGCGACACCGGGCCCGGTCCCGCGTCGGGGCCCACGCCCGCACTGCCGCGCCGGGCCACCGCTCCGGGCCCTTGGACTGCCGCCCCGCACCATCGCCCCGGGCTCTCGCACGGCTCCACCCTCGGGTGGAGCCGTGCGGCGGACCGGTCTCCACCCATGATCCACCCGGGCTCCGATCCCGTGACCTCGCCGCTTCCGTAACGTCGAAGACGCCGGCGGGACCGCTGCCGGCATCACCTTCTCCGCTCAGGGAGGCACGATGTCCGGGCTCGTCGACGCGCTCGCCGTCACGGCGGCGGCCGTCCTGGTGATCGTCCGCCAGTTCCGCGCCGGCCGGATCGACACCGACCGGCGCTGGTGGGTGCTGCCCGTGGTGCTGGGCATCGTCGCACTGCGTGAACCGGGCGTGATCGACACCCACCACCACACCGCCGCCGTGCTGCTGCTCGCCGCCGAGCTGCTCATCGGCCTGGTCACCGGCGCCGGCTGGGCCTGGACCACCCGCATATGGGTCGAGTCCGACGGCGGTGTGTGGGGCAGGGGCAGCCGGGCGAGCGTCGCCGTGTGGACCGCGGGCATCGTGCTCCGCGCCGGTCTCTACGGGGTCGGAGCGGCCCTGGGGGTGCGGCAGGACAGCTCCGCCCTGCTGCTCGCCCTCGCGGCGACCCTGCTGGTCCGCTCCGCGGTCCTGGCCTGGCGCGTCCAGGCCGCGCGTCCGGCCGGTGCACCGACCCCGGCGTACCGTGACCGCGTGTCCCGGCCGGCCCGGAAGGAGCCCGCGTGACGGAGAACGTCTGGACGAGGTGGCCTTCCCGGGAGGCGCTCCTGCACGAGGGCGTCTCACGCCCCCGGCGCCTGCTCGCCCGGGGGGTGCGCCTGGTCGTGCTGGGGGCGCTGCTGTGGGGCGCGTTCACCAGCAGCCGTCTGCACGGCTGGGGCTCGGTCGCGGCGGTCGTCGGCCTGCTGGCCGCGGTGTGCGCCGCGTATGCCTTCTTCCGGACCACGCTCGCGCATCGCCTGTGGCCGTCCCTCGCCCTGGTCGCCGTGCTGCTGGCGATCGCGGTCGGCGCCCGGTCCGTCGGCTTCGGCGTCCCCGCTCTGGTCATCTGGTGCGGGTGCGCCGTCATGGCCCTGGAGCGGATGCCCGTCGCGGCGGCGCTGCCCGTGATCTCGGTGGCGCTGCCCTGCTACGCCGTGGCCAGCGACGACGCATGGCCGGCCACGGCGGCCACGGTGGCCGGCCTGATTCTCGCCGGTTACGTCCTGCGGCTCGACGCCGAGGCGCGGGGCAGCGCGCAGCGGCTGCTGGCCCAGGAGCGGGCCGCCCGGGCGGCCGAGGCCGAGTCCGCGGCACTCGCGGAGCGGGCCCGTATCGCCAGGGAGATCCACGACGTGCTGGCGCACAGCCTCTCGGCGCAGCTGGTGCACCTGGAGGCCGCCAGGCTGCTGATCGAGCGGGACGCCGACCGCCGGCAGATCCTGGACCGGGTGGTGGCGGCACGCGGGATGGCCCGGGAGGGACTCGCCGAGACCCGCCAGGCGCTCTCCGCGCTCCGTGGCGATCTGACGCCGCTGGAGGACTTCCTGGCCCAGCTCGTCGACATGGCCGAGGGCGCGGCGGACGTCACCATTACGGGGGATCGCAGACCGCTGCCGGCCGAGGCGTCGCAAGCCGTGCGCAGAGTCGCCCAGGAGGCGCTGACGAACGCCCGCAGGCACGCCCCCGGCGCCCGGGTGCGGGTGCGGCTGGAGTACGGCGCCCACGAAGTGATGCTGGACGTGCGGGACTCGGGGGGCCCGTCCGGCGAAGGCACCGGCACCGGAGGTGGGTACGGTCTGCTGGGCATGCGGGAGCGTGCCGAGTTGCTGGGCGGCTCGCTGTCGGCAGGTCCGGGCGAGGAGGGGTTCGTGGTGACGTTGAAGGTGCCCGTATGACGGAGGAAGGCGAGCAGAGGCCCGCGCGGGTGGTGGTCGCCGATGATCAGACCGTGGTGCGCGAGGGGATCGTGATGCTGCTCGGACTGCTCCCCGGAGTGGAGGTCGTGGGCGCCGCCGGAGACGGCGAGGAGGCGGTGCGGCTCGTCGCCGAACTCGCGCCGGACGTGGTCCTGATGGACCTGCGCATGCCCCGATGCGACGGAGTGGAGGCCACCCGCCGGATCCGGTCCGAACACCCCGCGACGCAGGTGGTCGTGCTCACGACGTACGCGGACGACGCGTCCGTGTTCCCCGCGTTGCGAGCGGGGGCGCGCGGTTATCTCACCAAGGACGCGGGCGGGGACGAGATCGTCCGGGCGGTGCACGGCGTGCTGTCCGGGGACGCGGGACTTGCTCCCAGCATCCAACGGCGGCTGCTGGAGCGCCTTTCCGAGTCCGAGTCCGAGCCGCGGCCGACGGGGCCTCCCGATTCCTCGGACGGGCTCACCGCGCGGGAGACCGAGGTGCTGGTCCTCATCGCCGAAGGGTTCAACAACCAGCAGATCGCGAGCAGGCTGCACGTCTCACCGGCGACGGTGAAGACGCACATCAACAACCTGTTCGCCAAGACCGGCGTCAAGGACCGTGCGCAGGCGGTGCGTTACGCCTACGGGAAGGGACTGGTGCGGCCACCGAGGGGATGAATCACCTGATGGGGTGAAGTGCGTGAGGAAGATGTGTCGGGGCTCTTCCCGTTCTGTCCATCCTTGGGCATGCAGTCAAGCAACGATCGGCTCCGCGGCACCGGGGGCGGTCCCGAGCGCACGGCCGACCACCGCGCCGTACCGGGCAGAGCCCCTGTCGAGACGGCCCCGGACGGTGGGTACGCCGACCCGCGGTACGACGACCCGTGGTACGACGCGCTCGCCTCGGGGTGGGGAGAATCGGCCGGTCCCGGAGCCCCCGAGCCGACGCTGCCGTCGATGCGCCGGGACGTCGCCGCGGAGCCGTCCCGGGCCGCGGCCGCCGACGTGTATCTGGAGGTCCAGCGCAGCGCGGCCTTCCAGGAGGTCCGCAGCCGGTACCGGAGGTTCGTCGTGCCGGCGGTCACCGCCTTCTTCCTCTGGTACGTCGCCTACGTGGTGGCCGCCACCACGGCGCCCGCCCTGATGGCCCGGCCGGTGGCCGGTGCGGTGAACGTGGCGATGGTCGCGGGGCTCGGGCAGTTCCTGACCACGTTCCTGCTCACCTGGGCCTACGCGCGGCACGCCCGGCTGCGCAGGGACCGGGCCGCGCTCGAGCTGCGCTGGGACACCCAGGAACTGACGCGCGGCGTGCGAGGCGGTGCGTCATGACGGGAGACCACCAGGCGCTGGCACTGCTGCTGTTCAGCACGTTCGTAGCCGTCACGCTCGGCATCACCACCTGGGTCGGCCGCCGTCGGCAGGGGTCCGCCGAGGAGTTCTACACGGGCGGCCGTCTCTTCTCGCCGATGGAGAATGGTTTTGCCATCTCCGGCGACTACATGTCGGCCGCCTCCTTCCTCGGCATCTCGGGGCTGATCGCGCTCTACGGCTACGACGGCATGCTCTACTCGGTGGGCTTCCTCGTGGCCTGGCTCGTCGTGCTCTTCCTGGTCGCCGAACTGGTCCGCAACTGCGGGCGGTTCACCCTCGCGGACGTCGTGGCCGCCCGGATGAGGGAGCGGCCGGTCCGGATCGCGGCGGGTACCTCCTCGGTCACCGTCTCCGTCCTGTACCTGGTCGCGCAGATGGTGGGTGCGGGCAGCCTCGTCGCGTTGCTGCTGGGCGGGACGTCCGAGGCGGCGCGGACGTGGACCGTCATCGGTGTCGGCGCCCTCATGGTGATCTACGTGTCACTCGGCGGGATGCGCGCCACCACCTGGATCCAGATCGTCAAGGCGGTCCTGCTGCTCGGCGGCACCGTGGCGCTGACCACGCTCGTCCTGGTGCGCTTCCACGGCGACGTCGACCGGCTGCTGCGCACGGCGGCCGAGCGCAGCGGCCACGGAGAGGCGTTCCTCGCGCCGGGCCTGGCCTACGGCGGGGACTGGGTCTCCCGCTTCGACTTCATCAGCCTGGGTCTCGCCCTGGTGCTGGGCACGGCCGGGTTGCCGCACATCCTGTCCCGCTTCTACACCGTGCCCACCGCGCGGGCCGCGAGGCGGTCCGTGGTCTGGTCGATCGGCCTCATCGGCGGCTTCTACCTGATGACGATCGTCCTCGGATTCGGTGCCGCCGCCCTGATCGGCCCGGACGCCGTACGCGCGTCGAACGCCGCCGGGAACACGGCGGTGCCGCTCCTCGCCCTGGACCTGGGCGGCGGCGCGCACTCGACCGGCGGGACGGTCCTGTTCGCGGTCGTCGCCGCCGTCGCGTTCGCCACCATCCTCGCGGTGGTCGCCGGCATCACCCTGGCGTCCTCGGCATCCGTGGCCCACGACCTGTACGCGTCCCTGCGGCGTCGCCACTCCAAGCCGCGCAGCGAGGTCGCCGTGGCGCGGGTCGCCGCGGTCGGTATCGGCGCCGTCGCGATCGGGCTCGGGCTGCTCGCCCGCGATCTCAACGTCGCCTTCCTGGTCGGCCTCGCCTTCGCCGTGGCCGCTTCGGCCAACCTGCCGGTGCTGCTCTTCTCGCTGTTCTGGCGCGGCTTCACCACCCGGGGCGCGGTCTGGGCGGTCTACGGCGGCCTGGTGCCGTCCGTGGTGCTCGTGCTGCTGTCCCCGGTGGTCTCCGGCAGCCCCCAGTCGCTCTTCCCGGGCGTCGACTTCCAGTGCTTCCCGCTGCAGAACCCCGGCCTCGTCTCGATCCCGCTGGGCTTCGTCGCCGGCTGGCTGGGCACGGTCACCTCGCCGGAGATCCCGGACGAGGCCAAGCACGCCGAGACCGAGGTGCGGTCGCTCACCGGGGCGGGGGCCGCATAGGGCGGCCCACGGCGTGCCGTCACTCCGGCCGGCCTCGACGGTTTTGGTGCCCGAGGGGCGTCTCAGGCGCGGGTCGCCCACGCGTAGCGGTGCTCGGGTCGGCCCGCCTCGCCGTACTTGAGGGTCAGTACGGCCCGTCCGGTGCGTTCCAGGAGCTTCAGATAGCGCTGCGCGGTCTGGCGGCTCACCCCGGTCCGTTCGGCGATCTCCTGGGCGGAGAGCGGTCCGTCGGCCTTCAGCAGGCACTGGCGTACCAGTTCGGCGGTGGTGGGGGAGTGCCCCTTCGGCAGCCCCGGCTCGGACGGTGCCGACAGGGCGCCGAAGATCCGGTCGACCTCGGCCTGTTCCGCCTCACCGCCGCCGTCGAGTGTGCGGCGCAGCTGCGCGTACGCCTCCAGCTTGGCGCGCAGACCCGCGAAGGCGAACGGTTTCACCAGGTACTGCAGGGCGCCCTGGCGCATCGCCGCCTGCACGGTCGACACGTCCCGCGCGGCCGTCACCATGATCACGTCGGTCTGCACGCCTCGTCGCCGCATCTCCCGGACGACCTCCAGACCGGTCCGGTCCGGCAGATAGTGATCCAGGAGGATCAGGTCCAGGCGGGGCAGCCGCTCCACGGCGCCCAGTGCCTCCAGCGCGCTGTGTGCCTCGGCGGCGACGTGGAAGCCCGGCACCTTTTCGACGTACGCGGCGTTGACGCGCGCAACCCGCGTGTCGTCGTCCACGACCAGGACCTCGATCATCGGGACTCCTCCTCGACGGGGGCGGGGGCGGGGGCAGGGGCGATAGCGGCGGCGGCGGCCGCGGGGACGGTGGGAACGGGCTCCGGGCCGGGTTCCGTCAGGGCCTCGGGCAGCGCCACGACGAACTCCGCGCCCCCGCCGTACGCCTCGCCGACGGTGGCGCTGCCGCCCTGCCGTTCGGCCAGGCGGCGCACCAGGGACAGCCCGATCCCGCGTTCGCGGTGTGCCGGAGGTTCCTTGGTGGACCAGCCCGCCGTGAACACCAGCTCACGGTGGTCCACCGGTATGCCGGGTCCCGTGTCGCGCACCGTCAGCGTGGCGGCGCGCCCCTCGGCACGCAGCTCCACCTCCACGCGCGCGTGCGGCGTCCCCGCCGCGGCGTCGAGGGCGTTGTCGACCAGGTTGCCGACGATCGTGACGAGCCCTCCCGGGTCGACCAGACGGTCCGGCAACCGCGTCCGGTCCGAGACCCACAGCGCCACCCCGCGTTCGGCCGCGACGGTGGCCTTGCCGACCAGCAGGGCGGCGAGGAGGGGGTCCTGGATCCGTTCGGTGATCTGTTCCGCGGTGACCCGGTGGTCGCCCACCACCTCTCCGACGAACTCCACGGCGTCGTCGAACATCTCCAGCTCCAGCAGCCCCAGCAGCGTGTGCATGCGGTTGGCGTGCTCGTGGTCCTGCGCCCGCAGGGCGTCGATCAGGCCGCGCGTGGAGTCCAGCTCCCGGCCGAGCTGCTCCAGCTCGGTGCGGTCGCGCAGCGTGGCGACGGCGCCGCCGTCGTCGGTGGGCATCCGGTTGGCGACCAGGACCCGCTGGCCGCGTACGGTCAGCAGGTCGGTGCCGGTCACCCGGCCGGCCAGGACGTCGGCGGTGCGCCCCGCACCCAGTGCCTCGTCCGGGAACCGGCCGATCGCCTCGCCGCCGATGCCCAGCAGGCGTTGCGCCTCGTCGTTGAGCAGCCGCATCCGGCCCCCGCGGTCAAGGGCGACGACGCCCTCCCGGATGCCGTGCAGCATGGCCTCGCGCTCCGCCAGCAGGCCCGCGATGTCCGAGAAGGCCAGGTCCCGGGTCTGCCGCTGCACCCGGCGCGAGATGAGCCAGGACGCCAGGGCGCCGACGGCCAGCGCGCCACCGGCGTAGGCGAACAGGCCGGGGATGGCGTGGATCAGCCGCGCCCGGACGCTGTCGTACGCGATGCCCACCGAGACCGCCCCGACGATCTCGCCGTCGCTGTCGCGCAGCGGCACCTTCCCGCGGGCGGAGCGGCCCAGCGTGCCGTCGTCGATCTCCATGATCTCGCGGCCGGACAGCGCCTGGCCCGGGTCGGTCGAGACGACCTGACCGATCCGCTCCGGGTCGGTGTGCGACCAGCGCACGCCCTCGCGGTCCATCACGACGACGTACTCCGCCCGGGTGGCCTCGCGGACCCGTTCCGCCTCCCGCTGCACCGGTCCGTCGGCCGACGGCCGGGTGGTCCGCAGGTCCCGTACGACCTGCGGCTGCTGAGCGGTGGTCTGCGCGATCGCCAGCGCCCGGCGCATCGCCTGGTCGTCCAGCTGGTCGCCGAGCGGCGCGAGGAACAGCCCGGTCGCGAGCACGGCGACACCGGCGGCGATCGCCAGCTGCATCAGCAGCACCTGCGAGAACACCCGCCGCGGCAGGCCCAGGCGCCGTCGGCGGACGGGGGGAGTGGAGCTCATGGCCACGACGGTACGTGGGAGGCGCGGCGGGCCCCAGGGGGGTGTGGCGCATCTATCGCCGGCGGCGCCCGGGCCTTCGGCGGCGCCCGGGCCTCCGGCGGCACCCGGGCCCGCAGCGTCAGCTCGCCAGTACCGCCGGCGCCGACAGCGCGCGCACCGCGGTGACCTCCATCCGCGCCGGTGCACCCAGCACCGACGCTCCGCAGCTCTCCGGGCGCGGCGGCTGCGAGGCTCCCTGGACGACGGTGACCCGCCACCGGCGGCCGTCCGAATGGGCCAGGGTCACCTCCCAGCGTGGTGCGGCGCCGTCGGTGCGTACGACGGTCAGCGCCTGGGCCGCGTCCTCGTCGACGGCCGACCGCAGGGCCAGCTCGGCCGCCTGGCCGGGGCGCTCCCAGGCGGAGTTCCCGCGGCAGCCCTCGACGGCGATCCGGCCCTCCCGCGCACCGTGCAGGATCTCCTTGACGACGTGGGCCTGGACCCGGCCGTAGACGTAACCGTGCGGCAGCACGAGCACGGTCGGCGAGAAGCGGTGGCCGCCCAGGTGGGTCACCTCCCAGACGCCGTCGGCTCCGGACGCGGCGAGTTCGGCAGCCAGGGGCCTGCCGAGAAGGGCGCAGCACCGGTCGCGTTTTCCGTTGGTGCAGACGAGGGCGAGCGGATCGCCCGGGTGCGGGGCGCCGCCCAGCACCGAGTCGAAGGTGCGGCGATCGCCCCGGCCGAGTGCCGCGAAGTCGAGATCGAGCAGGCGGCGGGGGTCCTCGATCGTGGCGCCGTGCAGCCACACGTCGCCCGGCACGGTGTGGGCCGCGTACACCCTGCGCTCGGCCGGCGCCCCCTGGTCCGCGTGGCGCCCGGGACGGCGGATGAGGGCGACGCGCACCCCCGTTCCCTTCGCCGCGGCGTCCAGGGCGCGGCCCAGCGCGGGGTCCAGGTGGCTCGCGGTGAGCGCCTTTGCGCCCCACGGCCCGGGCTGTTCGAGCAGCAGCCAGGTCCTCGCGACGGGTGCGGTGCCCGGAACGGGCTCGTCGAGGTCCCGGGAGACGACTGAGCACGTACTCACAGAGGTGAGCCTAACCTGACTTAGGCCGCGACCGCTTCCGGCCGCGCCCGGCCGCTACTCCGGCAGAGGACGCGGCGGCCTGGGCCCGCTGTACAGCCCGCTCGGCCGCATCCGCAGCGGGCGCTCCCCGTACTCCTCCAGGGCATGGGCGATCCAGCCCGCCGTACGGGCCACGGCGAAGATCGTCTCTGCGGCGCTGGGGGCCATCCCGGACGACGCCGTGAGTACGGCGAGCGCCAGGTCGACGTTGGCGTGCAGCGGGGTGTGGCGGGCGGCGGTGGCCTGGACGTCCCGGGCCGCCGCGAGCGCGGGCGCCGCCCGGGGGATGTCCTCGAGCAGCCTGAACAGGGCACGCGCGCGTGGGTCCTCGCCGGGGTAGAGCCGGTGGCCGAGTCCCGGAACGCGCCGGCCGGCCCGCAGCTCCGCCGCGACCACCGGAGCCGCGCTGCCCAGGTCGAGGACCTCCAGCAGCATCCGGTGGGCCAGTCCGCCGGCGGCGCCGTGCAGCGGTCCCTCGATCACTCCGAGCCCGGCGGACACGGCGGCGTAGACGTGGGCACGGGCCGACGCGGCGACCCGTACCGCGAGCGTGGAGGCCGCCAGGTCGTGGTCGGCGAGGAGGCAGAGCGCCGTGTCGAGAGCACGCAGGGACGGCTCGTCGGCCTCGTGCCCGCTGAGCCTGCTCCACAGGCGGTGGGCGATCGGGGCCCCGTCGTCTCCATCGGGCGGCACGGGCGGCACGGGCGGCAGCGCGGCGACGAGGGAGGGGATGAGGACGCGCGCCGTGTCCAGTACCGCGTCCTCGGACAGGTCGAAACGGAGCGGGTCCGCGACCGCCGCGGCGATCGCCGCCACCCGGAGCCGGTCGGCCGGGCCGGCGTGTGCGGGCAGGGCGTCGACGGCACGGCGGGCGACGGCCACGGAGGGTTCCGGGGCCGAGAAGGCGGCGCCGGAACGCAGCCGCCCGGTCCAGAGCCACTCGGCCACCTCCTCGTAGGAGTGCCGCGCGGCCAGTTCGACCGCGTCGACCCCCCGGTAGTAGTACCGGTCGCTCTCGATGAGCGTGAGCCGGGTGCGCACGGTCAGCTCCTGGCCGGTGGCCGCGGCCCCGGGGGCGGCTCCGTCGCGCCGGTTGCGCCGGGCGAGGGCCCGGACCTCGTCGGCGTCGAAGGTGCTGCCCCGACCGCCGGGTGCGCGTCGGCTGCCGAGCTGGCCGCGGCTGACGTACGCGTAGACGGTCTCGGGCTTCACCCCGAGCAGGTCGGCCGTCTCCCTGGTGGTCAGGCGCCGCTCGGTGCCGTCGGAGGAATGCTCGGGCTCTTGATCGCGCATGGGCTCACCGTATCGATCCGGGCCCGACTGTGTTGAGTCGTGGTGAAGTCATGTTGATTCAATCAATATTGACAGGCTACTCGTCAAGTATGGACAGTTGAGTCAAGTTCGAGGAGGTAATCATGTCCACACACAGGACCGAAGCCGCCGCACGGCCCGCCGCACAACTCGTCGAGGTGCCGCGCGGGCTCGCCGGGGTCGTGGTGGCCGACACCGAGGTCGGCGACGTGCGCGGGCTCGAAGGCTTCTACCACTACCGGCAGTACTCCGCAGTCGAGCTGGCGCAGAGCCGCGCCTTCGAGGACGTCTGGCATCTCCTGGTCCACGGGGAGCTCCCCGACGCGCGACGCGCGGCCGCCTTCGCCGCCGAGACGGCGGCACTGCGGCGGCTCCCCGACGCGGTGCGCGGGGCGCTGCCCGCCATCGCCGCCGCCGGCGGGCGCTCCGGTCCGCTCGCCGGGATGCGCACGGGCCTGTCCCTGCTGGGCGCGGCCCTGGGCTTCCGCCCGGTGTACGACCTGTCGGCCGACAGGCGGCGGCAGGACACGCTGGCAGCCGCCGCGGCCGTACCGACGCTGCTGACCGCGCTGCACCGGCTGGGGCGGGGGCTGGAGCCGGTGGAGCCCCGCGAAGACCTGTCGTTCGCCGCGAACTACCTCTACATGATGACCGGCGAGGAACCGGACCGGGAGCGCACGCGGGCGATCGAGCAGTACCTGATCTCCACCATCGACCACGGGTTCAACGCGTCGACCTTCACCGCGCGGGTCATCGCCTCCACCGGAGCGGACGTCGCGGCCTGCCTGGCCGGTGCCGTGTCGGCGCTGTCCGGTCCCCTGCACGGGGGCGCCCCCAGCCGGGCCCTGGACACGCTGGACGCGATCGGTACGCCCGGCCGCATCGACGCGTGGATCCGCGAACGGGTGCTCGCCGGCGACCGCATCATGGGTTTCGGCCACGCGGTCTACCGCACGGAGGACCCGCGCTCGCGGATGCTGCGCGAGGTGGCGCGGCGGTTCGGCGGCCCCCGTGTGGAGTTCGCCGTCGAGGTCGAGCGGCAGGTCGAGGTGATCCTCGCGGAACTGAAGCCGGGGCGCGAGCTGCACACCAACGTCGAGTTCTACGCGGGGGTGGTCATGGAGCTGTGCGGCCTGCCCCGAGAGATGTTCACGCCCACCTTCGCGGCGGCGCGGGTGGTGGGCTGGAGCGCGAACATCCTGGAACAGGCGCGCGACTCGAAGATCATCCGGCCGGTGGCACGGTACGTGGGGCCGGGGGCGCCGGAGGCTGTGCCGGCGGCCGCCTGAGGAAGACGAGCGGCCTGGTGCCGTTCGGGCGCCAGGCCTGGTCGGGGGAGCGTCGAGCGAGGACGGGGTGCCGGGCTGCTCGCCGGTGGTGGTCCGTGTGCGGTCGGCGGTGGGTACGGCCACGGACAGGGGTGACGTCAGGCGTCGGGGATGTCCGCCTTCGCCCGGATGAGGGTCTCCCGGCTGATGACCACGATGCGTTCGTAGTCGGCCCGGGCGGCGTCGGCGGGAAGCTCCCGCTCCAGCGCCTCGGTGGCCTCGGTGCCGATGACGGCGAAGTTGCCGTCGCTCAGTTCGAACAGGTCGGGGCAGGTGGATCCCGAGTTACTGCCCCGGGCGCTGGGAGGCACACCGATGCGGCGCACGATCTTCAAAGGTACCGGTCCTTATGAGTCTCCGGAGTGATGGTGAGCACACGCTACTGGCGTCCACGAGGCAGACGTGACGGGATGGCCGAAAAACACTCCGTCGTGTCGCGGGCCCGGGCACATCGACCTGGGCGCCCGGGCCCGCGGCCCGCACCGTCAGTCCGTCGGCGGGGTCCCCACGACCCACCATTCGTCGGTGTCCGCCTCGTCGAGGTCCTGGACGAGGCCGTCGACCATGCGGCCCAGACGGGCTTCCTCGGACGCCTCGTTGAGGGAGGCGCGCATGTGCGCGGACGCGCCCCAGTACTCCCGGAAGACGGGGCTCTGGAAGAACTCGCGCAGGGTGCGGTACAGCTCCTCCCGGTCCAGCAGGCCTGCCCGGTAGCAGTGGTACAGGTACGTGTACCAGGCGTTCGCGTAGAGGAACTGCCGGCGCCGCGCGGCCGGGATGCTCTTGTCGTACGTGTCGATGACCTCGGCCAGCGAAGGGTCGTTGATCGCCCTCGTCAGCAACTCCCAGTGCATACGCTGCTGGTGCCGCATCGCCTCGCGCCTGAGCGCCGACTCCTCCAGACGCAGTTCCCGTTCGTCCAGACGTGTCCTGGCCAGTCGCCGCTGCCGCGCGGCCGTCAGCACCCCGGCCGCGGCGGAGCCGAACCTCCCCGTGACGTTCTTCCGTGTGACCATGTCAACCCCCGAATCAGGCGACCGCCCGCCGGACGTCGAGTGCGGGTCGGCTGACGGGGGCCGGCGAGCGATGGGCGGTGCTGCCGCCTCCAGGGTGCCGAGCGGCGCTGACCGGCGGGGAGGCGGAGAGGCGGCGCACGGAGGGAAGCGAGGGTCGCACGGTCCGGCGCCATGCAAAACGTCTGCCCACCAAGTGCTGCTAACAATCGTTCACTCCGCGCGGACTGTCCCGGCTCGTATCCTGAGCAGGCAATTCCGTACGTGGACGTACGCGCCGCCGCGGACCGGCGTACGCGTGGGTGAGAGAGAGGTCGCACGGTGGGGCAGCGCCCGACGTCGCAGCAGATCCCGGTCGTCGTACTCGCCGGATTCCTCGGTTCCGGGAAGACCACCCTCCTCAACCACCTCCTCCACCGCAGCGGAGGCAGCCGTATCGGCGCCGTCGTCAACGACTTCGGCTCCATCGAGATCGACGCGATGGCCGTCGCGGGCGCCCTCGGCGACTCCACCGTGTCCCTCGGCAACGGGTGCCTGTGCTGCGCGGTCGACGTGAGCGAACTCGACGGGTACCTGGAGCGGCTAGCCCGGCCCGAGGCCGGCATCGACGTCATCGTCATCGAGGCCAGCGGCCTCGCCGAACCGCAGGAACTGGTGCGCATGCTGCTCGCCAGCGAGCAGCCGGAGGTGGTCTACGGCGGGCTCGTCGAGGTCGTCGACGCCGCCGAGTTCGACGACACGCGCGCCAAGCACCCCGAGATCGACCGGCACCTGGCCCTGGCCGACTTGGTCGTGGTCAACAAGACCGACCGGGCGCCGGACGCCGAGCGCGTCCTCGCCCTGGTGCACTCGCTCGGCGACGGTGCCGCCGTCGTGCCCGCGACCTACGGGCGTGTCGACCCCGCCTTCCTCTACGACTGCCGGCCCAGCGAGGAACGGGTCGGACAGCTGTCCTTCGACGACCTGCACGACCACTCCGAGAGCGGCGCCCACGCCGGACACCTGCACGCCGCCTACGACACCCTGTCGTTCGTCTCCGACCGCCCGCTCGACCCGCGCCGGCTCATGCGCTTCCTCGACAGCCGGCCCGAGGGGCTCTACCGGATCAAGGGCTACGTCGACTTCGGCCCGTACGACCCGCGGAACCGGTACGCCGTCCACGCCGTGGGACGCTTCCTGCGTTTCTACCCGGAGCCCTGGGAGTCCGCCGATGCCACGGAGGGCGACGCCGCGCAGGCCGGGGACGCCGGCGGCGTCCGCCGCACCCAGCTCGTCCTCATCGGCACCGGCATCGACGCGGCGGCCCTCGGCGAGGAACTCGGCGCGTGCCGCCGGGACGCCGACGCCCCACCCGCCGACGAGCACGGCATGTGGGGCGTCCTGCGCTACGTGACCGACGGCGAGGACCCCGACGGCGAAGAGCCGGGGGGAGAAGAGCCCCACGGCGCGGAGCCGGACGGGGAAGTCCTCGGCGACGGCACCCTCTAGGCCGGACCCGCCACCACCGCCACCGTCTTCGGCAGCGACACGCCCGAGCCGTCGCGGCGCGGGTCGATGTCGGGGAGCTGGGCGGGCGTGCCGTTCCGCTGAGCGGCGAGCGCCGGAGTGGCACCCGCCCAGGCGAAGGCCAGGCAGTCCTCGCCCTTCAGGAACCGCTGGCAGCGCACGCCACCCGTGGCCCGGCCCTTGCGCGGATACTGGTCGAACGGCGTCAGCTTGGCCGTGGTCTGCACGGAGTCGTCCAGCGTGCCGCGCGATCCGGCGACCGTGAAGACGACCGCCTCGGCGGCCGGGTCCACCGCCGTGAAGGAGATGACCTTGGCGCCGTCGGCGAGCTTGATGCCCGCCACACCGCCCGCCGGACGGCCCTGGGGCCGGACCTGCGCGGCCTGGTAGCGCAGGAGCTGCGCGTCGTCCGTGATGAAGACCAGGTCCTCCTCGCCGGTGCGCAGCTCGACCCCGCCGACGATGCGGTCGCCCTCCTTGAGGGAGATGACCTCCAGCTCGTCCTTGTGGGAGGGGTAGTCGGGCACCACCCGCTTGACGACGCCCTGTTCCGTGCCGAGCGCCAGCCCCGGCGAGGACTCGTCCAGCGTGGTCAGGCAGATGACGTCCTCGTCGTCCTCCAGGGACACGAACTCGGCCAGCGGCGCACCGCCCGCGAGGTTCGGCGTCGGCATGGACTCCGGCAGCTGGGGCAGGTCCACCACGTTCACCCGCAGCAGCCGTCCGCCGGACGTCACCACGCCCACCTCACCGCGCGCCGTGGCCGGCACCGCCGAGACGATCAGGTCGTGCTTGACGCGCTTGGCGCCCTCCTCCGTGACGAGCGGCTCACCGTTCGCGGTGCGGGCCAGCAGTCCCGTCGACGACAGGAGCACCCGGCACGGGTCGTCCGCCACCTGGAGCGGCACCGTGGCGACCGGGGCGCCGCCCGACTCCAGCAGCGTCGTGCGCCGGTCGGTGCCGAACTTCTTCGCCACCGCCGCCAGTTCGGTCGAGACCAGCTTGCGCAGCTCCGCGTCCGAGTCGAGGATCCGGGTCAGCTCCTCGATCTCCGCGTTCAGCCGCTCCTTCTCGGACTCCAGCTCGATGCGGTCGTACTTCGTCAGCCGGCGCAGCGGCGTGTCCAGGATGTACTGGGTCTGGACGTCGCTCAGCGAGAAGCGCTCCATCAGGCGCTGCTTGGCCTGCGCGGAGTTCTCGCTGGAGCGGATGAGCCGGATGACCTCGTCGATGTCGACCAGGGCGGTGAGCAGGCCCTCCACCAGGTGCAGCCGGTCGCGCCTCTTGCCGCGGCGGAACTCGCTGCGGCGCCTGACGACGGTGAAGCGGTGGTCGAGATAGACCTCCAGCAGCTCCTTCAGGCCCAGGGTGAGCGGCTGGCCGTCCACCAGGGCGACGTTGTTGATGCCGAAGGACTCCTCCATGGCCGTCAGCTTGTACAGCTGCTCCAGGACCGCCTCGGGCACGAAGCCGTTCTTGATCTCGATGACCAGGCGCAGACCGTGCTCGCGGTCGGTGAGGTCCTTGACGTCCGCGATGCCCTGGAGCTTCTTGGCGCCGACCAGGTCCTTGATCTTGGAGATGACCTTCTCCGGGCCGACCGCGAAGGGCAGCTCGGTGACGACGAGCCCCTTGCGGCGGGCGGTCACGGTCTCCACGGACACCGTCGCGCGGATCTTGAACGTGCCGCGGCCCGTCTCGTAGGCGTCCCGGATGCCGGGCAGGCCGACGATCCGTCCGCCGGTCGGCAGGTCGGGACCCGGCACGTGCTTCATCAGCGCGTCCAGATCGGCGTTCGGATGCCGGATCAGGTGCCGGGCCGCCGCGATCACCTCGCGCAGGTTGTGCGGCGGCATGTTGGTGGCCATGCCGACCGCGATGCCCGAGGCGCCGTTGACCAGCAGGTTGGGGAAGGCGGCGGGCAGCGCCACCGGCTCCTGCTCCTGGCCGTCGTAGTTGGGGGCGAAGTCGACGGTGTCCTCGTCGATGGACTCCGTCATCAGACCGGCGGGCTCGGCCATCCGGCACTCGGTGTACCGCATGGCGGCCGGCGGGTCGTCGTTGCCCAGCGAGCCGAAGTTCCCGTGGCCGTCCACGAGCGGCACCCGCATCGAGAAGGACTGGGCCATGCGCACCAGCGCGTCGTAGATCGACGCGTCGCCGTGCGGGTGCAGCTTGCCCATCACCTCGCCCACGACACGGGCGCACTTCACGTAACCGCGCTCGGGCCGCAGCCCCATCTCGTTCATCTGGTAGACGATGCGGCGGTGCACCGGCTTGAGGCCGTCGCGGGCGTCCGGCAGCGCACGGGAGTAGATGACCGAGTACGCGTACTCGAGGAAGGAGCCCTGCATCTCGTCGACGACGTCGATGTCGAGGATCTTCTCCTCGTACGGGTCGTCGGGCGGCGGGGTCTTCGTACTACGGCGGGCCATCGCTGCCGGCTCCTTGCTGAAGCGTGAACGGTGATCTGACGCCGTCCATTGTGGACTGCGGCACTGACAGCGACCGACCAGGACCCGTCACGGGCTGCCGGCCCGGCGCTGCCCGCAGGGTACGCCCTCGGCCGGGCCCGCCGTCCGCGGCCGCCCGCAGACCGCGCTGCCGCGCCCGGCCGACCGCGTTTCTCGCTCTCGGCGTACGAGGGCCGGGAACTCCACCGGCGGCCCGCACGCTTGCATACAGTGGCGGGACCGGCGGAATTCCGCAGTTCCGCCCAGTGATTCACCACGTGACGCACCCGGTGCCTCACCCGGTGACTCCAGCAAGGATTCCGCGATCGAAGGGACGTACATGCCCATGGGTCACACGGCCACAGCCCAGGCAGGCTCCGGCGGCCTGACAGCGACCGAGCACCGCCTGGCCAACGGCCTGCGCGTGGTGCTCTCCGAGGACCACCTGACCCCGGTCGCGGCGGTGTGCCTCTGGTACGACGTCGGCTCGCGCCACGAGGTCAAGGGGCGCACCGGCCTGGCTCACCTCTTCGAGCACCTGATGTTCCAGGGCTCCGCACAGGTCAAGGGCAACGGCCACTTCGAGCTGGTGCAGGGCGCCGGCGGCTCGCTCAACGGCACCACCAGCTTCGAGCGGACCAACTACTTCGAGACCATGCCCGCCCACCAGCTGGAGCTCGCCCTCTGGCTGGAGGCCGACCGCATGGGATCCCTGCTGGCCGCCCTGGACGAGGAGTCCATGGAGAACCAGCGGGACGTCGTCAAGAACGAACGCCGCCAGCGCTACGACAACGTCCCCTACGGCACGGCCTTCGAGAAGCTGACCGCCCTCGCCTACCCCGAGGGCCACCCCTACCACCACACGCCGATCGGTTCCATGGCCGACCTGGACGCGGCGACCCTGGAGGACGCGCGCGCGTTCTTCCGCACCTACTACGCGCCGAACAACGCGGTGCTGTCGGTCGTCGGCGACATCGACCCCGAGCAGACGCTCGCCTGGATCGAGAAGTACTTCGGCTCCATCGCCTCGCACGACGGCAAGCAGCCGCCCCGGGACGGTTCGCTGCCCGACGTCATGGGCGGGCAGCTGCGCGAGGTCGTCGAGGAGGAGGTCCCGGCCCGCGCCCTGATGGCGGCGTACCGCCTGCCGGAGGACGGCACGCGCGCGTGCGACGCGGCCGACGTGGCCCTCACCGTCCTGGGCGGCGGCGAGTCGTCCCGTCTCTACAACCGGCTCGTGCGCCGCGACCGCACGGCCGTCGCCGCCGGTTTCGGCCTGCTGCGGCTCGCCGGAGCGCCGTCCCTGGGGTGGCTGGACGTCAAGACGTCCGGTGACGTCGAGGTGCCGGTCATCGAGACCGCCGTCGACGAGGAGCTGGCCCGGTTCGCCGAGGAGGGGCCCACGGCCGAGGAGATGGAGCGCGCCCAGGCTCAGCTGGAGCGGGAGTGGCTGGACCGGCTCGGCACGGTCGCGGGCCGCGCCGACGAACTGTGCCGGTACGCCGTCCTGTTCGGCGACCCGCAGCTCGCCCTCACCGCCGTGCAGCGGGTGCTCGAGGTGACCGCGGAGGAGGTCCAGGAGGTCGCCAAGGCCCGCCTGCGCCCCGACAACCGCGCGGTGCTCGTCTACGAGCCCACCGCCCCCGCCGACGCCGACGCCCACGACGAGAACGAGGAGGCGGCCAAGTGACCGAGCTCGCCACCATGGAATTCCACGACCGGCCCCAGGCCGGCGAGCCCAAGCCGTGGGCGTTCCCGGCCCCCGAGCGCGGCAGCCTGGACAACGGCCTCACCGTGCTGCGCTGCCACCGCCCCGGTCAGCAGGTCGTCGCCGTCGAGGTGCTCCTCGACGCGCCCCTGGAGGCCGAGCCGTCCGGTCTCGACGGCGTCGCCACCATCATGGCGCGCGCCTTCTCCGAGGGCACCGACAAGCACTCCGCCGAGGACTTCGCCGCCGAGCTGGAGCGCTGCGGCGCCACCCTGGACGCACACGCCGACCACCCCGGCGTCCGGCTGAGCCTCGAGGTGCCCGCCTCGCGCCTCGCCAAGGCCCTCGGTCTGCTCGCCGACGCCCTCAGGGCGCCCGCCTTCGCCGACGGCGAGGTCGAACGGCTGGTGCGCAACCGGCTCGACGAGATCCCGCACGAGCTGGCCAACCCCGCCCGCCGCGCCGCCAAGGAGCTCTCCAAGGAGCTGTTCCCGGCCGACTCGCGCATGTCGCGGCCGCGTCAGGGCACCGAGGAGACCGTCGCCGCCATCGACTCGGCGGCCGTACGCGCCTTCTACGAGCGGCACGTCCGCCCGGCGACGGCCACCGCCGTGGTCGTCGGCGACCTCACCGGCGTGGACCTCGACGCGCTGCTCGGCGACACCCTGGGCACCTGGACCGGTTCGGCCGCCGAGCCGCGCCCCGTGCCCCCGGTGACCGCCGACGACCGCGGCCGGGTGGTCATCGTCGACCGTCCCGGCGCCGTCCAGACGCAGCTGCTGATCGGCCGTACCGGCGCCGACCGGCACGACCGTGTGTGGCCCGCGCAGGTGCTCGGCACCTACTGCCTCGGCGGCACCCTCACCTCCCGTCTGGACCGCGTCCTGCGCGAGGAGAAGGGCTACACCTACGGCGTCCGGGCGTTCGGCCAGGTCCTGCGTTCCGCGCCGGACGGCACGGGCGCCTCGATGCTCGCCATCAGCGGATCCGTCGACACGCCCAACACCGGCCCGGCCCTGGAGGACCTGTGGACGGTGCTGCGCAAGCTCGCCGCGGAGGGGCTCACCGACGCCGAGCGCGACGTGGCCGTGCAGAACCTCGTCGGCGTGGCGCCGCTGAAGTACGAGACGGCGGCGGCCGTGGCGAGCACCCTGGCCGACCAGGTGGAGCAGCACCTGTCCGACGACTTCCAGGCAACGCTCTACCGTCAACTCGCCGCCACGGGCACCGTGGAGGCCACGGCGGCGGTCGTGAACGCCTTCCCGGTGGACCGCCTCGTGACGGTCCTCGTCGGCGACGCGGCGCAGATCAAGGAGCCCGTCGAGGCCCTCGGCATCGGTGAAGTCACCGTGGTGGCGGCCGAGTAGCGGCACACGCGTGCGGCGGCCCTGGTGACCGGAGTGTCACCAGGGCCGCCGTTTGTCCGGATTGGGGGAGTGATCACCGTCTGCCCTGTGGCGTGCACTACAAAATCCCTGTTGCGTTTGAGAATTGAACACAGCCGCGTTTAGCGTCGTCCGGGCTGTTCGTCAGGCAGTGCGCCGCACCCGCGGCACCGGACAGTCATCGCCGAGTCCCCGTACGGCGCGAGCCAGGGGAGCCGGGGACCCATCGCAGTCCCTGGGGTGAATCGGACGCCCGCGCCCACGGCGAGGGGGTCCGTAGGAGACCTTCCTGCTCCGAACCCGTCAGCTAACCCGGTAGGCGAGAGGGAAGGAAAGGACAAGCCTCTACATGGCGTTCACGCGCGCCACCGGGAAGCACCGCCGTCCTGGACGGGTGCACCGCACCACCGCCCGCGCCGCGGGAGTCGCGGCCCTCGCCACCACCGGTGTCGTCGGCACCCTCGCCGCTCCGGCGCTCGCCGCGGAGCCCGCGGTGGAGCAGAGCGGCATCACCCCGGTCGTCACCATCGGCGGTTCCGTGGCCGACGAGATCGACGCCCAGGCCGTCGCCCAGCGGCAGGCGGCCGTGGACGCCGCCGCCCGCGAGGCGGCCCAGGAGGCGGCCCGCGAGCGGGCGGCCGAGGCGGCCAAGGAAGCCCGCGAGGCCAAGGAGCGTGCCGCGCGCGAGGCGGAGCGCAAGCGCCTCAACACCTTCGTCGCGCCGATCACCGCCTCCTACGTCTCCACCGCCTACCAGGCCGGCAGTTCCCTGTGGTCCTCCGGCAGTCACACCGGCATCGACTTCCACGCCTCCAGCGGCACCTCCGTGCACGCGGTCGGCGTCGGCACCGTCGTCGAGGCCGGCTGGGGCGGCGCCTACGGCAACCAGGTCGTGATCAAGATGCACGACGGCACGTACACGCAGTACGGGCACCTGTCGTCGATCGGCGTCTCGGTCGGCCAGTCGGTCGACGCCGGTCAGCAGATCGGCCTCTCCGGTGCCACCGGCAACGTCACCGGGCCCCATCTGCACTTCGAGGCCCGTACGAGCCCCGAGTACGGCTCGGACATGGACCCCGTCGCCTATCTCCGTTCCCACGGCGTGAACGTCTGACAGCGGCACCCTCCCGAAAGCCCCGGCTTCCCGAGCCGGGGCTTTTCGCATTTAATAACGCTTGATTGGCCGGTGGTTGCGCAACGCGCGTCAATCGTCGACGCTTCACGGGGGTCAAAGGGGAGGTCGGTCATGCGTATTCCGGCGCATTCGGTGTGCACGGCGATCCGGGACGACATCGTCTCCGGCGTACACGGCCGCGGGAGCCGGCTCACCGAGGAACTCCTCGCCGGCCGTTACGGAGTCTCCCGGGTGCCCGTCCGCGAGGCGCTGCGCACGCTGGAGGCCGAGGGCTTCGTGGTGACCAGGCGGCACGCGGGCGCGTGCGTCGCGGAACCGACCGAGCGGGAGGCCGCCGACCTGCTGGAGGCGCGCGCGCTCCTGGAGCCGCTCGGCGCTTCCCGGGCCGCCCGGCGGCGCACCGAGGCCCACCTCAAGGTGCTGCGCGGCCTGGTCAGGTTGGGGCAGGAACGGGCCAGGCAGGGCACCGGCGACGACCTGCGCTCCCTGGGCGGCTGGTTCCACGAGACTCTCTCCCGGGCGGCCGGCAGCCCTTCTCTGACGGCGCTGCTCACCCAGCTCCGCCACAAGATCGCCTGGATGTACGTCGTGGAGGCCCCCGCCGGGCCGGTGGAGTACTGGGCGGAGCACGGCGCGATCGCCGACGCGGTGGCCCGGGGCGACGGCGAACGCGCGCGGGCGCTCATGACCCTGCACGTCGAGCGGTCGGCGTCCGCGCACCGCCTGCGCTTCGCCTCAGGCGACGGACGGACGGGACCGGTGAGGAATGTGCAACATTCCGTAAACACGGCGATCTCGCGGCGGTAACACGGGTGCCTTACACAAAAGGGTGGCTGATTTTCGGCCGTGCTTTTCCCGCTGCCTCGTAAATGTGTGGCGGGCGTGAATATCTGTCCGGTCCGGGTCGGCCGACAAAAGACGAAAGGCCCGGCCGGTGTCCGGCGAGCCTTTCGGTGCTGCTGTTCGTACTGCCGTACTGCCGTACTGCCGTACTGCCGTACTGCCGTACTGCCGTACTGCCGTACTGCCGTACTGCCGTACTGCCGTACTGCCGTACTGCTGTATTGCTGTCCCGTGCTGCTGTCCGTCAGACGGTCTCGGGAAGCTCCTCGAGCCCCTCGGCGACCAGCTTCGCCAGCCGCTCCAGGGCGGCTTCGGCACCCTCGGCGTCGGAGGCGAGGATGATCTCCTCGCCGCCCTGGGCGCCGAGGCCGAGGACGGCCAGCATGGAGGCCGCGTTGACGGGGGACCCGTCGGCCTTGGCGATCGTCACCGGGACGCCTGTGGCCGTGGCGGCTCGGACGAAGATGGAGGCGGGACGGGCGTGGAGGCCCTCGGCCCAGCCGACGTTGACGCGGCGCTCAGCCATGTGATGCTGCCCTTCGGTGTTCAGAGGCGTTGGAGTTGTCTGGACCAGGTTGTCTAGACCAGTTTCCCACATCGTGAAGCAAGCCGGGACGACCGCTGCGCCGTCCCGTCCGGTCGTCGGACCGCGGCCTCGGTCCGAGTCTCCGTCCTCCACAGACTGCCCCGCGCCGTTGTCGTACGCGAGCCGTAGTCTGGGGCCCATGCAGACCTCGTCGGACCGGCACGAGTACCCCGCCCACTGGGAAGCCGACGTGGTGCTGCGCGACGGCGGCACCGCGCGCGTCCGCCCCATCACCGTTGATGACGCCGAGCGCCTGGTCAGCTTCTACGAGCAGGTCTCCGACGAGTCGAAGTACTACCGCTTCTTCGCGCCGTACCCTCGCCTGTCCGCCAAGGACGTCCACCGCTTCACGCACCACGACTTCGTGGACCGGGTGGGACTCGCGGCCACCGTCGGCGGCGAGTTCATCGCCACCGTACGCTACGACCGGATCGGCGCCGGCGGAGCGCCCGCCCCCGCACCGGCCGACGAGGCCGAGGTCGCCTTCCTCGTCCAGGACGCCCACCAGGGGCGCGGCGTCGCCTCGGCGCTCCTGGAGCACATCGCGGCCGTGGCCCGCGAGCGCGGCATCCGCCGCTTCGCCGCCGAGGTGCTGCCCGCCAACAACAAGATGATCAAAGTCTTCATGGACGCCGGGTACACCCAGAAGCGGAGCTTCGAGGACGGCGTGGTCCGGCTGGAGTTCGATCTCGAACCCACCGACCGCTCGCTCGCCGTGCAGTACGCGCGCGAGCACCGCGCGGAGGCCCGTTCCGTCCAGCGGCTGCTGCAGCCCGGCTCGGTCGCGGTCGTCGGCGCCGGCCGCGCCCCGGGCGGCGTCGGCCGCAGCATCCTCGGCAACATCAGGGACGCGGGCTACACGGGCCGTCTGTACGCCGTGAACAGGGCCTTCCCCGAGGACCGGAAGGAGCTGGACGGGGTCCCGGCGTGCCGCTCCGTGCGCGACATCGACGGGCCCGTCGACCTCGCCGTCGTCACCGTGCCCGCCGAGCGCGTCCCCGACGCCGTCGCCGACTGCGGCGAGCACGGCGTGCAGGGACTCGTGGTGATCTCCGCCGGGTACGCCGACAGCGGTCCCGAGGGGCGCGAGCGGCAGCGCGCCCTCGTGCGGCAGGCGCGCACGTACGGCATGCGGATCATCGGACCCAACGCCTTCGGGATCATCAACACCTCACCGGACGTGCGGCTCAACGCCTCCCTCGCCCCCGAGATGCCGCGCCCCGGCCGGATCGGCCTGTTCGCCCAGTCCGGCGCCATCGGCATCGCCCTGCTCTCCCGGCTGCACCGGCGCGGCGGCGGGGTCACCGGCCACACCGGCGTCTCCACCTTCGTCTCGTCCGGCAACCGCGCCGACGTCTCCGGCAACGACGTCCTCCAGTACTGGTACGACGACCCCGAGACCGACGTCGCGCTGATGTACCTGGAGTCCATCGGCAACCCGCGCAAGTTCACCCGCCTGGCCCGGCGGACCGCGGCCGCCAAACCCCTGGTCGTGGTGCAGGGCGCCCGGCACGGCGGGGTGGCGCCGCAGGGACACGCCGTCCGGGCGACGCGGCTGCCGCACGCGACGGTCTCCGCGCTGCTGCGGCAGGCCGGCGTGATCCGGGTCGACACCATCACCGACCTGGTCGACACGGGACTGCTGCTCGCCCGCCAGCCGCTGCCCGCCGGACCGAGGGTGGCCATCCTGGGCAACTCGGAGTCCCTGGGACTGCTCACCTACGACGCGTGCCTCTCCGAAGGACTGCGCCCGCACCCTCCGCTGGACCTGACGACGGCCGCCTCGGCCGACGACTTCCACGCGGGCCTGTCCCGGGCCCTGGCCGACGACACGTGCGACGCGGTCGTCGTCACCGCCATCCCGACGGTGGGGGAGGGGGCGGCCGGGGACGCCGCACTGGCGGAGGCCCTGCGCTCGGCGGCGGCCGCGGTCCCCACCAAGCCCGTCCTCGTCGTCCACGTGGAACTGGGCGGCCTGGCGGAAGCCCTGTCGGCGGCGGCGAGCACCGCCCCGCAGGCCGCTCCGGGACCCGCCGAGGCGGCCGCGCCGGCCGCCCCGGCCCAGCAGCTGCCCGCCGTCCGCGCCCCGGAGGGCGCCCACCTCATCCCCGCCTACCCCGCCGCCGAGCGCGCCGCCCGCGCCCTCGGCCAGGCCGTCGCCTACGCCCAGTGGCGGCGCGAGGCCGCCGACCCCGGCAAGGTGCCCGAGTACGAGGACATCGACGAGAAGGGCGCGGCCGGGCAGATCGCGGGCCTCCTCGCCCGCGGACAGGGACTCACCCTCGGCGCCGAGGAGACCTGCGAGCTGCTCGGCAGGTACGGCGTCCACGTCCACCGCGCCCTGCCCGCCCCCACCCCCGACGAGGCCGTGGCCGCCGCGCGGACCCTCGGCTACCCCGTGGCCCTCAAGGCCACCGCCCCTCACCTGCGGCACCGCGCCGACCTGGGCGGCGTACGCCTCGACCTCGCCGACGAGGAGCAACTGCGGCGGGCCTACGCCGAGTTGTCCGAGCTGTTCGGCAAGCCCGAGGAGCTGCGCCCGGTGGTGCAGGGCATGGCCCCGCGCGGCGTCGACACCGTCGTACGGGCGGTCATCGACCCGGCGGCGGGAGCGGTGCTCTCCTTCGGGCTCGCCGGCGCCGCCACGCAGCTGCTCGGAGACATCGCGCACCGGCTGATCCCGGTCACCGACCGGGACGCCACCTCGCTCATCCGCTCGGTGCGCACGGCACCCCTCCTCTTCGGCTGGCGCGGCTCGGCCCCCGTCGACGCGGCGGCCCTGGAGGAGCTGCTGCTGCGGGTCTCCCGGCTGGTCGACGACCACCCGGAGGTCGTCGCCGTCACCCTGGAACCGGTCGTGGTCGCCCCGCACGGTCTGAGCGTCCTCGGCGCCTCCGTCCGCCTCGCGCCCCCTCCCGCCCGCGACGACCTGGGCCCGCGGACCCTGCCGGCCTACTGATCCGCCGGGCCCCGGCGACGGCCCGCCACGGCGCGGCGACGGCCCGGGCACGGCCCGGCGGCCTCCCGCGCGCGGCCGGGCGTGGGCCCGTGCACGTCCCGCGCACGGCCCGGGCCGGGTCCCGCGGGAGCGTCCCTCGCAGTCAGTGGGTCCCCGTAGGATGGACGGCATGGCCAAGACCAGTACGACGACCCAGGGGCTGCGAGCGGCGATCGAGCGCAGCGGCTACTACCCGGCCCTCGTGGCCGAGGCGGT
The DNA here is from genome assembly GCF_044455745.1 of Streptomyces sp. NPDC051136. NCBI lineage: Bacteria > Bacillati > Actinomycetota > Actinomycetes > Kitasatosporales > Streptomycetaceae > Streptomyces > Streptomyces sp. NPDC051136. The sequence goes on along the minus strand of NZ_JBITFE010000008.1, from coordinate 351,155 downwards.
GGAGGCCGCCGTGGGCGGCGAGCCCGTGCGGTCGTACCTGGTCCACCAGGAGACGACGTTCGACCAGAACGAGGTGCGCCGGCACGTGACCGTGCTGGTCCTGACCGGCAACCGCTTCATCGTCAGCCACACCGACGAGCAGGCCGCCGACGACACCTCCCCGACGCCGTACGCCACGACGTCCACGGAGTCCGTCAAGCTCGGCCGGATCTCGTCCATCGTCGTCAGCCGCGTCGTCGCCAACCCGGAGCAGTACAAGCCGGGCACGCTGCCCCGCGAGATCGTGCTGACCATCGGCTGGGGCGCCGTCTCCCGCCTCGACCTGGAGCCCGCCGCCTGCGGCGACCCCAACTGCGAGGCCGACCACGGCTACACGGGCAGTTCGACGGCCGACGACCTGAGCCTGCGCGTCAGCGAGGCCGGCGACGGACCCGAGACGGTGCGCCAGGCGCTCGTCTTCGCCCAGGCCCTGTCCGAGGCGACCGCGGACTCCGCCCGCTGATGGTGCAGCACACCGCCTGGGACACCCACCCGGAACCGCTCCCCGTCGACTCCGCCCCCGTACCCGAGTACGGCACGGGCTCCCTCGCCGACCTGCTGCCCACCCTGGCCGCCGGCCTCGGCGTCCCCGGCATGACCGCGGGCATCACCGAGCTGACCCCGGCCGACCGCAACTGCGTCTTCCTGATCGACGGCCTCGGCTGGGAGCAGCTGCGCGCCCACCCGGACTACGCCCCCTTCCTCAGCTCGCTGCTGGACAGCTCGCGCGGCGGCACCGGGCGCCCCATCACGGCCGGCTACCCGGCGACCACCGCCACCTCCCTCGCCTCCGTCGGCACCGGCCTGCCGCCGGGCGCCCACGGCCTGCCCGGCTACACGGTGCGCGATCCCGCCACCGGCGCGCTGATGAACCAGCTGCGCTGGCAGCCGTGGACCGCGCCCGGCCCCTGGCAGCCGTACCCGACCGTCTTCGGCCTCGCCCACGAGGCGGGCGTGCACGCCGCCCAGGTCTCCTCCCCGGCCTTCGCCAACACGCCGCTGACCAAGGTCGCGCTCAGCGGCGGCGAGTTCCACGGACGCCTGTCCGGCGAGGACCGGATGGACTGCGCCGCCGAGCAGCTGGCCCGCGCCGACCGCGCCCTCGTCTACACCTACTACGCCGAGGTCGACGGCGCCGGCCACCGCTTCGGCGTCGACTCCGACACCTGGCGCGGCCGGCTCGGGCACGTCGACCGGCTCGTCCAGCGCCTCGCCGAGCAGCTGCCGCCGCGCAGCGCCCTGTACGTCACCGCCGACCACGGCATGATCGACGTGCCGTTCGACGAGGACCACCGCATCGACTTCGACGAGGACTGGGAGCTGAAGGCGGGCGTCGCCCTCCTCGGCGGCGAGGGCCGCGCCCGCCACGTCTACGCCGTCCCGGGTGCGCGGGGCGACGTGCTGGCCTGCTGGCGCGAGGTGCTCGGCGAGCAGTTCTGGGTCGCCTCGCGGGACGAGGCGGTCGCGGCGGGCTGGTTCGGCCCCCGCATCGACGACCGGGTGTACGAGCGCATCGGCGACGTGGTCGCCGCCGCGCGCGACGACGTCCTGCTCATCGCCTCCGAGCGGGAGCCCAAGGAGTCGGCGATGGTCGGCAACCACGGCTCGATGACCCCCGCCGAGCAGCTCGTCCCGCTGCTCGAAGTACGCTCCTGACCCCGCACGCCCCCTCCGCCGAAAGGTGCCCAACCCCTCATGCCCGAGCTGGTGTTCTTCTCCGGAACGATGGACTGCGGGAAGTCGACACTGGCTCTCCAGATCGAGCACAACCGCTCGGCGCGCGGCCTGGCCGGGATGATCTTCACCCGTGACGACCGCGCCGGCGAGGGCAAGCTCTCCTCCCGCCTCGGCCTGGTCACCGACGCGGTCGAGGTCGGCGACGGCCAGGACCTGTACGCCCACATCGTCGATCACCTCTCGCAGGGCGGCCGGGTGGACTACGTGATCGCGGACGAGGCGCAGTTCCTCGCGCCGGACCAGATCGACCAGCTCGCGCGCGTGGTGGACGACCTCGACGTCGACGTGTACGCCTTCGGCATCACCACGGACTTCCGCTCCAAGCTCTTCCCCGGATCCCAGCGCCTGGTGGAACTGGCCGACCGGGTGGAGGTGCTCCAGGTCGAGGCCCTGTGCTGGTGCGGCGCCCGCGCCACGCACAACGCCCGTACCGTGGGCGGCGTGATGGTCGTCGAGGGCGCCCAGGTGGTCGTCGGCGACGTCGCCCAGTCCCCCGACGAGATCGGTTACGAGGTGCTGTGCCGACGTCACCACCGGCGCCGTACGACCGCCGCGACGGCCCGGGCGGCGGCGCTGTCGCCGGACGTGCTGCCGGTGTCGTCCGGCTGAGGCCCGCCCGCCGCGCCGGCCGTCGCCGCCCGGCTCACCGGTGGCCGTGCAGCAGCGTGAACCGCGCCCCCTCCGGGTCCGCCACCGTCGCCGCCCGGCCGCGGGGCGTGTCCCGGGCCGGGGTGAGGACGTGCCCGCCCAGGTCGACGAGTCGCGCGACGGACGCGTCCGTGTCGGCCACTTCGAAGTACGTCATCCAGTGCGGCCCCCGGTCGCGCGGCAGGGTGTCCCCGACGCCGTGGACACCGGCGACGGGGTGGCCGTCGAGGCGCAGGGTGACGTGGTCGCGGCCGGTGGAGCGCTCGGGGACCAGCTCGAAGCCGAACACCGTCTCGTAGAACGTGGCGACGCTCGCCGTCTCGTAGGTCAGCAGCTCGTTCCACGCCGGCGTGCCGGGCACACCGGTGACGGCCGCGCCCAGGTGGGCGGCCGCCTGCCAGATGCCGAAGACGGCGCCCGACGGGTCGGAGCCGAGGGCCAGGCGGCCCGCCTCACTCGCGTCGAGCGGGCCGACGCCGATCGTGCCGCCGCACAGGCGCACCGTCCCGGCCGTCCGGTCGACGTCGTCGGAGGCGAAGTACGGGGTCCAGGCGATGGGCAGTTGCCGGTCCGGGGGCAGCTGCCCGATGCCGGCCACCTCCCGCCCGTCGAGCAGGGCCCGCGCGTACGGGCCCAGTTGCTGGGGACCCGGCCGGAACTCCCAGCCGAACAGGGCTCCGTAGAAGTCGTGGGTGGCCGCAGGTCCGTGCACCATCAGACTCACCCAGCAGGGTGTGCCGGGCGCGCGCCGGGCGTTCGTCTCGCCGGTCCGGCTGTCCGATCCCCGTGCGTCGGTCATCGTCACCCTCTTCTCGACCCTTCGCGGGCCGTGCGTCCGCTTCCGCTCCGACGGGCTCGCGCGGCCTGCGCACCGAAAGCGGCACCGGATCCGGTGCGGGTTTCGGGCAGGTTCGCGCGCGTGAGGGCAGCCCGCCCTGCCCGGGCAGTACAGCATGTGCCCGAACCCGTACGCCTCGTGACCGGTACTGTCCGGCGGGCAGAGTAGCCGGACATCGACGCCTCGGCCACTCGGTACGCCAGGATGGAGCCATGAATGCCATCATCTCCGCATCCGAACTCGCCGGTGAACTGGCGGGCGCACACCCGCCGGTACTGCTCGACGTCCGCTGGCAGCTGAGCACGGCGAAGGCGGCCGGCGCCCCGCCGTTCGACGGCCGGGCCGCGTACGCGGCCGGACACCTCCCCGGTGCCGTCTTCGTCGACCTGGACAGGGAACTCGCCTCCGCGCCCGGCGCGGGCGGGCGGCACCCGCTGCCCGACCTCGGGGAGTTCGGCGCCGCGATGCGCCGGGCGGGTGTCTCGGGGGCGCGGCCGGTCGTCGTCTACGACGGCGGACAGGGATGGGCGGCGGCCCGGGCCTGGTGGCTGCTGCACTGGACGGGTCACCCGAACGTGCGGGTCCTCGACGGCGGGTTGCCGTCCTGGCGGGCGCCGCTGTCGACGGACGTGCCGGCTCCCGCGCCGGGCGACTTCGCGCCGGTGCCGGGTGCGGCGGGACTGCTGGACGCGGACGGGGCCGCGGCGCTGGCCCGGTCCGGGGTGCTGTTCGACGCCCGCGCGGGGGAGCGCTACCGGGGCGAGGTCGAGCCGATCGACCCGGTCGGCGGACACATCCCGGGCGCCGTGTCCGCGCCCACGTCCGACAACGTGGCTCCCGACGGCCGCTTCCTGCCCGCCGAGGAACTCCGGGCGCGGTTCAAGACCCTGGGCGCCACGGAGGATGGCGCGGTCGGCGTGTACTGCGGTTCGGGCGTGTCGGGCGCCCACGAGGTGCTCGCCCTGGCGGTGGCCGGCATTCCGGCGGCGCTGTACGTGGGCTCGTGGTCCGAGTGGTCCTCGGACCCGGACCGACCGGTCGCGGTGGGTCCCGATCCGCAGTAGGACGGCGCCCGGCGGTCGCGGTCAAGGCGTGACGGCGCAGGGGGCGGGGGCCGCGCCCGGGCAGGCACGGCCCCCGCCCCCTTTCACTCACCTCGGGCGGGGCCCGGTCACTCCTGCTTCTTGCGCCGTGTCCCGAAGACGATCTCGTCCCAGCTCGGCACCGCCGCACGGCGGCCCGGGCGGACGCCGTCGGCCTCGGCCTGGCGGTCGGTGGAACCGGTGAGGCGGTCGCGGTGGCTGGCCACCGACCGCGGCATGAGCACGTCCGCGTAGGCGGACCCGGCCGACGCCGCGGGCGCGGGAGGCTCCTCCACCTCGGGTTCCTCGACGGGCTCCTCCACCGGGTCGGGAGCGCGCTCGGGCACCACCAGGTCGCCGCGGAAGCTCGGTACGGCCTCCAGCAGGCTGGTGAGCGAGTCGCGTTCGCGCTCGGCCGAGGCGGTGACCACGGTGTCGTCGGCCGGCTCGGCCGGCGGCGGCGGGGGCAGACTCGGCCGCTCGCGCTGCTCCCGGTCGAGGGTGCGGTCCAGCGGCCGGTCGCGCGGCAGTCTGGCGATGCGCGGCACGAACGGGAAACTGGGCTCGGCCGCGGCGAGATCGTCGGACTCGCCGATCAGCGCGCGTGCCTCCGCGTCGACGGCCTGGACGAGCCGCCGGGGCGGGTCGTACGTCCAGCTCGCCGAGTGCGGTTCGCCCGCGACCAGGTAGACCAGCAGCACTTCCCAGGTGCCGTCGTCGCGGCGCCAGGAGTCCCACTGGACGGTGTCCTTGTCGGCGCCGCGCAGCAGCAGCCGCTCCTGGACGGCCTCGCCGAGGGGCGGTCCGGAGTTCTCGCCGGGGCGGCGGACGGGGGTCTTGCGGGCTCGCTCCGCCATGAAGGCGCGCTCGGCCAGCACGGGGCCCTCGAAACGCCGTACGCGATCGACGGGGATGCCGGCCATCTGGGCGACCTCTTCGGCGGTCGCGCCGGCTCGTATACGTGCCTGGATGTCGCGGGGGCGGAGATGACTCTCCACCTCGATCTCGATCTGGCCGAGGCGGGGACGGTCGCCGCGCACGGCGGCCCGGAGTCGCTCGTCGATCGGAAGCGTGTACTCCGTGCTGTCCGCAGCCTTCAGCACCAGCCGTGTGCCGTCATTCGAGACGGCCACGACACGCAGTTCGGGCATGGGGACCTCCCGGGTGGTGCCTGCCGACGTCACGTGCGTCGCTGCTTCCGCTCTGTCGAGTGTGGCCTGCCCGGGTGCAGGCTGCCACAACCTTGCCGAGTTGCCCGGCGTGTCGGGCGCGGGCCCTGGATCGCCGTTATGGCACGGTTACCTATTCGCAACGCTGAGTGACCAACTCCGTCACCCTGTGCAACTAGCCCCCTCCCGGCGGTCCTTCAAGGGGTCGAGCCCCCGTCGGGAGTCCGGCTCCAGGGCTCGCAACAGTACTCCATTCGGGCCACGTGCGTGGATTGGCGCGCCGTCCGACTTACGGCAAGAGGCCACGCCCGGCCATCGCCGGCGCGGTCCCCGCGATCTTGGACGTGGCGTACTTCACGCAATCACCAGAAACGGAACTAATGGTTTCGGCCGCACGTCCCTTTCTCGTGCAGTTGATCGCTCCCGTAGGGGAAAGGAAGGCAAGGTCCGAGGATGCGTGAAAGGTCCGATGACGCAGGTGAGGCGGACGTGGGTTCGAAGGGGGAGTCCAAGCGGATCGACCTGAGCGTGCCCCAGGTGGCGGGCAGTGCCCTGGCCGCGGTGGTGGCCGCCAAACTCGCCTCCTCCTTCGGCGTCTACGGCACGATCGTCGGCGCCGGTCTGATCAGTGTCGTCGCCACCTGCGGCGGCTCGGTGCTCCAGCACTTCTTCAAGCGCACCGGGGAGCAGATCCGGGTGAAGCGCACCGTCGCCACGGTGCGGACCGCGGGGCGTGCCGCCTCGGTCTCCGACGCGGCGCCGGCCTCGGCCTCGGCCGCGGGTCCGGGTGCCGGACCGGAGCCGGGACCCGGCGGCGGGTTCACCGCGGGCACCGTCTACCGCGCCCGGGCCAAGAGCTGGCGGCGCCCGCTGGTCGCGGCCGCCCTCGTCTTCGGCGTGACCATGGCCGGGATCACCGCGTACGAGGTCGCCTCCGGCCAGAGCCTGAGCGGCGGCCACAGCACCACCGTGACAAGCGCCTTCACAGGTCACAACAAGTCCGCGACGGATTCCGGCGGTTCCGGCGACTCCGACGGTCCCGGCGGCTCGGACGACGCGCCGGACGACCGTGGTTCGGAGGGTCCCGGTGACACGGGTGACGCGAAGGACTCCGGTTCCGGCAGCGACGCCCCCGCCTCCACCCCCTCCGGAAGCGCGGACGGCGGCGCCGCGGAGAACGGCGGCACGGAGAACGGCGGCGCGGGTTCCAGTCCCGCGCCCACCCCGGACGCCACCGGCGACGAGGACGCCGGTGACTCCGCGACCCCGGACCCGGGCGCGTCGGCTACGGCCCCAGCACCCGGCGCAAGTAGTCGTTCAGGAACAGGCGCTCCGGGTCAAGACGGTCCCGCAGCGCCGTGAACTCGCCGAAGCGGGGGTACACCCGGGAGAAGTACTCGGCGTCCCGGGTGTGGACCTTGCCCCAGTGCGGACGGCCCTCGTGCGCCGTGAAGATGCGCTCGGCCGCGGTGAAGTACGCCTGGTAGGGCGTGCCCCGGAACATGTGCACGGCGATGTACGCGCTGTCGCGCCCCGATGCGGTGGACAGGGTGATGTCGTCGGCCGGCGCCGTGCGCACCTCGACCGGGAAGCTGATCCGCAGCCGCGACCGGTCGACCATCGCCCTCAGCTCGCGCAGCGCCTCGACGACGGCCTCGCGCGGGACGGCGTACTCCATCTCCACGAACCGCACCCGGCGCGGGGAGGTGAAGACCTTGTACGGCGCGTCCGTGTAGGTCCGTGCGGACAGTGCCCTGCTGGAGACCCGGGCGATCGCCGGGATGGTGGCGGGCGCCGCACGGCCGACCCAGTTCACCGCCTGGAAGAGGCCGTTGGACAGGAACTCGTCGTCCAGCCAGCCCTGCAACCGGCCCACCGGCTGCTCCGGACCCGCGCTGCGGTTGTTGCGCTTGGTGTTGGTGCTGCCGGTGTGCGGGAACCAGTAGAACTCGAAGTGCTCGTTCTCCGACCACAGCTCGTCGAAGTCGGCCAGGACCCGGTCGAACGGCATCGGTTCCTCGCGGGCCGTGAGCAGGAAGATCGGCTCGACGGCGAAAGTGATCGCGGTGACGACGCCGAGCGCGCCGAGGCCGATCCGGGCGGCGGCGAACACGTCGGGGTTCTCGTCCGCGGAGCAGGTCAGCACCGAGCCGTCCGCCGTGACCAGTTCGAGACCGCGGATCTGGGCGGCGATCGAGGCGGAGTCCCGGCCCGTTCCGTGGGTGCCGGTGCTGGTGGCCCCGGACACCGTCTGCTCCATGATGTCGCCCATGTTCGTCAGCGACAGGCCCTCCCGCGCGAGCGCCAGGTTGAGCCTCTTGAGCGGGGTGCCCGCCTCGACCGTGACCGTCATGGCGTCGCGATCGATGTCGCGGATGCCCGTCAGCAGGTGAGGGCGGATCAGCACGCCGTCCGTCGCGGCTATCGACGTGAAGGAGTGCCCGGTGCCCACCGGCTTGACCCGCAGCCCGTCCTCGGCCGCCCTGCGGACGGCGCCGGCCAGTTCGTCGACGGAGGCGGGAGCGACCTCCCGCGCGGGCCGTGCGGAGACGTTCCCGCCCCAGTTACGCCAGGTGCCGTTCCGGCTGCCCGGCCTTCCGCTCTTCCTGCCGTTCGCCGTGCGTGTGCTGCTCAACGGTCCCTCCCCGACGCGGTTCCGGCCGCTTGAGCCGGCGGTACCCGAGGAAACCGACCGCGACCGCGACGACCCCGGCCACCGCCGGAACCCCGTACCCGGCACGCGCCCCGGAGGCGTCGATCACCCAGCCGCCCGCGGAGGAGCCGAGCGCGACCCCGACCGCGAGTCCGGTACTCACCCAGGTCATGCCCTCGGTGAGCTGCGTGCGTGGTACGTGCTCTTCGATGAGGGACATCGTCGTGATCATCGTGGGAGCGATGGACAGACCCGCAACGAACAGCGCCGCGGCCAGAAACGGCAAGTTTCCGACCAGTAGGAGGGGGATCATACTCACGGCCATCGCACACACGCCCAGGAGCCAGCGGCGCTCGGGCGGTCCGGCGAAGCGCAGCAGCCCGAAGATCATGGCCGCCGTGCACGATCCGGCCGCGTAGAGGGCGAGGACGAGGCTGGCGGCGGCCTTGTGCCCCTCCTCCTCGGCGAACGCGACGGTGACCACGTCGATGGCCCCGAAGATCGTCCCCGTCGCCGCGAACGTGCCGACCAGGACCTGGAGGCCCCGCGAGCGCAGGGCGGTGCCGCCGCCCTTGTGCTCACGCGGGTGCGGCGCCGGCTCGGTGGCGCGCTGCGAGGTCAGCCAGAAGACGCCGGTCGCCAGGAAGCAGGCGGCGAGCAGCGGACCGGCCTCCGGGAACCAGGCGGTGGACAGGCCGATGGAGATGATCGGGCCGAAGATGAAGCAGACCTCGTCCACCACGGACTCGAAGGAGTACGCGGTGTGCAGCTGCGGCGTGCCCCGGTACAGGGCCGCCCAGCGGGCCCTGACCATCGCGCCGAGGCTCGGCACGCAGCCGATGCCGACGCAGGCGACGAACAGCACCCAGTCCGGCCACCCGTAGTGCGCGGCCGGCAGCAGCACCGCCGCCGCGGTCAGCGAGACCAGGGTCGCCGGACGCAGCACCCGGCGCTGCCCGTACCGGTCCACCAGGCGGGAGACCTGGGGTCCGGCCACGGCGGCGGCGAGCGCGATGGTGGCCGACAGCGCGCCGGCCAGTCCGTACCGGCCGGTGAGCTGCGAGATCATCGTCACCACGCCGATGCCCATCATCGACAGCGGCATCCGGCCGAGGAGGCCCGCGGCGGAGAAGCCCTTGGTGCCGGGCACGGCGAACAGGGCGCGGTAGGGACTGGCCAACGAGGTCTCCGGAAGCGGTTCAGTGACTGCTGGACGGCGGGTGCGTAAGGTGCGAACGCAGCTGATACAGATTACTCGCCCCCGCGTTCGGAAACACCCCCTAGGACCTGGCGGAACACACGGGCGGTACCCCGTCGTTTCCTCGCCGTCAGTGGCGGGTGGCAGGATCGAGACATGCCAGACGTGCTCGATGCCAGCCCCTACGACGCCCTGCTCCTGCTCTCGTTCGGCGGCCCGGAGGGCCCGGACGACGTGGTCCCGTTCCTGGAGAACGTGACCCGGGGGCGCGGCATCCCCAAGGAACGCCTCAAGGAAGTCGGACAGCACTACTTCCTCTTCGGCGGAGTCAGCCCCATCAACGACCAGAACCGCGTCCTGCTGGACGCCCTGCGCAAGGACTTCGCCGAGCACGGTCTGGACCTGCCCCTCTACTGGGGCAACCGCAACTGGGCGCCGTACCTGACGGACACCCTGCGCGAGATGGTCCGCGACGGCCGCCGCCGCATCCTGGTCCTCGCCACCAGCGCCTACGCCTCGTACTCCGGCTGCCGCCAGTACCGCGAGAACCTCGCGGACGCGCTCGCCACGCTCCAGGCCGAGGGCCTGGAGCTGCCGGAGGTCGACAAGCTCCGGCACTACTTCAACCACCCCGGCTTCGTCGAGCCCATGGTCGACGGGGTCGTCCGCTCCCTCGCCGAGCTGCCGGAGGAGGTCCGGGACGGCGCGCACCTCGCGTTCTGCACCCACTCGATCCCCACCTCCGCCGCCGACACCTCGGGGCCGGTCGAGGAGCACGGCGACGGCGGGGCGTACGTGCGCCAGCACCTGGACGTGGCACGGCTGATCGCCGACGCCGTCCGCGAGCGCACCGGCGTCGACCACCCGTGGCAGCTCGTCTACCAGTCGCGCTCGGGCGCCCCGCACATCCCGTGGCTGGAGCCCGACATCTGCGACCACCTGGAGGAGCGGCACGCGGCCGGAGCCCCCGCCGTGGTGATGGCGCCCATCGGGTTCGTCTCCGACCACATGGAGGTCCTGTACGACCTCGACACGGAGGCCACCGCCAAGGCCGCGGAGCTGGGGCTGCCGGTGCGCCGCTCGGCCACCGTGGGAGCCGACCCCCGGTTCGCCGCCGCGGTGCGCGAGCTGGTCCTGGAGCGGGCCACCACCGAGCGCGGGCAGGACGTCGCGCCGTGCGCCCTCGGGACCCTGGGCGCGAGCCACGACCTGTGCCCGGTCGGCTGCTGCCCCGCCCGCGCCCCCCGGCCCGCCGCCGCGGGCGCCGACAGTCCCTACGCGTGAGGAGCCCCGTGACCGACGTGACGCCCGACCCGCTCCACGCCGACCTGCTGAGGATCGCCCAGGAGGCGGCCCACCGCGCGGGCGAGCTGCTGCGGGACGGCCGCCCGGCCGACCTCGCGGTCGCCGCCACCAAGTCCAGCCCGATCGACGTGGTCACCGAGATGGACATCGCGGCCGAGAAGCTGATCACGGGGATGATCGCCGACCGGCGCCCCGACGACGGCTTCCTCGGCGAGGAGGGTTCCGCCACCGAGGGCACCAGCGGCGTCCGCTGGGTCATCGACCCGCTGGACGGCACGGTGAACTACCTGTACGGGCTGCCCACCTGGGCGGTCTCCATCGCCGCCGAGCAGGACGGCGAGCGGGTGGCCGGCGTGGTCGTGGCGCCGATGCGGGGCGAGACGTACCACGCGCTGCTCGGCGGCGGCGCCTGGGCGACGGGCGCCTGGGAGGGCGAGCGCAGGCTCACCTGCCGGTCCGCCGCACCGCTGGACCAGGCGCTGGTCTCCACCGGGTTCAACTACGTCGCCGACGTCCGCGCGGAACAGGCCGAGATCGCGCGGCGGCTGATCCCGCTGGTCCGGGACATCCGGCGCGGCGGCTCGGCCGCGATCGACCTGTGCGACGTGGCCGCGGGCCGGCTCGACGGGTATTACGAGCGCGGTCTGCACCCCTGGGACCTCGCGGCGGGCGACCTGATCGCCCGTGAGGCGGGCGCGGTGACCGGTGGACGCCTCGGTGAGCGCCCCGGCGGCGAGCTGACCATCGCCGCCACCCCGGCCGTCTTCGAACCGCTCCAGCGGCTCCTGACGGACTTCGGCGCGTAGCCCTCCGTCGGTCCGGAGGCAGGCTGCCGGCCGGCGCGGGGAGGTGCGCCGGGGCCGCTCCTCCGGCCGGGCGGGCCCGCATCCGGCCCGGTGTGCGGCGCCGTCGGTGTGGTCCGGTGCGAGGTGCGGCAGAGGTGCCGCCCTCCCCGGCGTCGGCGGGGCGTGCCCCAGTGGCGGGCCGGCGCGGGCAGGCACAGGCGGGGGTGCCCGTCGGGCGCCCGCCCCCGCGTCCCCGCGCCGGCCGTACGCATGACGAGGCCCCGGCGCTGGATCTCGCCGGGGCCTCGTCCTCGCGGGCCGATCAGGCGTTGGTCGCGCTGACCTCCACACCGTGCTCGGCGGCAAGGCGGCGCAGATCGTCGAGCTCGCCCAGCTCCACCTCGACGAGGAACTCGTCGCCCTCGTCGCGGGCCCGGGTGAGGTCGGACTCGGTCGTCTGTATGCGCTGCAGAAGTCCTGCGGTGAAAGCGTCCATGCTGCGCCCCCTCGTCCTGGGTCGTGGGTCGTTGGCACGGGGGTGTGCCGGTCGAAAGGGACGATCACGTCTCCGGTGGAGTGCCCAGCGCAGCCCGGCCGGGCGGCGACGGTGCCGGACACCCACGCCCGCTCTGCGGAAGCGGACCGCGGCGTACCGCGTGGTAACGCGGTACAGGCAGAGCGTGATCGCGGGGTGTAAAGCCGTCCTCCCCCAGCTCCCCTTCGCGGAAACCTCAACCGCGCGAGAAAATCCGGCATTCCCGCTCCCGCAGCCTTTCCGCACCCTTCTTCGTCACCGCCTCCTCACCCGCCTTACAGCCGACTTATGGCCGAAAAGGGCAGGATGGAGGCAACACACCCACCAGCCCCCTGCCCTCGTGCGCCGAGAAGCGCTACGCGGGTGGACACAGGAAGGACCAGCGACGTGCGCGTACTCGTCGTCGAGGACGAGCAGCTGCTCGCCGATGCGGTGGCCACCGGACTGCGCCGGGAGGCCATGGCCGTCGACGTCGTGTACGACGGTGCGGCCGCCCTCGAGCGCATCGGCGTCAACGACTACGACGTGGTCGTCCTGGACCGCGACCTCCCCCTGGTGCACGGCGACGACGTCTGCCGCAAGATCGTCGAGCTGGGCATGCCCACGCGCGTGCTCATGCTGACGGCCTCCGGCGACGTCAGCGACCGCGTCGAGGGCCTGGAGATCGGCGCCGACGACTACCTGCCCAAGCCGTTCGCGTTCAGCGAGCTGATCGCCCGCGTGCGTGCCCTGGGCCGGCGCACCAGCGTCCCCCTTCCGCCCGTCCTGGAGCGCGCCGGCATCAAGCTGGACCCGAACCGCCGCGAGGTCTTCCGGGACGGCAAGGAGGTGCAGCTCGCGCCCAAGGAGTTCGCCGTCCTGGAGGTGCTCATGCGCAGCGAGGGAGCCGTGGTCTCCGCCGAGCAGCTGCTCGAGAAGGCCTGGGACGAGAACACCGACCCGTTCACCAACGTCGTGCGCGTGACCGTCATGACGCTGCGCCGCAAGCTGGGCGAGCCGCCCGTCATCGTCACCGTCCCCGGCTCCGGCTACCGGATCTGACCGGCCGTGGCGACGACACCCGCGCCCCCCGGAGCGCCCCCGAAGCCCACGTGGGACCCGCGCTCGGTCACGCCCCTGCCGTGGCTGCGCCCCACCATCCGGATACGGCTCACCCTGCTGTACGGCGGCATGTTCCTGATCGCCGGCATCCTGCTGCTGTCGATCATCTACCTGCTCGCCGCCCAGGCGGTGCGCACCGGCAACGAACCGCTGTACAAGATCGTCGACTTCACCGACCTCAAGGTCTCCAGCAGCACCTGCCCCGTGGTCGACAACGGCGGCCTGTCGCTGTCCGACTTCAACGCCGCGATCAGCGACTGCATGGACCACCAGCGCAAGGTCGCCCTGGACAACCTGCTCAGCCGCTCCCTGCTGGCGCTGCTCGGCCTCGCCGTGATCGCCTTCGCCTTCGGCTACGCCATGGCGGGCCGCGTCCTGTCCCCACTGGGCCGCATCACCCGCACCGCGCGCGCGGTGGCGGGCTCCGACCTCTCCCGCCGGATCGAGCTGGACGGCCCGGACGACGAGCTGAAGGAGCTCGCCGACACCTTCGACGACATGCTGGAGCGGCTGCAGCGGGCCTTCACCGCCCAGCAGCGCTTCGTCGGGAACGCCTCCCACGAGCTGCGCACGCCCCTGGCGATCAACCGCACCCTCCTGGAGGTGCACCTGTCCGATCCGGGCGCCCCGGTAGAGCTGCAGCAGCTCGGCAGGACGCTGCTGGCGACCAACGAACGCAGCGAGCAGCTGGTCGAGGGACTGCTGCTGCTCGCCCGCAGCGACAACCAGATCGTCGAGCGCAAACCGGTGGACCTCGCCGAGGTGGCCGGCCAGGCCATCGACCAGGTGCACGGCGAGGCGGAGTCCAAGGGCGTGGAGCTGCGCGGCACCCGCGAGGCCGCGGTGGTCCAGGGCAACGGCGTCCTGCTGGAGCGGATCGCCCTGAACCTCGTCCAGAACGCCGTGCGCTACAACGTGGCCGAACGGGGCTGGGTGGAGGTCACCACGGCCGTGGAGGGCGGGCTGGCGGTCCTCGTGGTCACCAACACGGGCCCGGTCGTACCGGCGTACGAGGTGGACAACCTCTTCGAGCCGTTCAGGCGGCTGCGCACCGAGCGCACGGGCAGCGACAAGGGCGTCGGGCTCGGCCTGTCCATCGCACGGTCCGTGGCCCGGGCGCACGGCGGGCACATCTACGCGCAGCCGCGCGAGGGCGGAGGCCTCGTGATGCGGGTGACGCTGCCCGTCTGAGATCATGACCCCGACATCCCACCGAGACCCGAGGTTGTTCGCTTTGAGCGGAATTTCCAGGCCACCGGCCCGGAAGTCTCGTGTGTGATCGATCACAACCGAGCCTTTCCCGCCCTCTACTCTCCGTGATCATGCACCCTGTCGGAAAGCCGGGAAAATCCCGGTTTTCAGGGGTCAGGATCACGGGAAGTACACGGTGAGACGCCTTTGGCGTGCGGCATTCGGACCGTGTACGGTCCCCATCGCCATCCAAGCCGATCACTCAAGAGAGGGCCGGTTGGGTGTCGATTGAGTAACAGACCTTGATGTGAGGCAAAATCTCCGCCTCGGGTCGGGCACAAGTCCGGCCTCTCACGCGTTACGTGCGCTGAAGACACCGCAGACACCCAGAGGGGGAGAGCGACCATGGCAACCGATTACGACACTCCACGCAAGACCGACGACGACGTCGACTCGGACAGCCTCGAAGAGCTGAAGGCCCGGCGGAACGACAAGTCCGCCTCGGCCGTCGACGTCGACGAGTTCGAGGCCGCGGAAGGCCTCGAGCTTCCCGGCGCCGACCTCTCGAACGAGGAACTGGCGGTCCGTGTGCTGCCGAAGCAGCAGGACGAGTTCACGTGCATGAGCTGCTTCCTGGTGCACCACCGCAGCCAGCTGGCCCGGGAGAAGAACGGCCAGCCGATCTGCCGCGACTGCGACTGAGGCGGGGTCGGCCGTGACAGGCTCGACCCCTCCCTGGAAGCGCCGCTTCTCCAGGCGGGAAGCGGACCAAGGACCGTTCGACGGTCCGCACAGCGCGCGTGACGAAGAGCGGGGCCCCGCCGGTACGGGGACGGCCCCGCTCGAGCCAGTGGCCGGCCGGAGTGACCTCCCGGCGACCACGCAGCCACCGGCACCCGCTGCCCGGCGCAGGGCAGCGGCGTTCCGGGACAGGGCCGGACAGGGCGTCCGCAACGGCGGCGCTCGCGCCAGGGCCGCCCTGGCCCACCTCGCCGACCGGATCATCGACCTGGCACCCCGCGTGCCCGTACGGGACCTGGCGACGCTCCGGGCGCAGTTCCCCGGCCTCGGACCCGAGGAGCTCGCCGACCGGCTCGTGGCCGGCGCGGCCAAGGGCACGGCGACCGTCGGCGCGGGTGTCGGAGCGGCCGCGATGCTGCCCGTACCGCCCGCGATGCCCACCGAACTGGCCGCCGAGATCACCGGCGTCGCCGCGATCGAGCTCAAGCTGATCGCCGAACTCCACGAGGTCTACGGCGTACGTCCGCCCGGCGGCCTCACGCAGCGCAGCACCGCGTACCTGAACTCGTGGTCCGGTGAGCGCGGCGTCGACGTGACCAAGCCGTCGACCCTCGGCTCGGCGATGAACAGCCACATGAAGCGCCAGCTGCGTCAGCAGATCATGAAGCGGATGGTGCGCGATCTGCCCAACCTGATGCCCTTCATGGTGGGCGCGGCCGTGGGCGCCGTCATGAACCGCCGCGACACCAGGAAGCTGGCGGCGAGAATCCGGACCGACCTGCGCAAGCACCAGGTCGCCTGGAGAGACCTCGAAGGCCTCCCGGCGCTGGAACGGCCGCAGGACGCCCTGGACATGGGTGAGGTCGCCAAGGGCATCGGACCCGGACCCGGCGGCCTCGGGAAAAACTTCGGCAAAGACGGCCGCTGACAGACGAACGCCGGCAGCCGACCGCCGACGGGCCCACGCGCGCGAGCGGGGACGGGCGGCCCGGCCGGGGGTCCGCGTTACGCGGCCGCCGCCTTGGCCGCCGTCAGGGCCTCGATCAGCCGCTCCGGCTCCCGCGTCGACAGGTACAGGTACGGAGTCGGGTCCTCCGGGTCCGTGACCACCACGCGCACGGCCCGCGGGATGTAGGCGCGCAGCAGCAGGAACGCCCGGACGTCCGCCTTGTACGTGCGCCAGGCGCGGGCCTCCTCGGGGTCGAGGATCTCCGCCTCGCCCAGCGCCGAGACCGGCACCTTCGCCTCGCCCGCGATCAGCGAGTCGCCCACGATCCGGATACGGACCGCGCCGTACGAACTGGCCGCCACCGCCGCCACCGCCGTGCCGCCCACGAGACCGCCCAGCATCGGCAGCGTGCCGAAGGGCAGCAGGATCAGCGCGAACGCCAGCCCCACCAGGAAGGAGACCAGCCACCAGGAGCGGGGCGCGGTGAGGCGTTCTTCGTACGGGGCCGTGGAGAGCTGCATGAAGCAAGCTTGGCACGGTATCGGTGTTCGGCCGACGCGCGGGTAAGGTCTGCGCCTGTGAGTGGTACTTCCCCAGGTCTCCAGCCCCCCGCCGACGCCGTGAAACCCGTACGGCACCCCGACGCGCCCGCCCCCGGCGAGCTGCTCGGCGCCCACTACGGGCAGTGCTTCGGCTGCGGCGGCGACCAGCCCCACGGACTGCACCTCCAGGCGCGGGCCGGTGAAGGCGTGTCGATCACCGCCGAGTTCACCGTCCGCCCCGCCCACCAGGGCGCTCCAGGCCTGGCACACGGCGGCGTGCTGGCCACCGCGCTGGACGAGACGCTGGGCTCGCTGAACTGGCTGCTGCGCACCATCGCGGTGACCGGACGGCTGGAGACCGACTTCCGGCGGCCGGTGCCCGTGGACACGACCCTGTACCTGGAGGCCGAGGTCACCGCGGTGGCCGGCCGGAAGATCTACTCCACCGCCACCGGCCGGATCGGCGGCCCCGACGGCCCGGTGGCCGTCCGTGCCGACGCCCTGTTCATCGAGGTCAAGGTCGAGCACTTCGTCCAGAACGGCCGCGAGGAGGAGATCCGCGCCGCCATGGACGACCCCGACCAGCTCCGCCGCGCCCGCGCCTTCGAGGTGAACCCGTGAGCCGTGCCGACCTAGAGGTCCTGATCCGCCGCGTCGACCCCGACGTGCCGCTCCCGGAGTACGCGCGGCCCGGCGACGCGGGCGCCGACCTGCGCACCACCGCCGGCTGCGAGCTGGCGCCCGGCGAACGCGCCGTTCTGCCCACGGGCGTGTCTGTGGCGCTCCCGGAGGGGTACGCGGCCTTCGTGCACCCACGTTCCGGACTGGCCGCCCGCTGCGGTGTCGCCCTCGTGAATGCCCCGGGGACGATCGATGCCGGGTACCGTGGGGAGATCAAGGTGATCGTGGTGAATCTCGACCCGCGCGAGAGCGTGCGGTTCGAGCGCTTCGACCGGATTGCCCAACTGGTCGTCCAGCAGGTCGAGAGGGTCCGCTTCCGTCAGGTCGCGGAACTTCCCGACTCGGCGCGGGCCGAGGGGGGCT
The DNA here is from genome assembly GCF_044455745.1 of Streptomyces sp. NPDC051136. NCBI lineage: Bacteria > Bacillati > Actinomycetota > Actinomycetes > Kitasatosporales > Streptomycetaceae > Streptomyces > Streptomyces sp. NPDC051136. Next base: position 333,598 of record NZ_JBITFE010000008.1, on the reverse strand, counting down.
TCGGGTCCACCGGCGGCCACGCCGGGTTGGACCGTGCAAGCGGCACAAGCGGTCAGGTCGCCGAAGGCGGCCCGACGGGTGGGAATCGATACGCTTCGGTCGTATCCGACCGGGAAGGACAGTGACGTGTTCGGACGTCGCAAGAAGAGGGATGCCGCCGAGGACGCGGCCGGCGAGACCGAGCAGGTCGTCGACAGCGTCGACACCGAGGCGGACGAAGAGCGCGAACGCGTGCGGCTCGAGCCCGAGCCGCGCCCCGACGGTCCCTGGGACAGCACCGAGGTCCGCGAACCGGGCGAGGGCAGGGTCGACCTGGGAGGCCTGTTCATCCCCGGGGTCGACGGCATGGAACTGCGGGTGGAGGTCGCGGGCGACGCGATCGTCGCCGCGACCGTGGTCCTGCGCGACAGCGCCATCCAGCTCCAGGGCTTCGCCGCGCCCAAGCGCGAGGGAATCTGGGGCGAGGTGCGCGAGGAGATCGGCTCCGGCATCACCCAGCAGGGCGGCATCGTCGACGAGGTCGAGGGTCCGCTGGGCTGGGAGCTGCGGGCCCAGGTCCCGGTGCAGCTGCCGGACGGCACGGGCGGCTTCCAGGTCGTGCGGTTCGTCGGCGTGGACGGGCCCCGCTGGTTCCTGCGCGGAGTGATCTCGGGCCAGGGCGCGGTGCAGCCGCAGGCCGCCGGGCTGCTGGAGCAGATCTTCCGGGACACGGTCGTCGTCCGCGGCGAGGGCCCGATGGCCCCCCGCGACCCGATCGTCCTCAAGCTGCCCAACGACGCCCAGATGGTCCCCGAGGGTGTCCAGCAGGAGGAGGGCTCCCGCTTCGCCGGCGGCATGGGCCAGCTCCAGCGCGGACCGGAGATCACCGAGGTCCGCTAGGCGATCGGGCGAGGACAGGCGACTCGGTACGGCCGGGGCCGTACCGCGCGTCACGAGGGCCGCATCCCCGGCGGGGGGGTGCGGCCCTCGTGGCACGCACGCCCCGAAGACCGGTCCCGGGGCCGTTGAATCCGCCCGCCGCTGCGGCGATACTGGCGCCCGGTTTCACGGCGTACGACGGGGGAGGACGCGGAATGAGCCAGGTGGTCACCGAGACCATGGTGCGCGTCGAGGACGTACGGAAGTCGTACGGTCGCGACGGCGCCGCCGTACACGCCCTGCGCGGCGTCTCCTTCGACGTGCGGCGCGGTGAGCTGGTCGCCCTCAAGGGGCGGTCGGGCTCCGGCAAGACCACCCTGCTCAACGTCGTCGGCGGTCTGGACACACCGGATGCCGGACGGGTCGAGGTCGACGGCCGGGACCTCGCGACGCTGGACGAGGACGGCCTGCTCGCCCTGCGCCGGGACCGGGTCGGTTTCGTCTTCCAGTCCTTCGGGCTCCTCCCGGTCCTCACCGCCGCCGAGAACATCGGTGTACCGATGCGGCTGCGCCGGGCCGCGCCGCGCGCCCGCGAGGAGCGCGTCGAGCTGCTGCTCTCCCTCGTCGGCCTCGCCGACCACGCCGCCCAGCGCCCCGGCGAGCTGTCCGGCGGGCAGCAGCAGCGGGTCGCCGTCGCCCGTGCGCTCGCCAACGAGCCCGCCCTGCTGATCGCGGACGAGCCCACCGGCCAGCTGGACGCGGAGACCGGGCGCTCCGTGATGGAGCTGCTGCGCGCCGTCGTGCGCAGCGAACGCGTCACCGCGCTGGTCGCCACCCACGACACGACCCTGCTGGGCCTCGCCGACCGGGTGCTGGAGCTGCGGGACGGGCGGATCGTGGAGGACTGACGCCCGGGGCGGCGTCCGCATCTCGCCGCGGTCCGGACGGCACCCCTTGGGCGTCAGGGTTCCGTCAAGGACGGCCGGCACCCGCCCCCCACCCCGATTTGTCGGGATTGCGGGTCGTAAGGTCGACGCTGCGCACTCGGCGCCGACCGGAAGACAATGAGGCCATGGGACGCGGCAGACTTCGGATCTACCTCGGTGCGGCACCGGGCGTCGGCAAGACGTACGCCATGCTGTCCGAGGCGCACCGCCGCGTCGAACGGGGCACCGACTGCGTGGTGGCGCTCGTCGAGCACCACGGCCGCTCCCGCACCGAGGTGATGCTGCGCGGTCTGGAGGAGGTGCCGCGCCGGGAGGTGGAGCACCGCGGCGCGGTCTTCACGGAGCTGGACCTGGACGCGGTCCTCGCCCGCGCCCCCCGGGTGGCGCTGGTGGACGAACTGGCCCACACCAACGTCCCCGGCGTGCGCAACGCCAAGCGCTGGCAGGACGTCGAGGAACTGCTCGCGGCCGGCATCGACGTCGTCTCGACCGTCAACATCCAGCACCTGGAGTCACTCGGCGACGTCGTGGAGTCCATCACGGGCGTACGGCAGCGGGAGACCGTGCCCGACGAGGTGGTGCGGCGCGCGGACCAGATCGAACTGGTCGACATGTCGCCGCAGGCGCTGCGCCGGCGCATGGCCCACGGCAACATCTACCAGCCGGACAAGGTCGACGCCGCCCTGTCGAACTACTTCCGCCCCGGCAACCTCACCGCCCTGCGCGAGCTGGCGCTGCTGTGGGTCGCGGACCGGGCCGACGAGTACCTTCAGCAGTACCGCAGCGAACACCGCGTCTCCAGGATCTGGGGCTCGCGCGAACGCATCGTGGTGGGTCTGACCGGCGGCCCCGAGGGCCGGACGCTGATACGGCGGGCCGCGCGCCTCGCCGAGAAGGGCGCCGGCGGCGAGGTGCTGGCCGTGTACATAGCCCGCAGCGACGGGCTGACCTCGGCCTCGCCCAAGGAGCTGGCGGTGCAGCGGACCCTGGTGGAGGACCTCGGCGGCACCTTCCACCACGTGCTCGGCGAGGACATACCGGCCGCGCTGCTCGACTTCGCGCGGGGTGTCAACGCCACCCAGATCGTCCTCGGCTCCTCGCGCCGCAAGGCCTGGCAGTACGTCTTCGGACCCGGCGTCGGCGCCACCGTCGCCCGCGAGTCCGGCCCCGACCTGGACGTCCACATCGTGACCCACGAAGAGGTCGCCAAGGGGCGCGGACTGCCGGTGGCCAGGGGCGCGCGGCTCGGCCGGTCCCGGATCGTGTGGGGCTGGTTCGCCGGCCTGGGCGGCCCGGTGCTGCTGACGCTGCTGCTCAGCACCGTCCACCTCGGACTCGCCAACGACGTCCTGCTCTACCTGGCGCTGACGGTCGCGGCCGCCCTGCTCGGCGGGCTGTACCCGGCGCTGGCGTCGGCCGCGGTCGGGTCGCTCCTGCTGAACTGGTTCTTCACGCCCCCCGTCAACCGGATCACCATCGCCGACCCGAGGAACATGCTTGCGCTCGCCATATTCGTGGGCGTCGCGCTCTCCGTGGCCTCGGTCGTCGACGTCGCGGCCCGCCGCACCCACCAGGCCGCCCGGCTGCGCGCCGAGTCGGAGATCCTCTCCTTCCTCGCGGGTGACGTCCTGCGCGGCGAGACCAGCCTGGAGACGCTCCTGGAGCGGGTGCGCGAGACCTTCGGCATGGAGTCGGCCGCTCTGCTGGAGCGGGAGGGCGACGTGGCGCCCTGGACCTGCGCCGGCCGCGTCGGAACGGGACCGCCGGTCGGCCGGCCGGAGGACGCCGACGTGGACATGCCGGTCGGGGACCACATGGCCCTGGCGCTGACCGGCCGCGTCCTGCCCGCCGAGGACCGCCGGGTGCTCGCCGCCTTCGCCGCCCAGGCCGCCGTCGTCCTGGACCGGCGCCGCCTGCGCGAGGAGGCCGACCGGGCCCGCACCCTGGCCGAGGGCAACCGCATCCGCACCGCGCTGCTGGCCGCCGTCAGCCACGACCTGCGCACCCCGCTGGCCGGGATCAAGGCGGCGGTGACCAGCCTCAGGTCCGAGGACGTGGCCTGGTCGGACGAGGACCGGGCGGAGCTGCTCGAAGGCATCGAGGAGGGCGCCGACCGACTCGACCACCTGGTGGGCAACCTGCTCGACATGTCCCGCCTCCAGACCGGCACCGTCACCCCGCTGATCCGCGAGATCGACGTCGACGAGGTGGCGCCGATGGCGCTCGGCGGCGTGCCCGAGGGCAGCGCGGAGCTGGACATCCCGGAGACGCTGCCCATGGTCGCGGTGGACGCCGGGCTCCTGGAACGGGCGCTGGCCAACCTGGTGGAGAACGCCGTCAAGTACAGTCCGGACGACCGGACCGTCCTGGTCGCCGCCAGCGCCCTCGCGGACCGCGTCGAGGTACGGATCGTCGACCGGGGGCCGGGAGTGCCGGACGAGGCCAAGGACCGCATCTTCGAGCCCTTCCAGCGGTACGGCGACGCCCCGCGCGGGGCCGGTGTCGGCCTCGGTCTCGCCGTGGCGCGGGGCTTCGTCGAGGCGATGGGCGGCACCCTGAACGCGGAGGACACCCCCGGCGGCGGCCTCACCATGGTCCTGACCCTGCGCGCGGTGGGCTCCGGGGAGCCGGCCCCGCACCTCGTGACGGCACAGAACGCGACCGCGGAAAGGCAGGCCGCCCCATGACCCGGGTGCTCGTGATCGACGACGAACCGCAGATCGTGCGGGCCCTCGTGATCAACCTCAAGGCACGGCACTACGAGGTCGACGTCGCGCACGACGGCGCCACCGCCCTCCAGCTCGCCGCCGCCCGCCACCCCGACGTGGTGGTGCTGGACCTGGGCCTGCCCGACATGGACGGCGTCGACGTGATCAGGGGCCTGCGCGGCTGGACCCGGGTGCCGATCCTGGTGCTGTCCGCCCGGCACTCCTCCGACGAGAAGGTCGAGGCGCTCGACGCGGGCGCCGACGACTACGTCACCAAGCCGTTCGGCATGGACGAGCTGCTGGCCCGGCTGCGGGCCGCCGTCCGTCGGTCCGAACCGGTTCCCGGCGGCGAGGACGAGGTGCTCGTGGACACCGCAGGGTTCACCGTCGACCTGGCTGCGAAGAAGGTCAACCGGGGCGGCAAGGACGTACGCCTGACGCCCACCGAGTGGCATCTGCTGGAGGTGCTGGTGCGCAACACGGGGCGCCTGGTCAGCCAGAAGCAGCTGCTCCAGGAGGTGTGGGGGCCGTCGTACGGGACGGAGACGAACTACCTGCGCGTCTACATGGCCCAGCTGCGCCGCAAGCTGGAGGCGGACCCCGCGCACCCGCGCCACTTCATCACCGAGCCGGGCATGGGGTACCGCTTCGAGAAGTGAGCGGCGGTGACGGCGCCGGTGGCGCAGGGCCGGCGTGAGGCTCGCCATCCCGGCCCGAGAGGGGTGCATGGCTGTCGGCGGGCCCCGGTACGCTTCAGATATGAGTGCTGCTCCGCGTTCCGACAAGCCGGTGGGCCGGTTCCGGCGCATGTTCGACCGGCTCTCCTCCTCGCAGGAGGATCTGGAGTCGGAGGAACTGCGCGAGGACGCCGACACCGCCGGCTGTACGCGCATCGGAGACTGCCAGGACCGGCAGGTCGTGTCGGTTACTGGTACCTTGCGCACGGTCACCCTGCGGCCGCGTGCGGGCGTCCCGGCCCTGGAGGCCGAGCTGTTCGACGGCACCGCCGCCCTGGACGTGGTGTGGCTGGGCAGACGCTCCATCGTCGGCATAGAGCCGGGGCGCAAGCTGATCGCATCGGGCCGGGTCTCGATGAGCCACGGCCGCCGGGTGCTCTTCAACCCGAAATACGAACTGAGACCCCTCGGACGGGAGTAGCCGGTGACGTCGCTCGACAAGCCGACCGAAGACACGACGGAAGCCGACGACGCCAACGCCCGGGCGGTGACGGAGGCCGCGCTGTTCGAGGCGTTCGGCGGCGTGCGCGGCATGATCGAGACGGTGCTGCCCGGCCTGCTCTTCGTCACGATCTTCACGCTCAACAACGACCTGCACATGTCGGCGATCGCGGCCCTGGCCGTGTCGGTGGTGCTGGTCGTGGTGCGGCTGGTGATGAAGGACACCGTCAAGCACGCGTTCAGCGGTGTCTTCGGCGTCGCCTTCGGCGTGGTCTTCGCGATGATGACCGACAACGCCAAGAACTTCTATCTGCCGGGCATGCTCTACACCCTGGGCCTGGCACTGGCGTACATCGTCACCTCGCTGGCCGGGGTGCCCCTGATCGGCCTGATCCTCGGCCCGGTCTTCAAGGAGAACCTCTCCTGGCGCACCCGCAACCCGGGCCGGAAGAAGGCGTACACCAAGGCCAGCTACGCGTGGGGCCTGATCCTGCTCGCCAAGAGCGCCGTCCTCTTCCCGCTCTACTGGTGGGCCGACACGGAACAGCTCGGCTGGGTCCTCGTCATCCTGAAGATCCCGCCGTTCCTGCTCGCCGTCTGGCTGACCTGGGTCTTCCTGGCCAAGGCTCCGGCCCCCATCGACGTGTTCGCGGAGATGGAGGCGGCCGAGGAGGCCGAGAAGGCCGCCAAGGCGGAGAAGGACGAGCGGGAACGGAGCGGCCAGGAGGCCGACGGCACCCTGGCCGGGTCGCCCCAGCCCGACGGGGAGGCCGCGGACCTGCGCGGCGGCAGGCACCGCAAGGCCTGACGGGCCGGACTGAACGGCTCGGCGGGGCGGGGGGGGGGGGGGGGGGGGGGGGGGGGGGGGGGGGGGGGGGGCGCGGGGGCGGCGCCCCGCGGGCGGGGGGGCCCCCCCCCCCCCCCCCCCCCCCCCCCCCCCCCCCCCCCCCCCCCCCCCCCCCCCCCCCCCGGGCCCGTGGACCCGCTGCGTCGGTCAGACGGTGTCGTCCGGGCGCCGGCGCGCCGACAGCAGGTCCTCCAGCTGCTCCTCACGGGCCTGGGCGGCGACGAACAGCAGCTCGTCGCCCGCCTCCAGAGAGTCCTCCCGGGACGGCGTCAGCACCCGCGTGCCGCGGATGATCGTCACCAGCGAGGTGTCCTCGGGCCACTGGACGTCGCCGACCTGGGTGCCGGCCAGGGCCGACTCCTCCGGCAGCGTCAGCTCGACGAGGTTGGCGTCGCCGTGACTGAAGCGCAGCAGCCGGACCAGGTCGCCGACGCTCACCGCCTCCTCCACCAGGGCCGACATCAGCCGCGGGGTGGAGACGGCGACGTCCACGCCCCAGGACTCGTTGAAGAGCCACTCGTTCTTCGGGTTGTTCACCCGGGCGACGACGCGCGGAACGCCGTACTCCGTCTTGGCCAGCAGGGACACGACGAGGTTGACCTTGTCGTCGCCCGTCGCGGCGATGACGACGTTGCAGCGCTGGAGCGCCGCCTCGTCCAGGGACGTGATCTCGCACGCGTCGGCGAGCAGCCACTCCGCCATCGGGACGCGCTCGACCGAGATGGCGGTCGGCGCCTTGTCGATGAGCAGGATCTCGTGACCGTTCTCCAGCAGCTCGCCCGCGATCGAACGGCCGACCGCGCCGGCTCCGGCAATGGCGACCCTCATCAGTGACCGCCCTCCTCTTCGGGACCCTTGGCGAACGCCGCCTCGACCTTGTGGACCTCGTCGGTGCGCATCATCACGTGCACGAGGTCACCCTCCTGCAGGACGGTCTGCGAGGAGGGCAGGATCGCCTCCCCGAGCCGGGTGACGAAGGCCACCCGCACGCCCGTCTCCTCCTGGAGCCGGCTGATCTTGTGACCGACCCAGGCCGAGGAGGTGTGCACCTCGGCGAGCTGGACGCCGCCGGTGGGGTCGCGCCACAGCGGCTCGGCACCCGAGGGGAGCAGCCGGCGCAGCATCTGGTCGGCCGTCCAGCGGACGGTGGCGACGGTGGGGATCCCCAGGCGCTGGTAGACCTCGGCGCGGCGCGGGTCGTAGATGCGGGCGGCGACGTTCTCCACGCCGAACATCTCGCGGGCCACGCGGGCGGCGATGATGTTCGAGTTGTCCCCGCTGGACACGGCGGCGAAGGCACCCGCGTCCTCGATGCCCGCCTCACGCAGGGTGTCCTGGTCGAAGCCGATGCCGGTGACCCGGCGGCCGCCGAACGAGGAACCGAGGCGTCGGAAGGCGGTGGGGTCCCGGTCGATGACGGCGACCGTGTGCCCCTGCTGCTCCAGGGTCTGGGCGAGCGCGGAGCCCACCCGCCCGCAGCCCATGATGACAATGTGCACGGCTCACACCACTCTTCTTCTCAGCCCTCTTACCGGGGTGAACATCCCGTTCATCTTCCTCTTTCGGCTCGACGGGCAAACACCGGCGGCCCCGCTGAGGGCCGCGGGTCACCATCATGCCGCTCCGCCGCCGCCGGACCCCGGCGGGGTGGTTCGTTCGCGTCGTGCAGTGCCGTCGGACCGGAGCGCGGGGCACGCCGCGGCACACCGACGCAGGCATCGCGCTTCACCGCTCCAGCGCGTCGGTCCTGTGTCGAGTCTGATTGGACCGTTGCCGTCCTGCTGGTCACCTCGGCGACGGCACGGAGCATTCCCACTGCCGCCCGCCTCGCCTCCTGCGTCGGCCTCGCCCCCCCACGACCGCAGGACCTGGAGACACCCCCCGTGCCGCTCGGCGCCGGGCTCAGCCCTCCGCCGACGACCCCCGCCGGCTGATGCTGCGGATACTCGCGAAGGCCAGGATGCCGAGACCGACGAGCGTGACGACGCCGCCGATCAGCTCCGCGGACAGATGCACGGGATCTCCCTCACAGGGCGACGAGTGGTGCTCACGGGCGACGGACGGTGCCCACAGAGGACGGACGGTGCTCACGGGCGACGGACGGTGCCCACAGGACGACGGGCGGTGTTGGTCATATAGCCATGCGAACGCCACCGCCCGCTTCATCCGCAGCCGCACCACCCCGCTGATTCACCCGTAGAGCAGACGGCGGGCGGATCGGGGGGTGGCGGTTGGGCGCTCGCCCGTTCGAACGCCTACGATCCTCTGTTGTGTCCAAACTGACCGACGTGCCCAAACGGATTCTCATCGGGCGCGCACTGCGCAGCGACCGGCTCGGCGAAACGCTCCTGCCGAAGCGCATCGCCCTGCCCGTCTTCGCGTCCGACCCGCTGTCCTCAGTGGCGTACGCGCCCGGCGAGGTGCTGCTCGTCCTGTCCATCGCGGGCGTGTCGGCATATCACTTCAGCCCCTGGATCGCGGTCGCGGTCGTCGTCCTCATGTTCACGGTCGTCGCCTCCTACCGGCAGAACGTGCACGCCTACCCGAGCGGCGGCGGCGACTACGAGGTGGCCACCACGAACCTCGGCCCGAAGGCCGGCCTCACCGTGGCCAGCGCCCTGCTGGTGGACTACGTCCTGACGGTCGCCGTCTCGATCTCCTCCGGCATCGAGAACCTGGGCTCGGCGATCCCCTTCGTCGTCGAGCACAAGGTCCTGTGCGCCGTCGCCGTGATCCTGCTGCTCACCCTGATGAACCTGCGCGGGGTCAAGGAGTCGGGCAAGCTCTTCGCGATCCCGACGTACGTCTTCGTCGGCGGCGTCTTCATCATGATCGTCTGGGGAGCGTTCCGCGGCCTGGTCCTGGGCGACACCATGCGCGCCCCGACCGCGGACTACGAGATCAAACCGGAGCACGGCGGCCTGGCCGGCTTCGCCCTGGTCTTCCTGCTCCTGCGCGCCTTCTCCTCCGGCTGCGCCGCCCTCACCGGCGTCGAGGCGATCTCCAACGGCGTCCCGGCCTTCCGCAAGCCCAAGTCGAAGAACGCGGGCAACACGCTCGCGATGATGGGCCTGCTCGCCGTCACCATGTTCTGCGGCATCATCGCGCTGGCCTCCGCCACCGACGTCCGCATGTCCGAGAACCCGGCCACCGACCTCTTCCACAACGGCGTCGCCGTCGGCGCGGACTACGTCCAGCACCCGGTGATCTCCCAGGTCGCCGAGGCGGTCTTCGGCGAGGGCAGCTTCCTGTTCGTCGTCCTGGCCGCCGCCACCGCGCTGGTCCTCTTCCTGGCCGCCAACACCGCCTACAACGGCTTCCCGCTGCTCGGCTCGATCCTCGCCCAGGACCGCTACCTGCCGCGCCAGCTGCACACCCGCGGCGACCGCCTGGCCTTCTCCAACGGCATCGTGCTCCTGGCCGGCGCGGCCATGCTCCTGGTCGTCGTCTACGGCGCCGACTCGACCCGGCTGATCCAGCTCTACATCGTCGGCGTCTTCGTGTCCTTCACGCTCAGCCAGATCGGCATGGTCCGGCACTGGAACCGCCTCCTGGCCACCGAGCGCGACCAGGCCGCCCGCCGCCGCATGGTCCGCTCCCGCGCGATCAACGCCTTCGGCGCCTTCTTCACCGGACTCGTGCTGGTCGTGGTCCTGGCCACGAAGTTCACCCACGGCGCCTGGGTCGCCCTGCTCGGCATGTGCATCTTCTTCGCGACGATGACGGCGATCCGCAAGCACTACGACCGTGTCGCCGAGGAGATCGCGGCCCCCGAGGACCCCGAGGAGGCCCAGAACGACGACATGGTGCGCCCCTCCCGCGTCCACTCGGTCGTCCTGATCTCCAAGATCCACCGGCCCACGCTGCGCGCCCTCGCCTACGCCAAGCTCATGCGCTCCGACAGCCTGGAAGCGCTCAGCGTCAACGTCGACCCGGCCGAGACCAAGGCCCTGCGCGAGGAGTGGGAGCGCCGCGGCATCGCCGTACCGCTCAAGGTCCTGGACTCGCCGTACCGCGAGATCACCCGGCCGGTCATCGAGTACGTCAAGAGCCTGCGCAAGGAGTCCCCGCGCGACGCGGTCTCGGTCATCATCCCCGAGTACGTGGTCGGCCACTGGTACGAGCACCTGCTGCACAACCAGAGCGCCCTGCGCCTCAAGGGCCGCCTGCTGTTCACGCCGGGCGTCATGGTCACCTCCGTCCCGTACCAGCTGGAGTCCTCCGAGGCCGCCAGGCGCCGGGCCCGCAAGCGCCAGGACTGGAACGCCCCCGGCGCGGTCCGGCGCGGCCCGGCCCACCACCCCCACCAGGACCGTACGAAGGACAAGGACTCCTCCTCGTCCACGTAGACTGGACGGCTGTTGTCCTTTGTCGTCCCGTTCTCTGGAGTCACCCCGCCATGCAGGCAGAACCGAAGAAGTCGCAGGCGGAGTCGCGAGCGGTCTCGCTGGTGGGGGAGGAGTACGAGGTCGAGGTGGGCCCGGTCGCCCACGGCGGCCACTGCATCGCCCGCACGTCCGAGGGCCAGGTGCTGTTCGTCCGGCACACGCTCCCCGGCGAGCGGGTCGTGGCCCGGGTGACGGAGGGCGAGGAGGGCGCGCGCTTCCTGCGCGCGGACGCGGTCGAGATCCTGGACGCCTCCAAGGACCGCATCGAGGCCCCCTGCCCCTTCTCGGGCCCCGGCCGCTGCGGCGGCTGCGACTGGCAGCACGCCAAGCCGGGCGCGCAGCGCCGCATGAAGGGCGAGGTCGTCGCCGAGCAGCTCCAGCGCCTGGCGGGCCTCACCCCCGAGGAGGCCGGCTGGGACGGCACGGTGATGCCGGCCGAGGGCGACAAGGTGCCCGCCGGGCAGGTCCCGTCGTGGCGCACCCGCGTGCAGTACGCCGTGGACGCCGACGGCCGCGCGGGCCTGCGCAAGCACCGCTCCCACGAGGTCGAGCCGGTCGACCACTGCATGATCGCGGCGGAGGGCGTCAGCGAGCTGGGCATCGAGGCGCGGGACTGGCCCGGCATGGCGTCCGTCGAGGCGATCGCGGCCACCGGCTCCCAGGACCGCCAGGTCATCCTGACCCCGCGCCCGGGTGGGAGGCTCCCCCTCGTGGAGCTGGACCGCCCGGTCTCGGTCATGCGGGTCGGTGAGAAGGACGGCGGCGTCCACCGCGTCCACGGCCGCCCCTTCGTCCGCGAGCGCGCCGACGGCCGCACCTACCGGGTCGGCTCGGGCGGTTTCTGGCAGGTCCACCCGAAGGCCGCCGACACCCTGGTGAAGGCGGTCATGCAGGGCCTGCTGCCCCGCAAGGGCGACATGGCCCTCGACCTCTACTGCGGCGTCGGCCTCTTCGCCGGAGCCCTCGCCGACCGCGTCGGCGACCAGGGCGCGGTCCTCGGCATCGAGTCCGGCAAGCGCGCCGTAGAGGACGCGCGCCACAACCTCGCCGACTTCGACCGGGTCCGCATCGAGCAGGGCAAGGTCGAGTCCGTCCTGCCCCGCACCGGCATCGACGAGGTCGACCTCATCGTCCTCGACCCGCCCCGCGCGGGCGTCGGCCGCACCACGGTCCAGCACCTGTCGTCCCTGGGCGCCCGCAGGATCGCCTACGTGGCCTGCGACCCGGCGGCCCTCGCCCGGGACCTGGGGTACTTCCAGGACGGGGGGTACCGGGTGCGGACACTGCGGGTGTTCGACCTGTTCCCGATGACGCATCATGTGGAGTGCGTGGCGATCCTGGAGCCGGCGGTTAGGGGCTCCTGACCTGGACTTTTGTCGTCCGGGTCGATCTTTGCGGATCGTTGACCTGCGGGTTCGTGGGTGAGGTGCCTGGGTGGACGACGCCCTCGGAGGGGCTTTCGGAGATTCTTGACGCTCGGATGACGCCCGAAGCGGAAGTCTCTGCTGCACCTTCGCAGGCGTTGTCAGCTGCCATCTTCGGCCCACACTTTGGGGAACAGGACATTCGACCCGCCGTGTGATACCGGTCAGGTATCATGGCCGTATGGCGATGACACTCCGACTCCCTGACGACCTGGACGCGCAGCTTACGGAGCGGGCCCGTCGGGAGGGCCGCAGTAAGCAGGAACTCGCCATCGAGGCCATCCGTGACGCCCAGAACCGGGCCGAGCTGAAGGTCGATGACGTCCTGGCCGAGCTGATGGACAGCGATGCGGAGATCCTGGACTACCTGAAGTGACGAACGTGCGCTACCTCCAGATCGACGAGATCCTGGCCATCGCCCGTACGGTCAACGGTACCGAACACAGCGTGCGCGACATGGGCCTCCTCGTGTCGGCGATCGAGCGGCCCCGGACCAACGTGTTCGGGGCCGAGTTGTATCCCACGCTGCACGAGAAGGCCGCAGCGCTGCTGCACTCCGTCGCCCGCAATCACGCGCTGATCGACGGCAACAAGCGCACCGCCTGGCTCGCCATGCGTGTCTTCCTGCGGTTCAACGGCGTCAGCGCCAGTACCGTCCCGCCGCCCGTTTCCGTGGCCGGCCCGTTCGTCGAGGGTGTCGCGCAGGATCACATCGATGTACCGGCCATTGCCAAGCGCCTGTCGGCCTGGTTCCCGGTTTCCTGACGTTACGGGACGTCCCGGGGGCGCCTCACGTGGAGGTCAGACGCGACCGATCCAGTCCACTACGGTCGCGGCGGACTCCTGGGGCACTTGCTCAGGTGCCGCCACGTGCCCGTCGGACAGCAGTCTTGTCGGGCAGTCCAGCACTGCTGCGAACTTCGCCGGGGACGGTCGCGAGTAGTGATCGTCGGGCGCGCACACCGCGTGCGTGCGTGCGGGCGGTGAGCTGTGGCAGGCGCGGCTCCCTGACGCAGCGGCGTACCGCCTCAGGGCCCTCCTCGACGCGGTCGAGGACGGTCAGCGCGTCCACGATGTACCGCCCTGGAGCCGGCTCCTCGCCGGGACGGCAGAAGGCGCGTCGCTTGTCCCGCAACTCCCGCAGATGCGTGCCGTCCGGCGCGGGGCCGACATGCTCGGCTCGTGCGTGGGCTTCGACCAGGTCGGAGGGCGGGACACGGATGCCGCGCTGCAACTGGCCGAGCGCGGGGTGGTCGTCGCCCACGCTTTGAGGCCGGAGACGACCGCGGTGGCCTGCCGGCCGCGGTTCCGGCTGCCGTGAATCAGGGCATCGGCCGGGCGAGGGCACGCCCCCTGCGTGCGGACCGGATGCCGTAAGAGTCCCGTCAAAGCCGGAGGCGCGGTCGTATGGGAGTCGTCAACGGGTGGCTTTTTTCGGCCACAGAGGCGCTTTCCTCTAATCGTCCGTACCAACCGAACCTCACTCCAGGAGTTCGCGATGGCCGATCTGGCCTTCGTCGTCGTCACACTCGCGGGATTCGCGCTCGTGGCCCTTGTCGCCAAGGGGGTGACGAAACTGTGACCGTCGAGAACGTCGTCGGCCTGGTCGTGGCCGTCTCCCTGCTGGGTTATCTCGTCCTCGCCCTGATCTTCCCGGAGAGGTTCTGAGATCTTCATGGGTCCCGTACTCGCCGGCGTCCTCCAGCTGCTCGCCCTCATAGCGGCGCTGGCACTCGCCTACAAGCCCCTCGGCACCTACATGGCCCGGGTCTACTCCTCCGACAAGCACTGGCGTGTCGAGAAGTGGATCTACAAGGGCATCGGCGCCAACCCCGACACGGAAATGCCGTGGTCCGCATACCTGCGCGGGGTCCTCGCCTTCTCGGCGGTCGGTGTGCTCTTCCTCTACCTGCTGCAGCGGCTGCAGGGCGTGCTGCCCGGCTCGCTGGGCTTCTCCTCGATCGACCCGGACCAGGCGTTCAACACGGCTGTGTCGTTCGTGACGAACACCAACTGGCAGTCGTACTACGGCGAGCAGGCCATGGGCCACGTCGTGCAGACCGCCGGACTGGCCGTGCAGAACTTCGTCTCCGCGGCCGTCGGTATCGCGGTCGCGGTGGCGCTGGTGCGCGGTTTCGCGCGGTCCCGCACCGGGGAACTGGGCAACTTCTGGTCGGACCTGGTGCGCGGTGTCGTGCGCGTTCTGGTGCCGCTGGCGTTCGTCGCCGCGATCGTGCTGGCCGCCTGTGGTGTCATCCAGAACTTCTCCGGGATCCACGAGGTCGGCCAGTTCATGGGCGGCACGCAGGAGTGGAACGGTGGAGCGGTCGCCTCCCAGGAGGTCATCAAGGAACTGGGCACCAACGGTGGCGGCTACTTCAACGCCAACTCCGCCCACCCCTTCGAGAACCCCACCCCGTTCTCCAACCTCTTCGAGATCTTCCTGATCCTGGTCATCCCCTTCTCCCTGACCCGCACCTTCGGCGTCATGGTCGGCTCGGTGAAGCAGGGCTACGCGATCCTCGCGACCATGGTCACCATCTGGCTGGGATTCACCGCCCTGATGATGTGGACCGAGTTCGCCCACCACGGCCCGGCACCGCAGATCGCGGGCGGGGCGTACGAGGGCAAGGAGGTGCGGTTCGGGGTCGGCGCCTCGTCGATCTTCGCGGTGGCGACCACGCTCACGTCGACCGGCGCGGTGGACTCCTTCCACTCCTCCTACACCGGCCTGGGCGGCGGTATCGCCATGCTCGGCATGATGCTGGGCGAGATCGCGCCCGGTGGTACCGGCTCCGGCCTGTACGGCATGCTGATCATGGCGGTCATCGCCGTGTTCATCGCCGGGCTGATGGTCGGCCGTACGCCCGAGTACCTGGGCAAGAAGATCGGGACCCGCGAGATCAAGTTCGCCGCCTGCTACATCCTCGTCACCCCGGCGCTCGTACTGGTTCTGACCGCGATCGCGACGGCCCTGCCGACACCGGCGCATTCCATGACCAACAGCGGGGCTCACGGCTTCTCCGAGATCCTGTACGCCTACACGTCCGCGGCCAACAACAACGGTTCGGCCTTCGCCGGACTGAACGCGGACACGCAGTGGTTCAACACCACGCTCGGTATCGCGATGCTCCTCGGCCGCTTCCTGCCCATGATCTTCGTCCTGGCGCTGGCCGGCTCGCTCGCCCGGCAGAAGCCCGTGCCGGACACCGCGGGCACCCTGCGCACCGAGAAACCGCTGTTCACCGGGTTGCTGGCGGGCGCGATCCTCATCATCACCGGTCTGACGTACTTCCCGGCGCTCGCGCTGGGCCCGCTGGCCGAGGGGCTGGCGTCATGACCACCACCCGGACCGAAAGCGAAGAGATGTCCACAGCCACTCCCACCCGGGCGCCGCACAGCGACGTTCCCACCGGGCACAAGTCCCCCGAGGGCCGTGTCGGCGCGGGCCTCTTCGATCCCGGGCAGCTGCTGAAGTCGCTGCCGGACGCCTTCCGCAAGCTCGACCCGCGGGTGCTGGTCAAGTCCCCCGTGATGTTCGTCGTGTGGATCGGCTCGGTTCTGACGACCGTGTTCTCCTTCAAGGACCCGGGCGACTGGTTCGGCTGGGCGATCAGCGCCTGGCTGTGGCTGACGGTGGTCTTCGCCAACCTCGCCGAGGCCGTGGCGGAGGGACGAGGCAAGGCACAGGCCGACACCTTGCGCAAGGCCAAGACCGGCACGATCGCGCGCAGGCTCGACGGCTCTGCCGAGGAGCAGGTGCCCGGTACCGAGCTGCGGATCGGCGACCTGGTCGTCTGCGAGGCCGGTGACGTCATTCCCGGCGACGGAGACGTCGTCGAGGGCGTGGCCTCGGTCGACGAGTCGGCGATCACCGGCGAGTCGGCGCCGGTCATCCGGGAGTCGGGCGGCGACCGCAGCGCCGTCACCGGCGGGACGAAGGTGCTCTCCGACCGGATCGTCGTCAGGATCACGACGAAGCCGGGCGAGACCTTCATCGACCGGATGATCAACCTGGTGGAGGGCGCGGCCCGGCAGAAGACGCCGAACGAGATCGCGCTGAACATCCTGCTGGCCTCGTTGACGATCGTCTTCCTGCTGGCCTGTGCCACGCTGCCGCCGTTCGCGGACTACGCGGGCACCCACCTGACGATGGTCGTCCTGGTCGCGCTGCTGGTCTGCCTCATCCCGACCACCATCGGTGCGCTGCTCTCCGCGATCGGTATCGCGGGCATGGACCGCCTGGTGCAGCGCAACGTCCTGGCCATGTCGGGAAGGGCCGTCGAGGCCGCAGGTGACGTCTCGACGCTGCTGCTCGACAAGACCGGCACCATCACCCTCGGCAATCGCCAGGCCGCCGAGTTCGTGCCGGTGGCCGGGGTGACGGACGGCGAAGTCGCCGAGACCGCCCAGCTCTCCTCGCTGGCCGACGAGACGCCCGAGGGCCGCTCCATCGTCGTGCTGGCCAAGGAGAGGTACGGACTGCGCGAGCGCCGGCAGGGCGAGCTCGCGGCAGCCGAGTGGATCGAGTTCACCGCGCAGACCCGCATGTCGGGCGTCGACGTCGACGGGCGCAAGATCCGCAAGGGCGCGGCCGGTTCGGTCATCGCGTGGGTCGAGGAGCGCGGCGGCACGGTCGCCGACGACGCGGACGCGACCGCCGGCCGGATCTCCGAGGCGGGCGGCACCCCCTTGCTCGTCGCGGTCGAGGACGCCGACGGCGCACGGGTGCTGGGTGTGATCCACCTCAAGGACGTCGTCAAGGACGGCATGCGCGAGCGGTTCGACGAGCTGCGCCGCATGGGCATCAAGACCGTCATGATCACGGGTGACAACCCGCTGACGGCCCGGGCCATCGCCGAGGAGGCCGGCGTCGACGACTTCCTCGCCGAGGCCACCCCCGAGGACAAGATGGCTCTCATCAAACGGGAGCAGGCGGGCGGCAAGCTCGTCGCCATGACCGGCGACGGCACCAATGACGCCCCGGCCCTCGCCCAGGCGGACGTCGGCGTGGCCATGAACACCGGCACGTCGGCCGCCAAGGAGGCCGGCAACATGGTCGACCTCGACTCCGATCCGACCAAGCTCATCGAGATCGTCGAGATCGGCAAGCAACTCCTCATCACCCGGGGCGCGCTGACGACGTTCTCCATCGCCAACGACGTCGCCAAGTACTTCGCGATCGTCCCGGCGCTGTTCGCCGCGGTCTACCCGGGCCTGGACAAGCTCAACATCATGGGCCTGTCCTCACCCGATTCCGCGATCCTGTCCGCCGTCATCTTCAACGCGCTGATCATCATCGCGCTGGTGCCGCTCTCCCTGAAGGGCGTGCGGTACCGGCCGGTCAGCGCCGACAGGCTGCTGCGCAGGAACCTGACCGTCTACGGCATCGGCGGGCTGATCTCCCCCTTCGTCGGCATCAAGATCATCGACCTGCTCATCTCCCTCATCCCCGGGATCGGCTGAAGGCCATGAACAACTCCGTATCGAACACAGGCCGGTTGCTGTGGGCGGGGCTGCGCGCCCTGCTGGTGCTGACGCTGGTGACGGGCGTGGTCTACCCGCTGGCCGTCACGGGCGTCGCCCAGGCCCTCTTCCACGACAAGGCCAACGGCTCGGAAGTCAAGGCGGACGGCAGGGTCGTCGGCTCCGCTCTCATCGGCCAGGCGTACAACCTGCCGCTGAAGAAGGGCCAGGAGACCCCCGAGCCCGACCTGAAGTGGTTCCAGGGCCGCCCGCAGAACGGCCTCGGCACCAACAGCGTCAACACCCGGTACCAGCTGATCCTTTCCGGAGCGACCAACCGGTCGGCCGACAACGAGGACCTGATCGACTGGGTGACCGCCGCGAAGGCCGCCGTCGTCAAGGACAACTCGGTGCCCGGCCACACCGTCAGGCCGACCGCGGTGCCCGCCGACGCGGTGACGTCCTCCGGCTCCGGTCTTGACCCCCACATCTCCCCGGACTACGCCGACCTCCAGGTCCACCGGGTCGCCGAGAAGAACGGCCTGCCCGTCGCCCGGGTGCAGAAGCTGGTCGACGAACACACCGAGGGCCGCACGTTCGGCTTCGTCGGGGAGCCCCGGGTGAACGTCCTGGAGCTCAACATCGCGCTGAAGGCGCTCACGGCCAGGAGCTGAGGGCGTCTCGCGATCCACAGAGGGAGCCGGCGACCGGGGCGACCGGGCTCGTCGGCTCCCTCGGCCATGAACAGGTACGTCCCCGACGGCGTACGACACGAAGGCGCACGCCGATGACACGGGTGCTGGTGGCGAAGGACGACCCGCGGCCCGACCACCCGCTGGACGATCGTGTCAGGGAGCGTGCGGGATCCCGCTGTCCGGTCGTGGTCGGATCGTTCGGCAAGACCTGTGAACGCGTGCGATCAGCTGATCGCACGTTGCCACCGGATCTCTCCGTCGTGCCACTGGTCGGTGGGGACGAGGCCGACCGCCGTCGCGACGGCGGCGGATGCCTTGTGGTCGGGGTGGATGTGGGCGACGACCGTGTGCACCCCGTTCTCGCGGAGCCAGGCGACGAGCGCTCGGGCTGCCTCGGTGGCGATGCCGCGACGCTGCCAAGGGGTACCCACCGTCCAGGCGATCTCCGCGGTGGCGCCGCGGTCGTCGGCAGTGATCGTCGCCTGGAGCGTGCCGGTCAGGCAGGTCGCGTCACGGAGCTGGATCGCCCAGTTGCACCAGGACGCGGCGGGGTCGGGCGAACCGGCCGTCCACCGTTCGTAGCGGGTGCGCAGGGCCTCGGCCGTGTCCGGAGCGCCGCCGATGAAGGTGTGCAGGCCGGGGTCGGAGAGCACCGTGGCCATCTCGTCGGCGTGCTCGGCCCGGAGGGGCAGCAGGGTCAGCCGGTCGGTGCGGATGGTTGCGGGCCGGAGAGTGATCACGCTGCCTCTTGGTCGGGATGTCGGTGGCACCGTCCAGGTGGACCGCGTGCCGGGGGCATGTTCGTGACGGATGGTCAGGGCGCGGCCCTCGCGGGCTGGTTACGGGAGCCGGCGCGGGTCACAGCAATCGGTCGACCAGACCGTCGATGTAGTCCGGGGTGAGCGGGACCATGCCGAACAGGACGCGGATGTACATCGGGGACAGGATGTGGTCCAGCACGTCGAGCACGTCGGGTGCGGGCTCGCCGCGTTCGCGGGCGCGGTCGAGGATGGACTGCAGTTGCCGGGTGCGTTCGGCACGGAGGGCGTCGCCGGCCTGCCGGCCCTGCTCGCCACTGCTCGACAGGGCGACGGCCAGGTGCAGCACCGCCGGCCCGTCGGGTCCGGTGATCTCGCGGGCCACTTGTGCCGCGTACGTGCGCAGATCCCCGGCGAGGCTCCCGGTGTCGGGCATCGGCGACCGCGCGTTGAGGCGGGTGAGCGCCACGTCGGTGAGCAGCGTTTCCAGGCTGCCCCACCGGCGGTAGACGCTGCTGTCGGCCACGCCCGCGCGGGCCGCGACGTCGCCGATGGTGAAGTTGCCGTAGCCGCGCTCGCTGATCAGGTCGGTGACGGCCTGGTGCACCTGCGCGCCGACGCGGGCACTGCGCCCGCCGGGCCGCCGGACTGGCTGTCGCTCGTTCATCGCACCACTTTAACGCAGGCGCCGCTTGCGTTAGTGAGGGGACGGTCTTACAGTCATCTAACGCAGTCACCGACTGCTTTAGTGCGCTCAGAGCGGGTCGCCACCCGTGTCGACCGTGGCCGGGGCGCGACCAATTCGGGAGAGGAAAAGCCCATAACCGCATCGCGTGTGGCCGCAGGCAGTCGATCGAACCGGGGCGTGCTGCTCACGGTGACCTGCCTGGGCCAGTTCATGGTCCTGCTCGACAACACGATCGTCGGAGCGGCGCTGCCCGACATGCAGCACCGGCTGCACACCCAGCTGACCGGTCTGCAGTGGATCGTCGACGCGTACGTACTGCTGGTCGCCATGCTGCTGCTGTCCGGCGGTGTCTTCGCCGACCGGTTCGGCCGCAAGCGGGTGTACCTGACCGGCGTGGCCGTGTTCACCGCGGCGTCGGTGCTGTGCAGCCTCGCGCCCTCCGTCGGCTGGCTGGTCACCGGCCGGGCGTTGCAGGGCATCGGGGCCGCGGCGCTGAGCCCGGCCTCGCTCGCCCTGCTCGCCGCCGCCCATCCGGTGCCGCAGGAACGCGTCAGGGCGATCGGGCTGTGGGCCGGACTCAGCGGAATCGGGCTGGCCGCGGGCCCCGTGGCCGGCGGCGTGCTGACGGAAGCCTTCGGCTGGCCCGCCATCTTCCTGGTCAATCTGCCCATCGGCCTGGTCCTGCTGCTGGTCGGCCTGCGTCACCTCGGCGAGACCCGCAATCCGGGCGCCCCCGCGATCGACGTCCCCGGTACCGTGCTGTCCGTCCTGGCGGTGGGGGCGCTGACCTACGGTCTGATCGAGGGTGGCGCCCGCGGCTGGACCTCACCGGTCATCCTGGGCAGCCTCGCCGCCGCGGCCGTCCTCCTCGCCGCCTTCGTCGCCGTCGAAGCGCGTCGCTCCGCACCGATGCTGCCGCTGCGGCTGTTCCGGCAGCGCCTGTTCACCGTGTCCAACGCCGCCATGACCGTGGTCGGGTTCGCGCTCATGGGTTCGTCGTTCTTCTTCTCCCAGTTCTTCGTGTACGTCCAGGGCAGCTCGATCCTGCGCGCCGGTCTGCAGACCCTGCCGCTGTCCCTCGCCATGGTGGCCGTCAGTCCGTACGCGGGCCGGCTCGCCGCCCGCCACGGCTTCCGCGCCGTGGTGACCACCGGCCTGGTCCTCGCCGGCCTGGGCCTGCTCGCGCTCGGCACGGTGCACGCCGACACGGGATACGGCAACGTGTGGTGGCGGCTGGGACTCGCCGGCGCCGGCTTCGCGCTGGCCATGTCCCCCCTGACAGGCGCCGCCATCCAAGCGGTCGACCCGCAGGAAGGCGGCCTCGCCTCCGGCATCAGCAGCACCACCCGGCAGATCGGCGCGGTGCTCGGCGTGGCGGTGCTCGGGGCCGTCGTCCGCACCCGGCAATCGGGCGGCGCCTCCTTCGAGACCGGCCTCGACAGCGCCTTCCTCGCCGCCGGTGCCGTCACACTGGTCACCGCCGTGTTCACCGGCCTGTGGCTGGCGAGGACCAAGCCCGCGGAAGGCCCGGCGACACCGCACCGAGCCACCGGTCCCGGTGCGGGCGCCACCGCGAACGAGGCGTCTGTGCAGAGCCGTTGACGGCAACAGGCAGCGGCACGGCCAGGGCAGGCGGCTGCGCGGCATGGTCACCACCGGCCGCTGCCTTCAGGGTCAGGCTCGTCGTGATCAACCTGGATAGGCTGTGCTCATGTCACGTGTACGAGCCGTTCTCGCTACGTCCCTTGTCGCTCTGACCGCCCTCACCGCCTGCTCCTCCAGCAGCGACAAGCCGGACTCGGCCTCGGGCGGCAACAAGCCGGCTTCCTCCCCGGAGCCGAAGCCCATCACGAAGGAACTCAGCCAGGCGCACTTGACCCAGGCCCTGCTGGGTGTCGGCGAGACGCTCCCCGGATACACCGTCCACAGTCCCAAGTCGACGTCCGAAGGGCAGTCCTGCGGCACGGCGGACGACGACTCCACTCCCAAGGGATGGGCTCGGGGCTCCGACGTCGACTATGAATACAACGGCTCCACGGTCAACATGGCGGCCCTGTACATCTGTCTCTTCGATACGGCGGAGGACGCCCACAGCGCCTATGCCTCGTGGAAGGGTCATGAAGCGAACAAGGAGCAGAAACCCAAGCGACCGGTGGGTGACGAGAACACGCTCGTGATCAATCCGGGCTCCAGCGACGACAGCGTCCACGGCTACGTCCGCTCCGGCAGGGTCAACATCAGCGTGCTGATCGACGGTGCCACCGGAGGCGACCCCTCGGGTGCGCAGGCCATGCTTTCCGCAGCGTTGAAGCGCCTCCAGCAACTCCAGGACGGGAAGCCCGCCACGGTCACGGCCGTAGACGAGCAGGCGGGCGCCCGCCAGTAGACGCAGCGGGGGGTCCTCGGGAGTGCGGCAGCTTCCGGCGAGCCTTCAGCAGGGGTGTCGTTCTCCTCGACGGTCCCGCGTTCTTGGACGGTGCGGGTGCGAGGACCGGGATGCGTCGTGGCGCACGGTGGATCCGATCGGTCTGGTGACCGTCCGGGAACAGGGGTACCTGCTGGCCAAGCGGGGCGCCGAGGACCGCACGTACCGGCTGAGCCGGGTCCTGGCAGCCGACGAACTCGACGAACCCGGCAGCGTCCGGACACGTTCGATCTGGACCGGGCCTGGCGCGAGCGCAACGTGCGGTTCCGGACCGGCGGCGACACCACCGCCGTGGTGGTCCGCGTGGATCCCGCGCACCGGGAGCATCTGGTCGCCACCGCTCTGGCGGTCCGCTCCGAGGAGACCGTCGAGAACGGTGAACTCCGGCTGCACCTCGACTTCCAGGACGCGCGCCACGCGGAATGGGCGCTGTGGCAGCACGCCGTGTACACGGAGGTGGAGGCTCCGCAGTGGCTGCGCGCCTCCCCGCACCGGCGCGCGACAGCGATCGCGGCCCGACACGCGCCCTCGGCCGGAGAGGCTCCGCCGACGCCCGGTAGGTCGGACTGAGGTTTCCGGGCCGGCCGTACGCCGGACGATCGAAATTTTCGGCGGCGGGCAATGTGCTTGCGGAGACACCGCGCCGACCCCTGGTTCGCACCCCGGCGATGTTCCGCGTATGAGCCGTATTGACCTGCAAGGACAGGCGCAAAGCTACCCGTGGGTGGTCGGATGGAAGTTTCCGAAAGCTTGTCGAAAGCGTTGACAGGGGCATGGCGGCCTACGAAAACTGTGGCCACCGAACGACAGGAGACAGCGGTCCCCGCGTCGTGCGACTCGGGAACACACCCGCCCCCCACCAGCCTTCATCGGGAGGATTCATGCAGCAGGACGGCATGCACCAGGACCACAGCAGCCAGAGCGGCCAGAGCGGTCAGAGCCCCGCGCCCTTCAGCGGCTTGAGCCGACGGGGCTTCCTCGGCGGCGCCGGTACCGTCGCGCTCGCCACCGCGTCCGGGCTGTTGCTGCCCGGCACCGCCCAGGCCGCCACCACCATCACCACCAGCCAGACGGGCACCGACGGCCTGTACTACTCGTTCTGGACCGACGGCGGCGGTTCGGTCTCCATGACGCTCAACGGCGGCGGCAGCTACAGCACGAGGTGGACCAACTGCGGCAACTTCGTCGCCGGCAAGGGCTGGAGCACCGGCGGGCGCAGGACGGTCCGCTACAACGGCTACTTCAACCCGTCCGGCAACGGATACGGCTGCCTCTACGGCTGGACCTCCAACCCGCTGGTCGAGTACTACATCGTCGACAACTGGGGCAGCTACCGGCCCACCGGCGAGCACAGGGGCACCGTCTCCAGCGACGGCGGCACGTACGACATCTACAAGACGACGCGGTACAACGCCCCCTCCGTCGAGGGCACCCGCACCTTCGACCAGTACTGGAGCGTCCGGCAGTCGAAGGTGACCAGTGGCTCCGGCACCATCACCACCGGCAACCACTTCGACGCCTGGGCGCGCGCGGGCATGAACCTGGGCCAGTTCAGGTACTACATGATCATGGCCACCGAGGGCTACCAGAGCAGCGGAAGCTCCACCATCACGGTCAGCGGCTGACCTCTGGCCCTGACCCCTGACCCCCGTCCCCGGGCCACCGGCTGCGGGTATGCGGACACCCCGGGTCGCCGCCGTCACGGCGGCGACCCGGGGTCGTCGGGCACCGTCCCGTCAGGAGCGGGTCCAGCGCTGGTTGTTGCCATTCGAGCAGGAATAGAGCTGGAGCAGCGTGCCGTTGGCGGTGCCGCTGCCGACGGCGTCGAGGCAGAGGCCGGACTGGACGCCGACGACGGTCCCGTCGGAGTTCAGGCGCCACTTCTGGTTGTCGCCGCCCCAGCAGCTGTAGATCTGCACCTTGGAGCCGTTGCCGGTGCCGGCGGCGTCCAGGCACTTGTTGCCGTAGACCCGGAACTCACCGGCATCCGTGTACGTCCACTGCTGGTTGGTTCCGCTGTGGCAGTCCCACAGCTGGAGCTGGGTGCCGTCGGTGGTGACGGCGTTGGGCACGTCCAGGCACCGGCCCGAACCGACGCCCTTGATCGAGGTGCCGTCCGCGGGGGGCTCCGAGGTGCCGCCACCGTTGAGTGCGTTGAGGACGGCGGTGTAGGCGGTCTTCTTGCTGCCGTCGTTGTTGAACAGCAGCGGCGTGTCACCGGAGCGCCAGGAGTCGCTGTCCCGCACGCCCCAGACGGTGATGCCGAGGCAGCGCGCGACGGCCAGGCAGTCGTTGGTCACCGCGGCGTAGGTGGCGGCCGAGGCGCCCTGGATGTCGAGTTCGGTGATGGCCACGTCGACGCCGAGGGCGGCGAAGTTCTGCAGGGTGGTGCGGAAGTTGCTGTTGTAGGGACTGCCGCTGTTGAAGTGCGACTGGAAGCCGACGCAGTCGATCGGCACGCCGCGCTGCTTGAAGTCCTTGACCATGTTGTACATCGCCTGGGTCTTGGCCCAGGTCCAGTTCTCGACGTTGTAGTCGTTGTAGCAGAGCTTGGCGGACGGGTCCGCGGCGCGCGCGGTGCGGAAGGCGACCTCGATCCAGTCGTTGCCGGTGCGCTGCAGGTTGGAGTCGCGCCGGGCGCCCGAACTGCCGTCGGCGAAGGCCTCGTTCACGACGTCCCACTGGGCGATCTTGCCCTTGTAGTGGGCCATCACGCCGTTGATGTGGTCGATCATCGCCTGGCGCAGGGCGCTGCCGCTGAGGCTCTGCATCCAGCCGGGCTGCTGGGAGTGCCAGGCCAGGGTGTGGCCGCGCACCTTCTTGCCGTTCTGCACCGCCCAGTTGTAGACGCGGTCGGCCGAGGAGAAGGTGAAGTTGCCCCGCTGCGGCTCGGTGGCGTCGATCTTCATCTCGTTCTCGGCCGTCACCATGTTGAACTCACGGCTCGCGATCGACGTGTACGCCGAGTCGCCGAGCTTGCCCGAGGCGATGGCGGTACCGAAGTAGCGGCCGCTCTGCGCCGCGGCGGCACCGAGCGTGCTCTCGGCGGCGTGCGC
The DNA here is from genome assembly GCF_044455745.1 of Streptomyces sp. NPDC051136. Lineage (NCBI taxonomy): Bacteria > Bacillati > Actinomycetota > Actinomycetes > Kitasatosporales > Streptomycetaceae > Streptomyces > Streptomyces sp. NPDC051136. The sequence goes on along the minus strand of NZ_JBITFE010000008.1, from coordinate 308,160 downwards.
GGACGGTGGCGCGACCAGCGCGAGCGCCACGCCGAGGGCGCCGGCGAGCAGCGTGAGCAGCAGGCCGTGGATCCTCCGGCGGACTAAGGGTCTGGCAAGGGCGTACGAGCCCATGACTGAGCCTCCAAGGTAGACGTCACGAAAGGACGGAAGGACGGAAGGACGGAAGGACGGAAGGACGGGCGGAGCTTCCACACCGTTACGGGGAGCGTGGTGGGGTCTTCGTAGCGCTCGGTCGGCGGGCCGCCGACAGGAATGATTGAGGCCGTGGTGATGCACCGTCAATGCTTCGGGCGGGAGAACTTTTCTGTTTCGGGTCCGAAACATTCGACGCACCGCATGAGAGGCCGGCGTGCCGTGCTGCATGACCTGCTCGCCCATGCCGCGGTGTGGCATGGGCCTTGAGTCTCCGGAGCGATATAAAAGTTTCGGCTCCCAGGGCGATACGTGCGAGAGGTGTTGACGTCGTTCACCGGCTCCTTATGATGCAGATTGCTCGACACTTCGACCCTAGTTCGGTATTTCGAACACCTGGTCATGCACCCGCTTTCATGTCATGACCTTGCCAATCGGTGTCATCACCTTGCCGATCGACTCCCACTCAAGGTTGGGGAAGCCCATGCAGAGACGAAGTTTCAGCCGCAGACATCCGTCCGCGGTGCTCGCCGCCGTGGTCGCGGCCCTGGCCGCGTTGGCGGCGGTGCTCGTCGCGGTCCCGGCCCAGGCGGCCGCCGCCGGCGCCCTGCGCGGTGCCGGTTCGGGCCGGTGTCTCGACGTGCCGGGGGCCGTCCAGACCGACGGCACGCACCTCCAGTTGTACGACTGCTGGAACGGGACCAACCAGCAGTGGACGCTGACGGACGCCCAGCAACTGACGGTGTACGGCAACAAGTGCCTGGACGTTCCCGGCCACGCCACCACGGCCGGTACCCCGGTACAGATCTGGAGCTGCTCCGGTGGCGCGAACCAGCAGTGGCGGGTGAACTCCGACGGCACGGTGGTCGGCGTGGAGTCCGGGCTGTGCCTGGAGGCAGCCGGTGCCGCCACGGCCAACGGCACGGCGGTGCAGCTGTGGACGTGCAACGGCGGCAGCAACCAGAAGTGGAGCGGTCTGACCGGGACGCCGCCGACCGACGGTACCTGTGCGCTGCCGTCGACGTACCGCTGGACGTCGACGGGCGTCCTGGCGCAGCCGGCGAACGGCTGGGCCGCGGTGAAGGACTTCACCACCGTCACGCACAACGGAAAGCACCTGGTCTACGCGTCGAACGTGTCGGGATCGTCGTACGGCTCGATGATGTTCGGCCCCTTCACCAACTGGTCGGACATGGCGTCGGCCGGCCAGACCGGGATGAACCAGGCCGCGGTGGCGCCCACGCTGTTCTACTTCGCGCCCAAGAACATCTGGGTGCTGGCGTACCAGTGGGGTGCGTGGCCCTTCATCTACCGGACGTCGAGCGACCCCACCAACCCCAACGGCTGGTCCGCTCCGCAGCCCCTGTTCACCGGGAGCATCTCCGGATCCGACACCGGACCGATCGACCAGACCCTGATCGCCGACGGCCAGAACATGTACCTGTTCTTCGCCGGGGACAACGGCAAGATCTACCGGGCGAGCATGCCGATCGGGAACTTCCCGGGCAGCTTCGGCTCCTCGTACACGACGATCATGAGTGACACGAAGGCCAACCTCTTCGAGGCCGTGCAGGTCTACAAGGTCAAGGGCCAGAACCAGTACCTCATGATCGTCGAGGCCATGGGTGCGAACGGGCGCTACTTCCGCTCCTTCACGGCCTCCAGCCTCAACGGATCGTGGACCCCGCAGGCCACCAGTGAGAGCAACCCCTTCGCGGGCAAGGCCAACAGCGGCGCCACCTGGACCAACGACATCAGCCACGGCGACCTGGTCCGCGACAACCCCGACCAGACCATGACCGTCGACCCCTGCAACCTGCAGTTCCTCTACCAGGGCAAGGACCCGAACGCGGGCGGCGAGTACAACCGGCTGCCGTGGCGGCCGGGCGTCCTGACCCTGCGACGCTGACTGTCCCGGCCCACGCCCGGGCACCGGACGGGAACGCAGGTCGGACCGTGCGGATCAGCGCTTGAAGTCGGTCTCCTCGACGCGGGTCTGCACGGTCCGGCCGCTCTCCCACATGTTGGCGCCCGGTGCCACCTCCGGCATCGGGATGTCCGACCGGTTCTCGCGCTTGCCCGGCGTGGAGAGGCCGAGCCGGTCGTCCCGGGCGCGGATCATCTCGTCGGACGCCTGCCCGTCCCCGGTGAAGCCCATCATCAGCCGGGGGATGCCGTACGGGAAGTCGTCGCGGTCGTACTGCCAGGTGTGGAAGGTCTTTCCGTAGGTGGTGACGAGGTCCTCGAAGTAGGCGTGCTCGGCCAGCTCGGGGATGCCCGGGGCGGTGAGGCTGCCGGACTTCACCTCGTAGTGGTGGCTGTGCCAGAGCCGCTTCTCGTCCTCGGGCAGGCCGCGGAAGCGCTCCTCGCTGATGATGTACTCGATGCCGATCAGACGGGCGTCGGGCGCGTTGCGGTCGAAGATGACGCACTGGTGCAGGTCGTGCCGCAGGTGGATGCAGAAGTGCGTGGCCTCCACCTGGCGGCCCATGTCGTCGGCGTACATGTGGAAGCCGTTGAGGTAGGTGCTCATCGCCTCCAGCGGGTACTTCCGCTGCAACGAGCCGGCGGCCAGGTCCAGCACGCGGTGCTTGAGCGGGTGCCCCTTGCCGATCTTGCCGGCCGTGGCGGCTTTGCGGCCGACCAGGAGGCCGACCGCGGCCGTCACGCCTGCCGCGGCGCCGACGCCGATGCTCGCGGCCGCGCCCAGGCCGGATCCGCGCGAACGGTGCGAGCCCTGTGTGAGTGCCATGGGCGGCGAGTGCCCGACGCCGGGCGGACGTAACGCCCGACGGCGGCGCCCGGATGCTCGCAGGGACCTGACGTGCCGGTTCCGGGGAAAGGCCCCGCCCACGGCCCGCGTCGCCTGCGCCGGTCACTCGCGGTGGCGAACTTCGGCGGTCGGCGAGTGGGCCGCCCGGATGTCCGGCACGGTAGGGAGCCGACAGCAGCCGATCGGCGGACGGGGACGCCGTCCGGCGGGGGAGGGGAGCGCGTGACCGACCAGCCGGTGTTCGTCCTGGGCGAGGAACTGCAGGCCCTGGAGCTTGCCGCGTTCGAGACCGAGGAGGAGTTCCAGGAACTGCTCGCCCGCCATCCGCGGGTGCTCGACTTCGGCTCCCTGGCCGACGGCCGCCCACTGCGGCTGGTGCTGGTGGCCCGGGAGATGGGCGTCCCGACCGGCACGGAGAGCGGGTCGGCGTACTGGCTGGACCACCTCTTCGTCGACGCCGACGGTGTCCCGACGCTCGTGGAGGTCAAGCGGGCCACGGACACCCGGATCCGGCGCGAGGTCGTCGGGCAGATGCTCGACTACGCGGCGAACGCCGCCCGCTACTGGCCGGCCGCCCTGTTGCAGCGGTCCTTCGAGGAGACCTGCGCCAAGGACGGGCGCCCGCCCGGGGACGCGTACGGGGAACTCCTCGGTGCGGGCGGTTCCGCGGACGAGTTCTGGCAGGCGGTGGAGGAACGGCTGGCCGCCGGGCAGATGCGGTTGCTCTTCGTCGCCGACCGGATTCCGCTGGAGCTGCGGGCGATCGTGGAGTTCCTGAACCGGCAGATGCGGCAGACCGACGTGTACGCGGTGGAGCTGACCCAGTACCGCGGCGGGGGAGACCTGCGTGTCCTTGTGCCCCGCATCCACGGGGAGGTCGCCACGGCGGCGAAGTCTCCCTCCGGACGCCGCACCGCGCAGCGGACCACCCGGGCGGACATGGACGCGGCGATCCGGTCCCGCCCGGATGCGGAAGTGCGGCGGATCGCGACCGCCCTCCTCGATCACGCGGCAGCGGCCGGCGGGCGACTCGAGGGCGGTACGGCCAAGTACCGCAGCATGTCCGTGTACTACCCCGTCGCCGGGCGCCAGGTGCCGGTCTGGACCCTTTCCCTGCAGGACGATCCGGTCCGCGACGACCTCTCCTTCGCCTTCGGATCGATCACCCACCACCTCGGGCGCGAGCAGGCGGCGGCCTTCGCCGCGGCGCTGCCGACCCTTCCCGGCCTTGCGGAGAGGCTGGCGGCGCTGCCGGCCAAGGGCTACAACGCCTGGCCTTCGGTCTCCCTGACCGCCCTCGCCGCGGCGCCCGGAGCCCTGGAAGGCGTCCTGTCCGCGATCCGCGCTCTGATGGAAGGCCGAGCGGCCCCCGCCTGACGGCCGCCGCGCATCCCTCCGGGGGGCCTCAGGATCAACCCGCCTGGCCAGCGGCATCCACGGGCAGCGGCTCCTGGTCCCCCCGGCCTCGACATGGTCGCCGTGCACTTCGGCTCCCAGGTCGTCTCCCCGGCCGTACCGGCCGCGCCGCTGCTCCAGGCCTTCCTGCGGATCGGCGCCCACCTCTGACCGGCACCCACCTCTGACCGGCACCGGCCCTTCGACCGGCTCCCGCCGCCGCCCGGCGGCCACCGCTGACCGCCTCGGCCGCCACTGCCCCCTACCCCGGTAGCACCCCCAGCTTGGCTCCCCGGTATGACGCCCGGTGCGCGGGCGTCACCGCACTCTTCCACCCGTCACCCAAGGGCCGCCGTACCACCCGAGGACGGCGCCCGCACGGACGAGGAGGCGGGGATGACGACCCGACAGGAAGAGCACGACACCGGTGAGCCGGCCGGCGCGGCCGCGGCAGGACGCCCATGACCACCACCCTGGCCCCACCGGCCCGCGTCAGCAGGGCAGCGGTCGGAGCCCTCGGCCTGCTGGCGCTGTCCACCGGCGCGCTGGAGTCGGTGGTGTCACCGACGATCCCGCTCCTGGAACGCGAACTGGACATGAGCCAGTCCGAGGGAGCACTGCTCAGCATCGTCCCGCTCATCACCGGCGCGCTCGTCACCCCCCTCGCGGGCAAGTTCGGCGACCGCTACGGCGGGAAGAAGGTGCTGATCCGTCTGATGGCGGTGGTCTCGGTCGGCGGCACGGTGTCCGCCCTTGCCCCGAACCTGCCCGTGCTGCTGCTCGGTCAGGTCCTGCAAGGCGCGATGATCGGCGCGCTGCCCCTGTCGTTCGTCGTGGTCCGCAGGCACCTGCCGGCCGGCGAGTCCAAGGTGGCCATCGGAGTGGTCAGCGGGCTCTTCGTCGGCGGGTCGATGGCCGGCATGCTGTCGGCCGGTCCGGTGGCGGAACAGCTCTCCCGGCACTGGATGTTCGCGCTGCCGACCGGCGCGGTCCTCGGATCCACCCTGCTCGTGAACCGGCTGATGCCCGCCGACCCGCCGGGCCGGACGGACGGCGCCGGGATCGACTGGCCCGGCCTGCTGCTCCTGAGCGGGATGCTGACCACCCTCATGCTCGTCCTCGCGCTGGCGCCCGAAGCGGCCGCGCAACCGGTCGTGTTCGTCGTCCTCGCACTCGTGCTGGCCGCGTTCGTCACCGGGTGGGTGCGGGTCGAACGGCGGGCCGCCGCACCGATGACCGACCTGCGCATGCTGGCCCGGCCCGCGATCTGGAAGGCGTGCCTGCTGACGTTCGTGATCTGCCTCGGCACCGCGATGGCGGTCTATCTCGTGCCGCAACTGCTCGACGAGCGCGGCGACGGGTACGGATTCGGGGCGAGCGCCACCGAGATCGGCTTCTTCCTGCTGCCCGGCGCCGTCGCCGCGACGCTGGCCGGACCGCTCGGCGGGATCGGTGACCGGCGTTTCGGCTCGCGCGCCGTGGTCAACACCGGCGTCGTCATGATGGCCGGGTCCCTGGTCGCCGTGGCGGCCGTGCACTCCGAGATCTGGCACCTCGTCGTCGGCAAGGCGCTGATCGCGCTGGCCAACGGCCTGTGCGTCACCGCGCTGATGACCAGCACCGCCACCGCGGTCCACCGGAACGACACCGGCATCGCCACCAGCCTCATCCTGGTCAGCCGCGTCCTCGGCTACGCCGTCGGCGGGCAGCTCGGCGGCGCGCTCCTCACCGCCGCCACCCCTTCCGGGTCGGAGGTCGCCGCCGAATCGGCCTACGTCACCGGATTCGTCCTCGCCGGCGTCGTCACGTCGCTGGCCCTCTTCGTCACCCGCACCCTGCGCAAGGGAGTCACCGCATGACCCGCACCACGCCCCGGCCCGAGGTCCTCGTCTCCGGCGCGAGCATCGCCGGTCCCGCCCTCGCCTACTGGCTGAACCGCCACGGATACGCGGTCACCGTGGTGGAGAAGGCACCGACCGTGCGCAGCGGCGGTTATCCCGTCGACGTACGCGGCCCCGCGCTCGACGTCGTGGAGAAGATGGGCATCCTGCCGCGGCTGCGGGACGCGCACATCGACCTGCGCCGTCTCACCTTCCTCCACGCGGACGGCGCCGAGATCGCCTCGCTCCACCCGCACACCGTCACCGGCGGCGCCACCGGACGTGACCTGGAGATACGGCGCGGCGACCTGACCGACGCGCTGTACGCGGCGGTGCGGGACGACGTGGAGTTCCTGTTCGACGACTCCATCGACACCCTCGACCAGTCCGGCCACGGTGTCGACGTCACCTTCCGCGGCGGCGGCAGCCGCACGTTCGACCTGGTCTTCGGCGCGGACGGCATGCACTCGCGCACCCGGGAGATGCTGTTCGGTCCCGAGGAGCGGTTCCACCGGTACCTCGGTCACTGCTTCGCCGTGTTCACCATGCCCAACACCCTCCGCCTCTCCCACGAGACGGTCCTGTGGAACACCCCGGGCAGAGCCGCCGCCCTCTACGCCGTGGGCGACGACGACGAAGTGCATGCCTTCCTGACCTTCGCCCGGCCCGAGCCGCCCCAGCAGGCCGCCGGGGGCCCGCACGCCCGACGGGCGCTCGTCGCCGAGGCGTTCACCGGCGCGGGATGGAAGGTCCCGGACATCCTGGCCGCCCTCCACGACGCGGACGACGTGTTCTTCGACGCGGTCGGCCAGATCCGCATGCCCCGCTGGTCCCACGGCCGGGTCGCGCTGCTGGGCGACGCGGCGCACGCCCCCTCGTTCCTCACCGGTCAGGGCACCAGTCTCGCCCTGACCGGCGCGTACCACCTCGCCCGCTCCCTGGCGGGCCGGGGGCACGCCGAGGGCTTCGCCGCCTACGAGCACGGGACGCGCGACCTCGTGACCCGCACCCAGGACCGGGTCGGCGAGGGCGCCGGCACCCTCTTCCCGGCCACGAGGCAGGCCCTGGAGCGGCGCAACGAACGGCTGCGCGGCCTCGCCGGCCGATGAACGGCGCGAGCGGGCGAGGCGTCCGGAGTCGGGACCGCCCCGCCCTCGGCACCGGGCACGGCAGCGCCGCCGTCCCGGAGGGGGGCGGCGGCGGAGGGAAGCGCCGGTGCGCAGTCAGGCGGACGGAGTTCCGGTGCGGCGCCGCAGGAAGAGCGCGGCGACGGCGACTCCGAGGAGCACGAGGGCCGCGTTGACGGCGATGGCCGTGGTGACGCCGTGGTGGATGGAGGAGGCGGTGGCCGCGCCCGCGGTGCCGGCGGTGGCGACGGCGGACATGATGGGCGTTCCCATGGTGATGCCGACCTGCTGGGACATCGAGGCCAGGCCGGTGGCAAGTCCCTGTTCGGAGTCCGGAAGCCCGCTGGTGGCCGTGACCATGAAGCCGACGATCACCAGCATGTTGCCGACTCCGCCGAAGAACGTCGCGGGCAACAGCAGGGCGAGGGACGCCCCCGTCGTCGTACCGAGGAAGAGCAGGGCCGCGGTGAAGACCGCCTGGACGAGGCCGCCGCCGACCAGCACGGTCAGCGTGGACGTCCTGGCGAGCAGCCCGGGGGCGAGTAGACCGCCGACGACGGTGCCCGCGCCGAGCACGCCGAAGGTGACGCCGGCCGCGAGGGGGGAGAAGCCCAGGGTCTTCTGCAGGTACAGGGTGAGCAGGTAGACCAGCGAGGTCTCGGTGACGAAGGCGAGCAGGCCCAGCAGGTTGCCGAAGGCCACGTTGCGGCGCCCGAGCGTGCCGAGCGGCACCAGCGGCGCGGCGACCCGCCGCTCGATCAGGACGAACGCGGTCAGGAGGAGCACGCCCGCGAGCAGACCGGCCAGTGCGTGCGGGTGGGTCCAGCCGTACTCGCCGGCCTGGGTCATGCCGTAGACGAGACCCAGCAGACCGAGGGTGACGGTGAGCGCGCCGGGCAGGTCGAGGGTGGGGCGGGTGGCGGGCCGGGACTCCTTGATGACGGCCGGGGCGACGAGGACGACGGCGAGGGCGACGGGCACGTTGACGAAGAAGGCCCACCGCCAGGAGAGCAGGTCGGTCAGGACACCACCGAGGATCGCGCCCGTGGTGAAGCCGGCCGACATCAGCGCGCCGTTGATGCCGAGCGCCTTCTGCCGCAGCGGTCCCTCGGCGAAGGAGGTCGTCAGCAGGGACAGACCCGCCGGGGTGGCGGCGGCCGTGGCCAGGCCCTGGGCCACCCGGGCGGCCAGGAGCACCTCGGGGCTGGTGGCGAGACCGCCGAGCAGCGAGGCGAGGCCCAGCAGGCCGAGACTGCCGATGAAGATCTTCTTGCGGCCGATCAGGTCGCCGATGCGGCCGAAGAAGAGGGTGAAGCCCGCGGCCGACAGGGCGAAGGAGGTGGCGACCCACTGAAGGTCGGCGAGGGAGAAGCCGAGTCCGTCACCGATCGCGGGCAGCGCGACGTTCAGGATCGAGAAGTCGACGGCCAGCATGAACTGGGCGACCAGCAGCACCGCGAGGACCAGCTTCGTACGGCCGGTGAGCCGCTGGGATCCGGGCCCGGCCGCGAGCGGGCCGGAGGCCGTGCCGGGACCTGCGGCCGGCCTCGACGCGCGTTCGGTGATGGACATGGCATTCCCCTCCGAGGGGCTAATGGGTCTGTGGTGCCGTTACGAGGGAGAAGCTAGCACGGTCGAGCCGGTAAGGGAACTGTGGTTCCGATAAGGTGGGGGTCATGGCGTCGCGAGCACGCTGTGCGGAAAGAGAAGGAGTCGTCATGCCGGACCCAGCCGCCCCCGGGACCTTGCGCCCGGGAGGGCGCACCGCCCGTATCCGCGAGGCCGTTCTCCAGGTGGCGGGCGACACGCTCGCCACCGACGGCTTCGACACGCTCGACCTGGGCGAGATCGCCCGCCGCGCGGGCGTCGGCAAGACGACGGTCTACCGCCGCTGGGGGAGCCCCGGGGGTCTCGCCGCCGACCTGCTGGCGGACATGGCGGACCAGTCGCTGCCCCGTGCCGACACCGGCACCCTGGAGGAGGACCTGCGGGCGAACGCGCGCCTCGTCGTCCGGACGCTCAACGACCCCCGCCAGGGGCGCCTGTTCAAGGCGCTGATCGCGGCCTCGCTCTGCAACGAGCAGGCGGCCGAGGCACTGCACCGCTTCTACGCCGTCCGCGTCGACGAGTGGTCCGGCTGTGTGCGGGACGCCGTCGCGCGGGGCGAAGTCCCGGCCGGCACCGACCCGCACGGCGTCGTGGCGGCCGTCTCCGCTCCGCTCTACTACGCGCTGCTCAACACGGGCCGGTCCCTGTCCGACGCCGACGCCGACCGCGCGGCGCGCGCGGTGACCACCGCCGCGTGCGCGGGCGTGTGGGTGACGGGCGACGGGGGCCGACCGGCGGGCGACACCGAGAACGGGGAGGTCACCGGCTGATTTCCGGCACCGGCCGGGGCGTGATTTCCGCCCGGCGGGAAACCTGAGGCGGCATGGCGAGACTCGGAACACCACAGGCGGCCGGCGCCCCGGACACCCCGGCCCTCAAGCGCGCGCTGACCACCCCGCTGCTGTACTTCTTCATCCTGGGCGACGTGCTCGGCGCGGGCGTCTACGTGCTGGTCGGCCAGGTGGCCGCCGACGCCGGGGGAGCGGTGTGGGTGCCGCTCGCCGTCGCGCTGCTGCTGGCGATGCTGACGGCCGCCTCCTACGCCGAGCTGGCCACGAAGTACCCCAGGGCGGGCGGCGCCTCGCACTACGCCACCCGCGCCTTCGGGCCGTTCGCCGGGTTCGTCGCCGGTTTCTGCATGCTCGCCGCCGGCATCGTCTCCGTCGCGGCGCTGGCCCGCGGCTTCGGGGGCGACTACCTGTCCGCCTTCGTGACGCTGCCGGTCGGGCTCGTCGCCGTGCTGTTCCTCGCCCTGCTCGCGCTGGTCAACGCGCGCGGCATCAAGGAGTCCACCCGGGCCAACGTCGTCGCCACCGTGGTCGAGGTCGGGGGCCTCCTCGTCATCGTCGTCCTCGGTGCCTGGCTGCTGCTGCGCGGCGACGGCGACGTGAGCCGGCTCGGGCAGCTCGGCACGCCGGAGAAGGGCGCGGCGGCGGCCGTACTGAGCGGCTCGGTCCTGGCGTACTACTCCTTCGTCGGCTTCGAGACCTCGGTGAACGTCGCCGAGGAGACCCGCGACCCGCGACGCTCCTACCCGCGCGCCCTGTTCGGCGCCCTCGCCACCGCGGGCGCCGTGTACGTGCTGGTGGGCCTCGCGGCGTCCGCCGCGGTGCCGACGGACCGGCTGGCCGGGTCGAGCGGGCCGCTGCTGGAGGTCGTCAAGGAGGCCGGCGGCGTCCCGACCCGGCTGTTCAGCGCCATCGCGCTGGTCGCCGTCGCGAACGGCGCGCTGCTCACCGGCATCATGTCCTCGCGCCTGGCCTACGGCATGGCCCGCGACGGGCTGCTTCCGGCCGCGCTGACCCGGGTGCTGCCGGGCCGTCGTACGCCGTGGATCGCGATCGCCGTCACCACCCTGCTGTCGATGCTGCTCGCGCTCACCGGCAGTGTCGCCACCCTCGCCTCCACCCTGGTCCTGCTGCTGCTCGTGGTCTTCCTCATGGTCAACACGGCCGTCCTGGTGCTGCGCCGCGACCGGGGCGAAGCCGACCACTTCCGGACTCCGACCGTGCTCCCGGTGCTCGGCGCCGCGTCCTGCGTCGCGCTCGCCACGCAGATCGAGGCCGAGGTGTGGCTGCGCGGCCTGCTGGTCGTGGCCGTGGGGACGGTGCTCGCCGCGGTCGCCGCCGTCCGGCGCGGCAGAGCCAAGGACGCGGCCAAAAGCGCGTAGCGGCGCGGGGCGGCCGGAGGTGTCGCCTCGTCCCGCTCGGCGTCCTGCTCGGCGTCCCGCTCGTGGCGCCCCGTGACAGAATGGACGGCCCGCGCCCGTATCTCTGGCGCCCCTCCCCGCGTCGTCCCGCCCCGAGGTTGCCGTGACCAAGCCCGTCGCCCGTGAACCGCAGCGGCGCAACGCGCGGTCCAACCGGGCGCGCATCCTGGCCACTGCCCGCCGGGAGCTGGGGCGGAACCCGGACACCACCCTGGAGGAGCTGGCCCGGGCCGCCGGTGTCGTACGGCGCACCCTCTTCGGCCACTTCCCGGGCCGGGCGGCGCTGCTCGAAGCCCTCGCCGAGGAGGCGTCCGAGGTGCTGCGCGGCGCGATGGCCGAGGCGGCGGAGCCGGGCGCGCCCGCCGACCGGGCGCTCGCGCACTTCACGCTGCTGATGTGGCCCGTGGGCGACCGCTACCGGATGCTGCTGGCCCTGGCCCGGCACGATCTGGGCGTGGAGCGCGTGGCGGAGATCCTGGCCCCGGCCCGCGCCGAGGTCACCGCCATCCTGGAGCGCGGCCAGCGGGACGGGGTCTTCCCGGCCCACCTGCCGCCCGCCGTGCTGAGCGCGGGACTCGAAGCGATGGTCGTGGCGCTGCTGGAGCAGGTCAACACCGGAGCCCTGGAGGACGACGGCACCCGGGCCGCCGCCGCCATCCTCATGGCGGCCGGGGTGCCGGAGCGGGCCGCGCGGACCGTGGTCGAGAGCGTGGGCCCGGCGGTGCCGGCCACGGCGGTTCCGGCCGAGTAGGCCACCCACCCGTTCAGTAAGGCGCCCCCCGCCGGGGGGCGCCTTATTTGCACGTCCATGTGCAACAAACTACGCTGCTCTTGTCTGCTCATCTATGGGCAATTAACTTGCCCTCGTTCGTATCCGGGAGCCTTCATGCCCCTACTGGCCACCACCCCCGTCGAGAAGATGTCCGGGCCCTACGCCCGGCGCTGGTGGGCTCTCCTGGTCCTCTGCCTGAGCCTGCTGATCGTCGTCATGGCCAACACGTCGCTGATCGTGGCCGCCCCGGACATGACGGCCGACCTCGGGCTGAGCAGCAGCGACCTGCAATGGGTCATCGACGGCTACACCGTCCCCTACGCCGCGCTGATGCTGGTGCTCGGCGCGATAGGCGACAAGTACAGCCGCCGCGGCGCCCTGGTCACCGGTCTGGTGATCTTCGCGGGCGGTTCGGTGATGGGCAGTCTGGTCCACGAGACGGGGCTGGTCGTCGCGGCCCGCGCGGTCATGGGCGTCGGCGCCGCCGTCGTCATGCCGGCCACCCTGTCCCTGCTGGTCGCGGTCTTCCCCAAGGGCGAGCGGGCCCGTGCCATCACGGCCTGGACCGCCACCTCGGGACTCGCCATCGCGGTCGGCCCGCTGGTCGCCGGCTGGCTCCTTGAGGACCACGCCTGGGGCTCGACCTTCCTGGTCAACGTCCCCGTCGCGGTCCTCGCCGTCATCGGCGCGCTGGTCCTCGTACCGCCGTCCAGGGCGGCCGGCCAGGGCCGCATCGACTACGTCGGCGGTCTGCTCTCGATCGTCTCCGTCGGCAGCCTCGTCTACGCCACCATCGAGGGCCCGCACTTCGGCTGGGGCGCGGGACCGGTCACCGGGGCCGTCGTCGCCGGGGTCGGCCTGATCGCCTTCGTGGCCTGGGAGCTGCGCCACCCGCACCCCATGCTCGACGTGCGCAGGTTCCTGCTGCGGCCCTTCAGCGGCTCCATGCTGGCGGTGCTGTTCTTCTTCTTCGGCACCTACGGCGCCATCTACTACGCCACGCAGTTCCTGCAGTTCGTGCTCGGCTACGGCGCGCTGGAGACCGGCGTACGGCTGCTGCCGCTGGCCGGGGCCGTGTTCGTGGGCGCCGCGGTGACCGGCCGGCTGACGCCGAAGCTCGGCGTGAGGGCCATGGTCGGCTCCGGCATGGCGATCGGCACCGTCGGCGTCTTCCTGCTCGTCCTGATCGAGCAGGGCTCCACCTACGCCGACTTCCTCGCCCCGATGCTGCTGCTCGGACTCGCCATCGGCCTGAGCGTCTCCCCGGCGACCGACACCATCATGGGCTCCTTCCCGGAGAGCGAACTGGGCGTCGGCGGCGGCGCCAACGACACCGCGCTGGAACTGGGCGGCTCGCTGGGCATCGCCGTGCTGGGCTCCCTGCTCGGCACCGCCTACCGCGACGAACTGGCCGGCCTCGTCGGCGACCGGCTCCCGGCCGCCGCCCTCGACACCGCCCAGGACTCCGTGGGCGGCGGACTGGCCGTCGCCCGGCGGCTCGCCACCGACCCGGCCGCGGGTCCCGAGCAGGCGCACGCCCTCACCGACGCCGTGAACAAGGCCTTCGCGCACGGCGTCTCGACGACCAGTCTCGTCGGCGGCGTCATCATGGCCGCCGGCACCCTGATCGTCCTCGCCGTCCTGCCCGGCCGCCGGGCCCGGCAGCAGGCCGACGAGGACACGGTGCGCGGCGTGGGGCAGGACCGGGAGACCGAGCCCGCCCGCTCACAGGGCTGACCCGGTCCCGGGGTGTGCGCGGGTCCGGGCGGTGCTCCGGGTGCCGGCGCACACCCCGTCAGTCGGCCAGCGCCGCCAGCTCCTCCGCCGTGCGCGGGCCCGTCGCCGAGTCCGCCAGCAGGCCGCGGGCCCGCAGCAGCCCGGTCGCCGCGACGCCCCACGGGAGCCGCAGCCCGGCCTGCCGCAGCAGGTCGGTGCGGGCCAGCGTCGGCGCGGTCGGGCCGGTGCGCACACCGTCCGGGGTGAGCAGGGCGGCGTCGTCGGACCAGCGCAGGGCGAGGTCGACGTCGTGGGTGGCCATCACCACGGTGGTGCCCGCGGCGCGCAGCCGGTCCAGGGTGGCGAGCAGCCGCTCCTGCCCGTCCGGGTCGAGCCCGGCGGTCGGCTCGTCGAGGATCAGCACCCGGGGCCGCATCGCGACCGCCCCGGCGATCGCCGTCCGCTTGCGCTGCCCGTACGACAGCAGGTGCGTGGGCCGGTCGGCCAGCGCCGCGATGTCCAGCGCGGCCAGCGCCTCCCCGACCCGGGAGCGCACCTCCGCGTCCGGCAGGCCGAGGTTCAGCGGCCCGAAGGACACGTCCTGGCCGACCGAGGCGGCGAAGAGCTGGTCGTCCGGGTCCTGCACCACCAGCTGCACCGTGGTCCGCAGCCGGGTCAGCCCCTTGCGGTCGTACGTCACCGGCTCGCCGCCGAGCGTCAACGACCCCGCCCGCGGCCGCAGTCCGCCGCTGAGCAGCCGCATCAAGGTGGTCTTGCCGCTGCCGTTGCGGCCGAGCAACGCCAGCGCACGTCCCTCGCGCACCGCGAAGTCCAGCCCCGCCAGCACGTCGGGGCCCTCCTCGTACGCGAAGGACGCACCCCGCAGGGCGACCAGGGCCGGTTCCGGTGACAGCGCCGGTCCGCTCACGACAGGGGTCCTTCCAGTACGAGGGTGAGACCGGCCAGCACCGCGAGGAGCGCGACACTCGCCGCCGTGAACGGCACCGAGAGCCGCGCCTCGGGCACCAGCACGCGCAGCGTGCCGTCGTAACCGCGCCCGGCGAGCCCCGACTGGAGCCGAGCCGCCCGGTCGAAGGCCCGCACGAACGCGGTGGCCCCGAGCCCGCCGAGCGAACGCCAGGTCGCCGCCCGGGTGGTGTGCCCCAGCCGCGCGGCCTGCGCCTCGCGGATCCGGCGCACCGAGTCCAGCAGCAGGAAACTCATCCGGTACGTCACCAGCGCCACGTCCACGACCGGCGCCGGCACCCCGGCCCGCACCAGCCGCGGCAACAGGTCGGACATCGGCGTGGTGAACGCGAACAGCAGCACCCCGAGCGAGGCCGCCGAGGTGCGCAGCAGCAGCTCACCCGCGCGCACCGCACCGCCGTCCGCCGCCGACAGGAACCCGTCCGGGCCCCCGACCTGCACCAGCAGTGGCAGCACCCCCGTCACACAGAATCCCAACGGCACCCGGTACGCCCGCCACAGCCGGCGTCCGGGCACACCCGCCGGGCCGAGCAGCACGATCAGCGCCGTCACCAGCACCAGTGCCGCGCCGGGCCACGGCGGCAGCGAGATCGCGAGCACGGTCAGACCGAGCCCGAGCACGGCCTTGTCCACGGGGTGCCGGCGGCGCCAGCGACTGCTGTGCGCCGCCGCGTCGATCGGCAGCACTCAGTCCCCACCGGGGGTGTCCCGCGGAGCCGCCGTCGCCGCCGTCGACGCCCGCTCCTCACCCTGCCGCCGGCCCCGGCGCAGCCCGAAGTAGTACGCCAGCACGCCCGCGCCGAGCGCGGCCTGCAACGCGAACAGCGCCGACTCGATCTCCCCGGAGGGCGGTTCGTACAGCGGGGAGAACCACGGTTCGTAGTCCGGCTCGATCTCGGTGATCGCCGTCTCCGCCTCCGCGTCCGCACCGGCGAACGGCTCCTCCTTGTGGTCGCCCAGCCCCAGCACCAGCGGCAGCACCGCCAGCGCGGCGACGGCGAGCAGCAGCAGGGCGTTGATCTTCGCGTTCCGGCTCATCGGGCCACCGCCTGTTCCTTGTTCCCGCTACCCGCCGGCGCCTTCGTCAGGAGCACGCCCAGCCGGGTCAGTTCACCCTTGCTGGACTGCACCAGCAGTCGCATGACGATCACGGTGAGCAGGCCCTCGCTCACCGCCAGCGGGATCTGCGTGACGGCGAAGATCGAGCCGAACTTGCCGAGCGCGCCCAGGAAACCGCTGCTCGGGTCGGGGAAGGCCAGCGCCAGCTGCACGCTGGTGACGCAGTAGGTGGACAGGTCGGCGACGAACGCCCCGAAGAACACGGTGACCATCAACGGCACATCGAAGCGGCGCAGCAGGCGGTAGACGCCGTAACCGGCCCAGGGGCCGACGATGGCCATCGAGAAGACGTTGGCCCCGAGCGTGGTCAGCCCGCCGTGGGCGAGCAGCAGCGCCTGGAAGAGCAGGGTGATGGTGCCCAGTACCGCCATGATCGGCGGCCGGAACAGGACGGCGCCCAGACCGGTGCCGGTCGGGTGGGAACAACTCCCGGTGACCGAAGGCAGCTTCAGGGCCGACAGGACGAACGTGAAGGCCCCCGAGGCCCCGAGGAGCAGGGTGCTCTCCGGGTGCTCCCTGACCTCACGGGTGAGTGACCGGACTCCGTGGACGACGAACGGCGCGGACGCGACACCCCAGGCGATCGCGTGCGCCGGTGGCAGAAAGCCCTCGGCTATGTGCATGGCTCAGCAGACCCTCTCCAGCACCTCGTGGATGGACGACGCGCCTTGGCCGGTCTCCTGGCTTACGGGTACCACCGCCCGTGCTCCGCCTTCCCGGACCGCAAGCGATCCAGTGGCTGCCCGCGAGGGCCGGAGCCGGACTTCCCGATTCACAGTGGCGAGGGCCGCACCGGCATCACACCGGATTTCCCGTTCACCAAGGCGTGGCGACAGTAGTGCTCACACGGGGCCGGGCACAAGCGGGCCGCACGCCGGGCGGACGCCCCGCCGGGCCGTCGAAGAGGCCCGGGGCCTGCGAAAACGCAAGGCGCCACCGGTCCGACATCCGCCACCGCCCCTCCGCGCCCGACGTGGCGAAGATCTCCGCGCGCCTGTGCCGCGGAGCACCCGGATCGGCGGAACCGGCCCCGCTGATCCGGGGGACCTGACCACCCTGTCCGCATCCGGCCGGTCACCGTGGCGCCTCCGCCGCCTCCTTCGGTGCCCTGCC
Organism: Streptomyces sp. NPDC051136; assembly: GCF_044455745.1. Taxonomy (NCBI): domain Bacteria; kingdom Bacillati; phylum Actinomycetota; class Actinomycetes; order Kitasatosporales; family Streptomycetaceae; genus Streptomyces; species Streptomyces sp. NPDC051136. The sequence continues at coordinate 291,326 of NZ_JBITFE010000008.1, read as the reverse complement.
CGCCTCCGGCCCGGTCCGGCGCACCAGTTGGGCGACGACGAAGGAGACGACCGACGCCATGACGATCAGCGGCGTCTGGTCGTGGGCGTCCCGGCCCATCAGCAGCACCGCCAGGACCGCGCTGGCCAGCGGCAGCCCCGTCACCGCGGCCGCCGCGGCGGAGATGCCGAGGGCGAGGGCCGGGGTCGCGCCGAACCCGGGCAGCCCGGAGCAGGCCAGGGCGGTCGCCGCGCCCAGCAGCACCGACGGGAAGATCGGGCCGCCGCGCAGCGCCCCCAGCGCGATGCCCCAGGCCAGTCCCTTGCACGCGACCAGCGCGACGAGCGCCCCGACGGACCACGCGTGGGGGTGCGCGGCGAGCTGGGCGAGGGCGGCCTGGCCGGACAGCGCCGCCTCGGCCGGGGAGCGGCCCGTGATGAGCGCGTACGCGGCGATGCAGACGCCGACGGCGGTGGCGCACACGACGGTGCGGGTGGCCCTGCGGTGCCGGGTCCAGGTGACGGTGCGATGGCCCAGCCCCCGGGCCAGCGTGACCAGTACGGCGATCAGGGCCGCCGTGGGAAGACCCCACAGGAAGTCGCCCGCGTCCGGACCGGCCTGCGGCGGCAGATCGGGCAGGGCCAACGCGCCGATGTCCAGCCCCGTCCACTGCCCGAAGCCGGTGAAGACCAGCGCGCCCGTCGCGCTGGCCAGCAGACACGGCAGCAGCAGCGTGACCATCTGCGCCCCGGCGAGCCCGGCCCCCTCGATGAGCAGGACCGCCGCCGCGACCGGACCGCCGAGAATGGTGGAGATCGCGGCGGTGGAGCCGGCCGTGGCGAGGATCGCGCTCGCCCGCTGGTCGCCGCCCGCACCTGCCCGCCGCACCGCCAGCAGGGCGAGCCCGCTGCCGACGGCCATGAGCGGAGCCTCCGGACCCAGCACCACGCCGAGCGGCAGCGTGGCCAGCGCGGCGAGCACCGCGCCGGGCAGGGCACGCGGGCCGACCGGCGCACCGCCCAGGCCGTTCACCGGGAGATGGCCGCCGCCGCCCGGCATCCGGGTCACGATCGGCGCCAGGATCAGCCCGGCCAGGAGCAGCGCGGGCAGCGGCCACCACCAGGGCGGCGTGTCGTAACCGGCCGCCTCGGGCAGCGAGGTCCACACCCAGTGCTGCAACTCGTGCTGGAGGCCGACGAAGAAGAAGCAGGCCAGCGCGATGGGCACGCCCAGCAGCACGCACAGCAGCAACAGCCGCCGGTAGCCGGGGCTGAGCAGGGTCTGCCGCAGGGACTGCTCAGCCCGGTCCGCGGCGGCGTTCGCGGGCCCGCTCACCGAACCGGCCCGCGCGGGCCCCGCCGGGAGAGCCCGACCGACCGGGGCAGCCGACCCCGCCGGGACAGCAAGCACCCCCGGGCCAGCAAGCACCCCCGGGCCAGCGGGCCCCGCCGGGACAGTCGGGACAGCGGCCGACTCGTCACATGCCCTCCTTCGTCCGCGCCGCGCTCCGTCGCCGGCCCCGCCGGTCCCGTCGCCGGTCGGTCGCGGGCAGCCGCGGGTGCCGTTCAGTCAACGCGAGTCCGCGAGCCCCCGCATGCGCAGGACCGGCGCGCGGTTCACCCGTTCGGCGTACCCGCGTGGCCGGGGAGCCCGGACGCCCGCAGGCTCGGAACGACCTGTCGGTGCCGTCGGCGCCGGTGGGCAGCTGCCCCGTACGGGGGACACAGAAAGGACTCCGCTCATGAGCCAGCACGCCGAACCCACGCCCGGCCGGCCGTCCCGCGGCGACGCCTCCTGGGCTCAGCGCTCGGGCGACCGCACCAGCGGCTGGGTGACCGGAGGGGTCGTCTTCGCGGGCGTACTGCTGCTGCTGAACGGCGCCCTCGCCGTCCTGCAGGGCATCGCGGCCATCGCCGAGGACGACGTGTACGCCCGTATCGGCACCTACGTCTACGAGATGAGCCTCACCGGCTGGGGGATCGTCCACGTCATCCTGGGCGCCCTCGTGTTCGTCACCGGGTTCGGCCTGCTCAAGGACATGGCCTGGGCGCGGGTGGCGGGTATCGTCCTGGCCTCGCTGAGCCTGGTCGCCCAGTTCCTCTTCCTGCCGTACTCGCCCGTCTGGTCCGTGATCATGATGGCGATCGACGTGTTCGTGATCTGGGCCCTGGCCAGCCGCCAGGAGCACCCGTCCCGGACCTGAACCCTCCCACCCACGACGGCGGTCACCCCGCGCCGGCGGCGGTGACCGCCGTCGTGTCCGGGCTCAACGGCGGCGCAGGTTCCGGACCAGCACCGCCGCCGCCCCCACGGCGCCCGCGGCGGCCGCCGCCGTGCCCGCGAGGGCCAGGGACCGGGCCCGGCGGCCGGGAACCGCGGGACGGGCGCCCGGCGCGGTGCCGTACGCGCTGCCCGGGACCTCGGCGGTCGCGGTGCCCGGCAGGGCCGAGGCCAGCAGCTCCGCGAGGTGGACGCCCTCGTGTCCGCCGCTGTCGAACTCGTGGATCTGCGTACGGCAGCTGAAGCCGTCCGCGAGGACGACGGTCGACTCGTCCTCCTCCCGCAGCCGCGGCAGCAGCACCCGCTCCGCGCACGCCTCGCTGACGTCCAGGTGACCGCGTTCGAAGCCGAAGTTCCCGGCCAGGCCGCAGCAACCGGAGTCGAGCCGCTCCGCGTCCACCCCGGCCCGGCGCAGCAGCTCCCGGTCGGCGTCCCAGCCCAGTACGGCGTGCTGGTGGCAGTGCACCTGGGCCAGCGCCCGCGCGGACCGGCCGGGGACCTGGGGCGGCTCGTAGCCGGGGGAGTGCTCGGTGAGCAGCTCCGACAGCGTCACCGTCCGCTCGGCCAGCCGGCGCACGTCCTGGTCGCCGGGGAACATCTCCCCGGCGTCCGACCGGAACACGGCCGTGCAGCTGGGCTCCAGCGCCACCACCAGGCCGCCCGCCCGCACATGGTCCGCCAGAGCGCGCACGGTCCGGGTGAGGACCTTCTCCGCCGTGCCCAGCTGCCCCGTGGAGATCCAGGTCAGCCCGCAGCACAGCGGCTCGTCCGGCAGTTCCACCCGCCAGCCGGCGTGCTCCAGGAGCCGTACCGCCGCCCGGCCGACGTGCGGGTGGAAGTGGTTGGTGAAGGTGTCCGGCCACAGCAGTACCGGCCCGCGGTGCCCGTCGCCCTCCGGCTCGTGGTCCGCGAACCACTGCTCGAAGGTCCGCTCCGCGAACAGCGGTACCTCCCGGTCCGCCACCCCCGCCAGCAGCACCGCGGCCTTCGACAGCAGCGGGGCGTGGGTGAGGGCGTTGACGACCGGCCCGAGCCGGGCGCGGCCCACGACCCGGGCGAGCGCGGGCAGCCAGCCCATCGACCAGTCCGAGCGCGGCCTGCGCCACGGGCGGCCCTCGTAGTGGTGGGACAGGAACTCCGCCTTGTACGTGGCCATGTCCACGTCCGCCGGACAGTCCTTCTTGCAGCCCTTGCAGGACAGGCACAGATCGAGGGCGTCCTTGACCGCCTCCGAACGCCAGCCGTCCCGGATCGCACCGTCCCCGTGGCCGTCGAGCATCTCGAACAGCAGCCGGGCCCGGCCCCGCGTCGAGTGCTCCTCCTCCCGTGTCACCTGGTACGACGGGCACATCACGGTGCCGTCGCTGGTGTGCTGCCGGCACTTGCCGACACCGACGCAGCGGTTGGCGGCCTGCGAGAACGAACCCCCGTCGTGCGGGAACCGGAAACGCAGGTCGCGGGGCTCGAACGGGGCCCAGTCGCCCCCCAGACGCAGGTTCTCGTCCAGCCGGTACGGCGCGACGACCTTCCCCGGGTTCATCCGGTTGTGCGGGTCGAAGACGGCCTTGAGCCGCCCGAACGCCTCGACGAGCCGGTCGCCGAACATGCGGGCGAGCAGCTCCCCGCGGCTCTGCCCGTCCCCGTGCTCGCCGGAGAGCGAGCCGCCGAACCCGACGACGAGGTCGGCCGCCCGCTCCATGAACCGCCGGTACGTCGCCACGCCGTCCGCGGTGTACAGGTCGAACGGGATGCGGGTGTGCACGCAGCCCTGCCCGAAGTGGCCGTACAGGCTGGGGCCGGTGTCGCTCAGGTAACCGAACTCGTCGAACAGCGCCCGCAGTCGGCGCAGGTAGTCGCCCAGCTTCTCCGGCGAGACCGCCGAGTCCTCCCAGCCCTCGAAGGTGTCGGGCTTGCCCGGGATGTGCGCGGTGGCGCCGAGTCCGGCCTCGCGGACCTGCCACAGGTCCTGCTCGTGCGACGGGTCGTCCATGAACGCGCAGTCGGCGTCGTGTTCGGAGCGGTGCAGCGCCTCCAGCATCCGGTGGGCCCGCCCGTCGGCCTCCTCGGCGGTGTCCCCTCCGAACTGCACCATCAGGTAGGCGTCGCCCTCGGGCATCTCGGCCAGCGCCTTCGTGTTCAGGCGTTTGATCCGCTCGTCGCGCACGAGCCGGGCGTCGACGCCCTCCAGCGCGATCGGTCCGTGCGGCAGGATCTCGGGCACCGCGTCGGCGGCCTTGTCGATGGTGTCGAAGCCCAGCACCACCAGGGTCCGTTCCCGTACCACCGGCACCAGTTCCAGCTCCGCCCGCAGGACGGTGACGAGGGTCGACTCGCTGCCCACCAGCAGCCCGGCCACGTCGAAACCGAACTCCGGCAGCAGCGAGTCCAGGTTGTAACCGGAGACCCGGCGCGGAACGTCCGGGAAGCGGCGGCGGACCTCGTCCCCGTAGGTGTCGCGCAGCGCGCGCAGCCGCCGGTAGACGGCCGCCCGCAGATCGCCCTGCCGCTCGATCTCGGCGTACTCCTCGTCGCTCGTCTCGCCGCACCAGAAACGGGTGCCGTCGTACAGCAGCACTTCCAGGCGGGCGATGTTGTCGACGACCTTGCCGTGGGCCTGCGCGGTCGCGCCGCAGGAGTTGTTGCCGATCATGCCGCCGAGCGTGCAGTTGGCGTGGGTGGCGGGCTCGGGCCCGTAGCGCAGACCGTACGGCGCGAGCTGCCGGTTCAGGTCGTCGAGCACGATCCCGGGCTGCACGACGCAGGTGCGGGCCTCGGTGTCCACCGACTCCACCCGCGTGCAGTACTTCGACCAGTCGAGGACCACACCCGCGTTGGTGCACTGCCCCGCCAGGCTCGTCCCGCCGCCCCGCGACAGCACGGGCGCGCCGAACTCCCGTGCCACGGCCACCGCCTCCGCCCCGGCCTCCGGGGTGCGCGGGACGACCACACCGATCGGGGTCTGCCGGAAGTTCGACGCGTCCGTGGAGTAGGCCGCCCGGCTCCCGGCGTCGAAGCGGATCTCCCCGTCCACCCGCTCACGCAGGGCCGCCCGCAGCGCGGCGGTGTCGACCGGAGGCGGTGCCCCTTCCCGCGTGACGGGCTCGGGCAGATCCAGCGCACCCATGGGCACTCCTCCGTGTGGTGTGTACGTCCGTCGGTACGGCGGCGGGGCCCGCGCGGGGACCGGCGGCCGTCGCTGAGTACCCCGCCGGGCACCCGGCAATCACCGGACACGGAGCGTCGCCAACCGTGTCGCTGTTGGGCCGAACGGGTGACTTGGCGTAAGAATTGGCTGGTGCAGGCAATGAAGGCGAGTGAGATCGGGGGAGCCGGTGAACAGCCACGACGTCACCGATGAACAGTGGGAAGGGCTCGCCCAGGTCGTTCCGTTGCGCGGGCGCGACGCCTGGCCGTCGGCGGTCGGTCACCGGGCGATGCCGGAGGCGGAGACGGAGCGGCGGCGCCGGTTCGTCGTGCTGCGGGTCAACGTGTTCGCGGACGCCCGCGAGGTCGCCGAGACCCTGATGGCGGGCATCCCGGTCCTGCTGGACCTGACCAGTGCCGAGGGCGAGGTCGCCAAGCGGGTCCTCGACTTCAGTACCGGCGTCGTCTTCGGCCTGGCCAGCGGGATGCACCGGGTGGACCGCAACGTCTTCCTGCTGACCCCGGCGGGGACCGAGGTGAACGGGCTGATGGAGAGCGCGGCGGGGGTCCCCGGGGTGTGACGGCTCCGAGGGGTGTGACGGCCCCGAGGTCCGACGGGTGTGACGGCTCCGAGGTGGCGACGGCTCCGGTTTCGACGACTCCCGGAGAGTGACGGTCGCCCCCGCCCTGACCGCACGGTCCCCCGATCGTAGGAACGCCGTTCGGGCAAAACGGTTCGGCGCCCCGCGGAGTCCTACGGTCCGCATATGGCTGCGTCACCTGCGTCCCCTGCGTCCTCCGCGTCTCCTGCGTCATCCCCGTCACCGGCGTCCTCGGCGTCCTCGGCGTCCTCCGCGCCCGCCGGGCCGACGGCGTCCGCCGGGGCGCTTCCCGGCCGGCCCCGCGTCACCCAGCTCCGGCTGGCCGCCTTCGCCGGGCACCGCCGCGCCGTGCTGCGGCTCGGCCCGCTGACCGTGCTCGCCGGGCCCAGCGGCAGCGGCAAGACCAGCGCGCTCAGCGCGTACGACGCCCTGGCCAGGCTCGGCGGCGGCGCGGAACTCGGCGCGGTGTTCGCCGATCCGGGCGCCTGCGTGCCCGAGCGGGCCCGGCCCGACGCGCAGCGCCGGCGGGGCTTTCGCATCGGCTGCACGGCCGACGGCGCCGAGGGGCCGGTGCACCTGGACGTCGCCGTGCAGGCCGAACCGGAACTGCGCATCGTGGGGGAGCGGCTGACGGCCGACGGCGTCGTGCTGCTCGAGACCGCCCTGCGCGATCCCGGCCGCCGTGCCGTGCAGGCCGCCTGGCACACGGCCGGGTCGGCGCCCGTGACCCGCGCACCCCTGCCCGACGACCGGCTCGGCACCCCGCTGCTGCCGCTGCGGGTGGCCGGCAAGACGGACGGGCAGCGCAGGGTGCTGGCGGCGGCCGAGCAGATGGTCGTCGCCCTGCGCTCCGTCTTCGCCTGCGATCCGCTGCCGGGCCGGATGCGCGAGCCCGTCCCCACCGGCTCGGGGCGGCTGCTCGGCGGCTGCGACAACCTCGCCGACGTGCTGGGGCGCACCCGCGTCGAGTGCGGTCGGCGGCACGCGCAGTTCGTCGCGGCGGTACGCACCGGCTGTGCGGGCCCCGTCGAGGACGTCCTGGCCGAACCCGTCGTCGGCGGCGTGATCCGCGCGCTGATCGACCGGGGCGACGGCGTCCGCACCGGCCTCGGCCGCCTCGGCTACGGCGAACTGCGCTACCTCGCCCTCGCGCTCGTGCTGTTCACCGGGCCCGGCGTGCTGGAGGTCGATCCGGCCGGTGAGGTGCCCGCGGCACTGCAGACGCTCACCGTCCTCGCCGACGGCTTCGACCGCGGCCTCGACGTGCGCCAGCGCGCCGAACTGCTCCGGCTGGCGGCGCGGATGTGCGAGCGGGGGCACATCCGCTTCGTCGGAGCGGTCGCCGACGCGTCGTGGGCGGAGCGGACGCAGGGGGTCACGGTGGTACACCTGAGCCCGTGAGCGGGGCCACGGTGGTACACCTGAGCCCGTGAGCGATGATCCCCGTGACCTCGATGCCCTGCGGCGCCGGCTGGCCGCGTTCGCCGCCGCACGCCACTGGCAGCCGTACCACACCCCGAAGAACCTGGCCGCCGCGCTCAGTGTGGAGGCGTCCGAACTCCTGGAGATCTTCCAGTGGTTGACGGCGGAGCAGTCGGCCCGGGTGATGACCGAACCGGACACCGCCCACCGGGTCCGCGACGAGGTCGCCGACGTCCTGGCGTACCTCCTCCAGTTCTGCGACGTGCTCGGCGTCGACCCGCTGGCCGCCCTGGAGGCGAAGATCGAGCGCAACGAGACCCGCTTCCCCGTGGCGGGCGGGACCGGCGAGGCGGGCGGACCGGAAGGCTAGCCGGAGGAGCCGACGACTCCGCTATCACTCTCCGCAGTCAAAATCCGGCCAGACCTCGTCATGTTGTCCGAAGATTTCCGCCTTCCTCTGGCTTTTTGCCCCACACACCCTCACTCTGGGTAGTGAGTAACGGAGTTCGGGCGGACGCGCCGCGAGCGCGTCGGAGACAGACGGGGGCAGCGCATGGACGCTGTGCGGCTCATCGTGACGAGTGGACGCGCCCTGGCCGCCGGTGGCGAGGTGCCGGAGGTCCTGACGGAGGTGTGGCAGGTGCAGGCTCTGGCCCAGGCGATCGGCAGCCGTCTCGCGGTGTACGGCCCGCCCGAACTGCGGGGCGAGGCCATCGGGTTGACCGAGCTGGCGGGCCGCGGCTGCGGAGTGCTGCGCACTCCGGAGCTGGCTCCGGGTGAGCTGCGCGCCGCCCAGCTCACCGAACTGGGCGACGCCCGTCAGGCGCTGATGCGCCTGGGCACCCTGCTGGGCGAGACCGGCATCGCCCTCGTGGGCGCGGCCTGCGCCGCCGACGACGAGGCGACGTACTGGCAGTGCATGGAGGCCATCGACGCGGCGGACGAGTCCCGCGACCGCGTCCTGGAGATGCTGCGCAAACTGACGGACCGCGACGCGGAGTTACCCGAGCGGGAGGCCGGTTAGGATCCGCGTGCCGCGCGGCGCGGCGGCAGCCTGAGCCGGACACCCGCACCGAGCAGGCAGGATGGGAGACATGGATCTCCGCATCTTCACCGAGCCCCAGCAGGGGGCCACCTACGACACCTTGCTCACCGTGGCCAAGGCGACCGAGGACCTCGGCTTCGACGCCTTCTTCCGCAGCGACCACTACCTCCGCATGGGCGCCGCCGACGGTCTTCCCGGGCCCACCGACGCCTGGATCACCCTGGCCGGACTCGCCCGGGAGACCAAGCGCATCCGGCTGGGCACCCTCATGACGGCCGGCACCTTCCGGCTGCCGGGCGTCCTCGCCATCCAGGTCGCCCAGGTCGACCAGATGTCGGGCGGCCGCGTCGAGCTGGGCCTGGGCGCCGGGTGGTTCGAGGAGGAGCACAAGGCGTACGGCATCCCCTTCCCGAAGGAGAAGCTCGCCCGCCTGGAGGAACAGCTGGCGATCGTCACCGGTCTGTGGGCGACCGAGACCGGCAAGACCTTCGACTTCCACGGCACCTACTACGACCTCACCGACTCGCCCGCGCTGCCCAAGCCCGCGCAGGCCAAGGTGCCCGTGCTCATCGGCGGCCACGGCGCCGCCCGCACCCCGCGGCTGGCCGGTCGGTACGCCGACGAGTTCAACATGCCGTTCGCCTCCGTCGAGGACACCGAGCGCCAGTTCGGCCGGGTACGGGCCGCCGCCGAGGCGGCCGGCCGCGGCGCGGACGCCCTCACCTACTCCAACGCCCTCGTCGCCTGCGTCGGCAAGGACGACGCCGAGGTCGCCCGGCGCGCCGCCGTCATCGGACGCGAGGTCGACGAGCTGAAGGCCAACGGCCTCGCGGGCTCTCCGGACGAGGTGGTCGAGAAGATCGGCCGGTACGCCGAGGCCGGCGCCCGGCGGATCTACCTCCAGATCCTCGACCTCGACGACCTGGACCACCTGGAACTGATCTCCTCCCGCGTCCAGTCGCAGCTGTCCTGAGTCACTCCCGGCGCCCGGCCGGATAACCGAAGGCGCCGGTCACCCGCCCTGTGCGATGGTGTGACCGCCGCCTGCCGGAGCCCCCGGGGGAACACCCCCTGGGGGCTCTCGCGCGCACGGCACCGAAGCAGCCGTCCCCATAACCCCGACCCGGCCGGAGAGGCCCATGTTCCTGACCGTCACCACCACCGGTACCCCCGAGCACCCCGCGACCGACCTCGGTTTCCTGCTGCACAAGCACCCCGACAACGCGCAGGCGTTCTCCACCTCCTTCGGCACGGCCCATGTGCTCTACCCCGAGGCGGACGAGCAGCGCTGCACGGCCGCGCTGCTGCTGGAGGTCGACGCGGTGGCGCTGGTCAGGCGCGGCAAGGGCAAGGGGCGCGGCGGCGCCCCCGACGCGGCCCTCGCGCAGTACGTCAACGACCGCCCGTACGCGGCCTCTTCACTGCTCGCCGTCGCGCTGAGCAACGTCTTCTCCAGCGCCATGCGCGGCGTGTGCAAGGCACGCCCCGAGCGCGCCGCCCGGCCGCTCCCGCTGCGCGTCGACATCCCGGCGCTGCCCGCCCGCGGCGGCCCCGGCCTCGTACGCCGCCTCTTCGAGCCGCTCGGCTGGACGGTCGCCGTCGAACCGGTCCCGCTGGACACCGAGTTCCCCGAGTGGGGCGACTCGCGCTACGTCCGGCTGCTGCTGGAGTCCAGCGCCCTCACCCTCGCCGAGGCCCTGCGCCACCTGTACGTCCTGCTCCCGGTGCTCGACGACGCCAAGCACTACTGGGTCTCGCCGGACGAGGTCGACAAGCTGATGCGGGCCGGCGAGGGCTGGCTGCCCCGCCACCCGGAACAGAAGCTGATCACCAGCCGCTACCTGTCCCGCCGCTGGTCCCTCACCCGCGAGGCGATGGACCGGCTGGAGCTGATCCGGCTGGCCGAGTCCGACGACAGCGAGGTCGAGGAGATCGACAACGCGGTCGAGGCGGAGACCGAGCAGGAGGCGAAGCCCACCCCGCTCGCCGTGCACCGCCGGGAGGCGATCCTCACCGCGCTGCGCGACCACGCCGCCGCCCGCGTCCTCGACCTCGGCTGCGGCGAGGGGCACCTGGTGCGCGAGCTGCTCAAGGAGCCCCGCTTCACCGAGATCGTCGGCGTGGACGTGTCGGTGCGCGCCCTCACCATCGCCTCCCGGCGCCTCGGCCTCGACCGCATGGGCGAGCGGCAGGCCGCGCGCGTCCGGCTCCTCCAGGGCTCCCTCGCCTACACCGACAAGCGCCTCAAGGGGTACGACGCCGCCGTGCTCAGCGAGGTGATCGAACACCTCGACCTGCCGAGGCTGCCCGCCCTGGAGTACGCCGTGTTCGGCTCGGCGCGGCCCCGCACCGTCGTCGTCACCACGCCCAACGTCGAGTACAACGTGCGCTGGGAGACCCTGCCCGCCGGCCACGTCCGCCACCGCGACCACCGCTTCGAGTGGGCCCGCGAGGAGTTCCGCACCTGGGCCCGCGCGGTCGCCGAACGGCACGGCTACGACGTGGAGTTCCGCCCCGTCGGCCCCGACGACCCCGAGGTGGGCCCGCCCACCCAGCTGGCCCTGTTCACCCTCAGGCCCGCGAACGAGACCGCGACCCCGACCGAGAAGGAGGCGAAGGCCGCATGAGCACCACCGACACCACCGACCCCACCGGGGCCACTCCGGCCCGCGCCCGCGTCCTGCCCGTCACCGACCTCTCCCTCGTCGTGCTGATCGGCGCCTCCGGCTCCGGCAAGTCCACCTTCGCGCGACGCCACTTCGCGCCGACCGAGGTCCTCTCCTCCGACTTCTGCCGCGGCCTGGTCGCCGACGACGAGAACGACCAGAGCGCCAGCCGGGACGCCTTCGACGTCCTGCACTACATCGCCGGCAAACGGCTCGCCGCCGGCCGCCGCACCGTCGTCGACGCGACCAACGTGCAGCAGGACGCCCGCCGTCAGCTGATCGACCTGGCCAGGAAGCACGACGTACTGCCCATAGCCGTCGTCCTCGACGTGCCCGAACAGGTCTGCGCCGAGCGCAACGCCCACCGCACCGACCGCGCCGACATGCCCCGCCGGGTCGTCCAGCGCCACACCCGCGAACTGAGGCGCTCCCTGCGCCACCTGGAGCGCGAGGGCTTCCGCAAGGTGCACGTGCTGCGCGGCACGGAAGAGGTCGAGCACGCCACCGTCGTCACCGAGAAGCGGTACAACGACCTCACCCACCTCACCGGCCCCTTCGACATCGTCGGCGACGTCCACGGCTGCGCCGCCGAGCTGGAGACCCTGCTCGGCAAGCTCGGCTACGGCACGGACGGGGTCCACCCCGAGGGCCGCACCGCCGTCTTCGTCGGCGACCTCGTCGACCGCGGCCCGGACAGCCCCGGCGTGCTGCGCCGCGTGATGTCCATGGTCAGGTCGGGCAACGCCCTGTGCGTCCCCGGAAACCACGAGAACAAGTACGGCCGCCACCTCAAGGGACGCAAGGTCCAGCACACCCACGGACTGGCCGAGACCGTCGAGCAGATGGAGGGGGAGAGCGAGGAGTTCCGCGCCGAGGTACGGGAGTTCATCGACGGCCTGGTCAGCCACTACGTCCTCGACGGCGGCCGGCTGGTGGTCTGCCACGCCGGGCTGCCCGAGAAGTACCACGGCCGCACCTCCGGCCGGGTCCGCAGCCACGCCCTGTACGGCGACACCACCGGGGAGACCGACGAGTTCGGGCTGCCGGTGCGCTACCCGTGGGCGGAGGACTACCGGGGCCGCGCGGCCGTCGTCTACGGTCACACCCCCGTCCCCGAGGCCACCTGGCTCAACAACACCATCTGCCTGGACACCGGCGCCGTCTTCGGCGGGAAGCTCACCGCGCTGCGCTGGCCGGAGCGGGAGATCGTCGACGTACCCGCCGAGCGGGTCTGGTACGAGCCGGCCAGGCCGCTGCGCACCGAGGCGCCCGGCGGACACGACGGCCGCCCGCTGGACCTGGCCGACGTGCGGGGCCGCCGGACGGTGGAGACCCGGCACGCCGGGCGGATCACCGTGCGCGAGGAGAACGGCGCGGCGGCCCTGGAGGTCATGAGCCGCTTCGCCACCGACCCCCGCCTGCTGCCGTACCTGCCGCCGACCATGGCACCGACCGCCACCTCCGGCGTGGACGGCTACCTGGAGCACCCGCGGGAGGCCTTCGCGCAGTACGCGGCGGACGGCGTCGCGCGGGTCGTGTGCGAGGAGAAGCACATGGGCTCCCGGGCCGTCGTCCTGGTGTGCCGCGACGCGGAGGCGGCACGCGCCCGGTTCGGCGTCGACGGGCCCACCGGATCCCTGTACACCCGTACCGGCCGTCCCTTCCTCGACGACGCGGCCGTCACCGAGGAGATCCTGGGCCGGCTGCGCACCGCGGTCGGCGAGGCCGGCCTGTGGGACGAACTGGCCACCGACTGGCTGCTCCTCGACACCGAGCTGATGCCGTGGTCGCTCAAGGCCTCCGGCCTGCTGCGTTCCCAGTACGCCGCCGTGGGCGCCGCCTCCGGGGCGGTGTTCCCGGCCGCGCTCGCCGCGCTGGAGGGCGCCGCGGCGCGCGGCGTCGAGGTGCGGGACCTGCTCGACCGCCAGCGCGCCCGGTCCGCGGACGCGGCCGCCTTCACCGACGCCTACCGCCGCTACTGCTGGACCACCGACGGCCTGGACGGCGTCCGCATCGCCCCGTTCCAGATCCTCGCCGTCCAGAGCCGCAGCCTGGCCGCCCTGCCGCACGACGAGCAGCTCGCCCTCATCGACCGGCTCGTCGAGCACGACGGGAGCGGACTGCTCCGGACCACCCGGCGGCTGTACGTCGACACCGGCGACCCGGAGTCGGTGGCGGCCGGGACCGACTGGTGGCTGGAGATGACCGGCCGCGGCGGCGAGGGCATGGTGGTCAAGCCCGTCGGCGCCCTGGTACGCGACGAGAAGGGGCGCCTGGTGCAGCCCGGCATCAAGTGCCGCGGCCGGGAGTACCTGCGGATCGTCTACGGTCCCGAGTACACCCGTCCCGAGAACCTCGCCCGGCTCAGGCACCGGTTCCTGAACCACAAGCGGTCGCTGGCGATCCGCGAGTACGCCCTGGGCCTGGAGGCCCTGGACCGCCTCGCCGACGGCGAGCCGCTGTGGCGGGTGCACGAGGCGGTGTTCGGAGTACTGGCCCTGGAGTCGGAGCCGGTGGACCCGAGGCTGTGACCCTCACTCGCCCCGTCCCGGCCCCTCGGCAGCGCCCTCGGCCGTCGCGTACGGCTGCGGGGCGGTGCCGGGGGCCGGCGGCACCGGGCGGTCGCGTGCCGCCAGGCGCCGGGTCAGCGCGAGGAGCGGCTGGGTCAGCAGGGTCGTGGCCAGGGCCATGAACACCAGGACCGTGTAGAGCGGCGCGCTGACCAGACCCGCCTCCAGTCCGGCGTTGAGGGCGATCAGCTCGGTCAGGCCCCGGGCGCTCAGCAGCACCCCGACGGTGCGGGCGTCGTGCCGGTCCAGGCCGCCGAGCCGGGACGCGACCAGGCCGCTGCCGACCTTCGTGGTGACCGCGAGCACCGTCACCACCAGCAGCACCGCCCACCCGGTGCCGGTCATGCCGTTCAGGGCCACGGACTGTCCCGAGAGCACGAAGAAGAACGGCAGCAGCAGGGAACTGATCTCGTGCAGGGGGCGCAGCAGGTCCGGGTCGAGGGTGCCGCCCTCCTCACGGGGCGTCACCAGACCGGCGAGCAGCGCCCCGAAGATCACGTGCAGGCCGAGCCGGTGCGTCACCCAGGCCGACCCGAGGGCGAAGCCGACGAGCAGCGCCAGCCGGAGCGAGGGCTCCAGGCGCGTCCGCCACAGCAGCCTGCGCAGCACCGGCCGGGCCGCGACCCCCATCACGGTGACGAAGCCGAGGGCGAGCGCCGCCCGCCACGGCCAGCCCAGGGCCGTCCCGCCGGCCCCGCTGTCGAGCATCGCGCCGGCCAGCACCGTCCAGCACACGGCGTCCAGGACGCCGGCCGCCGAGACCGCCACGACCCCCGGCACGGTGCGGGTGAGGCCGTTCTCCCGCACGATCGCGGTCAGTACGGGCACCGCCGTTATCGACAGGGCGATCCCCGCGAACACCACCGCGGCGGCCGACGGCTCCCACCCCCCGCCCAAGTCGCGCACGGTGCCCCGGAAGAGCACCGCGGCGCCGCACCCCACCGTCATCGGCACCGCGAACGACGCCAGCGCCACGGTCACCGAGACGCGCGCCCGGTCGCCGAGGATCGTCAGGTCCAGCTCGTAGCCCACCGCGAACAGGAACACCACCAGGGACAACTGGGAGAATCCGGTCAGCGCCGGGCCGACGGCCGCCGGGAAGAGCTCGTCGTACGCCCGTGGGGCGAGGGCGCCCAGGAGCGAGGGACCCAGCGCGATGCCCGCCGCCAGCTGGCCCACGATGTAGGGCTGCCCGAGCCGCCGGGCCAGCCCCCCGCCCGCGTGCGCGGCGACCAGGATCAGAGCCGATGCGCCCACGAGGTGGGCGATCAACGCGTCAGGACTCAAGGTGTCTCCGCACGCTCCGGGGTCCGATGCCGGCCCCCGTCGCGAGCCGGCCGGCATACCAACCTCCTCAGGATGGGCGCGGCCCGGCGTCGCATCGCAGGTCGTACACCGGACATCGACCGGAGCACCGGGAGCACGGGGGAAAGACCGTCCTCGTCCGACGCACCGGCGCCCGCGCCGCGGGCCTCGGTGCGACCGAGGGGCGCGGGCCGGCCGGGGCGTAGGGGCCGGAGCGGGCGGGCGCGGGCCGGCCGGGCGCAGGGCCGGAGCGCACGGGTGCGCGCGAGCAGGGGATGAACACGCGCCCGAGTGGTCAGGATGGAGACATGGCATTCCACGTCGACTCCGAAGCCGGGCGGCTCACCCGCGTCATCCTGCACCGGCCGGATCTCGAGCTCAAAAGGCTCACCCCCAGCAACAAGGACGCCCTTCTCTTCGACGACGTGCTGTGGGTGCGCCGGGCGCGCGCCGAGCACGACGGGTTCGCCGACGTGCTCCGCGACCGCGGGGTGACGGTGCACCTCTTCGGCGACCTGCTCACCGAGACCCTGGACGTGCCGGCCGCCCGGCGCCTCGTCCTGGACCGGGTCTTCGACGAGAAGGAGTACGGAGTGCTGGCCACGGACCACCTCCGGGCCGCCTTCGAGACCCTGCCCGCACCGGAGCTGGCCGAGTGGCTGGTCGGCGGCATGACCAAGCGGGAGTTCCTGGCCGCGCACCCGGAGCCCACCTCCGTGCGCTTCCACGCCATGGAACTGGACGACTTCCTGCTCGGCCCGCTGCCCAACCACCTCTTCACCCGGGACACCTCGGCCTGGATCTACGACGGCGTGTCCATCAACGCCATGCGCTGGCCCGCCCGGCAGCGCGAGACGGTCCACTTCGAGGCGATCTACCGGCACCACCCGCTCTTCCGCGACGAGACGTTCCCCCTCTGGTCCGAGGGGCAGGCCGACTACCCCTCCACCATCGAGGGCGGCGACGTGCTCGTCATCGGCAACGGCGCCGTGCTCATCGGCATGAGCGAGCGCACCACGCCCCAGGCGGTCGAGATGCTCGCCCACAAGCTGTTCGCCGCCGGGTCCGCCCGGACCATCGTGGCCCTCGACATGCCCAAGCGGCGGGCCTTCATGCACCTCGACACGGTGATGACGATGGTCGACGGCGACACCTTCACCCAGTACGCCGGGCTCGGCATGCTCCGCTCCTACACCATCGAGCCGGGGGTCGGGGAGAAGGACCTGAAGGTCACCGACCACCCGCCGGAGCACATGCACCGCGCGATGGCCGCCGCCCTCGGACTCGGTGAGATCCGGGTCCTCACCGCCACCCAGGACGTCCACGCGGCCGAGCGCGAGCAGTGGGACGACGGCTGCAACGTGCTGGCCGTCGAACCGGGCGTCGTCGTCGCCTACGAACGCAACGCCACCACCAACACCCACCTGCGCAAACAGGGCATCGAGGTGATCGAGATCCCGGGCAGCGAACTGGGGCGGGGCAGGGGCGGGCCGCGCTGCATGAGCTGCCCCGTCGAGAGGTCGGCCGTGTAGGCGCCCGTCCACCGGTCCCGTATAGAAATTCGGAGAGTCGTATATAGTTCCAGTAGTTCCCCGTTCCCGTCCGTATCCCTGGAGCGCCCTCATGGCGACAGTCCCGACCGCCCTCGCCGGCCGCCACTTCCTCAAGGAGCTGGATTTCACCGAGGAGGAGTTCCGCGGTCTGGTCGAGCTGGCCGCCGAGCTGAAGGCCGCCAAGCGGGCCGGGGCCGAGCCGCGGTACCTCGCCGGACGGAACATCGCGCTCATCTTCGAGAAGACCTCGACGCGCACCCGCTGCGCGTTCGAGGTCGCCGCCGCGGACCAGGGCGCGTCCACGACCTACCTGGACCCGGCCGGATCGCAGATCGGCCACAAGGAGTCCGTGAAGGACACCGCGCGCGTGCTGGGCCGGATGTTCGACGCCGTCGAGTACCGCGGCGACAGCCAGACCAAGGTCGAGGAGCTGGCCGCCTTCGCCGGAGTCCCCGTCTACAACGGTCTGACCGACGACTGGCACCCCACCCAGATGCTCGCCGACGTGCTCACCATGACCGAGCACTGCGACCGGCCCCTGCGGGAGATCACCTTCGCCTACCTCGGCGACGCCCGCTTCAACATGGGCAACTCCTACCTGGTCACCGGCGCCCTGCTCGGCATGGACGTGCGCATCGTCGCCCCTGAGTCCTACTGGCCCGCCCAAGAGGTCGTCGACCGGGCACGACGGCTCGCCGAGACCAGCGGGGCGCGCATCACCCTCACCGAGGACGTGGCCGCGGGCGTGCGCGGCGCCGACTTCGTCGTCACCGACGTCTGGGTCTCCATGGGCGAGCCCAAGGAGGTCTGGGCGGAGCGCATCAAGGCCCTCGCGCCCTACGCCGTGACCATGGACGTCCTGCGCGCCACCGGGAACCCGGACGTCAGGTTCCTGCACTGCCTGCCCGCCTTCCACGACCTGGGCACCAAGGTCGGCCAGGAGATCTTCGAGGCCCACGGACTCGACTCGCTCGAGGTCACCGACGAGGTGTTCGAGTCGAAGCACTCGGTCGTCTTCGACGAGGCGGAGAACCGGCTGCACACCATCAAGGCCGTCCTCGTCGCCACCCTCGCCTGACTCGTCCCCACGCGCCCTCCCCCCCCACCAGGCCCTATGCTGACCGACGGTTGTGGAGCCACCCCTTCCGCGCCGCCGCCCGCGACCACCGTCGCGCCCCCCGCACCACCAGAAACGAGCACCACCCGCCATGCCCGCTTCCCGCGTCAAGTCCCCCCACCTGCTGGTCGCCGAATCCGGCGCCGACCGTGAAGGCCACGGCCTGAAGCGCACGATGGGGCTGTTCCAGCTCGTCTGCTTCGGCGTCGGCGCGATCGTCGGCACCGGCATCTTCGTCGGCCTGTCCGACTCCGTCGCCGAGGCCGGCCCCGCCGTCGTCGTCTCCTTCGTGCTGGCCGCCATCACCTGCGTGTTCACCGCGTTCGCCTTCGCCGAGCTGGGCGGCGCGATCCCGGTCTCCGGCTCCTCGTACTCCTTCGCCTACGCGGGGCTCGGCGAGCGCACCGCCTTCCTCGTCGGCTGGTGCCTGCTCCTGGAGTACGGCGTGTCGGTCTCGGCGGTCGCCGTCGGCTGGAGCCAGTACGTCAACGAGCTGCTCGACAGCGCCCTCGGCGTCCAGCTCCCGCACGCCCTGTCCGCCGGGCCCGGCGACGGCGGCGCGGTCAACCTGCCCGCGGTGATCGTCATCGCCCTGGCCTCGGTCCTGCTGGTGCGCGGCGTGCGGGAGAGCGCCCGCGCCACGGCCGCGATGGCCGTCCTCAAGCTCGCCGTCCTCCTCGCCTTCTGCGCCATCGGCTTCTCCGCCTTCCAGGACGGCAACCTGACCCCGTTCTCCCCGGCGGGCCTTGGCGGCATCGGCGCCGGCACCACCGCCGCCTTCTTCTCGTACATCGGCTTCGACGCGATCACCACGGCCGGCGAGGAGGCCAAGAACCCGCGCCGGGACATCCCCGTCGCGATCCTGGTCTGCATCGGCCTGGTCACCCTGCTCTACTGCGCGGTCGCCGTCGCCGCGATCGGCGCCGTCGGCGGCGACCAGGTCGGCGACCGGCCCGCCGCGCTCTCCTACGTGGTCGACGAGGTCACCGGCTCCGCCGTCGGCGGCGGCGTGGTCGCCTTCGGCGCGGTCGTCGCCATCGCCTCGGTGGTGCTCGCCGTGATGTACGGCCAGACCCGCATCCTGATGTCGATGTCCCGGGACGGACTGATCCCCCGGGTCTTCGAGAAGGTCTCGCCGCGCACCGCGACCCCGGTCGCCGGCACCCTGATCGTCGGCGTGGTCTTCGCCCTCCCGGCGGCCTTCGCCCCGCTGGACGCGGTGGTCAACCTGTGCACCATCGGCACCCTCGCCACGATGGCCGCCGTCAACGTCTCGGTGATCACCCTGCGCCGCCGCGAGCCGGGTCTGGCCCGCACCTTCCGCGTCCCGCTGTACCCGGTGACGCCGCTGCTCGGGGTCGCCTTCTGCCTGTACCTGATGTACGAGACGGGCGGGGCCACCTGGCTCCAGTTCGCGGTGTTCCTCGCGGTGGGCCTGCTGGTCTACAGCCTCTACGGGCGCCGGCACTCCCGGCTCGCCCTCAGCGCGGACGACGCTGAGCGGGTATAGCGGGAAGCCTGAACCAGACCGCCTTGCCGGCCCCGGCGGGCCGGTGGCCGCAGGACGAGCTGAGGGCGCGGATCAGCAGCAGACCGCGCCCGCCCTCGCGCCACGGGTCGGGCGGCTCCACGTCCGGCCGGGTGAGGTCGGCGGGCGGCGAGGGGTCCGGGTCGTGCACCTCGACCTGGCAGCCGGTCGGCATCAGCTCCACCACCAGCTCGATCGGTGTCGAGCCCACCGGGGTGTGCTCGACGGCGTTGGCGACCAGTTCCGCCGTGAGCAGCTCCGCGGTGTCGCCGTCGGCCGTGTGCTGCAGCTCGGCCAGGGCGTTGCGCACCAGCGCACGCGCCACCGGCACGGCCGCGGCGGAGTGCGGCAGCGCGATGCGCCAGGAGGCGGGTGCGGGGGAGTGATCGTGCACGGCGGGTCCGTTTCGTGGAGCAGGGGGTCCTGTCCTGCTTTCAACCTTATGAATGGTACGGCGCACCCGGCAGAGCCGTTCGACGGGCACCCCCCGGGACCTTCGGCCCTCGACACCGCGACGCACCGGCCGCCCGCGCCCGCCGGTGTATCGCGCACCCATGACGACAGTCACAGAAGGGTGATAACTTCGGATGCCATGAGTCCCTTCACCGGCTCCGCCGCCCCCACCTCCGACTGGCGGCACCTGCGTGTCGAGATCACCGACGGCGTCGCCACCGTCACCCTGGCCCGCCCCGACAAGCTCAACGCCCTCACCTTCGAGGCCTACGCCGACCTGCGCGACCTGCTCGCCGAGCTGTCCCGCGGGCGGTCCGTCCGGGCGCTGGTGCTGGCCGGCGAGGGGCGCGGCTTCTGCTCCGGCGGCGACGTGGACGAGATCATCGGCGCGACCCTGTCCATGGACACCGGCCGCCTGCTGGATTTCAACCGGATGACGGGCCAGGTGGTGCGGGCGGTACGGGAGTGCCCGTTCCCGGTGATCGCCGCGCTGCACGGGGTCGCCGCGGGGGCCGGAGCGGTCCTCGCCCTGGCCGCCGACTTCCGCGTCGCCGACCCGTCGGCCCGCTTCGCCTTCCTCTTCACCCGCGTCGGCCTCTCCGGCGGCGACATGGGCGCCGCCTACCTGCTGCCCCGCGTCGTCGGCCTCGGCCACGCCACCCGGCTGCTGATGCTCGGCGACACGGTCCGCGCACCCGAGGCCGAGCGCATCGGCCTGATCAGCGAGCTGACCGAGGAGGGCCGCGCCGACGAGGCCGCCCACACCCTGGCCCGCCGCCTGGCCGACGGCCCGGCCCTGGCCCACGCCCAGACCAAGGCCCTCCTCACCGCCGAACTGGACATGCCGCTCGCGGCAGCCGTGGAACTGGACGCCTCCACCCAGGCCCTGTTGATGACGGGGGAGGACTACGCCGAGTTCCACGCGGCGTTCACGGAGAAGCGCCCGCCGAAGTGGCAAGGGAGGTAGGGCGATGCCGCCAACGCGGGACAGCGCAGCCACCCCAGGGGTGAGCGGCAGTGCCGACGAGCGGTTCCACCGCGGAGCGCGACCAGCCGCGACGGCGCCGCAGTCGCATGACGACCGCACCGGCCCTCACCGCATCGCCGTCGTCGGCGGCGGCCCCGGCGGCCTCTACACCGCCGCCCTCCTCAAACGCCTCGGCCCCGACCGCGAGGTCACCGTCTACGAGCGCAACGCCCCCGACGACACCTTCGGCTTCGGCGTGGTCCTCTCCGACGAGACCCTCGGCGGCATCGAACACGCCGACCCCCTCGTCTACGAGGCCCTCACCGCACACTTCGTCCGCTGGGACGACATCGACATCGTCCACCGGAACACCCGCCAGACCTCCGGAGGACACCGCTTCGCCGCCCTCGGCCGCCGCCGCCTCCTGGAGATCCTGCACGACCGCTGCCGCGACCTCGGCGTCGACCTGCGCTTCCGCGCCGACGCGCCGCCCACGGACCAGCTGGCGCGGACCCACGACCTCGTCGTCGCCGCCGACGGGGTGCACAGCGCCACCCGCGAGCGGTACCGCGACATCTTCCGGCCGCACCTCACCCCGCACCGCTGCCGCTACATCTGGCTCGCCGCCGACTTCGCCTTCGACGCCTTCCGCTTCGAGATCGCCGAGACCGAGCACGGCGTGATGCAGCTGCACGGCTACCCCTACTCCCGCCCGTCGCCCGACCACCACCCCTCAGCGAGGCCCTGCGGGCCGCAGGACGAAGCCGCCTCGACCGTCATCGTCGAGATGCGCGAGGAGGTCTGGCGGGCGGCCGGCTTCGACGAGCTGGACGAGACGGAGTCCACCGCCCGCTGCGCCAAGATCTTCGCCGACGCGCTCGGCGGCCGGCCGCTCCGGTCCAACAAGTCCGCGTGGACCACCTTCCGCACGCTCGTCACCGAACGCTGGTCGCACGGCAACGTCGTCCTGCTCGGCGACGCCGCCCACACCGCCCACTTCTCCATCGGCTCCGGCACCAAGCTCGCCGTCGAGGACGCCCTCGCGCTCGTCGCCTGCCTGGAGGAGCGGCCCACCCTCCAGGAGGCGCTCACCGCGTACGAGGAGGAGCGGCGCCCCGTCGTCGCCTCCACGCAGCGGGCGGCCAAGGCCAGCCTGGAGTGGTTCGAGGACCTGGAGCGGTACCTCGGCCAGCCGCCCCGCCAGTTCGCGTTCAACCTCCTCACCCGCAGCCGCCGGGTCACCCACGAGAACCTGCGGCTGCGCGACGCCGGCTTCACCGGCGAGGTCGAGCGCGAGTTCGGCTGCCCGCCGGACACACCCCCGATGTTCACCCCGTTCCGGCTGCGCGGCCTGACCCTGCGCAACCGCGTCGTCGTCTCCCCGATGGACATGTACTCGGCCACCGACGGCGTCCCCGGCGACTTCCACCTGGTCCACCTGGGGGCCAGGGCGCTCGGCGGCGCCGCACTGGTGATGACCGAGATGGTGTGCGTCAGCGCCGAGGGCCGCATCACCCCCGGCTGCGCCGGCCTCTACACCGGCCGGCAGGGCGAGGCGTGGCGGCGGATCACGGAGTTCGTGCACGACAGCGCGCCCGGCACCGCGATCGGCGTGCAGCTCGGTCACAGCGGCCGCAAGGGCTCGACCCGGCTGATGTGGGAGGGCATGGACGAGCCGCTGCCCGACGGCAACTGGCCCCTCGTGGCGCCCTCCCCCCTGCCGTACCGGCCCGGCGGCCAGACCCCGCGCGAACTGTCCCGGGCGGGACTGACGGACGTGCGCGAGCAGTTCAGGTCCGCCGCCGCGCGGGCCGCCGGGGCCGGTTTCGACCTGCTCGAACTGCACTGCGCCCACGGCTACCTGCTCTCCGGCTTCCTCTCCCCGCTCACCAACCACCGCACCGACGCCTACGGGGGCTCACTGGAGAAGCGGCTGCGCTTCCCGCTGGAGGTCTTCGACGCCGTACGCGAGGTGTGGCCCGGCGAGCGGCCCATGACCGTGCGGGTCTCCGCCACCGACTGGGCCGAGGGCGGCACCAGCGCCGAGGAGGCGGTCGCGATCGCCCGGGCCTTCGCCGCGCACGGCGCCGACGCCATCGACGTCTCCACCGGCCAGGTCGTCGCCGGTGAACGGCCCGAGTTCGGGCGGTCCTACCAGACGCCGTACGCGGACCGCATCCGCCACGAGGCGGGCGTCCCGGTGATCGCGGTCGGTGCGATCTCCTCCTGGGACGACGTCAACTCGCTGGTCCTGGCCGGCCGTACCGACCTGTGCGCCCTCGCCCGCCCCCACCTCTACGACCCGCACTGGACGCTGCACGCCGCCGCCGAGCAGGGCTACGACGGTCCCGGCGCCCCCTGGCCGGCCCCGTACCGGGCGGGCAGCCGCCCACCGCGCACCGGCCGCACCGACGCCCCCCGGCCGAGGCTCACGCTGCACGGCCCGCGTCAGGACGCGTAGCCCCAGGCCGCGCACATCGAGCGCAGCCGCTCCGGGATCTCGTCCTCGCCGGGCAGCGCCCGCCCCGGCTGCACGGTGCCGGTGCGGATGTTCTCGCGCCAGTCGCCCAGGCCCCGGACCAGTTCGGCGCTGCTCCTGCGGCCGTAGCGCAGCATCGCCGGCGCGTAGTCGACGCCGAGGTGCGCGCACAGGCGCCGCATCTCGCGCTCGGGGTCGTCGGTGATGTCCTCGTAGCGCACGGTGAAGCCGCCGGCGTCCGCCGTCCGGGCCTCCTCGACGGCCGTCATGTAGCGCAGCACGTCCGTGACGGCCGTGTCGTGCGGCCGTTTCACGGGGTCGCTCTCGTGCCAGGAGCGGGCGATCGACACCGGGTGGCGCAGCAGGAAGACGAAGCGCGCGTCCGGCCAGCAGTCCTTGAGCCGCTGGTACATGTAGGCGTTGGCCGGTGTCTTCTCGACCACGAAGTCCTTGCCGTGTCCGACGAGTTCCCGGTGCAGGACACGGTCCCACAGCAGGTGCTCCAGGTCTCCGCGCCGCAGGCCGAGTTCACTCATCGCCCGCTCGGAGTGCCAGGTGGTGCACGTGACCTCCAGCCGGCCCAGGTGCAGCTCGTGCGGGGCGTGCAGTCGCGGGTGGGCGCCCATCATCATGCGCAGCAGGGTGGAGCCGGACCGGATGGACGAGATGATGAAGACGGGCCTTCTCAGCAGTCGGTCGGCGGGCAGTTCCCCGGCCGGCGGACATCGGTACGCGGCCGCCTGCCGGGCCGCGGGCTGCGCGGCGGCCGGCCCCTTCCCCTGTTTTCCCTTCGGGTTTCCCTTCGCCGCCTGGGGCGCCCTCCGTACCTGGAGGCCGGTGGTGGCGGTGAGGACCCGGTTCACGTTGCGCGCGAGACTCATGCGTCCGCACGGTAGGGGGGAAACCTGAGAAGAGGATCGGAGGAGGCTGAGGGTTCACTGATCCCCGGGAGAGGTGACCGGGCTCATGTCCCGGCCGGCGGGGTCGGCCCCATGCCCGCGTAGCGCGCGCCCGCGTCGCGCAGCCGCTCGTGCAGCGCCCGGAAGACGGCCGCCGAGCGGGTGCCCGGCCAGTCCTCGGGCAGCAGTCCGACGGGCAGCCCCGGGTCCGCGTAGGGCAGGTGGCGCCAGGAGTCCAGCGCGAGGAGGTAGTCGCGGTAGGCCTCCTCGGGCGGGGTGTCGGTCCGGCGCTCCCAGTCGTGCAGGACGCGCGCGTGCCGGTCGAGGAACGCCTCGTGCTCCTTGGCGATCGCCGCCAGGTCCCACCAGCGCGCCGCCGCCTCGGCGGTCGGGGTGAAGCCCAGGTGCTCGCCGCGGAAGAAGTCCACGTAGGAGTCCAGGCCGAGGCGGCCCAGGGCGTGCCGGGTCTCCTCGTACAGGCGGGCGGGGGCGATCCACACGCCGGGCGCCGCGGTGCCGAAGCCGAGGCCGGCCAGGCGGGAGCGCAGGACGTGCCGCTTCTGCCGCTCCGACTCCGGCACGGAGAACACGGCGAGCACCCAGCCCTCGTCCCGGTGGGGCGCGGTGGCGTACACCCGCCGGTCCCCGTCGTCCAGCAACTGCCGTGCCTCCTCGGAGAGTCCGTAACCGGCCGCGCCCTGGGCCGTACGGGCGGGCAGCAGCAGCCCGCGCCGCTTCAGCCGGGAGACCGACGAGCGCACGGAGGGCGCGTCCACGCCGACCGCGGCAAGCAGCCGGATCAGCTCGGCGACGGGCACCGGACCCGGCGCGAAACGGCCGTACGCGCCGTAGAACGTGACGATGAGGGAGCGCGGGGCGTGCGGTACGGGCTGGTCGGACACGTTGATCATCTTATGCGGCGCCGGAGTCCGGGCCGGGGGCGGGCGGGTCCACGAGCCGGTAGCGCTGGAGCTTGCCGGTCGCCGTGCGCGGCAGCGCGTCCCGGAAGACGACCTCCCGCGGGCACTTGTACGGCACCAGCTCCGAGCGGAGGAACTCGCGCAGCGCGTCCGCGTCCCGCCCGGCGCCCTCCCTCAGCACCACGTGCGCCACCACGACCTGGCCCCGGTGCCGGTCGGGCCGGCCCACCACCGCCGCCTCCACCACGTCCGGATGCCGCAGCAGCGCGTCCTCGACCTCGGGTCCGGCGATGTTGTAGCCGGCGGAGATGATCATGTCGTCGGCGCGTGCCACGTACCGGAAGTATCCGTCGGGCTCGCGCACATAGGTGTCGCCGGTGACGTTCCAGCCGTCGCGCACGTACTCCCGCTGGCGCGGATCGGCGAGGTACCGGCAGCCGACCGGCCCGCGCACCGCCAGCAGCCCGGGCTCCCCGTCCGGCACGGGCACGCCGGTCCCGTCCTGCACGCGCGCCTGCCAGCCCGGCACCGGCACGCCGGTCGTGCCGGGCCTGATGTCGTCGTCCGCCGCGGACACGAAGATGTGCAGCAGCTCGGTGGCGCCGATGCCGTTGATGATGCGCAGGCCGGTGCGCCCGTGCCAGTCCCGCCAGGTGGCCGCGGGCAGGTTCTCGCCCGCCGAGACGCACCGCCTGAGGCTGCTCACGTCGTACGCGTCCAGCTCGTCGAGCATCGCGCGGTACGCCGTCGGCGCGGTGAACAGCACCGACACCCCGTGCTCGGCGATCGCGGGCAGCAACTGCCGAGGGCCCGCCTGTTCGAGCAGCAGGGCGCTCGCACCGGCCCGCATCGGGAAGATCACCAGACCGCCGAGCCCGAAGGTGAACCCGAGCGGCGGACTGCCCGCGAAGACGTCGTCCGGGCGGGGCTTGAGCACGTGCCGGGAGAAGGTGTCCGCGATCGCCGGCACGTCCCGGTGGAAGTGCACACAGCCCTTGGGCCGTCCGGTGGTGCCCGAGGTGAAGGCGATCAGCGCCACGTCGTCCGCCGCCGTGTCGACGGCCTCGTACGGTGTGCGGGGCACCGCACCGGACGCCGTACGGGCGTGCAGGTCGTCGGGCGCGTCCCCGCCGTACGTCGTGATCCTGAGGCCCGCGATCTCCGCCTTGGCGAGATCGTCGACGGCGCGGACGTCGCACAGGGCGTGCCGCACCCGGGCGATCTCGCACACCGCGCGCAGCTCGTGCGGGCGCTGCCGGTCCAGCACGGTGACCGCCACCGCGCCCGCCTTCAGCACCGCGAGCCAGCACGCCGCCAGCCACGGGGTGGTCGGGCCGCGCAGCAGCACCCGGTTGCCCGGGACGACGCCGAGGTCGCCGGTCAGCACGTGCGCGATCCGGTCGACGCGCTCCCGCAGCCCGCCGTAGGTCCAGGTGTCCCCGGACGCGGTGCGGAAGACGGGACGGTCGCCGGGCGGGCCGGTGAGCAGTTCGGCCGCGCAGTTCAGCCGGGCGGGGTAGTGCAGCTCGGGCAGGTCGAAGACGAGCTCCGGCCACTGCTCGGGGGGCGGCAGGTGGTCGCGCGCGAAGGTGTCGACGTGGGCGGAGCGGTGCGGGTCCGCGCGGCGCGGATCGGCCATGGCGGTTCGCCCCCTTTGTCGTGGTGGGCTCGCGCAACGAGCGTATCGTGTTGGTGACGACAGTCAACGGGGCGCGATAACCTCGGCTCCGGACCGGCGGCCCGTCCGCGGGGCGGAGGAACAGGGGAAGGGACCGGCGATGACCGCATTCTCGCTCGAACCGGAACAACTCGCCTGGTGCGACGAGTTGCGCGCCCTCGCCGCCGAACGGCTGCGCCCGCTCGCGGAGAAGGGCGAGCCGGGCCGCGTCAACCGCGCCCTGGTCGCCGAACTGGGCGCCCACGGCCTGCTGTCCCGGCTGTTCACCTCGGGCGCGCTCGACCTGTGCCTGATGCGCGAGTCCCTCGCCCGCGCCTGCACGGAGGCGGAGACCGCCCTCGCCCTCCAGGGCCTGGGCGCCCACCCCGTGCACGCGCACGGCACCGAGTCCCAACGCGCGCGCTGGCTCCCCGGGGTGAGCGACGGCACGGTGGTGGCCGCCTTCGCCCTCAGCGAGCCGGACGCCGGCTCGGACGCGGCCGCGCTGTCGCTCCGGGCGGAACCCGAGGGCGGAGCGGACGGCACGGGGCGCGGCGCGGGGACGGGCTCGCCGTCGCCGGACACCGGCCGACGCACCGCCGCGCAGGCCGGACCCGGTGAGGGCGGGCGCTTCGCCGCGCAGGCCGGACCCCACGAGGGCGGCGACGGCCGGTGGCCCGCGGCCGGTGAGGCGGCGGACGGTGAGGCGGCGGACGGCGACAGCGGGCGCCCCGCCGCCGGACGGCACCCGGCCCGCGAGTCGACGCGGCACACCCCCGGGCAGCCGGCCGCCGGGCACGGGACCGCCCCACCCCCCGCCCCCCTGACCGCCGACGCCGACGGCACCTCCGCCTGGCGGCTCACCGGCGAGAAGTGCTGGATCTCCAACGCCCCCGAGGCCGACTTCTACACCGTGTTCGCCCGCACCACCCCCGGCGCCGGGGCCCGGGGCGTCACCGCCTTCCTCGTGCCCGCCGACCGCCCCGGCCTCACCGGCACCCCGCTCGACATGCTCTCCCCGCACCCCATCGGCGCCCTCGCCTTCGACGCCGTGCCCGTCACCGCCGACGACGTCCTGGGCATGCCGGACCGCGGCTTCCGGGTGGCCATGGACACCCTCAACCTGTTCCGCCCCAGCGTCGGCGCCTTCGCCGTCGGCATGGCGCAGGCCGCCCTGGACGCGACCCTGGCGCACACCGCCGCCCGCGACGCCTTCGGCGGCAAGCTGTGCGACCTCCAGGCCGTCTCCCACCAGGTCGCCGAGATGGCCCTGCGCACCGAGGCGGCCCGCCTGCTCGTCTACGCGGCGGCGACGGCGTACGACGCGGGCGCACCGGACGTCCCGAAGCGCGCCGCGATGGCCAAGCTCCTCGCCACCGAGACCGCCCAGTACGTCGTCGACAAGGCCGTCCAGCTGCACGGCGCCCGCGCCCTGCGCCGCGGCCACCTCCTCGAACACCTCTACCGCGAGGTGCGCGCCCCGCGCGTCTACGAGGGCGCGAGCGAGGTGCAGCGCGGCATCGTCGCGAAGGAGCTGTACCGCACCCACCGCACGCGGCACGCCGCGACCGAGGAGGCCGGAGCATGACCGCCGAACGGGTCAACCCACCCGAACTGTCCCCGCCCACCGGCTTCTCCCACGCCGTCGTCGCCACCGGCACCCGCGTCGTCTTCCTGGCCGGGCAGACGGCCCTCGACACCGACGGCAAGGTCACCGGCGACACCCTCCCCGCCCAGTTCGAGCGGGCCCTCACCAACCTGCTCACCGCCCTGCGCGCCGCCGGCGGCACCCCCGCCGACCTCGCCCGCGTCACCGTCTACGCCACGGACGTCGCCGCCTACCGCGTCCACGCCGCCGAACTCGGCCGCACCTGGCGGGAGCTGGCCGGCCGCGACTACCCGGCGATGGCGGTCGTGGAGGTCGTACGGCTGTGGGACGAGCGGGCGCTGGTGGAACTCGACGGGTTCGCCGTACTGCCGTAGACACCCCCCTGGCCCCTACCATTCCGGCATGCCGGACATCGAGCTGAGCGCGGGAACCATCGAGTACGAGGACACCGGCGGCGAGGGCCCGGTCGTCGTCCTCCTCCACGGCCTCGTCCACGACGCCACCGTCTGGCGCAACGTCGTCGCCGACCTGCGCACCGACCACCGGGTCGTGGCGCCCACCCTGCCCTACGGCGCCCACCGCCGCCCGATGCGCCGACCGCCCACGCCCGACCTGGTCAACGAACTGATCGCCGAGTTCCTGGACCGCCTCGACCTGACCGACGTCACCCTCGTCGAGAACGACTGCGGGCGCGCCCAGACGGTGGCCGCCCGGCACCCGGAGCGGCTCGCACGGCTGGCGCTCGTCGCGTGCGAGGCGTTCGACAACTACCCGCCGGGTCTGCCCGGGAAGCTGATCGGCATCGCCTGCCGGGCCCCCGGCGGCGTGTCCCTGCTGGTGCGCACCCTTGGCCTCAGGCCGCTGCGCCGCCTCCCGGTCGGCATCGGCGCCCTCACCAAGCGGCCCGTGCCGGACGCGGTCGTCGACGGCTGGCTGCGTCCGCTGCGCACCGACCCGGCGATCCGGCGCGACTTCCGCCACTACGGCACCCACGTCCGCCGTGACGAACTGCTGGAGGCCGCCCAGGGGCTGCGGAGGTTCGACCGGCCCGCACTCGTCGTCTGGGCGACCGAGGATCTGATGATGCCCCGCGCGCACGGCCGGCGCCTGACCGAACTCCTCCCGCAGGGGCGGCTGGTGGAGGTCGAGGACACCCGGACGCTGATCCCCGAGGACCAGCCGGAGCTGCTCGCCTCCCTGCTGCGGGAGTTCATCGCCGAGAAGCACTGACCACCGTCGCGGCCCGCGGTGGATCAGGCGGCCGTCGCCAGGTGTCCGCCCGACACCCGGTGCGGGCCGACGACCAGACCGTCGGGCCGCAGCTCGCCGGTGTCGTCGAAGACGATCGTGCCGTCGCACAGCAGGTTCCACCCCTGCTCCGGGTGGGCGGCGACGACGTGCGCGGTGACGGCCCGCGCCTCGGGGGAGCCGGCCGCGGGGCAGGAAGTCCGGTGGGTACACATGGCGCACCTCCACGTCGGGAGACCGTCCCGTCGTCGGGACCGTCGCGTGTACCGACCGTGCGCCCGCCGTGGACGCGTCGCCAAGTCCCGCGCGGCAAGCGTGACAACACCCGGACACACCGGCGACGGTTCCACGACGGCCGACGCGGACTCGCCACCGAAGGGGTGACGGTCACGGTCGTCGGCCCCTGCGCCCGGTACCAGTGGAACCCCTCGTTCCGCACTTCCGGGAGGTTCCCATGTCCGTACGGTCCGCCGCCCTCGCCACGGCCGCCGGTGCCACCCTGCTCCTGCTCGCCGCGCCCGCCGTCACGGCCGCACCCCATGACGCCCGCCTCGTCGCGGAGTCGGTGACCGTCGACCCGACCGGCCGTCTCGCCGCCGACGGCAGTGTCACGCTCTCCGGCACCTACCGCTGCACCGGCGGCACCGGACCGGTCTACGTCAGCTCCACGGTGAGCCAGACCGACCCGTCCGTCCGGTACGGCGTCGGCGGCACCCGCGCGGTCTGCGACGGCCTGGAGCACCGCTGGGTCAACACCGGCACGCCCGACACCGTCGTCCTCAAGCCCGGGGCGGCCCACGTGGAGGCCACCCTGATGGAGCTGCGCCCCATGGGCATCGTGCCGCTCCCGAGCTTCCACGCCCGTCAGGCGCAGGACGTGACACTGACGGCGGTCTGACCCCTCGCCCCCCCCCCGCGCTCGCCTTCCGCACCTCCCCGGACGCGGCCGGGTCGGCATCCCGCATTCCGCATCCCCCTTTTCCTTACGTACCGGTGAGGAAAAGGGAGGCCGGTTCCGATCCCCTTGTTCCGCCGCAGTTCAGGTTCTTTTCCCGGGCCCCGTACCGGGTCGCGGTGAACGCACCACGTGCTGCCGCTGCTGCGGAAGGGCCACCGGGTCGGAGGCGGCCCTGCCCGACGCCTCGTCACCCGGTGTGACCGCGGCGCGCTGCCGGTGGCGCGGCACCGCGCGCCGGGGCGGCCGGGTGAGCGTGATCTGGCGGACGACCTGCTGGAAGCAGACCAGCGAGGCCAGACCGGGCAGGGCGGCCGCGGCGCCGTCGCTGACGGTCCTGGGCGCCTCGGCGATGCACAGCAGCATCGCGATGGCCGAGAACAGCAGCACGACGGCCCAGGAGTGCACCGCGCGGCGCTGGTGCAGCGCCGACCGCAGCACCGCGAGCGAGGCCACCAGCCAGGGCCCGTAGACCAGCAGCGGCCACCACGACACGACGCTGCCGCGCGTACGGGTCACGGCGGCCAGCCGCAGCGGCTCGTAGGCCACCATGCCGCCGAACAGGCTCACGGAGGCCGCGATGACCGCGGCCAGCGCGGCGACGAACAGGCTCGCGGCGCGCAGCCGGCTCACCTTTCTCCCTCTGCGGACCCTGCGGTGGCTCGTCGGGGACTCCCTCAACGGGGGCAACTCCGCCGTGATCTCCTGGAGATTGCTCAGCGGTGTGCCCGGGGCGGGCGCGAGCGCCGAAGTGTCCGTGGCGGAGGGGGAGGGGACGCCGGTCTGCTGCTCCATCGCGTCCTGGAGCAGGAACGCCAGTTCCTCGGCCGGGTCCCAGCCGGGTTCGGGCGGGACCAGGACCTCCTGGTACGCCGCCTCGGGCGCCCGGTGCCTGCCGGTACCGGTGCCGGTGGCGCGGAAGGCTCCCTCGCCGTACGGCATGTCGGGGTGCGGGTGTTCTTCGTACACGGGGCGCCGATCACTCCGGCCGGGAGCACGTCAGCGAACCCTGCGTACGGCCCCATCGCTCGGCGAGGCCGATCTCCAGCTCGGTCATGACGTCGAGGAAGCGTTGCAGCACGGGTTCGGTCACCAGGAGCGGGACGGGCTGACCGCCTCCGGTCAGGGTTCCGTCAGCCGGTGACGGAAAGTGATCTCTGCCGGGCCTGTAGGTGTACGGGCCGAGCGCTGTCGATTCCCCGTGTTCCTCGGTCATATCCGAAGTAACGTCTGCCTACTCCGTCGGATGCGCGGCAGTCGAGTGAACGATTTCTGCGATACTTACCCAATCTCGAAGTCACACCGGTGCGGATCGTGACCCGGTACGAAAAGCACCGGACAGCGCGCGAACGGTGGAAACCGCGCCGTTCGGCCGCGCGTACGGGTGAGCTTCGAGAAGTGAGCCGCGCCGACGGCCCCGCGGCGGTCGTCTGTCCCGTTCGGCAGACGCGCGGGCCCGCCTTCCGGGCCACGAACGCGACCGGTTCGTCATCGGCACGACGCCAGGTCGCCGTCCGTGCCGTCCGTGCTGTTTGTGCCGTCCGTGCCGTACTTTCCGGCGCGGCGCCCTGCAAGCGCTGCGGACGGGTGGACTGACACCGGCCCCGCTCCCGGCGCCGCGCGTTTCGGTGACTCCGGGCCCGTCTTCGCCGGTCGTGCCCGGAGCCGCGCTCTGACGCGCGTCGGGGTGACTGCCGCCGCCGTGTGTCGGGGTTGGCTGCCCCCGCCGCGCGTCCGGGCACCTGCACCTCACCGTGCCCGGCGCACACGCCGGTTCGCACGCGGCACACCCGGGGCCGCGACGGCGAGATCCGTGCCCCCGGCCGGAGCGGCAGCCCGTGAGCAGAGGGACGTCGGAGTTTGACTCCGGCTCAGTCCAGCGGCAGCGTCGCGTCGACCCGCCAGCCGCCGTCATCGTGCGGCCCGTACTCCAGACTGCCGCCGAGGGCCTCCACGCGCTCGGCGAGTCCGGCCAGCCCCGTGCCCCCGCCGTGCCGTCCGCCGCCGAGCGGACCGCTGGGTTCGCCGCCGCCACGGCCAGGGCCACCGGCGTCGCCGGAACCCGCTCGTGCCGGCCCGCCACGGCCAGCGCCCCCAGCACCGCGACCGCCATGGTGACGACCGGAAGCCACCCCGCCGTACCTCCGGCCACCAGGCCGCCCACCACCCCGAGCACCGCCGACACCGCGAAGACCGACCGGACGATCCACTTCCGCCACTGGCTCCCCTTGGCGCTGGTCATCCGCCACACACTACCGAGGCCCGGTCGACTCTCCTACGTCCGTTCGGTGAGGCGGGGTGGTGCCGTCCGGGCCTGCCGGGTGCGGGGAGAAGGGGCCGTCCAGGGCCGCCCAGTGCAGGAGCAGGACGGTCTTGCCGTCGGTGATGCGTCCGTCGCGGGTCATGGCGAGGGCTTCGGCGAAGGGCACTTCGAGGACCTCGATGTCCTCGCCCTCCTCTTCCACCCCGCCGCCGGTTCCGGCCCGGTCGGCGGGGGTGTAGGGGGCGGCGAAGAAGTGGAGGCGTTCGGTGACGGAGCCGGGGCTCATGTAGGCGTCGAGGACGTGGGTGAGCGGCCCGAGGGTGACGCC
The DNA here is from genome assembly GCF_044455745.1 of Streptomyces sp. NPDC051136. Classification (NCBI taxonomy): domain Bacteria; kingdom Bacillati; phylum Actinomycetota; class Actinomycetes; order Kitasatosporales; family Streptomycetaceae; genus Streptomyces; species Streptomyces sp. NPDC051136. The sequence goes on along the minus strand of NZ_JBITFE010000008.1, from coordinate 258,337 downwards.
GAGTTCCTCGGCCGCCTCGCGGCGGATCGCGGTGTGCGGATCGTCCGCGTCGAGCAGACCGGCCGCGGCCTCGACGAGCATGCCGTCGGGGTGGTCGTTGACGTAGGCCGGGTACCGGAACTGGCGGGTGAGCAGGACGCAGCCGCGTGCGGAGTCGTACGGCAGGACGACGGCGCCGTTGCCGCGGTCGTACGTCTCGCGCACCTGCGTTTCCCAGCGGCCGTCGCGGCGGCGGTAGTCGAAGGTGGTGCGGCGCAGGACGTGCCAGCCCTGGGAGGTCAGCTCGACGTCGCGGACCCGTACGGCGGGGTTGCGGTCGAGAGCGCGCCCGGCCCGGTCGAGTCCCGTCCGGCCGCGATGGTCCGGGACGTCCACACCGGGGCGGGACTTCACGCCGCCTCCTGCCGGTCGAGGGCCGGTATCTCCGCGACGTCGTAGTAGACGGGCAGGCCGCGGCGGCGCGCGAGGGCGACGTCCTGGTCGGCACCGGCGGAGTCGCCGGGCAGTCGCAGCACGGCGTCGCAGCGGGCCAGCAGGCGCTCGGCCGTCGGGTACAGCACCTCGTCGGCGAGAGGGTCGGTGGGGCCCGCGCCGGCCGAGCGCAGCACGGGCAGGGCGATCCACTCCCCGATGACGGGGAGGTGCCCGGCGGCGAACACGGGCCACGCCGCCGTTTCGAGGCGCGCGAGGTTGGCGGCCATGGCCTGTGGGTCGCCGTCGGTGCCGGACCGGTAGGGGCCGGCGATGAGGATGAGCAAGGGCTTGGCGGTCATGGGCGCTACGATACATGCAGAAACGTGCAAGAACGGGAGAGAACAAGGATGCTGGCTGCGGAACGACGCGATCACCTGCTGGATCTGCTGGCCCGGCGGGGCAAGATCGTCGCCAAGGAGGTCGCCGCCGAGCTGCGGATCTCCGAGGACTCCGTACGGCGTGACCTGCGCGATCTGGCGAGTGAAGGGCTGTGTCAGCGGGTCTACGGCGGGGCGCTGCCCGTCTCGCCGGCCGTGGTGGACTATGGCGCCCGGCAGAGCGTGGCCCCGGACGGCAAACGGAAGGTCGCGGCGGTGGCCGCCGGACTTGTGCGGCCCGGCGGCACGCTGATCCTCGACGGCGGCACCACCGCCCTGGCAGTCGCCCACGCCCTCCCGCGGGATCTGGCCTGCACCGTGATCACCCACAGCCCGCCGATCGCCGTCGCCCTCCTCGACCACCCGCAGGCCGAGGTCTTCATGCTGGGGGGCCGCCTCTTCAAGCACTCGGCGGTCGCCTGCGGCGCGGCCGCGGTCGAGGCCGCGCAGAACGTCTCCGCCGACCTCTTCCTCCTCGGCGTCACCGGCGTGCACCCCGAGGCGGGACTCACCACCGGCGACGCCGAGGACGCGGCGATGAAGCGCGCCCTCGCCGCCCGGGCGGCGGACACCTACGTCCTCGCCTCCTCCGAGAAGATCGGCACCGCCTCCCGGTTCCGAGTCCTGCCCTGGGAAGGGATCACCGGCCTCGTCACGGACCGGGCCCCGGACGACCCGGTGATCGAGCAGCTCACGGAGAGCGGGGTCGACGTGCTGCCGGCCGGCTGACGCAGCCGCCGCAGCCGCAGCCGCAGCCGCGTCACGCGCGGTCACACGCACCACCTCGCCCCGGCACCCGGACGCGGCGCCCCTCGCGACCCCGGACGGTGACCCGGGCATTCCGTCGAGTGAGGTGTCTGCCTTCGCAGGGTGACGGTAGGCGGTCAGCGGGTGACCGGCCCTGTGAGGGCGCGCACAGGGCCCACGTCACACAGGGCCGGAGTTAGTAGACGCCCGACGGCCGCTCGCCCGCGCGGGCGAGCGGCCGTCGGGGCCGTCACGCCGCCTTTCTGCGAAGCGGCGTAGTAGGTCACACACTTGTCGCGGCGCCGAGGCGTTCCGCAAGGTGTTCGACGTACCGGGGAGCCGAGCGCCGGGACCGGACGGCAAGAGCCCGTCCGTGATCCAGACACCGGCCCTGATGACGCGAAGCCGCGTCCAACGCGGACACCGCGTCGCCGACCCCCCGTCGGCCTCCCCATCACGTCCCCGAATGGAGAGGTACACCCCCATGCACGCCATCATGCGCCGCCCCAGCATCCGCAAGTCCGCCGTGGCCTCCCTCGCCGCCGCGGGCGCCGCCGCCGTCACCCTCACCCTCGCCCCGAGCCCGGCGCACGCCGCCGAGCCGGCCAAGGCCTCCACCGCGCAGACCCAGGCCCAGACCGACAAGATCGAGGCCATCGTCAAGGCCGGCAAGAAGAAGCACGGCAACGACCTCGACGGCTGGATCCGCACCGCCCTGGACGTCATGGACGCCAAGAACATCCCGGGCACCTACGAGGGCCTGCACCGCAACATCATGCGCGAGTCGTCCGGCAACCCGAAGGCGCAGAACAACTGGGACGTCAACGCCCAGAACGGCATCCCCTCGAAGGGCCTGCTCCAGACGATCCAGCCCACCTTCGACGCCTACCACGTCAAGGGCACCAAGGACTCCATCACCGACCCGATCGCCAACATCGTCGCCGCCTGCAACTACGCGGCCGACAAGTACGGCTCGATGGACAACGTCGACTCCGCCTACTGACCGGCGGACCCACTGACCGCCTGAGCCCCGGGGACACCGGTCCCACGCGGAGGCCGGCGGGGCCCAGGCAGCACGGCGGGGCCGGAGGGACCACACGTCCCTCCGGCCCCGCCTGCGTGGTGCATGCGAGTGCGATGTGGCCGGTGATCGCGAATCGGCCCGGCCCGAACGGACGGCAACGCGCACCGCTCGAACGGCTCTCATCCGATGAAGCGCATGCCCGCATCGGCCACGTGGGCCGAAACTGACCGGCCGTGCCATCGGCGTCGTGGCATCGCCTGATGTCCCGTACGCCGGGATAACTCAATCCTCCTGGCGGATCGGTGGCCGAGGCGCCACCGGGGGAGGCGGGGGGAAGCCCGGGGCGGGGGCTTCGGGGTGGGCAAAGTCGGGGAGAGGGGGGTGAGGCGGAGGCGGGGAGAAGTACGGGACGGGTGCTTCTGGGGCGGCGAAGCCGGTGAGAGGGGGGTGAGGCGGAATCGGGGGCGCGTCGTCGGAGCGCCTGCGGGTGGCGGCGGCCTTGGCACGGTCGAACGCGACCCGGCTCTTGCGCACGGCAGCCCGGTTCAGTTCGGAGTCGACGACTCGCCGTACGGTCTCGTGTCCGGCGACCCTGCCGTCCCGAGTGTTCTGGACCGCGTTCTTCCAGGCTGCCCGGCTGTCACGGGCCCTGGCGAGCCCCAGGTCCATCGTCTGGCCGATGCCCTGCCGTGCGGCGCCCCAATCGGGCTGGGGCACCGTGATGTTGCCGACGGTGGTACCGGCCAGGCGGTCGGCGAGGGAGAGCCTGCGTCCCCGGAGGGCGGGGGCACCATTGACCCAGAAGACGGCCACCGCGACCGCCCAGCACAGCACCGACAGCACGACTGAGCCGCTGACCAGCACGCAGCAGGCCACCGCGAAGCAGCCGACGTCGGCGAGCGTGGTGACACCGGCTCGGATCGCGGCCCGGCGAGCGCCGAGGGCACCCGGCCCGGTGGGGGAGACGCGCAGGCCGGTCAGCAGCTTGCCCAGGGTGCGGTTGGTCAGAACGAGCGCCGCGAAGTGGTAGGCGAAGGTGATGAGCACCAACGCGACGAACGCCTGTTGGACGGCACTCACGGCGGAGCCCCAGACGTGGTCCCACACCCGCTCGGTGGCATCAAGAGGGTGGCCGCCCGAGGTGAGAACCTCCCATGCGCTGCTGCCGATCAGCTCGGTGGTGTCGGTGATCATTGCGCTGATGCGATGGAAGGTGAAGGAGCCGAGAAGAACGGCCACCGCGACCACGAGGGCGAAATCGATCAGCCAGGCCATGATCCGTCGACCGGACCCAGGCATAGGCGGTCCGTAGGCTAAGCCGGATTCTCCGGCTGATGCAGGCCTGGCGGGCCCCGAATGGTGAGACATGCACGCCCCCGTGATGACGAAGAGTCAACTAGCCGAAATTGACAGCGACAGGTTAACGCAGCCCCATTGCGGCGGGCAGGTGTTCGTGGGGGACGAGAACCGGACAGGGATGCACCGGGGCGCGGCCTTGCGCCGCCTGGGAAAGACCGGTGTTTGCTGGTTGTGGCTCCAGGGGAGATCGGGACCCGATACGGTTCGAACCGAGGGGTATCGACGTGCCGCAGGAACCGTGGGCCGAGCTGGGGGAGACCATCAGCGTGATTCGCGCCGAACTGCAGAGCGCCATGGAAACGGGAGAGGGGGAGTCGCTGAAATTCAGGACCGGACCGGTTGAACTCGAGTTCACGGTGGAGGTCAAAAAAGACAGCGGGGTCAGAACCAGGATATTCGTTCTTCCGTGGACGGTTGAGGCCCAGGGTGCCGCACATGCGGGTCGGGTCCACCGGGTCAAGCTCACGTTGCAGCCGGTCGACGGCGACGGCAACGATCTGAAGATCTCCGCCGACTCTCCACAGCGTCCGAGATAGCGCGCACGGTCCGAGTGGAGAACAGCTCGTCTGGTGAGGGGCGGGGCGGGGGATGGACCAGACACGGGTCATGGAGATCTGGAACCCGGCCTCGAAGAGGTCGGGCAGCGGGTACCTGATCGGTGACCACTTGGTGCTCACCGCGCACCACATCGTGGCCGGCGTTCCCCTGCGCGGCGGTGTGGAGGTCCGTCGGCTGGACCCGGAGGGTGGCACGGACTGGACGGCCGCCGAACCGGTGTGGCTGCCGGACGCAGTGGCTTCGGAGGTGCCGCCGGACACGGACGGGGCGCTGCTGCGGATCACCGGGCCGGACTGGCGACCGCCGGTGACTCCCCCGGTGCGCTTCGGGCGGGTGGTGGGCAAGCACCGGCTGCCCTGCCTCGGACTGGGTTTTCCCGACGCGGTGACACGTTCCGACCACGTACGGGACACCATGCCCATACGTGGGCACGTGGACCCGTTGCACGGCATGAAGTCGCGGATGACGACGGTGCACGTCGACGAGGGCATCACGCCGAGCCGTTCGGGCTGGAGCGGCAGTTCGGGAGCCGGGTTGCTGTGCGGACCGCACCTGGTCGCGATCGTGACCACGGAGATGAGCTTGGCTCCCGGCGTGCTGGAGGCCGTACCCGTCAGCGTCCTGGCCGAACTGCCGGGATTCGAGGAGACTCTGCACGCCCACGGCGTCCACTTCGTCACCGAGGAGGTCGACGGGGCGCCTCCGGATCCCGACGACGAGCCGGACTACACGCCGGTCGCCCTACCTCCGCCCTCCCCGCGGCACCGTCTGAGGAAGCTGCTGGCGCCCGCGGCGGCAGGGACGACGACAACACTGGCACTTTTGGCGTTCTCCCCGCCCGCGCCGGGTGTCACTTGGCCGGTCGGGTCGGCGCTCTCCGGCCTTCTGGCGGGGTGGAGCATGGATTGGTTCCGTGGCACGCGGGCGGCGGGAGACGGCCGGGAAGCCGCTGTCCGAAGGCTGCGCGAGACCGTTCGCAGGGAGGTCGGGCGACGCCGTCGGCAACTGCTGGGCAACGACGACAAGGCCATCAACGTCACCTTCGTCACCTTGCCGCAGGACGGCAGGGACGCGGACAGGGCCTGGCCGCGCGGAGATTTCGCCGGCATCGCCCGTTACCTGGACGCCCTGCGGCCTCAACGCCTGGTCATCACGGGCGGTCCCGGCTCGGGCAAGACGCTCCTGGCCTACGAACTCGTTCATCGGTCGCTCGCCCGCAAGCACTACGACGGCCCGGTGCCGGTCCCGGTCGACCTGTCCGGGTGGGACACCGGCGTGATGTTCGCAGACTGGTTCAGCGTTCGTCTGAGTCAGGAGTACCTGGGCGGTTCCGAGACCAGGGCACGGGACTTGTTGGCCTCAGGCCGCGTCATGCCGGTCCTGGACGGCCTCGACGAGATGGATCCCGCGGACGGAGCGCGCCCCAGGGCCGTCGCCGTGCTCGCCGAGCTCAACCGGTTCGCCGGGCCATTGGTGCTGACCTGCCGTTCGGGCGAGTACGCCGGGCTCAGCCGTGCCGGTCAGCGTCTGCTGGACTGTGCGACGGTACGGATCGAGAGGGTCCGTCCCGTCGACGGCTGGCGGTTCCTGGTCGAGCGGACGGTGGACAGGGCCCGGCTCGCCGACTTGGAGAACGATCTCTGCACAGCGGGGACGGCCATGGGAGCCGTGCTGTCCTCACCCTGGATGCTCACGCTGGCGTCACTGGCCTCGCAGACGGAAGCCGGAGCCGCGAGACTCCTCACGTTCATCGGGGCGCCGGCCTCGGGCGGCCGGGCGCAGGAAGAGCTGCGCGCGACGCTGTTGGAGGAGCTCATCCCGTCCCTGTGCGAGCGGGATCCGGCCGACCGGCGCCAGCGGTACCAGGCTGAAGCCGTGACTCGGTGGCTACGGCTGCTCACCGCGAGCCTCAGCGGCGACCGTGCGACACCGGCCGACGGCCGCGGCGCCGCCGTGCCCACCCGAGACCTGGCCATCCACACGCTGTGGCCGGTCGCGGGGGCGCGCAGCGCACGCTACGCCGCCGCGGCGATCACCTTCGCCTGCTGGCTCCCCGCCCTGCTCTCCCTGGCGGTCTGCCTCCACCACAACCACGCCCTGCCCCTGCCCGGCGCCGTGCTGCTCGCACTACTGACCCCTGCGCCGCTCCTGTCGGCCTGGACCGCACGGGCACGGTACGTCGAACCCCGCCGCATCCTCTTTCAGCGGCTGGGCAGCAGACTCGGCTGGACCCGGATTTTTCTGGGAGCCACACTGGGTGGCGTCCTGATGCTGCCCCTGACGCCCGCGTTCGGTCCCGGCTTCGCGTTGGCCGCAGGCACCGGTTCAGCCGCCGTCTTCGGCTTCGGCCTGGCACTGTCGGTGCGGGCGGACATCGACCGTCCCCGTCTGATGGCCGTCAGTATCCCGACTGCCCTGTCGGTGACTGTGGGGGCGGGATTCCTCGTCGGCCGGCTCGGCGATTTCGTCGGGCTCATCGCGGGATGCGGTGCCGGAGCGATCGGATTGGCCGCGGGGGTGCCCGCAGGGCTGCGTGCCGCTCGGCGCAACAACGGCGGAGAACCGGACCCGGACTCGCCCGGGGTGCCCACGCCGCTGGCTCCCCTGCGCAATGACGTGATGGCAGGAGCGGTGTCCGGCCTCGTCGTCGTACTGCTCACGCTCTACGGGACGCTGTGCATCGAATGGCTGCGGGTTCCCTGGCCCCTCGCTGTCCTCACGGCCCTGGCCTGCGGGGTGGCAGCCGGGCCCGGATTCGTCGCAGTCACCGGTCGCCAGTACCTCGGGCTGCTCCTGGCCATGCGTGGAAGGCTGCCGTGGCGCCTGACCGCGTTCCTCCGCTGGTGTCACGAACGCGGTCTGCTGAGGTCAGCCGGCACCGCCTACCAGATACGTCACGACGAACTCCTCGAGTGGCTCCGACATTGACCCTGTCGGCACGTCGCCCGCGTCGACGCGTGGCGTGACTTCACGCTGCCGAGCCCACTGAACCCCGACGACTTCGGCATCTGCTTCATCAAGGAACTGCCCTTGCGCTGTCTGGCGGGTGAGGGCAGGCGCCGGGGGACCGCGCTCGCCTGCGTGACGACACCCGACGACGTGCTCAACGAACTGTTCTCGGCCTCGTACGTCGGCGGAGTGAACGGCCAGGGGCAGGGCGGTGCGTACGCGCGGCTGCATGCCTGGGAGAGTCTCTACGCGCTCATGGGGTTGCCCAGCTGCGTACCCCTCTGAAGCGGTGCGGCGCGCGACGGATCACCGGTGGTTGCGGTTCATGGCGTTCACGGACTGGTTTCACCAGGACGCTTCGGACCTGGTATTCGCCGTGCTCGATCCCGCCCGGACTCGGGTCGCGGTGCTGGCGGCGACCGATATCAGGGTCCACCCCTACGCGATCGGATGGCGGGCAGTCGTCCCTGGCGCCTTCTTCGCCCCTGTCCTCAGAGGCCGCTGAGGTTCGGAGCTCACGCTGCCCCGGCCGGACTCAACGCTCGTCGGGGCCTTCGACGAGGCGCCCGGAGCGGCAACGGGGCGTCCCCTCCTGCCCGCTTCCGTGCAGGCAGGAGGGGTTTCGCGCTGCTTCCCCTCAGCGCCTTCAAATATCCCGGAAGATCTCGATCTGCGCCCCGATCGAGTTCAGCCGCTCCGCCAGGTCCTCGTACCCGCGGTTGATGACGTACACGTTGCGCAGCACCGACGTGCCCTCGGCGGCCATCATCGCCAGCAGGACGACCACGGCGGGACGCAGGGCGGGCGGGCACATCATCTCGGCGGCGCGCCAGCGGGTGGGGCCCTCGACCAGAACGCGGTGCGGGTCGAGGAGCTGGAGGCGGCCGCCGAGGCGGTTGAGGTCGGTGAGGTAGATCGCGCGGTTGTCGTAGACCCAGTCGTGGATGAGGGTCTGGCCCTGCGCCGAGGCCGCGATGGCCGCGAAGAAGGGGACGTTGTCGATGTTCAGGCCCGGGAAGGGCATGGGGTGGATCTTGTCGATCGGGGCTTCGAGCTTGGAGGGGCGGACGGTGAGGTCCACCAGGCGGGTGCGGCCGTTGTCGGCGAAGTACTCCGGCGTGCGGTCGTGGTCGAGGCCCATCTCCTCCAGGACCGCCAGCTCGATCTCCAGGAACTCGATCGGCACGCGGCGGACCGTCAGCTCCGACTCCGTGACCACGGCGGCGGCGAGCAGGCTCATCGCCTCGACCGGGTCCTCGGAGGGGGAGTAGTCCACGTCGGCGTCGATGACCTGCATGCCGTGCACGGTGAGGGTGGTGGTGCCGATGCCCTCGACGCGGACGCCCAGGGCCTCCAGGAAGAAGCAGAGGTCCTGGACCATGTAGTTGGACGAGGCGTTGCGGATGACCGTGACGCCGTCGTGGCGGGCGGCGGCCAGCAGCGCGTTCTCCGTGACCGTGTCGCCCCGCTCGGTCAGCACGATCGGGCGGCCCGGGCGGACGGAGCGGTCCACCACCGCGTGGTAGTGGCCCTCGGTCGCGGCGACCTCCAGGCCGAAGCGGCGCAGCGCGATCATGTGCGGCTCGATGGTGCGGGTGCCGAGGTCGCAGCCGCCGGCGTAGGGCAGCCGGAAGCGGTCCATGCGGTGCAGCAGCGGGCCCAGGAACATGATGATGGAGCGGGTGCGGACGGCGGCCTCGGCGTCGATGGCCTCCATGTCCAGCTCGGCCGGCGGCACGATCTCCAGGTCGGTGCCCTCGTTGACCCAACGGGTGCGCACGCCGATGGAGTTGAGCACCTCCAGGAGGCGGTAGACCTCCTCGATGCGGGCGACCCGGCGCAGCACCGTGCGCCCCTTGTTGAGCAGCGAGGCGCACAGCAGGGCCACGCAGGCGTTCTTGCTCGTCTTGACGTCGATGGCGCCCGAGAGGCGCCGGCCTCCGACCACGCGCAGGTGCATCGGACCGGCGTAACCCAGGGAGACGATCTCGCTGTCCAGTGCCTCGCCGATACGGGCGATCATCTCAAGGCTGATGTTCTGGTTGCCGCGCTCGATGCGGTTGACGGCGCTCTGACTGGTGTTGAGCGCCTCCGCGAGCTGTGACTGCGTCCAGCCGCGGTGCTGCCGGGCGTCACGGATGAGCCTGCCGATGCGTACGAGGTAGTCGTCTGCCATGAGGTTGAGGCTATCTCAGATATGAGATGGCGCCTCTCGGGGGGTCCGTTCGGGTGATGCGACGTCAAGGAACCGCAGGTGACGGCTCAGCGGCGCTTGCTCGTCGTGGTGCGGTGCCACCCGAAAGGTCCCGGCAAATCCATAGATGTCGTACGACGTCCGGTGCTGCTGCGGGTGTGGCGCGGGCCGTTCTTGCCCCCGGTCGTGATGGACCAGGAGCGCTTGTTGATGTTCAGGCGCACTCCGGGGAGGATCCGGAAACTCTTGCGGAACGTGAGTGGCATCGTGCCCCCTTCCGATTCGTGCCGGGTCGGTCCGGCACGCATCGGATACCCCCGTTCGGCGTAGTGATGGCCGCACGGGTCACCCGGGGTGGGGCGTACGCCACACTGCGCCCGGGCATGACCGGGCCGCCCCCATGTACTAGAGTTATCTCGACATCGAGATATCTGCCGAGGCGTACCGCAGTCGCGCGCCGCCGGTCGGTCTGCCGGTAAGGGATACCTAACTTAGCCTTACCTTAGCGGATCGGCCGGGGATGCTGACGGCAGGATGCGGTGGTACGCGCACATGAATGAAGGAGACTGTCGTGTCGGCGAACAGCTTCGACGCCCGCAGCACGCTGCAGGTGGGCGACGAGTCGTACGAGATCTTCCGGCTGGACAAGGTCGAGGGCTCCGCGCGCCTTCCCTACAGCCTGAAGGTGCTGCTGGAGAACCTGCTCCGCACCGAGGACGGCGCGAACATCACCGCCGACCACATCCGCGCCCTCGGCGGCTGGGACTCCCAGGCCCAGCCGTCGCAGGAGATCCAGTTCACGCCGGCCCGCGTGATCATGCAGGACTTCACCGGCGTGCCCTGTGTCGTCGACCTCGCCACCATGCGTGAGGCCGTCAAGGAGCTGGGCGGCGACGCGAACAAGATCAACCCGCTCTCCCCGGCCGAGATGGTCATCGACCACTCCGTCATCGCCGACAAGTTCGGCACCAACGACGCCTTCAAGCAGAACGTCGACCTGGAGTACGGCCGCAACAAGGAGCGCTACCAGTTCCTGCGCTGGGGCCAGACCGCCTTCGACGACTTCAAGGTCGTCCCGCCGGGCACCGGCATCGTCCACCAGGTGAACATCGAGCACCTGGCCCGCGTCGTCATGACCCGTGACGGCAAGGCCTACCCCGACACCCTGGTCGGCACCGACTCGCACACCACCATGGTCAACGGCCTGGGCGTCCTCGGCTGGGGCGTCGGCGGCATCGAGGCCGAGGCCGCGATGCTCGGCCAGCCGGTCTCCATGCTCATCCCGCGCGTCGTCGGCTTCAAGCTGACCGGCGAGCTCACCGCCGGCACCACCGCCACCGACCTGGTGCTGACCATCACCGAGATGCTGCGCAAGCACGGCGTCGTCGGCAAGTTCGTCGAGTTCTACGGCGAGGGTGTGGCGGCCACGAGCCTCGCCAACCGCGCCACCATCGGCAACATGTCGCCGGAGTTCGGCTCCACCGCCGCGATCTTCCCGGTCGACGGCGAGACGCTGAACTACATGCGCCTGACCGGCCGCAGCGAGCAGCAGGTCGCCCTGGTCGAGGCGTACGCCAAGGAGCAGGGCCTCTGGCTGGACCCGAAGGCCGAGCCGGACTTCTCCGAGAAGCTGGAGCTCGACCTCTCCACGGTCGTGCCCTCCATCGCCGGCCCGAAGCGCCCGCAGGACCGCATCGTCCTCGCGAACGCCGCCGAGCAGTTCAAGCAGGACGTGCGCAACTACGTCGACAGCGTGGACGAGGCGGGCCAGGAGTCCTTCCCGGCCTCCGACGCCCCCGCCGTCACCGACGGCGCCCCGTCCAACCCGGTCCCGGTCACCGCCCCCGACGGCACGACCTACGAGCTGGACCACGGTGCGGTGACGGTCGCGGCCATCACCTCCTGCACCAACACCTCCAACCCGTACGTCATGGTCGCCGCCGCCCTGGTGGCCAAGAAGGCGGTCGAGAAGGGCCTGACCCGCAAGCCGTGGGTCAAGACCACCCTCGCCCCGGGTTCCAAGGTCGTCACCGACTACTTCGAGAAGGCGGGCCTGACCCCCTACCTCGACAAGGTCGGCTTCAACCTCGTCGGCTACGGCTGCACCACCTGCATCGGCAACTCCGGCCCGCTGCCGGAGGAGGTCTCCCAGGCCGTCAACGAGCACGACCTCGCCGTCACCTCGGTGCTCTCCGGCAACCGCAACTTCGAGGGCCGGATCAACCCCGACGTCAAGATGAACTACCTGGCGTCCCCGCCGCTGGTGGTCGCCTATGCGCTCGCGGGCTCCATGAAGGTGGACATCACCACGGAGGCCCTGGGCGCCGACCAGGACGGCAACCCGGTCTACCTCAAGGACATCTGGCCCTCCGAGGCCGAGGTCAACGACGTCGTCGCCAACGCCATCGGCGAGGACATGTTCTCCAAGTCCTACAGCGACGTCTTCGCGGGCGACGCCCAGTGGCAGGCGCTGCCGGTCCCGACCGGTGACACCTTCGAGTGGGACACCGAGTCCACCTACGTGCGCAAGCCCCCGTACTTCGAGGGCATGGGCATGGAGCCGGCCCCGGTCGAGGACATCTCCGGCGCCCGTGTGCTGGCCAAGCTGGGCGACTCGGTCACCACCGACCACATCTCCCCGGCCGGTGCGATCAAGGCCGACACCCCGGCCGGCAAGTACCTGACGGAGCACGGCGTGGAGCGCCGCGACTTCAACAGCTACGGCTCGCGCCGCGGCAACCACGAGATCATGATCCGCGGCACCTTCGCCAACATCCGCCTGCGCAACCAGATCGCGCCGGGCACCGAGGGCGGCTACACCCGCGACTTCACGCAGGACGGCGGTCCGGTGTCGTTCATCTACGACGCCTCCCGCAACTACATCGAGCAGAACATCCCGCTCGTCGTCCTGGCCGGCAAGGAGTACGGCTCCGGCTCGTCCCGCGACTGGGCCGCCAAGGGCACCGCGCTCCTCGGCGTCAAGGCCGTCATCGCCGAGTCCTACGAGCGCATCCACCGCTCGAACCTCATCGGCATGGGCGTCCTGCCGCTCCAGTTCCCGGAGGGGCAGACCGCGTCCTCCCTCGGTCTGACCGGCGAGGAGACCTTCTCCGTCTCCGGCGTCACCGAGCTGAACGACGGCACCACCCCGCGCACGGTGAAGGTCACCACCGACACCGGCGTCGAGTTCGACGCGGTCGTCCGCATCGACACCCCGGGTGAGGCGGACTACTACCGCAACGGCGGCATCCTGCAGTACGTGCTGCGCAGCCTGATCCGCAAGTAGGCGGCGGCGCACAACAGTCGAGGGCCGCACCCCCCGCCGGGGGGTGCGGCCCTCGCTCATGCCGTCAGACCCTCATGCCTCCCGAGAGGCACCGGGTGCTCAGAACAGCAGGCGGTACGTGTTCCAGCCGCCGTTGCCGATCTTCACGCGGGACTTGTACGGGGAAGCGGCGTTGCCGGTGCCCTTGTACAGGTACAGCGCACCGCTCTTGTCGCGCGCGACCAGGTCGGTGATGCCGTCGATGTCGATGTCACCGACGGAGACGATGTTGTTGTACGTGTTCCAGCCACCGCCGATGCGGGTGCGGGACGAGAACGGCGCCTTGTAGTTGCCGGTGCCCTTGTAGAGCCACAGCACGCCGGACTTGTCCTTGGCGACGATGTCGTCCTTGCCGTCACCGGTGAGGTCGCCCTTGCCGGTGATGTTGGTGTAGGCGTTCCAGCCGGCACCCACCTTGTAGCGCTGGGTCAGCTTGCCGTTGCCGTAGCCGAGGTACAGCCACAGCACGCCGGAGCTGTCCCGGGCGAGCAGGTCGTCGGCGGCGGCGCCACCGACGTTGGCGGGCGAGAAGAGCTGGTTGTAGATCTTCCAGCCGTTGCCGACGAACAGGTGCTCGTCGCTGCCGGTGCCCCACTCGCCGTAGTAGAGCTGACCGCCGGACGTGACGTGGAAGAGGCCGTCGGAGAACCCGTCGGCGTCCTGGTCGACCTGCGTCATGGCGCGGGCGGTGTCCCAGCCGTAGCCGGCGTTCCAGCGGGCGTCGAGCCCACCCTCGAAGTCGGGGTCGTAGCTCCACAGGTCACCCTTGCCGTCCACACCGAACAGCGGATTGATCTGGGCGTCGCCGGGCAGGGCCGAGGCTGCGAACTTCTCGCCGCCCGAGGGCTTGGCGTCGAGCTGGTGCCGGGGAGCCGTGCCGGCTCCCGGTCCGTCGGCGGCGACGGCGCTGCTCGCGCCCGTCGCCACCAGTGCGGCAGTGAGCGCCGCAGCCGTGGCACGCGCCAGCGCGCGACGCGTGTTCAGGCCAGAGCTTTTGGCCACGTGGGTCCTCCGTTAGGTCATGCCGACGGGATCGGGCGCCCGGGTGGGGCACAGCATGATCCCGATAACTCCGTGATCCTTACACATGGTCTTTACCTGTCAATCGGATTAGATGAAATTGATACGGGAAGGCACCGTAAACGCGCCCAAAGGGCAACGAAGTTGCCTCAGGCGGCCCCCGTGACCTCCGCCAGCCACGCCAGTTGGCGCCTCACGTGCACCGCGTCCCCGTGCTCGTGCCCGTTGAAGGGGTACGCGTGCATCTCCTTGCGGGGCTCCGTGCCCGACCGCTCCCCGTACCGGTTGAAGGCGGCGTACGCCCCGCTCGGCGGGCAGACCGTGTCGCGCAGGCCGACGCCGAAGTGGGCCGGTGCGCACGCCCGGCGGGCGAAGGAGACGCCCTCCAAATAGGAAAGGGTGCGGTACGCGGCGCTCTCGGCGCCCCGGTGCACCGACAGATACGCCGCGATCTCGCCGTAGGGCCCGGCGTCCGTGAGGTCCAGGGCGCGGCGGATCCCGCACAGCAGCGGTGCGGAGACCAGTACGGCCGCCAGGTCCGGCACCAGGCCCGCGACGGCCAGCGCGAGCCCGCCGCCCTGGCTGTTGCCGACCGCCGCGACGCACCCCGCGTCCACCCCGGGCAGCGCCCGTACCGCCCCGACCGCGCGCACCGCGTCGGTGATCAGCCGGCGGTAGTGGTGGTCGTGCGGGTCGAGCAGGCCCCGCGCTGCGTGGCCCGGGCCGCCCGGAGCACCGGCGTGCGGGTCGGGGGTGCCGCCGCCGCAGCCGTACTGGTCGCCCTGTCCCCGGTTGTCCATCAGCAGATGGGCGTACCCGGCGGCCACCCAGGTCAGCCGCTCGTGGGGGAGGCCGCGGCCGCGCCCGTACCCGGCGTACTCGACGACCGCGGGCAAGGGCCCGTCCAGGCCGGCGGGTCTGCTGAACCAGGCGCGCACCGGGTCGCCCGCGAAGCCCCGGAAGGTCACGTCCCAGGTCCGGGTCAGGCGCAGTCCGGTCTCCACCGGGTGCGCCGACAGCAGGGGGCCGCCCGGCGGGGGCTCCGCGAGGGTGTCGCGCCAGAAGGCGTCGAAGTCGTCGGGCTCGTCGGGGACCGGACGGTGGCGGGCCAACTCCGTCGGCGGCAGGTCGAACGCGGGCACGGCGGCACCTCGCAGCGGGTCGGGGGAGGCCGGGACGATGAAGCACGGACGGTCCGTGAGCACCGATCGTTGCGAGGTTCGCGCAGAAAGGTGCGACCGACCGTAACAGCTTCCGACGGCGCGGCCCAGGTGCCGATCACGGATCGACCGAAGCTTCACACGGCTGCTCACGCCTCAAAAACCAGCTCCGCACCGGCCATTGACAGCGCTTTCCCGCTGCCTCTAAGTTGCCGCGAAGTTACCGGTGGGCACTCGAAACTTTCGAAAGTCCGCATGACGGGGAGGCCTGAGAGATGAGCACCTCCACCGCGCCGTCCGGCTGGCGGCGTGCGCTGCGCCGCGACTGGCAGCTGTACTCACTGGCCGTCCTGCCGCTGCTGTTCTTCCTGGTCTTCCGCTATCTGCCGATGGTCGGCAACGTGATCGCCTTCCGGCGTTTCGAACCCGGCGGGTCGATCCTGGGGGAGCAGTGGGTCGGGCTGCGCTACGTGGAGATGTTCCTCAGCGACCCGACTTTCTGGCAGGTGTTCCGCAACACCCTCTGGATCGGCGGCCTCACGCTCGTCTTCTGCTTTCCCCTCCCCATCGTCCTCGCGCTGCTCCTCAACGAGGTCCGCACCCGGGCACTGAAGCGGTTCGTGCAGTCGGTGTCGTACCTGCCGCACTTCCTGTCGATCGTGATCGTCGCCGGCATCACCCTGCAGATGCTCGCCACCGACGGCCCCGTCAACCACGCGCTCGGCTGGTTCGGCCAGGACCCGATCCGGTTCATCCAGGAACCCGAGTGGTTCCGCACCGTCTACGTGGGCTCGGAGATCTGGCAGACCGCGGGCTGGGGCACCATCCTCTACCTGACCGCGCTCACCACGATCGACGACGACCTCTACGAGGCGGCACGCATCGACGGCGCGAACCGCTGGCGGCAGATCTGGCACGTCACCCTGCCCGGCATCCGGCCCACCATGATCACCCTGCTGATCCTCAACATCGGCACGTTCCTGGCGGTCGGCTTCGAGAAGATCCTGCTCCTCTACAACCCGCTGACCTACGAGACGGGTGACGTGATCTCCACCTACCTCTACCGCACCGGTGTCGAGTCCAACAGCTTCAGCTACGCCGCCGCCATCGGCCTGTTCGAAGCGGTCATCGGCCTGGTGCTGATCACCTCGGCCAATCTGCTCTCGCGGCGCACGGTGGGGACGAGCCTGTGGTGAGCGTCGACCGGCCCACCCGCGGCTACCGCGTCTTCCAGGGCGTCAACGGGCTGATCCTCACCGGTGTCGTCGTGGTGACGCTGTACCCCTTCGTCAACATCGTCGCCCGCTCCTTCAGCGGGGAACGCGAGATCCGGGCCGGCGAGGTGACGCTGTGGCCCAAGGGGTTCAACCTCACCACGTACAGGATCGTCTTCCAGGACGGCACCTTCTGGCGCAACTACGGCAACACCGTCTTCTACACGGTCGTCTCCACCGCCGTCGCCATGGTCCTGACGACCTGCTACGCCTACGTCCTGTCCAAGAGGCAGCTCAAGGGGCGCGGGGTCCTCGTCGGCGTCGCCGTGTTCACCATGTTCTTCTCCGGCGGGCTCATCCCCACCTACGTGCTCGTCACCAGCCTCGACCTGAAGAACACGGTGTGGGCGCTGGCCCTCCCGAACGCGATCAGCGTCTTCAACCTGCTGGTGATGAAGGCGTTCTTCGAGAGCCTGCCCGACGAACTGGAGGAGGCCGCCCAGATCGACGGCCTGAACACGTACGGCATCCTGTTCCGGATCGTGCTGCCGCTGTCCAAGGCCGTCGTCGCGACCATGGTGCTGTTCTACTCGGTGTCCTTCTGGAACTCCTGGTTCGGCGCCTTCCTCTACATGGACCGCATCGAGCTGATGCCGGTCACGGTCTATCTGCGCAACCTCATCGCGGGCGCCACCGGGGGCACCGCCGCGGGCGCGGGAACCGAGCAGCTCACCCAGGTCGCGGCCAACATCCAGGCCGTCACCATCGTGCTCACCGCCCTGCCCATCCTCTGCGTGTACCCGTTCGTCCAGCGCTACTTCGTGTCGGGCGTGATGCTCGGCGCGGTCAAGGGCTGAGCCCCAGCCACACCGAGGGAGTAACCGTGAAGAACGTGAGACAGCTCTCGCGACGCCAGATCCTGGCCGCCGCGGGCTTCGCCGGCCTCGCCGCGCTCACCGGCTGCGGCAGCGGCGACGACGGCGGGGACTCCAAGGACCTGTCGAAGAAGCGGCACGGTGCCATGAAGGAGTACCGCGCCGGACAGCCGTTCAAGGCGACCGAGCCGCTCACCTTCCCGCTGCTGCACCTCAGCAACCCCAACTACCCGCCGAAGGACGGCTGGCTGCTCTGGAAGGAACTGGGCAGCCGCACGGGCGTCACCCTCAAGCGCACCGACGTCCCCCTCAGCGACTACGAGAAGAAGCGCAGCCTGCTCATCGGCGCGGGCGACGCGCCCCTGCTCCTGCCCAAGACCTATCCCGGGCAGGAGACCCCGTTCGTGTCGTCGGGCTCCGTCCTGGCCGTGAGCGAGTACGTGAAGCTGATGCCCAACTTCCGCGACAAGGTCCGCAGGTGGAAGCTGGAGCCCGAGGTCGACTCCCTGCGCCAGTCCGACGGCAGGTACTACCTGCTGCCCGGCCTGCACGAGAAGGCCAAGTCCAACTATTCCCTCGCCCTGCGCACCGACGTCCTCGACAGACTGGGCCTGGGCCTGCCGGCCACCCTGGAGGAGACGGCCGACGTCTTCCGGGCGCTCAAGTCGGAGTACCCCGGCAGCCACCCCTTCTCCGACCGCTGGAACCAACCCGAGCCGGGCGGCGCGCTGCTCGGCTACATCGGCCAGGCGCACGGCGTCCGCGCGGGCTGGTCGTACCTGAACACCAGCTGGGACGCGAAGGCCGGGATGTTCGTCTTCACCGGCGCCACGGACGGGTACCGGCAGACGATCGAGTACCTGCGGGGACTCGTCGACGAGAAGCTGGTGGACCCCGAGGGCTTCACCCAGAGCGACGACGAGGCGGTCAAGAAGCTGCTCTCCGAGAAGTCCTTCGCGATCAGCGCCAACCCGCAGGAACTCGTCCAGAACTACCGCTACAACCTCCAGCGGCAGGTCAAGGGCGCGAAGATGGAGATGATCCCGGTGCCGCTGGGACCGGCCGGCCCCGTCGTGCTCGGCGGCTCCCGCCTGGAGAACGGCATGATGATCTCCGGCGACGCCCTGGACCGCGACGACTTCGTCGCCCTCCTGCAGTTCGTGGACTGGCTCTGGTACTCCGACGAGGGCCAGAAGTTCACCAAGTGGGGCGTCGAGGGAGTCACCTACACCGAGTCCGGCGGCACCTACCGGGTCGCCGACGGCATCAGCCTCATGGGCTCCGACCCGGACGCCCCCAAGGACCTCCAGAAGGACTACGGCTTCTACAACGGCGTCTTCTCCTACGGCGGCAGCTGGGAACTGGTCTCCTCCTCCTTCAGCCCCGACGAGAAGAAGTTCCAGCAGGCCATGGCGCAGCGCAAGGAACTCCCCGTCGACCCGGCCCACCCGCTCCAGTCGGTGGAGCAGGAACAGGCCACCCTCTGGGACACCCCCCTCAAGGACCACGTCCGGCAGAACACCCTCCAGTTCATCCTCGGCAAGCGCCCCATGACCGAATGGGACGCCTACCTGACCGAGCTGAAGGCCAAGAACATGGACCGCCTGGTCGACGTACACAACAAGGCCCACGAGCGGTTCAGGAAGGAGCAGGGGTGAGCCGCGTCCACGTCCCGGCCGAAGCGGCCGGCGTCCTCCCCGACGCGTGGCGGTACTGCGTCGGCACCGGCCGCCTCGACCTCGCCCTGCGCCGCGACTACCAGGACTCCCTCGCCCTGCTCCAGCGCGAGATCGGCTTCCGGTACCTCCGCGGCCACGGGCTGTTCAGCGACGGCATGGCCGTCCACCGTCCCTACACCCACCGGGGCACCCGGTACGTCCACCACTCCTTCACCCACGTCGACCAGGTCGTCGACGCCTGCCTGGCGGCGGGCATCCGGCCCTTCCTCGAACTCGGCTTCATGCCGAGCGGCCTGGCGAGCGGCGAGCAGACGGTGTTCTGGTGGCGGGGAAACGTCACCCCGCCCCGCGACCACGCCGAGTGGGCCGCGCTCGTCCAGGCGACCCTCGCCCACCTCATCGACCGCTACGGCCTCGACGAGGTGCGCACCTGGCCGATCGAGGTCTGGAACGAACCCGACCTGCCCGACTTCTGGCGGCACGCGGACCAGGACGCCTACCACCGCCTCTACGAGACCACCGCGCACGCCGTGAAGGAGGTGGACGCGCAGCTCCAGGTGGGCGGTCCGGCGCTGTCACCGGGGGCCGGGCCCGACTGGCTGGAGCGGTTCGCCGAGTTCACCGAACACCATGACGTCCCCGTCGACTTCGTCTCCCGCCACGCCTACAGCTCCGGGCCCGCCCAGCACGTCCCCTTCGGCGTGCACCAGACACTCGCCCCGGCCGGCCGGCTGCTCGACCAGTTCGCCGAGCCCCGCCGCACCCTCAAGGGCACCCGGCTCGCGGACGTGCCCGTGCACATCACCGAGTTCAACTCCTCCTACCGGCCCGACAACCACGTCCACGACACCGCCTTCCACGCCGCCTACCTCGCCCCCGTCCTGGCCGCCGGCGGCGACCTCGTCGACTCCTTCTCGTACTGGACGTTCAGCGACGTCTTCGAGGAGGCCGGCGTCCCCACCGCCCTCTTCCACGGGGGCTTCGGGCTGCTCACCCACCGCCAGGTCAGGAAACCGACGTTCCACCTCTACGCCTTCCTGGCCCGGACCGGCCCCGAGCTGCTGGCCCGCGGCGACGACCACCTCGTCACCCGGCACCCGGACGGCCGGGTCACCGTCCTGGCCTGGGCGCCCGTCGACCCGTCGGGCGCCACACCCGGCCCCGACGGACACGCCCTGCGACTGTCCCTGCCGGTCGGCCCCGCCGGCGGCCGGGGCGAGGCGTTCGTCCGGCGCCTCACCGTCGACGAGGAGCACGGCAACGCGTACACCGCGTGGCGCCGCATGGGCAGCCCCCGCTCGCCCCGCCCCCACCAGCTCGACGTCCTCCACGAGGCATCCGAACCCGCCCGCACCCACCGGAGCCTGCCGGTCGAGGACGGCCGGGTGGACCTGCCCCTCACCCTCGCCCGGCACGAGGTCGCCTTCGTCGAGGTGAGCCCCGTCGAGGACGAGACCCCGCCCTGGTGGGACGAGCGCCGCCTGCTCGGCCGGGACCCGGACTTCGGCCGCGATGCGGAGTCCGGCCGGGACCCGGAGCCCGGCCCGGACCCGGACGTCGGCCGCGCCCCGCAGCCCGGCCGGGACCCGGTGTGAGCGCCGCCCGCAGCGCCGACCTCGGCACCGGCGTCCTCTCCCGCGCCGTCGCCCTCATCCACACCCTGCTCACCGTCGAGGCCCTGCTGCTCCTGACCTGCGCACCCGGCCTCGCCGTCCTCCTCCTGCTCGCCCCCGACCCCGCCAACCTCCCCCTCGCCGCCCTCTGCCTGCTGCCGCTCGGCCCCGCCCTGTCGGCCGCCGCGTACGCCCTGCACCACCGCAGCGCCGACCTCACCGAACTCCACCCCGCGCACGCCTACGTGCGCGGCTGGCGGCTGAACGCCCGGCCGGCACTGCGGCTGTGGGCGCCCCTGCTGGCCTGGCTCACCGTCATCGCCTTCACGCTCACCCACTTCACGGCCACCGGCCTGCCCCGCTGGTGGGCGGTGCTGCTCGCGCTGGTGGGCGCGGGCTCCCTCCTGTGGGGCGCGCACGCCCTCGTCCTGACCTCCCTGTTCACCTTCCGCGCCCGCGACACCGCCCGCCTCGCCGCGTACTTCCTGCTCCGGCACGGCCGCGCCACCCTCGGCGCCGCGTCCCTGCTGCTCCTGGCCGCCGCCCTGACCGCCCTGCTGACCGAGGCCCTGCCCGCCCTGCTGGCGGCACCCCTGCTCCTGTCCCTGCTGCACAGCAGCCGGCCGGTGATCACCGAAGCCCGGGAGGAGTTCACCGCGTGAGCGTGCCCCGCACCCCGAAGATCCCGTACGGAGGCCGATCACAGCCCCGAGCAGTGGCCGGATGACGTGTGGGACGACGACCACCGCCCGGTCACCCGGGCCGGCACCGCCGCCCTGCCGCCCTGGCCCGCCGAGCGCCACGCCGGGCATCGCGTGCTGCTCGCCCGGCACGTCGACAACG
The DNA here is from genome assembly GCF_044455745.1 of Streptomyces sp. NPDC051136. NCBI lineage: Bacteria > Bacillati > Actinomycetota > Actinomycetes > Kitasatosporales > Streptomycetaceae > Streptomyces > Streptomyces sp. NPDC051136. Next base: position 236,926 of record NZ_JBITFE010000008.1, on the reverse strand, counting down.
AGTCGCAGACCGTCCTCAGTGAATCGTCCGCCCCCGCTCGTCCGGCACCCCGGACTTGCGCAGGAAGTAGCTGTTGACCTGGTCGCGCCACTCGCGTGCCGAGCGCACCTGCTCCTCGTACAGCTCCGCCACCCGCGCGTGCCGGGCGGGCGCCACCAGGTCCGCGAGGCCCGCCCACACCCGGCGGGCCTCCTCGGCCTCCTCGACGCCCTCGAAGTGCGTGTCGTAGATGTGCTGGATCACCGTCCTGCCGCTGTGCAGCACATGGCCGTAGGGCACGTGGTGGAAGAACAGGAGCAGTTCGTCGGGGCAGGTGCCCGGCGTCTCGTACAGCTCCGCCCAGGGCTTGGCGTACTGGGCCGCGTACCCGGTGCCGGTTCCGGCGCTGCGGTCCACGCCGACGCCGTCCCGGTCGGCGAAGTGGTAGGTGCCCCAGGGGCTGTACTCGTAGCCGTCCACGCTCGGCCCGTAGTGGTGCCCGGGCTGCACCATGAACCCCACGCCGAGCGGCGCCGTGTACTTCTCGTACGTCGCCCGGGAGCCGTCGAGCACGGCGCGCAGGCCCTCGGTCAGCCGCCGGCCGGCGCCCGGGTGGGTCAGCGCGATCCACTCGCCGAGGACCGCCCGCGGGTCGGCCGCCGGGTCCCAGGCGAGGCGCCCGAAGGTGTACAGGTTGGCCTGGGCGAGCGGGTGGCCGGTCCAGAACGGGTCGTCGCCCACGTTGGACACCGCCACCAGGGCGTCCGCCAGCCGCCCGACGCTCACCTCGCCGTCCGGACGCGCGCGCAGCACCTCGCTCCACATCGGGCCCAGCCAGCACACGTGCCGCTGCTGCCCGGTGTACTCCTGCGTCGCCTGCACCTCCACCGCGAGCCGGGTGCCCGGCATCGCCCCGATGAGCGGCGACAGGGGCTCGCGTACCTGGAAGTCCATCGGGCCGTGCTTGACCTGGAGCACCGCGTTCGCGGCGAAGGCGCCGTCCAGCGGCACGAAGTGGTCGTAGGCGGCCCGGGCGCGGTCCGTCGTCCGGTCCCGCCAGTCCTGGCGGTGGTCGTAGACGAACGCCCGCCAGTGCACGGTGCCGCCGTACGGGGCGAGCGCGGCGGCCAGCAGGTTCGCGCCGTCCGCGTGTGTGCGGCCGTACGCGAACGGGCCCGGCTGGCCCTCGGAGTCGGCCTTCACCACGTAGCCGCCGAAGTCCGGGACCGCCTCGTACACCCGCGCGGTCGCCCCCGCCCACCAGTGACGCACCCGCTCGTCCAGCGGGTCGGCGGTGGGCAGCGCGCCGAGGACCACGGGGGCCGCGAAGGTGACCGACAGGTGCGTGCGCACGCCGTAGGGCCGCAGCGCGTCGGCGATCGCCGCGACCTCGCCGATCCGGTCGGTGAGCAGGTGCGCCTCGGTCGCGTGGACGTTGACGTTGTTGACGCACACCGCGTTGATCCCGCAGGCCGCGAGCAGTCTGCCGTAGGCCCGCACCCGGTCGAGACCGTCGCGGGCGCGGCCGTCGGACCAGAACAGCGAACCGCCCGCGTAGCCCCGCTCGACCTGGCCCATCACCGGGTGCACGGCCACGTTGTCCCAGTGGTCCAGCATCCGCAGCGCCAGGGCCGGGCGGTGCTCCTCCCGGACCGGGCCGCCCAGGAACGCCGACTCGCCGAGCCGCACGACGTGGAACAGGCCGTACAGCAGCCCGCGTTCGCCGGACGCCGTGACGGTGGCCCGGCCGTCCGCACGGACGAACCCGAACCCCTCGTCGCCGAAGTCCCGTCCGTCCCCGGCGCCTTCGCCGTCTCCGCCGTCCCCGTCCCCGCTCACGCCCCCGTCCGCCAGGTCCAGCACGAGATCGGCCGGGGCGTCCTCGCCCACCGGAACGCCCCCGAACCGCTCGCAGGCCGCGGCCACTTCACCGCGCACCGTCTCCACGAGCGGGCCGGTGCCGCGCACGAGCGTGCGCCGGGTGCCGACCGCGCGGAAGGCGGCGTCCGGAAGCCACGCCGGGTCGATGTCCTTGCCGTCCGAGTCCCGCATGCGTCGAGCGACCGCCCCTTCGACCACGAGTGGTGTGCCTCCGGCGGCTGCCACCGGCGCACCGCCATTCTGATCCATCCGGCGGGCGCGGGGAACGGGGCGGAACGCGCGGGCGGCGGGCCCGGACCGAAGCCCGGACCCGCCGCCCGTCCGTCAGCGCTGCCGACCGCCTACGCCAGCAGTTCCACCTCCGCCAGCGTGTGCTCGCCGTCCAGGACCAGCCGGTACTTCGCGTACGAGCCCGGCGACTTCACCGAGAACGCCCGCGTCTGCCGGTCCCAGGCGAAGGACTGGCCCGAGCGCTCGTCCAGCGTCCGCCAGGTCGTGCCGTCGGCCGAGCCCTCCAGCTTCCAGCCGGCCGGCGCCTCGGTGCGGTCCGCCGAGGAGGTCAGCGTGTACTGGACCGCCTCGGTGCCCTCGCCCGACACGGGCAGGTCCACCGACGTCACCTTCGCGTCCGTCGCCGAGGTGTTGTCGAACAGCGCGCCCTCGCCCGTGATCGCGTCGGCGCGCGGCGTCGGCACCTCGTCGTCCCGGGTGATCGACGGCGGCGCCGCGTCCTCACCGGTGGCCCACGAGGACGGCTTCGCGCCCATGTCGAACTCCAGGACGCCGCCCTTGGCGAGCAGCGAGTGGGGCAGCGACGTGGAGTTCCAGCGCTTGCCGTTGACCTTCAGGCCCTGCACGTAGACGTTCCTCGTGCTGTTCTTCGGCGCCTTGACGACCAGCTCGCGGCCGTTCTCCAGGTGGACCGTGGCCTTGGTGAACAGCGGGGACCCGACGGCGTACTCGCCGCTGCCCATCACCAGCGGGTAGAAGCCGAGCGAGGAGAAGAGGAACCAGGCCGACTGCTCGCCGTTGTCCTCGTCGCCGTGGTAGCCCTGCCCGATGTCACTGCCGGTGTACAGACGCTGGAGCACCTCGCGGACGTTCTTCTGCGTCTTGTACGGCTGCCCGGCCGCGTCGTACATGTACAGGGCGTGGTGGGCGACCTGGTTGGAGTGCCCGTACATGCCCATGCGGACGTCCCGCGCCTCGACCATCTCGTGGATGACGCCGCCGTAGGAGCCCTTCAGCTCGGGGGAGGCCGTCTCCGGGGTGGAGAGGTACTCGTCGAGCTTGTCGCCCAGGCCGCTGCGGCCGCCGTACAGGTTGGCGAGGCCGCGGCTGTCCTGCGGGGCGGTGAAGGCGTAGCCCCAGCCGTTGGTCTCCGTGTAGTCGTAACCCCACACGCGCGGGTCGTACTTCTCGGAGTCCACGCGCCAGTTCCCCTTGGCGTCCTTGCCCTGGAAGAAGCCGGCCTTCGCGTCGAAGAGGTTCACGTAGTCCTGCGCGCGGTTGAGGAAGTACGCGGACTCCTCCTTGTACCGCTTCTCGCCGGTGTCCTTGTAGAGCTTCTCGCCCATCTTGGCGATGCCGTAGTCGTTGAGGTAGCCCTCCAGCGCCCACGACAGGCCCTCGTGCGTCTCGGTGCCGGTGTAGCCGAGGAACGGCGAGGAGTCCATGCCCTTGCGGCCCACGCCCGAGGACGGGGGCACGACGGTGGCGTTCTTGAGCGCCGCGTCGTACGCCGCCTCGGTGTCGAAGTCGACGCCCTTGACGTAGGCGTCGGCGAAGGCCACGTCGGAGGAGGTGCCGGTCATCAGGTCCGCGTAGCCGGGGGAGGACCAGCGCGAGGTCCAGCCGCCGTCCTTGTAGTGCTGCACGAAGCCGTCGACCAGCTCACCGGCCTGGGAGGGGGTGAGGAAGGAGTACGCGGGCCAGGTGGTCCGGTAGGTGTCCCAGAAACCGTTGTTGACGTAGACCTTGCCGTCCACGATCTTCGAGCCGGTCTCCGTGGGCGTGTCCGCCTTCACCGCCTTGGAGAACGGGGAGGCGTACCGGTACTTTCCGCCGACCTTCTCGTGTCCCGAGTTCGGGTACAGGTAGAGGCGGTAGAGGCTGGAGTACAGCGTGGTCAGCTGGTCCCGCGTGGCGCCCTCCACCTCGACCTTGCCGAGGATCCGGTCCCACTGCTTCTGGGCGTCGCGCTTGACCTTGTCGAAGGAGGTCCGCTTGGGAATCTCCTGGCGCAGGTTGTCCTTCGCCTGGCCGACGCTGATCAGCGAGGTCGCGATGCGCAGCGTCACGGCGTGGTCCCGGCCGGCGTCGAAGCGCAGATGCCCCTTGACGCCGCTGGAGTCGCCGCCGGTCACCTTGCTGTCGAACTCGCCGTAGACGAAGAGGCGGGTGGCACCGGTGGAGCCGCCGGACTTGACGTCCGAGTAGCCGGTGAAGGTGCCGTTCTCCTTGTCCAGGGTCAGGCCGGCCTGGTCCTCGACGTTGTCGAAGAGCACGCTCGCGTCGTCACCCGGGTAGGTGAAGCGCATCATCGCCGCGTGGTCGGTCGGCGTCATCTCGGCCTTGACGCCGTTCTCGAACCGCACGCCGTAGTAGTACGGCTTCGCGGTCTCGTTCTCGTGCCGGAAGGCCAGCTCGCGGGCCTCGCGGCCGGTGTCCGGGGTGCCGGCGGCGGCCGAGGGCATCACCTGGAAGGTCTGCCGGTCGCCCATCCACGGGCTCGGCTCGTGGCTGGCGCTGAACGCCTGCACGGTGGGCAGGTTGTCGTCGTTGTTGCCGCTCGCGTACTCGTAGAGCCAGCTGAGCGAACCGGCGTTGGTCACCGGCGTCCAGAAGTTGAAGCCGTGCGGCACGGCGGTCGCGGGGAAGTTGTTGCCGCGCGAGAAGCTGCCGCTGGAGTTGGTGCCGCGGGTGGTGAGCGCGTAGTCGGACAGGTGGGCCTGCGGGCGCTCCGGCGCGGCCTGCTTGATCTCCACGTCGTCCAGCCAGCCGCGGAACTTCGCGGGGCCCTTGGCGGAGTCGTACGCCACCAGGATCCGGTCGACGGTCTTGCCGGCCGCGACCGAGCCGATGCCGGACTCGACGCTGTTCCACTGGTTGACGTAGAGGATCTTGGCGTCGCCCTGGCCGCGCGGCGTCAGCGGGAACCCGTGCTGGTCGGTGGCGTTCAGGCCGCTCAGGTAGGTGCCGTCGGTGAAGGCGAGGTCGACGGAGACATTCGTGGCGTCGTAGTCGAGGTCGCCGTCCGCCATCGACGGGAAGATCTTGTACGACAGCTCGGTGCGCCGGTCGACCTTGACGTCGACGTCGAAGACCTTGTTGTACGAGTAGGCCCGGCCGTCGGCGGTGTGGCGGCCCGCGTAGCGCAGCGCGTGGGTGCCGGTGAAGCCCGCGTCCGCCTTGGCGGTGGGTGAGCCCGCCGGGCCGTCGTCGACGGAGGAGAGCATGTCCTCGGGGGTGGGGACGTCGGTGCCGCCGGTGGCCAGCTGGACGTCGGCGAGCTGGAGCGCGTCGCCGGCCCCGTTGTTCTTGGTGATCTCCAGCCGGAAGTGCTGGAACTCGGCCGTCCCGGCCAGTTCGTACGTCTTGGTCTGGAACCGCTCGCCGAAGGACTCCCCGCTGCGGGTGTCCAGCGTCTGCCAGTCCTCGCCGTCCACCGAGCCCTTCAGCGTCCAGTCGGCCGGGTCGCGTTCGTCGTGGTCGTTGGCCGAGGTGAGCGCGTACTTGGCGATCTTCTGGGGAGCGTCCAGGTCGAACTCGACCCAGCCGGTCGGGGCGAAGGTCAGCCACTTGGTGCCCGGCTCGTTGTCGAAGAGGTTCTCCTTCACCTCCCCGCCGCCCGTGTTCTCGGCACTGGCCCGCACCTCGGTGACGTGCTCCGTGACGTTGCCGGGTATGCCCGTGCTGAAGCCGCCGTCCACCCCGGAGGCCCGCTTGCGGCCGTGTGCGTCGGTGTCCACGGTGTCGAGCCAGTCCGGAGCCGGGTCGCCGGCCTCGAACGACGACGAGAACTCCCGGTCGGCCTTCGCGGGCGCGCCGGGCAGGGCGACCGCCGCCCCCTGTGAACCCACCGCCAAGGCGAAGGCGGTCGTCATCACGACCGCCGGACCCCATCTGTGCCGAACTCTGTCCTGCATGTCCTGGCCACCCTCCCTGCGCTGGGGACAACGTTGTCAATTCGATCGCGCAAGGACCAGTAGGGGTCAAGTGGTAAGTGATGTCAAGGGTGTTGGATGTGGCGTTCGGGGGTTATGCCAGGGATTCTTACGGCATGCGATGCACAGGCCACTCATATTTCCGGGAGGTCTCAACTCGGAAAAGACGTACCGGGAACCTTGCATTCGATCTTGCTCCGCCGACGGAAAGTGGACTATACCTGTCGGCCACCGGGGGATACGGGGGGAACCGCGACGAGGAACCGCCCACGCGCCCGAACAGCAGTGACACCATCGTGACTGCACAGGCAGTACCCGCTTTTCCCGCAAGGCCCAGCACGACCCAGCACGACCCAGCGTGACCCGATCGCGGTGCCGGCGAGGATCCGGTTCACCGCCTGAGTCCTGGAGAAGGCGAGGACTTGAGCATGGGATCCACCACCGGCGTGGGCCATCACGATCTGATCAGGCGGAGCGCGACCGACGCTCCGGCCCCGGCGACTGTTGTGCCGGCATCACTCAGCTGATCATCGGCGCCGCACCGCGGCTCCGAGACGACGGCGACAACGCCTCACGTGTGGCCGGCGCAGGACCGGTCCGGTCACGGCGGCCGCACATGCAGCACACCCGGACAGAACCAATCGATCAGTGAGGATGCAAAGATGACCATTCGTGCCGGCTCTCTTGACAGGCGGACACTCCTGCGCGGCGCCATCGCCACCGCGGCGATGGGCTCGTTCGCGGTCGCGTGCAGCTCTCCCTCCAGCGAGGAGAAGGACAGCGACGGCGGCCCGAAGGGCGAGAAGAGCGCCCAGAACCCGTTCGGTGTCGCCGCGAACTCCACGATCGAAGCGGCCATCTTCGACGGCGGCTACGGCACCGACTACGTCGACTACACCAACCAGGTGCTCGGCAGTCACGTCAAGGGACTCAAGGTCCAGGTCAAGCCGGTCGTCGACATCGCCCCCCAGCTCCAGCCCCGCTTCGTCGGCGGCAACCCGCCGGACCTCATCGACAACTCCGGTGAGGACCAGATCGGCTTCCTCGGCATCCTCGACCAGCTGGAGGAGCTCGACGACCTCTTCGAGGCCAGCACCTACGAGGGCAAGAAGATCGCCGACATCGTCTACCCCGGCGTCAAGGACCCCGGCACGTTCAAGGACAAGTTCGTCGCGCTCAACTACGTGATGACGGTGTACGGCGTCTGGTACTCGAAGACGCTCTTCGAGGAGAACGGCTGGACCCCGCCGAAGACCTGGGACGAGGCGCTCGACCTCGGCCAGGAGGCGAAGAAGAAGGGCAAGTACCTCTTCGTCCACGGCAAGGAGGCGGCGACCTACTACCGCACGCTCCTGATCGACTCGGCGATCAAGGAGGGCGGTGACGAGGTCCGGCTCGCCCTGGAGAACCTGGAGAAGGGCTGCTGGTCGCACCCGGCCGTCCAGGGCGTCATCAAGGTCATGGAGACCATGGTCAAGCAGAAGATGTTCGTCCCCGGTGGCTCCGGCACCCAGTTCCAGAAGGCGCAGGCGATCTGGAGCAACGACCAGAAGGCGCTGCTCTACCCGTCCGGTGGCTGGATCGAGAACGAGATGAAGAAGGCCACCAAGGCCGACTTCCAGATGACCGGCATCCCGTCGATGACGCTCACCGACAAGCCGGCGCTGCCCTACGAGGCCCTCCGCGCGGCCGCCGGTGAGCCGTTCATCGTGCCCAAGCAGGGCAAGAACCGGGCCGGCGGCAAGGAAGTGCTGCGGGCGATGCTGTCGGAGAAGGCGGCCGCCAACTTCTCCAAGACGAAGCTTGCCCCGACGATCGTCAAGGGCACCGTGCCCGCCGACGGCTACGGATCGACGGCGCTCGTCTCGCAGACGAAGATGCTGGAGGCCGCGGGCACCAACATCTTCAACTACATGTTCGTCGAGACCTACGGGCTGAACACCGACCAGCTGGTGCCGTGGAACTCGTTCCTCGCCGGTGACCTCGACGGCAAGGGGCTGACCTCGGCTCTGCAGAAGATCTCCGACAAGGTCCGGGAAGACGACTCCGTCGACAAGGTCAAGGTCAGCTAGCACCGCGATGAAAGACACGATCCCCACTGCCGAGACCGCGAGCCGCCGGCCCGAGCCGGCCGCTCGCGGCGGGCGGCCATGGCGCCGCAAGCTCACGTTCGACCGGGTGACGTTCTTCCTCGCGTTCCTCGGTGTCCCGCTGGCCATCTTCGTGATCTTCGTTCTGATCCCGTTCGGCCAGGCGATCTTCTGGGGGATGACCGACTGGCGCGGCTTCAGCCCGGACTACAACTTCGTCGGCTTCGACAACTTCACGAAGATGTTCCAGGACGACATCTTCCTGAAGGCCTTGCGCAACGTCGCACTCCTCGCGGCCTTCGTGCCGCTGGTGACGCTGACGCTGGCCCTCGGGGTCGCCGTGGCCATCACCCTGGGCGGGCCCAGCAAGGGCCCCGTCCGAGGGATCCGGGGAGCGTCGTTCTACCGGATCATCTCGTTCTTCCCCTACGTCGTGCCGGCGATCATCGTCGGTCTGATCTGGGCGCAGATGTACGACCCGAACGCCGGCCTGCTCAACGGCGTCCTCACCGGCCTCGGCCTCGACCGGTTCGACACGTTCGCCTGGCTGGGCGAGAAGGCCACCGCGATGCCGGCCGTGATGTTCGTCATCATCTGGGGGCTCGTCGGATTCTACGCGGTGCTCTTCATCGCCGCGATCAAGGGCGTTCCCGGCGAGCTGTACGAGGCGGCGAAGATCGACGGGGCCGGCCGGTTCCGCACCACGATCTCGATCACCCTGCCGGCGATCAGGGACAGCGTGCAGACGGCGTACATCTACCTGGGCATCGCCGCCCTCGACGCGTTCGTCTACGTCCAGGCGATGGTGCCGAACGGCGGCCCGGACAACTCGACCCTGACGATCAGCCAGCGTCTGTTCAACGTCGCTTTCGCCAAGCAGCAGTTCGGATACGCCACCGCGATGGGCGTGGTCCTCGCCGCCGTCACCCTGGTGTTCGCGGCGCTGGTGTTCCTCGTCAACCGTCTCACGGGCGGCGGCGAGGGCGAGAGCAAGAGGAAAGCACCTGGGTCCAGGGCTCGGCGTGCCGCAGCCAAGGGAGGTGTCCGGTGAGCGTCATCGCCGCCGACCGGAAGCCGGCCAGTGACCGGAAACCGGCGAGCGACCGCAAGCTGACGAGGGCCGCCGCGAGCAGCGACCGCAGATTCGCGGCGATCTCGCACACCCTGCTGATCCTGTGGTCCGTGATCGTGATCGTGCCCATGCTGTGGGTGCTGGTGTCGTCGTTCAAATCGACCAGCGAGATCCTTTCGTCGCCGTTCTCACTGCCGGATCACTGGCGCTTCGAGAACTACGCGAACGCGTGGACCGACGCGAACATCGGGAAGTACTTCCTGAATTCCGTGATCGTCGTGGTCTCGGCACTGATCCTGGTGATGCTGCTGGGCGCGATGTGTGCCTACGTTCTCGCCCGGTTCGAGTTCCCCGGACGCCGACTGATCTACTACGTGATGCTCGCCGGCCTGACCTTCCCGGTTTTCCTGGCGATCGTTCCGCTCTTCTTCCAGTTGCAGAACTTCGGGCTGCTGAACACACGTCCCGGACTGATTCTCACCTACGTCGCGTTCGCGCTGCCGTTCACGATGTTCTTCCTCTACTCGTTCTTCCGGTCCCTGCCGCATGACGTGTACGAAGCCGCGCTGATCGACGGTGCCGGGGACTGGCGGGCGTTCTTCCAGGTGATGCTGCCGATGGCCCGTCCGGGCATGGCGGCGGTGGCGATCTTCAACTTCTTGGGCCTGTGGAACCAGTTCCTGCTTCCGGTGGCGCTCAACACCGACCAGGACAAGTGGGTCCTCACTCAAGGCATGGCCGCCTACGCGTCCTCGCAGGTCTACGACATCGACTACGGTGCGCTGTTCGCGGCGATCGTGGTCACGGTGGTGCCCGTACTCCTCGTGTACTGCGTCTTCCAGCGGCGGATCGCCGGTTCGGTGTCGCAGGGCACCTTCCGCTGACGCCCACCACCGCTTCACCCGTCGTACGCAGGGGTCCGTCCCCGGAGAGACAGCTCTCCGGGGACGGACCCCTGCGGTGTACCGCCGGCAGCCCTGTCGTGGACACGGCCTGGAACCGATTTCTTTCAAGGGCTTGACGCCACTGGGGGACTCAGCGGAGTTTGGGGTTCATAACTTGTACAAGGTCCGCATCGCACCGGGTGACGCGGACCCAGGGGATGAGGGTGAGAGTCAATGGAGACTCCCGGGTCGCAGTCGTCGCTGCACCGAGCCAACCTGGAACGGGTCGTACGAGCGGTACGGCTCGCCGGTTCGCTCACGCAGGCGGAGATCGCGAGGACGACGGGCCTGTCCGCGGCCACCGTCTCGAACATCGTCCGGGAGCTGAAGGACGGCGGAACGGTCGAGGTCACACCCACCTCCGCGGGCGGCCGGCGAGCCCGCAGCGTCTCGCTGAGCGGCGACGCCGGGATCGTCATCGGCGTGGACTTCGGCCACACCCACCTGCGCGTCGCGGTCGGCAACCTCGCCCACCAGGTGCTCGCGGAGGAGTCCGAGCCGCTGGACGTCGACGCGTCCGCGGCCCAGGGCTTCGACCGGGCGGAGCAGCTGGTCAGCAGGTTGATCGCCGCCACCGGCGTGGACCGCGCCAAGATCGCCGGGGTGGGTCTCGGCGTGCCGGGCCCGATCGACGTGGAGTCCGGCACGCTGGGCTCGACCGCCATCCTGCCCGGCTGGGGCGGCACCCGGCCCGCCGAGGAGCTGCGGGGGCGGCTCGGCGTGCCCGTGCACGTGGACAACGACGCCAACCTGGGCGCCCTGGGCGAGCTCGTCTGGGGCAGCGGCCGGGGGGTGCGGGACCTGGCGTACATCAAGGTCGCCAGCGGTGTCGGCGCCGGTCTGGTGATCAACGGGAAGATCTATCGCGGCCCGGGCGGCACAGCGGGTGAAATCGGGCATATCACCCTCGATGAGGCCGGTCCCGTCTGCCGGTGCGGCAACCGGGGTTGCCTGGAGACCTTCGCGGCAGCACGCTATGTGCTTCCGCTCCTCCAGCCCAGCCACGGCACCGACCTGACGTTGGAGGGCGTCGTCCGCCTGGCACGTGACGGTGACCCCGGTTGCCGTCGGGTGATCGCCGACGTCGGCCGCCACATCGGCAGCGGAGTCGCCAACCTCTGCAACCTGCTCAACCCGAGCCGAGTCGTCCTCGGCGGCGATCTCGCCGAGGCCGGCGAGCTGGTGCTCGGGCCCATAAGGGAGTCCGTCGGGCGGTACGCCATCCCCAGCGCGGCGCGTCAACTCTCGGTACTTCCCGGGGCCCTTGGGGGCCGTGCGGAGGTGCTCGGGGCCCTCGCCCTCGCCCTGAGCGAGATGGGCGATTCGACGCTGTTGGACGGATCTGCGACCGGCGCTCTGCCGGCGGCCACGCCTGCCTTCACTTAGAGCACGGATGGCACCGTTGTCATCTCGTTAAGGATTTACTTCTTGACGTCGCACGTGCGGCCGAGTTGACTTCCAGCCACCTCGGCCGCAACGTCGCGGCCTCGTCAGGGAGGTTTCTGAAGTGAACACGCGTATGCGTCGCGCCGCCGTTGCTCTCGCCGCCGGTGCCATGGCCGTCTCTCTCGCCGCCTGCGGCAGCGCCAAGGAGTCCGGCGACAAGAACGACTCGTCGGACTCGGCGGCCAAGAAGGGCGACGACATCAAGGTCGGCCTGCTCCTTCCGGAGAACCAGACCGCGCGGTACGAGAAGTTCGACAAGCCCATGATCGAGAAGAAGGTCAAGGAGCTCACGAACAACAAGGGCGAGGTCGTCTACGCCAACGCCAAGCAGGACGCCAGCCTGCAGAACCAGCAGGTCGACACCATGGTGACCAACAAGGTCGACGTGCTGATCATCGACGCGGTGGACTACAAGGCCATCGCGGGCTCGGTGAAGAAGGCCAAGGACGCCGGCATCAAGGTCGTCGCCTTCGACCGCCTGGCCGAGGGCCCCATCGACGCCTACACGTCGTTCGACAACGTCACCGTCGGCAAGACGCAGGGCGAGGCCCTCCTCCAGGCCCTGGGCGACAAGGCCAAGGACGCCCAGATCGTCATGATGAACGGCTCCTCCACCGACCCGAACGCCGCCCAGTTCAAGGAGGGCGCCCACGCCGCCCTCGACGGCAAGGTGAAGGTCGGCCGCGAGTACGACACCAAGGAGTGGAAGCCGGAGAACGCCAACGCCAACATGGAGGGCGCCATCTCCGCCCTCGGCAAGGGCAAGATCCAGGGCGTCTACTCCGCCAACGACGGCATGGCGGGCGGCATCATCACCGCCCTGAAGGCCGCCGGCATCGCGGACGTCCCGGTCACCGGCCAGGACGCCGAACTCGCGGGTGTGCAGCGCATCGTCACCGGTGAGCAGTACATGAGCGTCTTCAAGTCCTACCCGAAGGAGGCCGAGACCGCGGCCGAGATGGCCGTCGCGCTGGCCAAGGGCGAGTCGCTCGACTCCATCGCCAACGACAAGGTCGACAGCGCCACCGCCAAGGGCGTTCCCGCGGTCATCGTCCCGGTCGTCTCGCTGACCAAGGACAACATCAAGGAGACCGTCATCAAGGACGGCTTCTACACCATCGACGAGATCTGCACCGCCAAGTACAAGGCCGCCTGCGACAAGATCGGCCTCAAGTAAGCGGATCCGCGTCCCGGGCCGCGTGAGCGCCCCGGGCCGGCCGCCCCGGCTCCTCCGGCGCCCCGCACTCATCAGCCCCGCAAGCTACGCGGGGCGCCGGACGGAACAACCCCCCAACAAACTTCTGCACAACCTCCCGCCGGGTCAGGCGGCGAAGGAGATGGTTCACGTGTCCGCTACGCCCGTGCTGGCGTTGCGCGGGGTCTCCAAGCGATTCGGTGCCGTCCAGGCGCTCACCGACGTAGAGCTTGAGGTCCACGCCGGTGAGGTGGTCGCCCTGGTGGGCGACAACGGAGCCGGAAAGTCCACGCTGGTCAAGACGATCGCCGGCGTGCACCCCATCGATGAAGGCGCCATCGAGTGGGACGGCAGGTCCGTCACGATCAACAAGCCGCACGACGCCCAGAACCTGGGCATCGCGACCGTCTACCAGGACCTCGCGCTGTGCGACAACATCGACGTGGTCGGCAACCTCTTCCTGGGCCGGGAGATCCGCCGGCGCGGTGTCCTGGACGAGGTGGAGATGGAGCGCCGCTCCCGCGAGCTCCTCGACACGCTGTCCATCCGCATCCCGAGCGTCCGCATCCCGATCGCCTCGCTCTCCGGCGGTCAGCGCCAGGTGGTGGCGATCGCCCGGTCCATGCTCGGCGAGCCCAAGCTGGTCATCCTCGACGAGCCCACCGCGGCTCTCGGCGTCGAGCAGACCGCGCAGGTCCTCGACCTCGTGGAGCGGCTGCGCGAGCGCGGCCACGCCGTCATCCTCATCAGCCACAACATGGCCGACGTCAAGGCGGTCGCCGACAAGGTCGCAGTCCTGCGCCTCGGGCGCAACAACGGCATCTTCGAGGTCAAGTCGACCTCGCAGGAAGAGATCATCTCCGCCATCACGGGCGCCACGGAGAACGCCGTGACCCGTCGTGCGGCGCGCACCAATGGGGAGATAAAGAAGTGAGCATCGACAAGACCTCCACCCCCGCCGAGGACTCGGTGGAGAACCCCGCGGCCGCCGCCGGGGCGGCCACCGTGGTCGACCCGAGGCTGCTGGTGCGCGAGCAGGGCCTCGCGGGCTACATCGGCGAGTTCAAGCGGAAGATGAAGGCCGGTGACCTCGGCTCCATCCCGGTCGTCGTCGGACTGCTGATCATCTGGGCCATCTTCACCAGCCTGAACTCCAACTTCCTCACCGCCGGCAACTTCTCCGACATGTCGGTCGCCATGGTCGGCACCGGCATGATCGCCGTCGGTATCGTCTTCGTCCTGCTGCTCGGCGAGATCGACCTGTCGGTCGGCTCCGTCAGCGGTGTCGCGGGCGCCACCTTCGCGGTGCTCAGCGTCACGCACGGGATGAACGAGTGGCTCGCCCTGCTGCTGGCCGTTCTCACCGGCACCGTGGCCGGTGCCCTGCACGGCTTCGTCTTCGCCCGCATCGGCGTGCCGGCCTTCGCCGTGACGCTGGCCGGACTGCTGTTCTGGCAGGGCTTCATGCTGCAGATCCTGGGCGACAACGGCACGATCAACCTCGATTCCGAGGGCGTGGTCGTGAAGATGACCAGCTACTACTTCAGCGACGTGGCCGCCGCGTACGGCCTGGCGATCGTCGTGACCGCGGGGTACTTCCTCACCGCGTTCTTCGACAACCGCCGCCGCGAGGCCGCCCAGGTGCCCTCCCGGCCGCTGAACGAGATCATCGTGCGCACGGTGCTGCTCGCGATCCTGGCCTTCGCCGTGGCGATCGTCTTCAACCAGTACAAGGGCCTGCCGCTGGCCGTGGTGATCTTCCTGGCGTTCCTGCTGCTCACGGACTTCGTCCTGCGCCGCACCGCCTACGGTCGCAAGATCTTCGCCCTCGGTGGCAGCGTCGAGGCGTCCCGCCGTGCCGGCATCAACGTGGAGCTGGTCCGGATCTCGGTCTTCGCGATCGCCGGCGGCTTCGCCGCGATCGGCGGCCTCTTCGTGGCCTCGAAGATCGCCTCCGCCAACCAGGGCGCGGGCACCGGCGAGTTCCTGATGAACGTCATCGCCGCGGCCGTGATCGGCGGTACGTCCCTGTTCGGCGGCCGCGGCCGCACCTGGGACGCGCTGCTCGGTGTGATGGTCATCGTCTCGATCCAGTACGGCCTCGCCCTGGAGGGCATCGCCTCGCCGGTCCAGTACATGATCACCGGTGGCGTGCTGCTGGCGACCGTCGTCATCGACGCGGTCACCCGCAAGACGCAGAAGTCGGCCGGCCGCGCGTAGCTTCCCGCACGGCCGACGACGGTCCGCCCGCCCGCCCAGCTGAGCCCTGGGCCGGCGGGCGGACCGCTTTTCCCTGCCGATGCCTCCGTGCCGCCGTCAGCAGGCGCCGAGGTCCTGCCAGACGCCCCACTGGCCGGTGGTCCCGGGCTCCTCGCCGGTCGTCCACCACTTGGCCTTCCAGGTGTGCCCCGCGTGCGAGACCTGCTGCCCGCCGGTGTAGACCGCGCCGGTGTTCCACGGGGCGGCCGTGCACTGGCTGCCGTTGCCACCGGTGACGGTCAGCGCGTACGTGGCGCTGTGGCTGCCGGACGCGCTGGTGCCGGTGACGGTGACGGAGTAGGTCCCCGACACGGCCTTGTCGGTGGTGGCGAGGGTCAGCGTCGACTGCCCGCCCGCCGTGACCGAGGCGGGACTGAAGGACGCGGTGACCCCCGCGGGGACCCCGCTCGCGGTGAACCGCACCGTCTCGGCCGCACCCGACTTCACCGCGGTCTTCACCGTGGTGGTGGCCGAGGCGCCCGCCTTCACCGTGCCGGAGGCCGGGGCCGCGGAGAGGGTGAAGTCGTTCGCCGGGGCGGTGCTGCCGCCGGTGAACGGCGCGAAGATGTGCGAGAAGTCCCAGGTGTTCTGCTGGATGCCGGAGCAGTTGTCGGCCGCCGCGCCGCCCGCGCAGCCGCCGTTGTCCCGTTGCAGCGCCCAGAAGGACAGCGTGTTGATGCCCTGCTTCAGCGCCCAGTCGTAGACCGTGCGGGCGTTGGCCAGGGTGAAGGTCTCCGCCGGTCCGAAGTCGTCGACGCCGATCATCTCGATGACGCCGATCATGCGCCACAGCTCGGCGGAGGACTTCTGCGGGTACAGCCGGGCCAGCACGTCGTGCAGGCCCTGGGTCGCCGTCTGGGTGTCCTTGGCCATGTCGTGCTGCTGGTTGTCGTAGTAGTCGAACGTCATGAGGTTGACGACGTCGACCCTCGTGCCGTTCTTGACGGCGTTCTCCAGCAGGGCGACGCCGTTGCTCGCGAGGCCCCGGGTGGTGGTGGGCAGCGTGTAGGAGATCTCGACGTCGCGGCCGTTCGCGGCGGCCCAGTCCTGGACCAGCTTGATCGCCTTGTTGCGGCGGTCGATGCCGGCGGCGTTGTCCAGCGAGTCGATCTCGATGTCCATGTCGAGCCGGCTGACGTCGTAGGTCGTGATGACCTTCTCGTAGACCGCGGCGATCTGCTGCACGTCGGTGCAGCTGTCGGCGATCTCGGTGCCGGTGGTGTCGGCCGTGTAGCCGCCGAACGAGGGGATGACGTCGCCGCCGTTCGCCTGGATGGTGTCGACGTCGGCGCCGAAGGTCGACTGGGCGACCGGCATCGACGTGTCGCCGTTCCAGTACGCCGTGCAGGAGCCGGGGGTCGCCGTCTGGAGGAAGGCCATGGTCAGGTGCTTGGCACCCGACTGGGCGGCCAGTGCGGCCGGGCTCTCGCCGGTCCAGGCCTCGAAGTAGGGGGCGAAGACCCGGTCCGGCAGCGGGGTCGCCGCCTGGGCCGTGCCGGTGCCGGACAGGGCGAGGCCCGTCGCGGCCACGATGGTGGCGGCCGCGGTCAGGGCCGCGCGGATGGAACGCATGCGTCTCATGTCAGTCCCGGTGTGTGTGGGGTGAACGTCGAATCCCGTGCTGCGCTGCGGTGTTGCCGGGTACGGGGATATCGCCGGAGCATCGGGGGACGCAATGGTCTGGACCAGAATGGGACTAGACCAATTGGCCGAGCCGGACCCCGCCGGGCCTGGACACCGTGCGCCCGGGGCACTGGACCACCCGGGTAAAGGTGTCCCCAAGCCGGACGGCGACGTGCCGGACGTCACGGACGGGGAAGACGCCACCGGGGAGACGTAGAAGGGCCCGCCGCTGGGTAAGGCCGAACGCGTGACGTACGACGCACCGCCCGGACACGTTCCGCCGGAGCGGAACATTAGACTCGACGAGCCCGGCAACAGCTCTACTGCAAGGAGGCACGGGTGCCGCTGCTGACCCGCATCACGGGACCGCGCGATCTGGACCGGCTCAGCCTGGAAGAGCTGAACCAGCTGGCCGAGGAGATCCGTACCTTCCTCGTCGAGGCCGTGTCCAAGACCGGCGGCCACCTCGGCCCCAACCTCGGCGTGGTGGAACTCACCCTCGCCCTGCACCGGGTCTTCGACTCGCCGAAGGACAAGGTGCTCTGGGACACCGGCCACCAGTCCTACGTGCACAAGCTGCTCACCGGACGCCAGGACTTCTCGAAGCTGAAGATGAAGGGCGGCCTGTCCGGCTACCCCTCGCAGGCCGAGTCCGAGCACGACGTCATCGAGAACAGCCACGCGTCCACCGTCCTGGGCTGGGCCGACGGCATCGCCAAGGCCAACCAGGTCCTGGAGCGCGACGACCACGTCGTCGCCGTCATCGGCGACGGCGCCCTCACCGGCGGCATGGCCTGGGAGGCGCTGAACAACATCGCCGCCGCCAAGGACCGCCCCCTGGTCATCGTCGTCAACGACAACGAGCGCTCCTACGCGCCCACCATCGGCGGCCTCGCCAACCACCTGGCGACCCTGCGCACCACCGACGGCTACGAGCGCTTCCTGGCCCGCGGCAAGGACCTCCTGGAGCGCACCCCGGTCGTCGGCCGCCCGCTCTACGACACCCTGCACGGCGCCAAGAAGGGGTTGAAGGACTTCATCGCCCCGCAGGGCATGTTCGAGGACCTCGGACTCAAGTACGTCGGCCCGATCGACGGCCACGACCTCGAAGCCCTGGAGTCCGCCCTCACCCGCGCCAAGCGCTTCGGCGGCCCGGTGATCGTGCACTGCCTCACCGAGAAGGGCCGCGGCTACCAGCCCGCCCTCCAGGACGAGGCCGACCGCTTCCACGCCGTCGGCAAGATCCACCCCGACACCGGCCTGCCCATCTCCACCTCCGGCGCCGACTGGACGAGCGTCTTCGGCGACGAGATGGTCAAGCTCGGCAGGGAACGGGACGACGTGGTCGCCATCACGGCCGCCATGCTCCAGCCGGTGGGCCTCGACAAGTTCGCCAAGGCCTTCCCCGACCGCGTCTACGACGTCGGCATCGCCGAGCAGCACGGCGCCGTCTCCGCCGCCGGCCTCGCCCACGGCGGCGTCCACCCGGTCTTCGCCGTGTACGCCACCTTCCTCAACCGCGCCTTCGACCAGGTGCTGATGGACGTGGCCCTGCACAAGTGCGGGGTGACCTTCGTGCTGGACCGCGCCGGTGTCACCGGCACCGACGGCGCCTCCCACAACGGCATGTGGGACATGTCGATCCTCCAGGTCGTCCCGGGCCTGCGCCTGGCCGCCCCGCGCGACGCCGACCAGGTCCGGGCCCAGCTGCGCGAGGCCGTCGAGGTGGACGACGCGCCCACCGTGGTCCGCTTCTCCAAGGGCGCCGTCGGACCCGCCGTGCCCGCCGTGGGCCGCGTCGGCGGCATGGACGTGCTGCGGGCCCCCGGCACCGACACCCCGGACGTCCTCCTGGTCTCGGTCGGCGCCCTCGCGCCGATGTGCCTGGAGGTGGCCGGCCTGCTGGACAAGCAGGGCATCTCCACCACCGTCGTCGACCCGCGCTGGGTCAAGCCCGTCGACGAGGCCATGGCCCCGCTCGCCGAGCGGCACCGCGTGGTGGTCACCGTCGAGGACAACTCCCGCGTCGGCGGGGTCGGCTCCGCCGTCGCGCAGGCCCTGCGCGACGCCGGCGTCGACGTGCCGCTGCGCGACTTCGGCATCCCGCCGCGCTTCCTCGACCACGCCTCCCGCGCCGAGGTCCTGGCCGAGATCGGGCTCACCGCGCCCGACATCGCCCGCCAGGTCACCGGCCTGGTCGCCAAGCTCGACGGCCGGTACGACCGCGCCGGCGCCGGGGTGGACCAGGTGGAGGCCGCGCGCGACTGACGTACGACCGGACGGGCAGGTTCCCCCACTCGTCGGGGTGGTGAAACCTGCCCATCCGCGTGAATCCGCTCACGCCGGGGCATACGCAGTACGCCCCCCTCTCGATCATGTCGGGGACGACGCGTCGGAGGTAACCCGTGAGCAGCAGCAGCCTTTTCAGAACCAAGAAGATCGAACAGTCCATCCGTGACACGGAGGAACCGGAGCACGCGCTCAAGAAATCCCTGTCCGCGCTGGATCTGACCGTCTTCGGCGTCGGTGTCGTCATCGGCACCGGCATCTTCGTCCTGACCGGCACCGTCGCCAAGGACACCGCCGGCCCCTCCACGGCCTTGGCCTTCGTCGTCGCCGGTGTCGTCTGCGCGCTCGCCGCGCTCTGCTACGCCGAGTTCGCCTCCACGGTCCCGGTGGCGGGCTCCGCCTACACCTTCTCCTACGCCTCGCTCGGCGAACTGCCCGCCTGGATCATCGGCTGGGACCTGGTCCTGGAGTTCGCGCTCGGCACGGCGGTGGTGGCCGTCGGCTGGTCGGGCTACATCCGTTCGTTCTTCGAGAACGCCGGCGTGACCTTCCCGGAGGCCCTGAGCGGCCGGGACGGGGCCGAGGGCTTCGGCTTCGACATCCTCGCCGCCGCCCTGGTCCTGGTGCTCACCGGCATCCTCGTCCTCGGCATGAAGCTGTCGGCGCGGATCACCTCGCTCGTGGTCGCCATCAAGGTGACCGTCGTCCTCATCGTGATCATCGCGGGCGCCTTCTTCGTCAAGGGCTCTAACTACGACCCCTTCATTCCGAAGTCCCAGCCGGTGGAGGCGGGCGGAGGGCTGCACTCCCCCCTGGTCCAGCTGATGTTCGGGTGGGCCCCTTCCAACTTCGGCGTCATGGGCATCTTCACCGCCGCCTCGGTCGTCTTCTTCGCCTTCATCGGCTTCGACATCGTCGCCACCGCCGCCGAGGAGACCAGGAACCCGCAGCGCGACATGCCCCGCGGCATCCTCGGCTCCCTGTTCATCTGCACCGTGCTCTACGTGGCCGTTTCCATCGTGGTCACCGGCATGCAGCACTACAGCGAACTGTCCGTCGACGCCCCGCTCGCCGACGCCTTCAAGTCCACCGGGCACCCCTTCTTCGCGGGCGTGATCAGTTTCGGCGCCGCTGTCGGCCTCACCACGGTGTGCATGATCCTGCTGCTCGGCCAGACCCGGGTGTTCTTCGCGATGAGCCGCGACGGACTGCTGCCCCGCTTCTTCTCCCACGTCCATCCGAAGTTCCGCACCCCCTACCGGCCGACCATCCTGCTCGGCGTCGTCATCGCGATCGTCGCCGGCTTTACCAGCCTGAGCGAGCTGGCCGAGCTGGTGAACATCGGCACGCTCTTCGCCTTCGTCGTCGTCGCGATCAGCGTGATCATCCTGCGCAGGACCCGCCCCGACCTGCCCCGCGCCTTCCGCACGCCGCTGGTCCCGGTGCTGCCCGTCGTGTCCGTGGCGGCCTCGCTGTGGCTGATGCTGAACCTGCCCGCCGAGACCTGGGTCCGGTTCGGCATCTGGATGGCGATCGGCTTCGTCGTGTACTTCCTCTACGGCCGCACCCACAGCCGCCTGGCCCGGGGCGAGGAGACACCGGCCGAGCCCTCCGCCCCGAGCGGACCGTAGCTCACCCCCGACCCGTCGCGCCGGGGCCCCGCACGTACCGACGTGCGGGGCCCCGGCGTCGTGTCGCGCGTGCGGTGCCCCGGCGTCGTGGTGCGCGTGCGGTGCCCCCGCGCCGCGCGCGTACCCGCCCTGCCGGAGGGGCGCCGGCCCTCAGTCGGGCCGCACCGTCCTGGGCCCCGCCACCTGAGCACCCAGCTCCGTCACCCGGCGGCGCAGCTCGCGGTCGGCCGTCACCACCAGGACGGGCCGGTCCTCCCCGGCCCGCGCGACCAGCCCGACCATGTGGTCGTCCCCGCTGCCCGGCGCGGACTCCACCCGTACGCCGGGCACGGACTCCACCCCGCGGGCCGCGCCCTCGACGACGAGCACGATCTCCACCGGCCCGTCCCGCTCCGGCACCCCGTCCGCCGCCAGCCGGTCCCGCAGCCGCTCGGCGGCCCCGCGCCGGTCCCGCCACCAGCCGTCGGGCACCGAACCGACGACGTTCGCGGCGTCGACGACCACGAGCAGCGGCGCGTTGCCTTCCATCCCGCCAGGGTCCCACGCCCGCCCGACCTCCCCGCCGGTACGCCCGCCCGCCGTCCCCGCCGGTGCGCCCGCCCGCCGTCCCCGCCGGTGCGCCCGCCCGCCGTCACGGGTACGGGCAGGGCCGTACCCGATCGACACGGAGGGGGCGGCCCCGCTTAGAGTGATCGGGTGAACGGCGACTGGCTTCTCCTCGGCCGCGACGGCCGCCTCAGTGTGTACCTCCCGTCGGACGACGCGGCCCTGTGGCGGGCCGAACGCGTGCCCGCGGGCGCCTGGGAGGCGCCACGCCGCATCGGCGGCGACCGGGAAGTGCGCCCGGACGGCCTCGCGGCCGGACGCGGCCCCGACGGCTACACCCACCTGGTCACCTGGCGCCGCACCGGCGCGGGCCGCTGCGACCTCGTGCACACCACGCACTTCCGGCCGCTGCTGGCGCCGCTGGACTGGCAGCCCGCCGGCCACCCCAACAAGCAGGGCGACCGCACCGGAACCCCGGCCGTCGCGGTCGACGCGCAGGGACGCGCGCACGTCTTCGTCCGCAACGGGGGCGGCGGCATGAGCATGGTGGCCCAGCAGGAGAAGGGCGGCTGGGAGCCGTGGCGGGACCTCAAGGGCCGCGGTGTCCAGGAGTCGCCCGCGGCCGTGACGGCCGACTCCGGCCTGGTCGAGCTGTACGCGCCCGTCGAGGGCGGCATCCTGCACTGGCGCCAGGACAAGCCGGGCGAGCGACCGGTCCTGGGGGAGCGCCTCGACGCGGCGGTCCGCCCCGGCACCCTGCGGGCCCTGGCCACCTCCGCGGAGCACACCACGGCCTTCTTCACCGACGACGACACGGGTGAGCTGTGCGCCTGGCGCCCCGGCGAGAAGCCCGCACCCCTGGTGCCCGCCGCCGGCCCCGGCCCCGTGTCCGCGGTCCGCACCGTCATAGACGGCCACGACTGCACGCTCGTCGCCCAGCGCTCGGCGGCCGGCGGCCGCGTCGCCTTCGCCGCGTACCCCTCGGAACTGGAGGAGGTGGGCGCGTCCTGGACCGAGTCGGGCCCCGCCCTGCCGGCCGACGCGACGGTCTCCCTGACCCTGGACGCCGATGCCCGCCTGGTGGCGGCGACCCTGTCCCCGTCGAGCGGGCAACTCCTGCTGAGCCGACGGAAGGACGAGGCGGGGCTGGCGCTGGGGGCGTGGGAGGCGGTCTGAGGAGGGCACGCCGAATCCCCTCGGGAGGAGAGAAGCCCCGGGGGCCGGGAGCCGGGAGCCGGTCGGCTCAGGAAGCCTTGCCGCCCGCGGGGGACTTCTTCGCCGACTCCGGGATCTCCTGGTCGCCGCGGATCGCCTTCCACAGCGTGGACGCCTGCGGCTCCGCGGCCACCACCCGGTTCGGGTCGACCTTGTCGTACGCCACCGGCAGCATGATGGTCTCCATCGTGGACGGGTCGACCCCGTTCAGGCTGCGTCCGAAGTCCGCGAGGGCGGTGAGCGAGGCGAGTTCGGAGTCGGTGGTGAGGGCCGCGGTGAGCGTGTCGGCGATCTTGTAGGTCTTGGTGGGGCTGCCCAGCAGGTCCTGATTCTTGATCTCGCTCAGCAGAGCGATCATGAACTCCTGCTGGAGGCCGATCCGTCCGAGGTCGCTGCCGTCGCCGATGCCGTGCCGGGTGCGCACGAAGGCCAGCGAGTCCGTGCCGTTCAACTTGTGCGTGCCGGCGGCCAGGTCGAGCCCGCTGGACTTGTCGTGGATGTCCTGGTCGACGGTGACGGTGACGCCGCCTATCGCGTCCACCAGGTCCTTGAACCCGGCGAAGTCGATCTCCACGTAGTGGTCCATGCGGACCCCGGACATCTTCTCCACCGTCTTGACCACGCAGGCCGGACCGACCTGCGAGTAGACCGAGTTGAACATCACACGCTCGGCGGAGGCCACCTCGGAGCCGTCCGGCTTGGTGCACGCGGGCCGGGTCACGAGTGTGTCCCGCGGAATGCTGACGGCGACGGCCTCGGTGCGGCCCTCGGGGATGTGCATCACCAGCGCCGTGTCCGAACGGGCCCCGGCGACCTTGCCGGTGTTCAGATCGGCGTTGTCGCCGGCCCGTGAGTCGGAGCCGAGGATCAGGATGTTCTGCCCGGAGGTGGGAAGCTTCTCCGGCCGGTCCTTGCCGATCGCCTCGTTGATGTCGACGCCCTTGATGTTGCCGTTGAGGTCGCTGTAGAGCCAGTAGGCGGTGCCGGCCGCGGCCACGACGAGAACACCCAGAGCGATCAGGATGTTTCGGCCTGTGTGGCGCTTCTTCTTCTCGGCTCTGCGGCTCCCGCGCCCGCCGGGCGGGGAATGGCGGGCAGGCGGCACAGGGGTGCTCAGGTCGTGGCTCACGGCGGGGTCCTCGCAACTCGTGCCCAGAGGGCAAGGGCAGCGGCCGCTCCCGTGAGGGGCCGGGTCGGTGCTGCTCGGCTGACGCTTGGTTGGCACTGAACTATAGACACGTGATCGAGCACCCGTACGAGCGATGTGCCCGGTTGTGTGCCCCCGGGCTAGTGCCGAAGCGGCCGGCCTCTTCGGGGCTCCACCCGTCCCGGCGGGCGTTGCCGCAGCAGTCGTACGAGGCCGACGGGCCACCGCCGCACCACTGGGACACCTGTTCGGGTGTGCGTATGATGTGGCGAATTCTGGAGTCATCTGTGGACACCAGGCATGGCGTAGGAAGGGGCGGCGCCCATGCGCGGCAGAGGTGCGCAGGCGGTGGACCGGGGGTCCCGATCCCGTGTCGCGGCCGAGGTGCAGCCCGCGCGCGCGTCCGTGACGGCGGCGGCCACGGGTGCCTGGCTGCTGCGCGGACACGATGACCGCCTCACCGTGTACGCGCTTGCCCCCGGTGGGGTCCGCCGCTGGACGGAGACCGCGGTCGGCACCGGCCGCTGGGGCGGGCCGGACTTCTTTCCCGCCGAAGGCCTGACCGATCTCGCCGTGGCCCAGGGGGCCAACCGCTACGCGCACTTCCTCGGGCGGCGGGAGAGGCGGACGGGCGGGGAGGGGCCGAAGGTCGATCTGCTCTACGCCGTGCAGTACCAGTCGGGGCGGACGCTGGGGGACTGGCGTTCACTCGGCAACCCGTACCGGGGCGCGGGTGAGGCGGTGACCCTCGGTGCGCCGACCGCCGCCGTCGACGGCCAGGGCACGGTGCATGTCTTCGTCTCCGGAGGCCCCGGCGGCGTCATGCTGCGACGTGAGGCCAGGAGCGGGGCGTGGGAGGCGTGGAAGGACCTGCGCGGTGGCGCGGTCGCGGGCGGGCTGAGTGCCTCGGCGAACTCTGCGGGCCTGGTCGAGCTCCTCGCACCGGGACACCGCTCGGTCATGCGCTGGGTGCAGACGGAACCCGGGGCCGACATGCGCCGGGCGCAGGACCTCACGCCGGCTCCCGTACCCGGCTCCGCCGCCCTCCTGGAGACCGCGCCCGGGGTGTTCACCGCGTACTGGTCCGAGCAGAGCGGGACGGGCGTCTACGCGCAGCGTCCTGGTGAGTGGGCCTTTCCGGCGGGCGGAGCCCCGGGAGAGGGGCCTCACGCCACGCTCCGTGCCGCCGTCGACGGCTACGACTGCACGATCCTGGCCCACCGGGGGCGTACGGGGACAGCCGTGTTCGGGGTCTGCGGGACCGGCGCGGAGTCCGGTGGTCTGTGGTGGACCGACACCGGACTGGCCTGCACCGGCACCCCTGCGCTGGCACTGGACGGACACGGCCGGATCGTCATGGCGATGGTCGCGGCGGACGGCGCCGTCCTGGTGAACAGGCAACGGCCGGAGCCCGGTCTCACTCTCGCCGACTGGGACCGTCTCTCGGGCGACTGACAGCACGTCTCCTACAACAGGCCGTGCCGAAAGTCCAGGCACTTAAATGGTTGTATCCGTTGCATGTGGTGATCGTCACGCACCGGAAGCTGTCCGTCAGCTGTATTGATCTGGACTTTTAAGAAACCATTATGTGAAAGTTTGATGGATTGCCGGTGTGCGGTGATCGCAGTGCAATCGGGGGTGATGGGCCCCCGTGTCTGGAAACGCATGCTTCTCACGGTTCAGGGCCCCTCACAGCGAGGTGCGGGTGCCCTCGGACGGCGGAGCTGCCGGGTACGGATGGTGGATGCCGCGTGGGTGGCTCGGACAACCCTGAAGCCGGAGCGCTGATTTCGGCGTACCGGTCCGCGGTTCCGACCGGTGCGAGGCGGCGCATCGTCCGGGGGGTGCCGACCCCGGTCCGCAAGGCGGTGAAGACCTCCCTCACCGCCGCCGACTCCATGCGCTCGGCCGCGGTGGTCTGGGCGATGGGAGGCAAGCGCAATGCCCCCCGGCACAGTCCCGCGCACAGTCGGCGAGTCGTCCGCGTCGGCCGCCGCCACATGCGTGCGCTGCTGGTCGAGGGGGCTACGGACTGGGCGGCCCGCGCCCGCAACCTCAACCTGGTGGTCTCCGTCCTGGAGTCGGCGGGCATCGACTACTTCTGC
The DNA here is from genome assembly GCF_044455745.1 of Streptomyces sp. NPDC051136. NCBI lineage: Bacteria > Bacillati > Actinomycetota > Actinomycetes > Kitasatosporales > Streptomycetaceae > Streptomyces > Streptomyces sp. NPDC051136. The sequence continues at coordinate 211,338 of NZ_JBITFE010000008.1, read as the reverse complement.
GTGCGGGGCACGAACAGCGGCCTGCCCGCCGTCGCCGTTCCCGCCGCGTCCCGCGCTCTCGTGGAGGAGATGCTCCAGCTGGCCTTCGCGCAGGCCCCGGGGTACGTGGGTCCGGCCGGGGGCGACGAGGCCCGCATGGAGCCCGGTGACGAGGAGCGGTCCTGGCGCCAGCTGCGCAATCACAAGGTGCTGCGTGTCGCCTGGTACGTGTGCGACCCCACCCAGCAGCTGGTCTTCGGCGCGGCCAGCGGCTGTGACATCGAGATGTGGACGGAGCGGGACGGGGAACTGCGCGCTCCGCGTCCCAACCGGGTCATCGACGCGGTGCCGGCGGGGGCCGCGCGCAAGTCGGCCCCGCAGAGTCTGTTCAGCCCCATACCTCCCGCCTACCGTACGGGGGAGGCGCGGACGCTGGCCGAGTTCGCCGTACCGCTCCCCGAGGACCACCAGTTCCCCATCGACGTCGTCTACACGTGGGTGGACGACTCCGACCCGGCCTGGCGGGCGTCCCGCGACAACGCCCGCCGGGGTTTCGCCGAGGACGGGCTGCACGAGCAGGCGGCGAACGACTCCCGCTTCACCAGCCGTGACGAACTGCGCTACTCACTGCGGTCGCTCCACCAGAACGCCCCCTGGGTGCGGAACGTCTATCTCGTGACAGCGGGACAGGTGCCGTCCTGGCTGCAGCGGCGGCACGCCAACCTCCGAGTGGTGGACCACCGGGAGATCTTCTCCGAGCCGGACGCGCTGCCCACGTTCAACTCCCACGCCATCGAGAGCCAGCTGCACCACATCGACGGGCTCTCGGAGTGCTTCCTCTACCTCAACGACGACGTGTTCTTCGGCCGGCCGGTCACGCCCGCGCACTTCTTCCACCCGAACGGCATCACCAAGTTCTTCACCTCGCCCGCGCTGATCCCGGGTGGTCCCGCGTCTCCGGACGACCTCCCGGTCAATGCCGCGGGCAAGAACAGCCGATGGCTCATCGCGCAGAAATTCGGTACCGCCATTTCCCAGAAGATGAAGCACACTCCGCACGCGCTGCGCAGAAGTGTGCTGCAGGAGATCGAGGAGACGTTCGGCCAGGAGCACGCGTCCACCCAGCACTCACGCTTCCGTTCGCCCGATGACGTGCCGATCGCCTCGTCGCTGCACCACTACTTCGCGTACCACTCGGCACGGGCCACGGTGGGCGAGATCCAGTACCGGTACATCGACCTCTCGGCAGATCTGGCCGAGCGGCGTCTCAATACGCTCCTGGCCAACCGGAACATGGACACCTTCTGCCTCAACGACACGGTGGAAGTGGCTGACCCGGACGCGCAAAGGATCATGCTGAATCGTTTCCTCGAAGCGTATTTCCCGGTGCCCAGTCCCTACGAAGTCGCGGACCGCCACCAGGAGGCCATCGAGCCTGCGAGCGAGTCCGTCCACGCATGAACGCCTATGACGTCACGCTGGTCGTGCCGGTGTACAACGTGGAGCAGTACCTCCAGGAGTGCCTGGAGTCCATCGCGGCGCAAACGGCGTTCGAGCGCTGCGAGGTCCTGCTCGTCGACAACGGAAGCACCGACGGCTCCTACCGGATCTGCGCCGAGTTCGCCCGCCGGCACGTGAACACCACGGTGCTGGTGCGCCGCGGCGGGGGCGCCGGGGCGGCCCGCAACCTCGGGATGGACCGGGCGACCGGTGGCCGCATCACCTTCTGCGACTCCGACGACGTACTGCCGCCCACCGCTCTGGAGCGCATGCTCGACGCGGCCGAGAGGACCGGCGCCCAGGTCGTGGTCGGCATGATGGAGACGTTCCCCAAACCGACCAACTGGGCCTGGAAGGGATACTTCGGACACGGCGACCGGACTTTCGCCAGCGTCGCGGAGATGCCCGAGCTGGTGCACAGTGCGAGCGCCTGCAACAAACTCTTCGACGTCGCGTACCTGCGCTCCCACGGCATCCGCTTCGCGGAGGGCGTCCACTTCGAGGACGCCTACGTCGGCGTCGCCGCGCTCGTCCTGGCCACCCGCCTCGCCCTGGTCGACCAGTGCGTCTACCAGTACCGCAAGCGCGCCGCGGGCAACTCGACCATGGACGCCATCTGGACGCGGCGGCAGAACTACTGGGACCACCTCCAGTTGGTGGAGTACCTGCATCGCATGCGCGCGGGGCTCCCGGACCTCCCGCGGGCCGTGCTCGACCTCTTCCTGGTGCGGAGCTACCAGGGCTTCGCGCTGCGGGCACCCGAGCTATTCCAGGGCGCCGAACTGGAGGACATCTACTCCCGCTGCCGCGCCGTCTACCGGGACGTCGACCCCGACCTGGTCGTCAGGGCCACCGCCGACACGCGCCACCGGGTGGCCTACCTGGCCTTCCTCACCGGCGACTTCGGCCTCTTCGCCGACCGGGCCGCCAGCGTGCACAAGCTCTCCGTGCGCGACGGCGTTCCGTACCTCTTCGGCGACCTTCCCGGCGGGCTGTCCCCGTTGGCCCGGGCCACGCCGTTCACCGCCCGCCTGGAACACGTACGCAAGGTGCCGGGGACCGGCACGCTGCGGCTTGCGGGACGGTTCGAGGTGGGCGGCATGCCCATGTTCCGACCGTTGGACGGGCATCTGAGCCTGCGTGTGCGCGGAAGCCGCCTCAGCGTCCCCGCCACGCAGGTCCGCCGGCGCGACATGAAGAACACCCGGCCCGACACGGAGTGGGGCGGCTTCACCGCCGACCTGCCCCTCGACGCGCTGCGGCAGGGTGTGCACGACCTCGAGTTCGTCGTCGACGCCGAGGGCGGTCAGGCGATCACACCGTGCCTGGTCGCCGCGGGATATCTGCGTGGGGCGCGCGTCGTCGGGCACGGCGGGACCCGGGTGGTACCGCACTGGAAAGGGAAGAACCGGGCGGTACTGATGGTCCTCGGACCGGCGCGCAGGCCCGGCAGGCGCACCGTGCTGAACGGCCTCGTCGCCAAGGACGCCAAGCACGTACTGCGCCGTCGGCCGTTCTGGAAGCAGCGGCTGATCCGGCTGCTGACCCGACCGCTGGCACCGCTGCTTCTGGGGCGGGACCTCTGGCTGATCGGCGAGCGGGGCGACACCGCGCAGGACAACGGCTGGCACCTGTTCCGGCACCTGCGCACGGCCGGGAAGCGGCGCGGCGTGTACTACGTCATCCGGTCAGGAAGCCCGGACCGGGCCCACCTCGCGGGGCTCGGGCACGTCGTGGCGCACAGCTCCTGGAAGCACAAGCTGCTGATGCTGCACGCGTCGGCACTGGTCAACGCCTACGACATCGACACCTACATGCTGCCCGACGGCTGGGACCGGACCCGCTACCTCAAGCACCTGGACTGGCGCGTGGGCGCTCGCCGTGTCTTCCTGCAGCACGGCGTGACGGACAAGGACGTCAGCAAGGGCCTGCACCGCAACCGCACGGGCGTCGACCTCATCCTCGCCGTGAGCAGGGACGAGGGGCGGTTCCTGGCTGAGGAACTCGGCTACGAGGGGCAGGTGGCGGTCGCCGGGTTTCCCCGCTTCGACGCCCTCACCCCCGCCAGGGGCGGGCGCACCATCCTGTTCATGCCGACGTGGCGCGCCTACCTGACCGTCGCCTCGTACAGCCGTGACGGCAAGGACCGAGAGGCGCGACGGGCGGCACGTGACCGGTTCCTCGCCTCCAGCTACCAGGAATTCATGGTCCGCTTCCTGAACGACCCGGCTCTTGCCGCCGCCCTGGACCGGTACGACTACACGCTGGAATTCCTGCCGCACTACGAGATGCGCGCGATGGTCGGGGAGATGGTGCCGGACCGGAAGCGCATCCGGGTCATCGACCAGAACCAGGTCAGTGTGCAGGAGGCCATGCGGCGCTGCGACCTGTTCATCACGGACTGGTCGTCCACCGCCTTCGACATCGCGTACCTCGGGACTCCTCTGGTCTACGCGCAGTTCGACGCCGACGAGTACTGGGACGGGCACTACCAGAAGGGCTACTTCGACGCCCGCCGTGACGGATTCGGGCCGGTCCGCGAGTCGGCCGAAGAGGTCGTCGCCGAAGTGGTCCGCTATCTGCGGGGAGGCTGCGCGAGGGAACCCGAGTACCAGCGCCGGGCGGAGAGGTTCTTCGAGTACCGGGACCAGCAGAACAACGTGAGGGCTTCGGAAGCGATCGATCGCCTGGTTCGGGGGGCGAATCATTGATGTGGTGTTCCAGGAGGAAGTATGTCCCAAGCCAACCGTGACGTGACAGTCGTCGTGCCGTTCCGCGACGTCCAGAACTATTTCGCCGAGTTCCTGGATTCGGTGGCCGCGCAGACGGCTCTGGCACATGCTCATGTGATCCTCGTCGACAACGGCAGCAGTGACCAGTCGGTGGCGATCGCGAGCGAGTTCGCGGCCCGGCACCCGAATGTCGACCTGGTCGCCCAGCCCGAGGGCCGGGCCGGTGACGCGCGCAACATGGGCATGGACATGGCCACCACGCCGTACATCATCTTCTGGGACGCGGACGACATCGTGCCCGAGCGGTCACTGGAAGTGCTCCGGAACACCATCGTCAAAACCCGGGCCACGGTCGTCGTGGGCCGTGAGAAGCACGTTCCGAAGCCGGTCAAAGCGCCGTGGCACACGTACTTCGGCAAGAACGTCAAAACGGTGAGCAGTGTCGTCGACCTTCCTGACCTGATCCACTCGGCGTCCTGCTGGAACAAGATCTTCGACCTCGACCTGCTGCGCTCCCGGGGCATCCGGTTCGGTGCCGGCACCGCCTTCGAGGACGCCTACGTCTCCGTGCCCGCGCTGCTGCTGTCGGAGCGCATCGCACTGGTCGACGCCCCCGTCTACGAGTACCGCAGGCGCGGTGACGGCACCTCCGTCATGGACACCATCTGGGACCTCCCGCAGAACTACGCCGACCAGCTGGTGATGCTGGAGTACCTCGCGGCCATGCGCCAGACGCTCACACCGTACGAACAGGAAACGCTGGAACGGTTCCTCGTGCGCAGCATGCAGGGATTCCTGCTGAGGGCGCCCCGCGTCTTCGGTGAAGCCGACTGCCGCCAGCTCTTCGAGCGCTGCCGCGCGCTCTACTGGGGCATCACCTCCGAGCAGTTCGCCCGCAGCACGAACGACACCCGGCACCGGCTGCCCTACCTCGCCCTGCACTACGGGGACTTCGACCTCTTCTACCGTCCGGCCGCCGTCCTCGGCCCGGTCTTCGGCCGAGAAGGGGACCTCTACGTCGACTACCCGGGCACGTCCTGGGGGCTGCCGCTCACGAAGGTCACGTCCGTCCCGGCCAGCATCGAGGGCCTCTCCGCGGGAGACGGTGGTACCGCGCTGATCCACGGCCGCTTCTCGGTCAACGGAATTCCCGACGAACTGCTGGCCAAGCTGGAACTGCAGGTCTGGTTCGAGCGCAGCGGCAAGACGCTTCCGGCGGTGAACCACGGGCCGTCGCACGACCGGCCCGACCAGGCGGGGGCCCTCTTCAGCGTCGCCGTCGACCCCCGGCAGTTTCCTGCCGGCGCCTTCCCCGTAAGGCTGGTGGTGTGCACCCGCGGCCGGGACGTCTCGCGCCCCTGCACCGTCTCCCCGGCCCTGGCCCAGCACCCGCCCGTCAACGGATTCCACGGCCTCGCGCGGATCACCGCCGAAGGCGGCAGCGCCCAACTGGTCGTCGAGTCCGGTCACCACTGAGCAACGTCAGCTCCAGAAATGGGGTATGCAGCAGAAATCAGGAGTCTTTCGTGTTCGATCCCCTCTACGCCGTCGCCGTCGTCGTCCCCATCTTCAACGTGGAGAGATATCTCCCGGAGTGCCTGGACTCGCTGGCCCGCCAGACGATCTTCGACCGCTGCCAGGTGGTGCTGGTCGACAACGGCAGCAGCGACAGCTCGGCCGCGATCGCCGCGGAGTTCGCCGCGCGGCATCCCAACGTGTGGGCGTTCGTGCACGCGGAGGGGAAGGCCGGCGGCGCCAGGAACGCGGGCATGGACCTGGTCAGCGCGCGCTACATCACGTTCTGCGACTCCGACGACGTACTGCCGGACGACGCCCTGGAGAACATGTGGCGGACCGCGGTCAAGGAGCGGGTGCCGCTCACCATCGGGCGCATGGAGACGTTCCCGGAGGAGACCGGCTGGCCCTGGCTGCGCTACTTCGGCAAGCAGGTTCAGGTGCACCCCGGAATCGAGAACATCCCGGAGATGATCCACGGCGGAAGCGCCTGCCACAAGCTCTTCGACCTCGAGTTCGTCCGCGCCAACAACATCCGCTTCCGCGAGGGCGTGCATTTCGAGGACGCCTTCTTCTCCGTCCCCGCCATGCTGCTCGCGGACCGCATAGCGATGGTGCCGCACACGGTCTACAAGTACCGCAAGCGCGCGGCCGAGGACTCCACGATGGACAAGCTGTGGGAGCGCACGGCCAACTACTGGGACCACCTCCTGCTGGAGGAGTACCTGATGAGCTTCCGCTCCCGCCTTTCCGGGCACCGCCAGGAGGTCCTCAACCGGTTCCTGGTGCGCAGCTACCAGGGTTTCGCCCTGCGCGCGCCGCAGGTGCTGCCCGAGGACGAGCTGTTCCAGCTCTTCCAGCGCGCCCGCGCGGTCTACACCCTGGTGACACCCGACGCGGTCATCGGCTCCACCCACGACGCCCGCCACCGAGTCCCGTTCCTCGCGATGTACATGAACTGGTACGAGCTCTTCGCCCGCCCGGACCAGGCAGTCAACGGCGTGTACGGACGCGGCGGGGACCTCTACCTCGACATCGCGGTGCCGAGCGCGCTGCTTCCGCTGACCAAGATCTCCTCCACCAGCGTGCACGTGGAACGCATCCAGGCGGACCAGGAAACCGGTGGTGTGCTCGTCGCCGGCCGGTTCGTCCTCAACGGCCTTCCCATGGGCCGGCCCATGCGCAACCGGCTGCAACTGTGGGTGGAGAAGAGCGGGCAGATGGTTCCCGCGAAGCAGGTCTGGCGCAGTGACCTGCTCGCCACCCGTGACGACCTCGCCTGGGGCGGGTTCGAGGCGGTCGTGCCGGCTGGTGCCCTCAAGGACGGCGAGTTCCCGCTGAAACTGGTGTTCTGCACCACCGGCCGAGACGTCTCGCGACCGTGCATGACCACCACGGCCATGTTGCGCGGTGCCCGTCCCATGAAGGTCGCGGACCGCTGGATCCTTCCGCAGTCGAAGGGCAAGGACAACGCCGTGCTGGTCGTCCGGGAAGCGGAGGGCCGGGACGGTGACAAGGACTTCGAGGAGTTCCTGGAGGGCCTGGACCGGGACCAGAAGAAGCGCAAGGCGCCCTTCTGGCGCGCCCGCGCCATCAGACGGGCCACGCTCCGCTTCTTCCGCCACAAGGAGATCTGGCTGATCGGCGAGCGCAGGGACACCGCACAGGACAACAGCCTGCACCTGTTCACCTATCTGCGCCGGCACGAGCGTCGCCGCAAGGCGTACTACGTCATCGAGAAGGGCAGCGCGGACCACGCCAAACTGAAGCGCCTCGGCAACGTGGTGGCGCACAGCTCCTGGAAGCACAAGCTGCTCATGCTGCACGCGTCCCTGCTCGTCAACGCCTACGACATCGACTCGTACATGCTCCCCGACGGCTGGGACCGCACGAAGTACCTCAAGCATCTGAACTGGCGCATCGGCGCCCGGCGGGTCTTCCTCCAGCACGGGGTCACCGACGAGGACGGCAGCAAGGCACTGCACCGCAACCGGACCGGCGTGGACCTGGTGTTCGCGACCAGTGACCGGGAGGCCCAGTACTTCTCCGAGCACATGCACTACGGCGACCAGGCCAGGGCGCTGGGCTTTCCGCGCTTCGACGCTCTGCAGCCGGACCGCGGCCGGCGGCGCGTCCTGCTGATGCCCACCTGGCGCAAGTACCTGACGATCCCCTCCTACCTCCAGCAGGACGGTGCCGACCGGGACGCGGTGGACGAGATCTTCCGGGAGTCGACCTACCGGGAGTTCATGGTGCAGCTGCTGCGCCACCCGAAACTGCTGGAGGCGCTGGAGCACTACGACTACGTGCTCGACTTCCTTCCGCACTACGAGATGCGGAACATGGTCGACGGAGTGGTACCGGACCATCCCCGGGTGCAGCGCCTGGACCAGACGAAGGTCAGCGTCCAGACGGCCCTGCGCCAGTGCGACCTGTTCATCACCGACTGGTCCTCGGTCCACTTCGACATGGCCTACCTCGGCACCCCGCTCGTCTACGCGCGGTTCGACCCCGACGAGTACTGGGCCAAGCACGCCAGGAAGGGATACTTCGAAGCCGCGTACGACGGGTTCGGGCCGGTGTGCGGCAACGTCGAGGAAGTGGTGACCGAAGTGATCCGCTATCTCGGCAACGGCTGTGTCCGCGAGCCGGAGTACGACTACCGGGCGCGTGCCTTCTTCGCCTTCGAGGACCGCGACAACTGCGCCCGTGCCACGGCCGCGATCGCGGAGCTCGCCGCGCAGCAGGCGTAGGACGGTCCACGGCATGCGAAAGGGCCCCCGCCTCGGGCGGGGGCCCTTCAGCACTGCGGAAGGAGCTACGCCGGAACCGACGCCACCCCCGCCTCCAGGAACCGCTTCCCGTTCACCCGCTCCGAGACGCCCTCGCGGTCCAGGTACGGCGTGATGCCGCCCAGGTGGAAGGGCCAGCCGGCGCCGGTGATCAGGCAGAGGTCGATGTCCTGGGCCTCGGCGACGACGCCCTCGTCGAGCATCAGGCCGATCTCCTGGGCCACCGCGTCCAGGACGCGGTCGCGGACCTGCTCCTCGGCCAGGACGGAGTCGCCCTGCTTGAGGAGGGCGGCGACCTCCGGGTCCAGCTCGGGCTTGCCGCTGTCGTAGACGTAGAAGCCGCGCTTGCCCGCCTCGACGACCGCCTTGAGGTTCGGGGAGACCGTGAAGCGCTCGGGGAAGGACCGGTTGAGGGTCTCCGAGACGTGCAGGCCGATGGCCGGGCCGACCAGTTCGAGGAGGACCAGGGGCGACATCGGCAGGCCGAGGGGCTCGACCGCCTTCTCCGCCACCTCGACCGGGGTGCCCTCGTCGATGACGTTCTGGATCTCGCCCATGAAGCGGGTCAGGATGCGGTTGACCACGAACGCCGGGGCGTCCTTGACCAGGACCGCGGTCTTCTTCAGCTTCTTGGCGACGCCGAACGCCGTGGCCAGCGAGGCCTCGTCGGTCTGCTCGCCGCGGACGATCTCCAGCAGCGGCAGGATCGCGACCGGGTTGAAGAAGTGGAAGCCGACGACCCGCTCGGGGTGCTTCAGCTTCGACGCCATCTCCGAGACCGAGAGGGAGGAGGTGTTCGTCGCGAGGATCGCGTGCGCCGGGGCGACGGCCTCGACCTCCGCGAAGACCTTCTGCTTGACGCCCATCTCCTCGAAGACGGCCTCGATGACGAAGTCGGCGTCCGCGAAGCCCTCGGCCTTGTCCAGGACACCGGAGACGAGGGCCTTCAGCCGGTTCGCCTTGTCCTGGTTGACCCGGCCCTTGGCGAGCAGCTTGTCGATCTCGGCGTGGACGTAGCCCACGCCCTTGTCGACGCGCTCCTGGTCGATGTCCGTGAGGACGACCGGCACCTCCAGGCGGCGCAGGAAGAGCAGCGCGAGCTGGGAGGCCATCAGGCCGGCGCCGACGACGCCCACCTTGGTGACCGGGCGGGCCAGCGACTTGTCCGGGGCACCGGCGGGGCGCTTGCCGCGCTTCTGCACCAGGTTGAAGGCGTAGATACCGGAGCGCAGTTCGCCACCCATGATCAGGTCGGCGAGGGCCTGGTCCTCGGCGTCGAAGCCCTGCTGGAGGTCGCCGTTCTTGGCGGCGGCGATGATGTCCAGGGCGCGGTAGGCGGCCGGGGCGGCGCCGTGCACCTTGCCGTCGGCGACGAAGCGGCCCTTCGCGACGGCCTGGTCCCAGGCCTCGCCGCGGTCGATCGCCGGGCGCTCGACGGCGATCTCGCCCTTGAGGACGGACGCCGTCCAGATCAGCGACTGCTCCAGGAAGTCGGCGCCCTCGAAGATCGCGTCCGCGATGCCGAGTTCGTAGACCTGCGCGCCCTTGAGCTGCTTGTTCTGGTTCAGGCTGTTCTCGATGATCACCGAGACGGCCTTCTCCGCGCCGATCAGGTTCGGCAGCAGCGTGCAGCCGCCCCAGCCGGGGACCAGGCCGAGGAAGACCTCGGGGAGGGAGAACGCCGGGAGGGCCGCCGACACCGTGCGGTAGGTGCAGTGCAGGCCGATCTCCACGCCGCCGCCCATCGAGGCGCCGTTGTAGTAAGCGAAGGACGGCACGGCCAGGTTCGCCAGGCGCTTGAGGACGTCGTGGCCGCCCTTGCCGATGGCCAGCGCGTCCTCGTGCCGCTTCAGCAGCTCGACGCCCTTGAGGTCGGCGCCGACCGCGAAGATGAACGGCTTGCCGGTGACGCCGACGCCGACGATGTCGCCGTCCGCGGCCTCCTTCTCGACCTGGTCGATCGCGGCGTCGATGTTCGCCAGCGACTGCGGGCCGAGCGTGGTCGGCTTGGTGTGGTCGTGACCGTTGTCCAGGGTGATGAGCGCGAAGCGCCCGACGCCCAGGGGCAGGTCGAAGTGGCGTACGTGCGCGCTCGTGACGACCTCGCCGGGGAACAGCTCGGCCGCCCCCTTCAGCAGCTCTGCGGTGGTGCTCACTTGTCCCCCTCGAAGTGCGGGTTTTCCCAGATGACCGTCGCGCCCATGCCGAAGCCGACGCACATGGTGGTCAGGCCGTAGCGGACGTGCGGCTGCTCCTCGAACTGGCGGGCCAGCTGCGTCATCAGACGGACGCCGGAGGAGGCCAGCGGGTGGCCGAAGGCGATGGCGCCGCCGTACTGGTTGACGCGGGCGTCGTCGTCGGCGATGCCGTAGTGCTCCAGGAACGCGAGGACCTGGACGGCGAAGGCCTCGTTGATCTCGAACAGGCCGATGTCGGAGATCGACAGCCCGGCCTGGGCCAGGGCCTTCTCGGTGGCCGGGATCGGGCCGTAGCCCATGACCTCGGGCTCGACACCCGCGAAGGAGTAGGAGACCAGGCGCATCTTGACCGGGAGGCCGTTCTCGCGGGCGAAGTCCTCGCTCGCGATCAGCGACGCGGTCGCGCCGTCGTTCAGACCGGCCGCGTTGCCCGCGGTGACCCGGCCGTGCACGCGGAACGGCGTCTTCAGGCCCGCCAGGTTCTCCAGCGTGGTGCCCGGGCGCATCGGCTCGTCGGCGGTGACCAGGCCCCAGCCGGTCTCGCCCGCCTCCTCGTTGGTGCGGCGCACCGAGACCGGCACCAGGTCGGCCTGGATCTGGCCGTTGGCGTACGCCTTCGCGGCCTTCTCCTGCGAGCGCACCGCGTACTCGTCGGCGCGCCGCTTGGTGATGCTCGGGTAGCGGTCGTGCAGGTTCTCCGCGGTCATGCCCATGAACAGGGCGGACTCGTCGACCAGCTTCTCGCTGACGAACCGCGGGTTCGGGTCCACGCCCTCGCCCATCGGGTGGCGGCCCATGTGCTCGACGCCGCCGGCGATGGCGACGTCGTAGGCGCCGAAGGCGACCGAGCCGGCCACCGAGGTGACGGCGGTCAGGGCGCCCGCGCACATGCGGTCGATGGAGTAGCCGGGGACCGAGGTCGGCAGGCCCGCCAGGATGCCGGCGGTGCGGCCGATGGTCAGGCCCTGGTCACCGATCTGCGTGGTCGCGGCGACGGCGACCTCGTCGATCTTCTTGGGGTCGAGACCGGGGTTGCGGCGCAGCAGCTCCCGGATCGCCTTCACGACCAGGTCGTCGGCGCGGGTCTCGTGGTAGATGCCCTTCGGGCCCGCCTTGCCGAACGGGGTGCGGACGCCGTCGACGAAGACGACGTCCCTGACGGTACGAGGCACGATGGCTCTCCTCCAGGGTGCGGGATGGCACTGCTGCGGCACGCATGCACTGAGCGCGCGCTCAGTCCCATGCTACTTATGAGTAACGTAGCTGCCCAGTCCCCCCGGCCGGAGCGGCGAAGGTCACACCGCCCGTCACACCGCTGGAGCACCGCCCACCCCGCCGGACCGGCCGCCGTCACCCCGCCGGACCGGCCGCCGCTCGCCCCGCCGGACCGGCCGCCGTCGCGTGGGGCGATCGGTCGCCCGTCGCCCGTCGCGCGTCGATCGGTCGCCCGTCGCCCGTCGTTCCGTCCGACCGGTCGTACGCCATGACGCCCGGCTGTTCGTCCGCCGTGCCGGCCGGTCGTTCGCTGTGCCGTCCGGCGCTTCGGCCGGCCGCTCACACACCGCCGAGCCGGCGGGCCGGGCGTAGCCGAGCCGACCCGCTCGTCCGCCACCGGGCCGACCGCGGCTCACCCCCGGTCGTCCGCCCGTCCAACCGTCCGCCCGCACCGCTCGCTCTCGTGATCTGGCCGGAACCCGCCGTTCCCGTGCTACGGCGCCGTCTCGCGCAGCGCCGCCACCAGGACCGGTGTCACCTGCTCCACCTGCCAGGGCCGGGCTCCGTGCCCGGCGAGGGCCGCGCTCACGGACTCGGTGTCGACCGTCGCCGGCGGCTCCCAGCAGACCCGGCGCACCGTGTCCGGCGTGATCAGGTTCTCCTGGGGCATGTTCAGCTGCTCGGCCAGCGCCGTCACCGCCGCGCGTGCCGCGGTCAGCCGGGCCGCGGCGACCGGGTCCTTGTCGGCCCAGGCCCGCGGCGGCGGCGGGCCGGTCACCGGCTGGCCGGGCTGGGGCAGCTGCGACTCGGACAGCGCCCTGGCCCGGTCCACCGACACCTGCCACTGCTCCAGCTGCCGGCGGTTCACCCGCCCGAACCCGTGCAGCGCGGCCAGCGCGTGCGCGTTGGCCGGCAGGGCGAGCGCCGCCTCGACGATGGCCGCGTCCCCGAGCACCTTGCCGGGCGAGACGTCCCGGCGCTGCGCGATGCGGTCACGGGTCTGCCACAGCTCGCGCACCACCGCGAGCTGACGGCGCCGGCGCACCTTGTGCATGCCGGAGGTGCGGCGCCAGGGGTCCTTGCGTGGCTCGGGCGGCGGGGCCGAGGCGATCGCGTCGAACTCCTGCCGGGCCCACTCCAGCTTGCCCTGCCGGTCCAGCTCCTTCTCCAGGGCGTCCCGCAGGTCGACCAGCAGTTCGACGTCGAGCGCGGCGTAGCGCAGCCAGGGCTCGGGCAGCGGGCGGGTGGACCAGTCGACGGCCGAGTGGCCCTTCTCCAGGACGAAGCCCAGGACGTTCTCCACCATCGCGCCGAGACCGACGCGCGGGAACCCGGCGAGCCGCCCGGCCAGCTCGGTGTCGAAGATGCGGGTGGGCACCATCCCTATTTCGCGCAGGCACGGCAGGTCCTGGGTGGCCGCGTGCAGCACCCACTCCGCGTCGGCGATCGCCGCGCCGAGGGCGGAGAGGTCGGGGCAGCCCACCGGGTCGATGAGGGCCGTCCCCGCACCGTGGCGCCGCAGCTGCACCAAGTAGGCGCGCTGGCCGTAGCGGTACCCCGAGGCGCGCTCGGCGTCGACGGCGACGGGGCCGCTGCCGGCTGCGAAGGCGGCGATCACCTCGGCGAGGGCGTCCGCGTCGGCGATCACCGGCGGAATGCCCTCGCGAGGTTCGAGCAAGGGGATCGGCGCCTGACTCGCAGAAGATCCGGCGTCGTCCGGAGGGGCGCCTCCGGTGGTTCGCAGTGAACGGTCTGCTGCGGTTTCGTGGGCGTCGGTCACCTGTCAAGGGTATCGGTGGATCGACCGCGCCCGCCGACGGAACGTTCCGTCGGCGGGCGCCGGGGGGTCGTAAACCAGTCAGGTCAGTGAAACCTCGTCGTCACGAGCGGCGACGCGGCACGGTCTTGAGGGGCGGGAGAGGGAGGGAGAGGGGAGCAGCGGGGAGGGAGCGGAAGGAGCGGCGAAGGGGGAGCCGGGGGAGCGGAAGGCCGGTGCGGCCCGGACAGGTCCGGGGCGGGAGGGCGGGTCGGGGCGGTCAGTGAATGATGCCCGTGCGCAGGGCCACCGCGACCATTCCGGCGCGGTCGCCCGTGCCGAGCTTGCGCGCGATGCGGGCCAGGTGGCTCTTGACGGTCAGGGCGGACAGGCCCATCGAGACGCCGATCGCCTTGTTCGACTGGCCCTCCGCGACCAGTCGCAGCACCTCCACCTCACGGCCGGAGAGCTCGCGGTAGCCGCCCGGGTGGCTCGGGGCACCCGGGGGGCGGCGGTGCAGGCGGGCGGCGGCGGCGCCGATGGGAGCGGCGCCCGGCCGGGTGGGGAGCCCGACGTTGGTGCGGGTACCGGTGACGACGTAGCCCTTCACGCCGCCGGCGAGGGCGTTGCGCACGGCGCCGATGTCGTCGGCCGCGGACAGGGCGAGCCCGTTGGGCCACCCCGCCGCGCGGGTCTCCGACAGCAGGGTCAGGCCCGAGCCGTCGGGGAGGTGGACGTCGGCGACGCAGATGTCGCGGGGGTTGCCGATGCGGGGACGAGCCTCCGCGACGGACGAGGCCTCGATGACGTCGCGCACACCGAGCGCCCACAGGTGGCGGGTGACGGTGGAACGGACGCGCGGGTCGGCCACGACCACCATGGCGGTCGGCTTGTTCGGGCGGTAGGCGACCAGGCTTGCAGGCTGCTCGAGGAGAACGGACACCAGGCCTCCTGGGGTGCGGGGACGGAGCCGGCTCATGGGGGTGAAGCCGGGATGAACCGTGCTTTCAAGGTCACAGTCGTCTTCGGCACCGAACGCGTCCGCCTTTAGAGAATGATCACGATCTGGTGAGTAACAATCCGAGCAATTCGGACACGCGGTCGATCATTCGAAGATCGAACGGTTTCACACTTTGTCGATACGAGCCCGAAAGTGGCCGTGTCGACAAAGTGACGGAACCCGTTCCGGGCGTGCGGACCCGCTGCCCGGAACGGTGAACGACGCCTGAGGCGTCAGCGTGACTGCGGGCCGCGCCGCTGCGGCAGCGTCACGATGGACGCGTCGCCCGGCGCCGCCGGCGGCAGGCCCGCGACCTGGGCCAGCAGATCGCACCACGAGGACAGGTGCGCCGCGGTGTCCGGGACGCCGCCCAGGCCCTCGCGCGGCGTCCAGGACGCCCGGATCTCGATCTGCGAGGCTGCCGGGCGGGCCGAGAGACCCCCGAAGTAGTGGGAACTCGCACGCGTGACCGTGCCGCTGGGCTCGCCGTACGACAGCCCGCGCGCCTGGAGCGCGCCGGTCAGCCAGGACCAGCACACGTCGGGCAGCAGCGGGTCCGCCGCCATCTCCGGTTCCAGTTCGGCCCGTACCAGCGTCACCAGGCGGAAGGTGCCGTGCCAGGCGTCGTGCCCGGCCGGGTCGTGCAGCAGCACCAGCCGTCCGTCCGCCAGGTCCTCGTCGCCGTCGACGACCGCGGCCTCCAGCGCGTACGCGTGCGGGGCGAGCCGCTGCGGTGCGCGGGTCGCCTCCACCTCGATCTGCGGCCTCAGCCGCGCGGCGCGCAGCCCCTCCACGGCGGCCGTGAAGGCGGGTGGAGCCGTGCTCCCGTCGCCCCCCTTGTGCCGGGCCTCTTCCTCGGTCCCCTTCGCGTCGTCCATTCCGCCAGCGCCGTCCGACAGTCGTCCCTGAGCCGCAGCCATGCGGGGAACATTAAGCGGAACGGCGGCCCGGCGCAGGGAGGGACACCCGCGTGCGGGCGCGATGTCCGGATCACGCGGCCTCGTGGGGGCGTGCGGGAGCCGCCCCGCCCGTACCGAGCGAACCGCCCGGGCCGCGTCCGCGGGCCGCCCACCCGTGGTCCGGCGGCCTCCGGGGGACATGCGAGACTTGCCGGTGTGAGTGCCAACCAGAGCCCCGCGGGCCAGCAGCCGACCGCCACGTACGACTCCGCGTTCCTCAAGGCGTGCAGGCGTGAGCCGGTGCCGCACACCCCCGTGTGGTTCATGCGGCAGGCCGGGCGCTCACTGCCGGAATACCTGAAGGCGCGTGAGGGCATTCCGATGCTCGAGTCCTGCATGCGGCCGGAACTGGTCGCCGAGATCACCCTCCAGCCGGTGCGCCGGCACGGCGTGGACGCGGCAATCTACTTTAGCGACATCGTGGTCCCCCTCAAGGCCATCGGCATCGACCTCGACATCAAGCCCGGCGTCGGCCCGGTCATCGCCAACCCGATCCGCACCCGCGCGGACCTGGCCCAGCTGCGGGACCTCACCCCCGAGGACGTCACCTACGTCACCGAGGCCTTCGGCCTGCTCACCCGCGAGCTCGGCGCGACCCCGCTGATCGGTTTCGCGGGGGCGCCGTTCACCCTCGCGAGCTACCTCGTGGAGGGCGGCCCGTCCCGCAACCACGAGCACACCAAGGCCCTCATGTACGGCGACCCGCAGCTGTGGGCCGACCTCCTGGACCGGCTCGCGGACATCACGGCGGCCTTCCTCAAGGTGCAGATCGAGGCGGGCGCGAGCGCCGTCCAGCTCTTCGACTCCTGGGTCGGCGCGCTGTCCCCGGCCGACTACCGCCGCTCGGTGCTGCCAGCCTCCCGCAAGGTCTTCGAGGCCGTCTCCGGCTACGGCGTGCCGCGCGTCCACTTCGGCGTCGGCACCGGCGAGCTGCTCGGTCTCCTCGGCGAGGCCGGCGCGGACGTCGTCGGCGTCGACTGGCGCGTCCCGCTGGACGAGGCGGCCCGTCGCGTCGGCCCCGGCAAGGCGCTCCAGGGCAACCTGGACCCGGCCGTCCTCTTCGCCGGCCGGGAAGCGGTCGAGGTCAAGACCCGCGAGGTCCTGGACGCGGCGGCGGGCCTGGAGGGCCACGTCTTCAACCTCGGTCACGGCGTCCTGCCGACCACCGACCCGGACGCCCTGACCCGCCTCGTGGAGTACGTCCACACGCAGACCGCGCGCTGACCCGGGCACCTCGCGCGAGGCCGCGGCCCACCCCGGTGGGCCGCTCGCCTCACCCGGCCCGGCCCGCGGCCGCGTCCGTGAGGACCTCGGCCGCGGCCACCCCCGAGGCCGCGCTCGCGCCGTGGGTGAAGATCTGCGCCGCCGCCGCGGTGACGGTGCCCGGCAGGCCCATCTCCACGACGATCGCGTCCGGGCGGGCGGCGGTCAGGCCGGTCACGGCGCGGCTCATCCACGCGTGCCGGGCCGCGTCGCGGGCGACGATCACGAGCGGGCGTCCCGCCGCCGGTTCCAGGGCGCAGCTGTCCAGCGCCACCGACCCCTCCTCCAGCTCCTGCCCGCGCACCCGCACGGAGGTCGTGCCCGGCAGCCGCTCGCGCAGCGGGCCGGCCACGCCCCAGGGCGTCTGACTGCCGACGGCCATGTTGGTCACCGGGACCAGCTCCACCACGTGCGGCGCGGCGGTCAGCGGCAGGGCGGCCCGCGCGGCGCCGGTGAGCCGCACGGCGCGGCGCGCGGCGACGTGCCCGATGCCGTCCCCGGCCGCCTCCCCGGCGGCACCCGCCGCCCGCAGCCCGGCCGACCAGCGGGCGAACTCCCGTACCCGGTCCGCCGCCCCGGCCAGTCGCTCCGGCGGCAGCCGCCCGCCCCTCACCGCGGCGACCAGTGCCTCTACCAGCCGCACGACGGTGGCCTCGTCGGCGCTCTCGCCGCCCACGCAGACGGCGTCCACGCCGGCGGCGACGGCCTTCACCGTGGCGCCGTCGATGCCGTACCGGCGGGTGACGGCGCCCATCTCGATGGCGTCGCTGACCACGAGGCCGTCGAAGCCCAACTCCTCGCGGAGCAGGCCCTGGAGGACGGGCCGGCTCAGTGTGGCCGGCAGGTCGGGGTCGTAGGCGGGCACCAGCAGGTGGCCGCTCATGACCGCGCGCACGCCGGCCGCGACCGCGGCCCGGAACGGGGGCAGCGCCTGGGCGGCGATCTCGTCCCGTCCGGCCGGGTACGCCGGCAGGTCGTGGTGGGAGTCGACGGCGACGTCCCCGTGGCCGGGGAAGTGCTTGGCGCAGGCGGCGACGCCGGACGACTGGAGACCGCGGATCCAGGCGGCGGTGTGCCGGGAGACCACGTCGGGGTCCGAGCCGAAGGAGCGCACGCCGATGATCGGGTTGTCCGGGTTGGAGTTGACGTCCGCGCTCGGGGCGTAGTCGAGGCTGACCCCGGCGGCGCGCAGCTGCCGGCCCAGATCGGCGGCGACGGCCTCGGTCAGCTCCGTGTCGTCGACGGTGCCGAGCGCCAAGTTGCCCGGCCGGGACGAGCCGGTCGCGGACTCGATGCGGGTGACGTCGCCCGCCTCCTCGTCGATCGCGACGATCAGGTCGGGATTCTCGGCGCGGAGCCTGGCGGTCAGCCGGGCGACCTGCTCGGGGGAGACGATGTTGCGGGAGAAGAGCACGACGGAGGCCAGTCCGTCGCCGATGTCGCGCAGGATCCAGTCCGGAGCCTCGGTGCCCACGAAGCCCGGTTGGAGGACGGAGAGCGCGAGCCGGCGCAACTCGCCGCCGGGCATGCTGGAGGACATCGGCAGCGCCTTTCAGCCGTTTTCAGGGTCGCTTCTTGGTACGGACCAAGGAGGGCGCGTTCAGGGTAACCAGACGTGTCAAGAGTGCCTCTCGCCGAACTCGGAAGTAACAACTCACCTCGTCGGGAGGGGTGTTGACACCTTCCCTTGGTCTAGTCCATTGTGAGGCGCATGTTCGGCGAGGGGTCCCTGTGACTCCAGTTTCCGCGCCGGGCACCAGCCGCGGCCGGACTGCGCAGACCGCCGTCGCGGCGACGACTTCCGTACGACGACTTCCGTGACGACCACCCCGGACGAGACGACCACTCCGGACGGGGGCGCGGACCGGGGCGACCCCTGAGCGGGGCCCTCCCCGAGCGGGACCACCCCGTCCGTCCGAGCCGCCCCCGTCGCCCGCTTCCGCCCCGTGCCGGCGAGCGGGCCCCGCTGCCACCACCGACCTCATGTGCGACGGCCGACCACCGTCGCGCACACCGCCGTCGCCCGCACGGGGCGACGGCGAGGATCTGGAGCACCACATGGCGACGCCCGATTCCTACCTCCACCGAGCCCCGTCGGACCTGCCCTACTTCAGCGCGGACGCCGACACCTACCTGGCCCGCACCCAGCTCCGCGACCTCCGCAAGACACGTCCGCTGCGGGTGCTGTCCGAGGAGGACTTCGCCCACTGGCAGACGTACGGCTACGTCGTCGTGAAGGAGGCGATACCCGCCGACTCCGCACGCCGACTGCTCGACTTCGCCTGGGAGTTCCAGGGACTCGACCCCGAACGCCCCGACACCTGGTACCAGGAGCGCGAGTACCGCTCCGACCTCGACCGCGAGCTGCACATCTACGGCTTCGTCGAGGCGTACCACCACCAGCTCATCTGGGACAGCCGCCAGACGCAGCGCGTGTACGACGCCTTCGTCGACGTCTGGGACTGCGAGGAGCTGTGGGTCACCCTGGACCGGCTCAACCTCAACCCGCCCAACGTGGGCAACCGCGACCGCGCCCTCATCGACAAGCCCGACCGCGGCTTCGACATCGAGCTGCACTGGGACGTCGACACCTCCCAGGGCGTCCTGCCGCAGCGCGTGCAGGGCATCATCGCCCTCAACGACACCAAGCCCGACCACGGCGGCTTCCAGTGCTGTCCCGAGCTGTTCCGCCGCTTCGACCGCTGGAAGGCCCTCCAGCCCGACGACCGCGACCCGATCCGGCCCGCGATCGACCGCGCGGACATGCCCGTCGAACGGCCCGACCTGGAGGCCGGCGACCTGCTCATCTGGAACGGACTGCTGGCCCACGGCGTCGCGCCCAACGTCTCGGGCGAGGGCGTGCGCGCGGTCCAGTACCTGTCGATGATGCCCGCGCTGGAGACCCACCGCACCCTGCGCGACTCCCGCGTCGACTCCTGGCGCACCCTCGCCACCCCCGACTGGAACGCCACGCTGCTCGGCGACGCCCACCGGCACGAGTCCGAGCGCTACGGACCCGCCGAACTGACCGACCTGGGCGCCAAGCTGCTGGGCCTGCGCTCCTGGCACGCCGACACCGACGGCGGCGACACCGACGAGGCCACCGGGGACGCCGCATGCGCAGCATCTGCCTGACCCTTCCCACCGACCGGCCCTGCCCGGACACCGTCACGGCCCTCGGCGCGGAAGCCGCCTACGCCGCCGACCACTTCGACATCGATGTCCACCTCGTGGTCCTCGACTCCTGCCCGCCCCCGGACCGGGCCGCCCACGCCGACGCGCTGCGGCGCCTGCCGGCCCACCCCCGGATCACGGCACACCACCTCGACGAGACCGCTCAGCGCGCCTTCCTGACCCGGGTGACGCAAGGCTCCGGCAGCGCCAAGCCCGAGCTGCTGCTCGACCTCATGCTCCCCGACGGACTGTCCTACGGCGCCTGCACCAACCGCGCCTTCCTGATCGCGGCCGCGCTCGGCTGCGACTCCGTCCACCGCAGGGACTCCGACAGCCGCTACCAGCGCGTGGCCGGCCGTACGGTCTTCCCCGTCCACCACGAGCTGCTCTCCCTCGGCCGGCCCGCCGCCGACGCCGTGCCCCACGTCACCGAGTCGGCCCTGCCGGAGCCGCTCCTCGCACGGCGGGTCGCCATGGTGGGCGGGTCCTTCGTGGGCGAACTGTCCGTGGACATCGCCCGGATACGGGACGCCGACCCCGGTGTCTACCAGGACGTCGTCTCCCTCTGGGCACCCGAGCACTGGCCGGCCGAACGGAAGCGGGAGCTGGTCGAGGAGTCGTTCACGGGTGCGGGCACCGCCGCCTTCGTGCGGGACCACGCCCTGCTGACCGTGGTCGACCCGATGCGCGTGGACATGTGCAACATCGCCTTCCACGGCGCCACGGTGAGTGAACGCGTCCCGCTGCCGCCCGCCCGGGACACCATCGGCAGCGACTACTTCCTCATCCACCTCGTGCACGACGCCCGGCTGCCGGGTGTGCTGCACAACCGGCACATCGTCAACTACTACACCGGGGAACGCAGAACGGGACCCGGCTTCCTCGCCTACCAGACCCGCTTCGCCAAGTTCCTGCTCTCGATGCTGTACTTCCACCACGTCTACGACCGCATGGCCGAGGCGGGCGACGCCCTGCTGGACGAGCACGGCCGGGCCCGCCCCGCCGCCGTCGCCGCCCTGGCCCGGGAGAGCACCGGTCTCGACACCGCGGAGAACGTCCGCCGGCTCGACGCCCTCGACGCCGCCTACCGCCGGCTCGGCGGCGAGTACGCCGACGTCGCCGACCACCTGGCCGGCCGCCGCGAGCGCCTGCTCGACGAGGCACGCGGCGACATGACGGACTTCGCGCTGCTCACCGAGGCCTGGGAGGGGATGGTCGCCGCCGCCAAGGCCACCGCCCCCGCCCCGGCCGCGGGACGGCCCCGGTGAGCGCGGCGGGCACGGTGAGCGCGGTGGGAACGGCGACGGGCGCGGGCCTCAGCGCGCCCCTGGCCGCCGCCCTCGCCGGCGCCACCGAGGACCGGCTGGTGTACGACCTGGCCGGCATCGAACGGAGCCATGACACGCTGCGCGACGAACTGCCCGGCGTACAGGTGCGGTTCGCGATGAAGGCCTGTCCGCTCGACGAGGTCCTCGCCGCGCTGGCGCGCCGGGGCGCCGGTGCCGACGCGGCGAGTCCCGGCGAGGTCGAGCAGGCGCTGCGGGCCGGGGTGCCGGCCGGACGCGTGCACTACGGCAACACCGTCAAGTCCGACCGCGACATCGCCGAGGCGTACCGGCTCGGTGTCCGCACCTTCGCCACCGACAGCGTCCAGGACGTGGCCGCCCTCGCCGTCCACGCCCCCGGCGCCCGGGTGTTCTGCCGGGTGGCGACGGGCGGGGCGGGGGCGGTGTGGGGCCTGAGTCACAAGTTCGGCTGCCCGCCCGGCGACGCCGTCCGGGTGCTGGCGGCGGCCTGGGAGGCGGGACTGGTGCCGGCGGGCCTGTCCGTGCACGTCGGCTCCCAGCAGATGACGGGCGAGGCCTGGCACGGCGCCGTCGAGGACCTGGGCGAGGTCCTGCGCGGCCTCGGCCGGCGCGGCATCCGCGTCGACCACGTCAACCTCGGCGGCGGCCTGCCGGCGCTCGGCTACCGCGACCGGCGCGGCAACCCCCTCGACCCACCGCTGGACAAGATCTTCGCGGTGATCCGGGAGGGCATGGACGAACTGCGCCTGATCCACGGCGGTCCCCTGGAGTTCGTCGTCGAACCCGGCCGGTACCTCGTCGCCGACCACGGCGCGATCCGCGCCCACGTCACCCGCCTCACCGAACGCCGGACGGCCGACGGCGAACGGCGGCACTGGCTGTACCTGAGCTGCGGCAAGTTCAACGGGCTGTACGAGATGGACGCCGTCCAGTACCGGCTGGTCTTCCCCGGTCACCCGGGCGGCCCCTGTGTCCCGGCCGTCGTCGCCGGTCCCACCTGCGACAGCGACGACGCCTACGCCCACGACGAGGGCCTGGTCCCGGTGCCCGAGGCGCTGGCCTCGGGCGACCCGGTCTGGGTGCTGTCCTGCGGCGCCTACGCGACCAGCTACACCACCCTGGGCTTCAACGGCTTCGCCCCGCTCCCGTACGCCTGGGCCGACGGCCCCGAGGGGACCGGCCCCGAGGGGACTGGCGCCGATGACTGACGCCGTGCGCGTGCGTCCCCTCGCCGACGGGGACTGGGACGCGGTCGTGGAGCTGGAGCGGGACGCCTACGGCGGCCTCGGCCTGTCGGAGGGCCGGGCCGCGTTGCAGTCCAGGGCCGCGGTGTCGCCGGACACCTGCTTCGTCGTGGACGTCGGCGCCCGCACCGCCGGGTACGTCCTCGCGCTGCCCTACCCGCCGCGCCGCTACCCGGACCTGGCGGGCACGGAGCAGGCGACGGCCGGGCACCCGCCGGGCAACCTGCACCTCCATGACATCGTCGTCGCCCCGGACCTGCGCCGCAGAGGGCTCGCCCGGCATCTCCTGCACCACCTCACCGCCACCGCCCGGGCACGCGGCGACGAGCGGATCTCCCTGGTGGCCGTGGGCGGCACCGAGCGGTTCTGGTCGGCCCGCGGCTTCGTGCCCGAGCCGGGGGTGGTGCCGGCCGGTGAGTACGGCGGCGGCGCCGTCTACATGTCCGGGCCGGTGCCCGCCGCCCGGCGGACTCCCGACCCCACCGTCCTCTCCCCGTCCGCCCCCACCCTGCGCGAAGTGAGCTGATTGCGCGTGTCCCGTCTCCACGACCCCTTCCTGCGCGGCCAGGTGGCGATCGCCGCGCTGTTCCTGTCCCTCGGCTTCCAGTACGCCACCTGGGCCGCGCGGATCCCGGCCGTCAAGGCCGACCTGGACCTGAGCGCGGCCGAGGTGGGGGTGCTCCTGATGGCCGCGGGGGTCGGCGCGGCGGTGTCCTTCCCGGCGGTGGCCTGGCTGATGCGCCGGATGGGTTCGCGCCGGCTGGCACTCCTGTCCCAACTGGGCCTGGCGCTGCTGCTGCTCGCCCTCGCGGCGGCCCCGAACTACCCGGTGGCCCTGCTGGTGATGTGCGTCGACGGCGTCCTCGTGGGCTGCCTGAACGTGGCGATGAACGCGCAGGGCGCGGCACTGGAGGCGCGGCACGCGCGCAACACGATGGCGCGGCTGCACGCCGTCTTCAGCGCCGGCTCCCTGCTCGCGGCCCTGCTCGCCTCCGGCATGACCGCCGCCACCGGATCGGTCGCGGCGCACTTCGGCGTCGCCGTCGTCCTGCTCGCCGCGCTCGGCGCGACGGCCCGCACCGGACTGCTCGACGACGACGCCCCGGCCGCCGCACCCGCTCCCGCTGACCCGAAGCCGGCCCGCCGCTGGACCGTCCCCTCCCGGCCGACCCTGTGGATGTGCTGCGCCATGGTGTTCGGCACGGTCGCCGAGGGTGCCATGAACGACTGGTCCGCCCTCTACCTGAAGGACGTCGCCGAGGCGGCGGCCGAACTCGCCCCGCTCGGCATCGCCGTGGTGTCCGGGATGATGGTCGTCGCCCGCCTCTTCGCCGACGGCTGGCGCAGCCGCTGGGGCGACGGGCGGGTCGTCCTGCTGGGCAGTGCCGTGGCCGGTACCGGTCTCGCCGTCGCCCTGGTCAGCGGCGGCGTCGCGCCGGCGCTGGCCGGCTTCGCCTGCATGGGCCTGGGCATCGCCGCCGTGACCCCCTGCGTCTACGCCGCCGCCGCCCGGCAGGGTTCGGACGCGCTGACGCTGGTCGCGGCCATGGGCACCACGGGGCTGCTGGCCGGGCCGCCGCTCATCGGCTTCATCGCCGGGGCGAGCAACCTGGCGTGGGGCATGGGAGCGGTGGCCGCGTCGGCGGGGGCCGTCGCTCTGTGCAGCACCCGCATCCGCTGGACCGCCCCGGCCCCTGTGACGCAGGGCGAGGCGACCCCCGCCTGACCGCACCGCACCGCGCCACCTTCGGCGAGCCCGGCCCGGCATCGAGCCGCGCTCCGCGTTCCGCGGGCTCCGGTCGGACGGTCCGCCGCCGACCGGAGCGGCGGCGGACCGTTGAACGCCCCCGCCCGCACGTACGTATGCCCTCTCAACCGCCCGCGGCCCGGGGAAGGCGGAGCGCGGGGACGACGTGAGGAACAGGCGATGAACGAACGGGTCACACCGGCTCCGGCGATGCACGCGCTGCCCGACGGGGAGGCCGAGGTCGCCCTCGTGCTGCGGCTGCCCTGGGAGGACGTCGCCCGGCTCGGTCAGGAGGCCGGGCGGCTGGCCGCGCAGACGCAGCGGCCGGTCACCCTGGACGAGGCGGTCAGCCACCGGCTGCGCTCCACCCGGCCCGCGACACACGCGAGGCCCGCCGGTGAGCAGCCGCCCGCGGTGGCCGCCCCGGGGCCGATGACCGCCCCGGGCTCGGTGTCCTCCCTGCCGTCCCGGCCCCCGGCCGAGCAGGCACGGCAGGCCATCGACCGCATCAACGGGACGGCGTAGCCCCCGGCGCCCCCCGTGCCGTGGGCTCCGGCGTCTCCGCGCGGTGCCGTGGGCCCCGACGTCCCGCTCGGCGGCGTACCGCTCAGCCCTGCCGCTCGACCGCCCGGGTCGCCTTGCGGGCGGCCACCAGCACCGGATCCCACACCGGCGAGAAGGGCGGCGCGTAGCCGAGGTCCAGGGCGGTCATCTGCTCGACCGTCATCCCGGCCGTGAGGGCCACCGCGGCGATGTCGACCCGCTTGCCCGCGCCCTCACGGCCCACGATCTGCACCCCGAGCAGTCGCCCGGTGCGCCGCTCGGCCAGCATCTTCACCGTCATGGGGGAGGAGTTCGGGTAGTAGCCCGCGCGGCTTGTGGACTCGATGGTCGCCGTCACGAACCGCAGCCCGGCGCGCAGCGCGTCCTTCTCCCGCAGACCGGTCCGCGCGATCTCCAGGTCGCACACCTTGCTGACCGCCGTGCCGACCACGCCCGGGAAGGTCGCGTAACCGCCGCCCGCGTTGGTGCCGATGACCTGCCCGTGCTTGTTGGCGTGCGTGCCCAGCGGAATGTGCCGGTGCTGTCCGGAGACCAGGTCGAGCACCTCCACGCAGTCGCCGCCCGCCCAGATGTTCTCGTGGCCGCGTACCCGCATCGCCAGGTCGGTCAGCAGCCCGCCGTGGGCGCCGAGCGGCAGCCCCGCGGCCTCGGCGAGCCGCGTCTCGGGCCGTACACCGATGCCGAGCACCACCACGTCCGCCGGGAACTCCGCGTCCCGCGTGGCCACCGCCCGGACCCGGCCGTCGTCACCGGTCAGCACCTCGGTGACCTCCGCGCCGTTCACCATGGTGATGCCGAGGCCCTCCATCGCCCCGTGCACCATGCGGCCCATGTCCGGGTCGAGCGTCGACATCGGCTCCCGGCCGCGGTTGACGACCGTCACCTCGTAGCCGCGTTTGATCAGTGCCTCGGCCATCTCCACGCCGATGTACCCGGCGCCGACGACCACCGCGCGACGGCCCGGTGAGCCCGCCAGCGTGTCGAGCAGCGCCTGCCCGTCGTCCAGCGTCTGCACCCCGTGCACGCCGGGCGCGTCGACACCCGGCAGCTCCGGCCGGATCGGCCGCGCCCCGGTCCCGATCACGAGCTTGTCGTACGACGTCCAGGACTCCGCCCCGGAATCGACGTCACGCGCGCGTACCCGGCCGCCGGCCACGTCGATCTCCGTGACCTCGGTGCGCATCCTCAGGTCGATGTCGCGGGCGCGGTGCTCCTCGGGCGTGCGGGCGACGAGCCGGTCCCGCTCGTCCACGTCGCCACCGACCCAGTACGGGATGCCGCACGCCGAGAAGGAGCTGAAGTGACCGCGCTCGAAGGCCACGATCTCCAGCTCGTCCGGCCCCCTCAGCCGGCGCGCCTGCGACGCCGCGGACATCCCCGCGGCGTCGCCGCCGACGACGACCAGTCGTTCCCTCGTACCACCCGCAGCGCTCATGCTCATGCGAACACGCTACGCGGGCGGGGCATTTCAGTCCTCTCCGCCTGCCTCCCCGCCGCGCGCCGCCTCCCCGCGCGGCGACGCCGGAGCCGTCGCCGCGCGGCCCAGCCGGGGGCGCAGGACCCGCAGCCACAGCAGCGCCAGCAGCGCCGCCACCGCGGCGAACGGCAGCACCGCGCCGAACACCACCGCCACCCAGCGCAGCATCGTCACGAAGGCGTCCCAGCCGCCCGCCAGCGCGTCGACGAACCCCGGGTCCTCGTCCTCGTCCTTCTTCTCGGCGGGCCTCACCGGCGTCTCCGACAGGGACAGGGTGATGGTGGCCAGGCTGGTGCGGTCCTTCAGGGCAGCCTGCCGGGCCAGCAACGCCTCCAGCTCCGCCTGACGGGTGCTCAGCTCGCCCTCCAGGGTCACCACGTCGCTCAGCTTCGTCGCCCGGTCCATCAGCTCGCGGACCCGGGCCACGCTGGCGCGCTGCGACCTCACCCGGCTGTCCACGTCCACCACCTGGTCGGTGACGTCCTCGGCGGTCGCGTTGCGCTGCACGAGCTTCCCGGCGCCCTCCAGGTCGTCCAGCACGTCCTCGTACCGCTCCACCGGCACGCGGAGCGTCACCTGGGTCCGCTCGTGACCCTCCGTGTCGCGGGTGGTGGTCTCGTCGCCGACGTAGCCGCCGGCGTTCTCGGTCGCGGTGCGGGCCGCGTCGAGCGCCTTGGGCGTGTCCTCGACCTGGACGCTCAGCGAGACGGTGCGGATGATGTGGGCCGGGGCGAGCTTCGGCGGCGCGCTCGCCCCCGAGTCCTCGCCCTTTCCGCCCTCACCGGCGGCGCCGGTCCGGCCGTCCGCCTGCGAGCCCTCCGCCCGCGAGCCCTCCTGCGGCGCGGCCGCCTTGTCGCCGCCGCCCGCGTCGGAGGCGGAGTCGGAGTCCGACGCGCTGCAACCGGTGAGGGCGAGCGCCGCGACCAGCAGGAGCCCGGCCAGCGCGCGGGCGCGGGGAGCGGGCCCGCGGTTCGCCGCTCGCCGTGCGGTGGCCGGCCGGGCCGCGGATCGTGCGGCCGTTCGTCGTGCCTGCGTCATGGGTCCCCCCGCTTGTCGCGTCGACTGATGTCTCTACGACGCGCTAAGGGGTGCGCACGACGGCGCGGAACGGTTCCGAAGAGATCACGGTCCGGACTCGCGGGCCGGAGTGCGGGTGCGGGCCCGGGACTCGCGGCCCCGGACGCCGGGTCCACCCCCGGCACCGGGGCGGCGCCGGTGCCGTCTGAGACGCTGGGGACATGTGCGCAAGTGAGACCCCAGCGGGTGGGCTTCCCCAGGACGCGGGACCCGGACACGTCGTCGTCGTCGGAGCCGGCATCGCCGGACTGGCCGCCGCCCACCGCCTCCTGGAGGGCGGCGCCCGGGTGACCGTCCTGGAGGCGTCCGGCCGCGTCGGCGGCAAGCTGCTGCCCGGCGAGATCGCCGGCGTCCGCGTCGACCTCGGCGCCGAGTCGATGCTGGCCCGCCGCCCCGAGGCCGTCGGCCTGGCCCGCGCCGCGGGACTCGCCGACCGCCTCCAGCCGCCGTCCACCGCGACGGCCTCCCTGTGGACCCGCGGCGCCCTGCGCCCCATGCCCAAGGGCCACGTGATGGGCGTCCCCGGCACCGCCGCCGCCCTGTCCGGCGTGCTCTCCGCGGAGGGCCTCGCCCGCATCGAGCGCGACGCCGAACTGCCCCGCACCGAGGTCGGCGACGACGTGGCCGTGGGGGAGTACGTCGCCGCGCGCCTCGGCCGCGAGGTCGTCGACCGCCTCGTGGAGCCGCTGCTGGGCGGCGTGTACGCGGGCGACGCCTACCGCATCTCCCTGCGCTCGGCCGTGCCGCAGCTCTTCGAGGCCGCCCGCGCCCACACCTCCCTGACCGAGGCGGTGCGCGCCCTCCAGGGCCGTACGGCCACCTCACCGCCGAGCGGCCCGGTGTTCATGGGCATCGCGGGCGGCATCGGCACCCTCCCGCCCGCCGTCGCCGAGTCGGTCCGGGCGCGCGGCGGCGAGATCGTCACCGACGCGCCCGTCACGGAGCTGCGCCGCACCGCCGCCGACGGCTGGCGGATCGTCGCCGGGGACCGGGTGCTGCACGCCGACGCGGTCGTCGTCGCGGTCCCCGCCCGCCCCGCCGCCGAGCTGCTGCGCGCCGAGGCGCCCGCGGCCGCGGCCGAGCTGTCCGCGGTCGAGTACGCCTCGATGGCCCTGATCACCCTCGCCTACCGCCGCTCGGAGGCCGCCGCGCTCCCCGAGGGCAGCGGCTTCCTCGTGCCGCCGGTCGACGGGCGCACCGTCAAGGCGTCCACCTTCGCCTCCCGCAAGTGGGGCTGGATCGCCGAGGAGGACCCGGAGCTGGTCGTCCTGCGCGCCTCGGTGGGCCGGTACGGGGACACGGAGATCCTCGGCCGCGACGACGAGGGCCTGGTCGCCGTCTCCCGGCACGACCTGGCCGAGGCCACCGGCCTGACCGCCGCGCCGGTCGCCACCCGCGTCACCCGCTGGCAGGACGGCCTGCCGCAGTACCCCGTCGGCCACCACGCGCGCGTGACCCGCGTCCGCGCGCACGTCGCGAAGCTGCCCGGCCTCGCGGTGTGCGGCGCGGCGTACGACGGCGTCGGCATCCCGGCGAGCATCGCGAGCGCGTACGCGGCCGCCGACCAGATCCGGGGCGACCTGCGCGGTGTGGAGCAGCTCACGGCCCACCCGGTGCAGAGCCTGCACGGCGGAGCGGGAGAATAGGGCCATGAGTGACGACGCCTCCACCCCCGCGGCCGAGCGCATCCCGAACAAGGGCAAGCTGGCCAAGGACCTCAACGAGGTCATCCGCTACACCCTCTGGTCCGTCTTCAAGCTCAAGGACACGCTCCCCGAGGACCGCGCCGGGTACGCCGACGAGGTCCAGGAGCTGTTCGACCAGCTCGCCGCGAAGGACGTGACGATCCGCGGCACCTACGACCTCTCCGGTCTGCGCGCCGACGCCGACCTGATGATCTGGTGGCACGCGGAGACCGCCGACCAGCTCCAGGAGGCGTACAACCTCTTCCGCCGCACCAAGCTCGGCCGGGCGCTGGAGCCGGTCTGGTCGAACATGGCGCTGCACCGCCCCGCCGAGTTCAACCGGGCGCACATCCCCGCCTTCCTGGCCGACGAGACGCCGCGCGACTACATCAGCGTCTACCCGTTCGTGCGCTCCTACGACTGGTACCTGCTGCCCGACGAGGACCGCCGCCGCATGCTCGCCGACCACGGCAAGATGGCGCGCGGTTTCCCGGACGTGCGCGCCAACACGGTCGCCTCCTTCTCGCTGGGCGACTACGAGTGGATCCTCGCCTTCGAGGCCGACGAACTGCACCGCATCGTCGACCTCATGCGCCACCTGCGCGGCTCCGAGGCCCGCCGCCACGTCCGCGAGGAGATCCCGTTCTACACCGGGCGCCGCAAGGACATCGCAGAGCTGGTCGCCGGACTGGCCTAGTCGGACTCCGGTGCCGCGGCCTTCCTCGGCTCCGGTTCCGGGCGCGGGGCGCACGACGCGTCCCGCGCCGGGAGGCGTCCCTCCAGCAGGTACGCCTCCAGGTGGCCGTTGACGCAGGCGTTCGGCCCGCCCGCGATGCCGTGCGTGCCCGCGTCCCGCTCGGTCACCAGCACCGAGCCCGCCAGCCGCCGCCGCAGCTCCAGCGCGCCCTCGTACGGGGTCGCCGCGTCCCGTTCGGCGGCCAGGACCAGCGTCGGCGGCAGCTCGCCCGGCGCGGTGCGCACGTCGAGGGGCCGCTGCCGGGGCGCTTGCCAGTAGGCGCACGGCAGGTTCGTCCACACGTTGTCCCAGGTCTCGAACGGTGCCCGGCGGGCCAGCCGGGTGTTGTCCCGGTCCCAGACCTCGAAGTCGGTCGGCCAGGGCGCGTCGTTGCACTCGACGGCGGTGTACACGGCGTTGGCGTTCTCCGCCCCCACCGCGCCCGCCGCGGTCCTCGTCCCCGCCTGGTCGACCAGCGGCTGCGGATCCCCCTTCAGGTACGCCGACAGCGCCTCGGCGCGGTGCGGCCAGTAGTCGTCGTAGTACCCGGCCTTCAGGAACGCCCCCTGAAGCTGCGCGGGCCCGACCGTGCCGCCCGCCGGACGCACCGCCAGCCGCGCGCTCGCCTCCTCGTAGCTGTCCTGCACCTTCCTCGGCGTGTCCCCGAGCCCGTACACGGCGTCGTGCTCGGCGATCCACTCCTTGAAGTCGTCCCAGCGGTCCTCGAACGCCTCCGACTGGTCGAGGTTGTTGCGGTACCAGACCTGCCCGGGGTCCGGGTTCACCACCGCGTCGAACACCATCCGCCGTACGTGCGAGGGGAACAGCTCCGCGTACAGCGCGCCGAGGTAGGTGCCGTACGACCCGCCCATGAAGGTGAGCCGCCGCTCGCCCAGTGCCGCGCGGACGACCTCCAGGTCCCGGGCGTTGTTGAGCGAGTGGTAGTGCCGCAGCGCGTCCCCGCCGCGCTCCGCGCAGCCCCGCGCGTACGCCTCGGCCTCGGCGGCGCGCCGCTTCTTGTACGCGTCCGAGGGCCGCGTCGGGGCCGGCCGGGGGCCCTTGAAGAAGTCTCCGGGGTCCTGGCAGGACAGCGGCGCGGACGGCGCGACCCCGCGCGGGGCGTACCCGACGAGGTCGTAGGCGGCGGCGAGGCGCTTCCACTCGGGGACCATGCCGACCAGGGGGAAGTACAGCCCGGAGGCGCCGGGGCCGCCCGGGTTGTAGAGGAGTGCGCCCTGACCCCGGACCTCGCGCCCGGCGTCGGCGGGGTCCTTGTGGGTGGCCCGCACCCGGCTGACGGTCAGCTCGATGCGCTTGCCGTCGGGGCGGGCGTAGTCGAGGGGCACCGCGACCGTGCCGCAGCGCATGGCGCCCGGCAGTTCCTCCGCCTTCGGGCAGCTGCCGAAGTCGATCCCGGCCGCCGCCGCGCGCCGGGCGGCCACGGCGGTGCCGTGCGCCTCGGCGGAACCGGGGCCCGCCGCGGGCGCCGCCGGGGCCGGGGCGGTGGTGAGGGCGGTGAGCAGCAAGGACCCGGCGGCCGAGTAGAGGGCGGCAGCTCGCATCGCGTATCCCTTCGGTGGCACGGGGAGTGACACAAGGGATGGTTGGTTCACCGGACGGCAGGGGCAAGCACCGCCCGCGGGTGTCGCCGCCGCGTGCGCCCGTACGCCCCCGGCGCGTCAGACCCGGCGCTCCTCGTGCTCCCCGGTGTACTTCTCGCGGTGCGCGAAGGCCGCCCGCAGGTCCGGTTCGCCGATCGCGTGGACCCCCCGCACGGCGACCGAGGTGAGGAAGGACCGGTCGTCGCCCGAGCCGTCGGCCTGCCGCACGAGGGCGCCGATCAGCCGCTGTCCGGCGGGGGAGGCCCAGCGCGCGTACGGGTGGATCTCCATGCGCGTGATGGCGAGGCACCCCAGGGTCAGGGCGAGCGGCAGGGCGAACCACAGGGCGATGAGCAGACGCGGCTCCGTGGCGGGCAGCGGCATCGCCAGGGAGACCAGACCGAGCGCGCACACGGTCAGCGAGGCGACCCGCACCCGCCGCACCCCGGCCGCGACACCGTCCGCCCCGCCGTCCGGTACGGCGAGGCCCGCGCCCACCAGCCGGTCGGCCAGGCCCCGGACGGCGTCGGCGGCGGCCGCGGCCGCCCGTACCGGCGCTATCCGCGACTGCCCCCCGGGTCCTATCGCCCCGATGACCGACCGCTCCATCTCGTCCCGGCCGCACGGGTCCACGACGGTCGCCCAGCCGGTGTGCGCGAGCAGCAGCCGGCGCTGGCGCGCCATCGAGACGAGCGTCAGGTCGGCCACCCGCCGCGGGCCCCCGGACAGGAACGCCGCCTCGTACAGCGTCAGCGCGTGCTCACCGGCGGCGGCGCGCGGCTCGACGGCCGCCGCGCGCACGGCGGCCAGGCACAGCCGCAGGCACGCGAGGCCGGCGACGGCCCAGGCCGCCAGGAGGAAAAGAACCCAGAACATGCCGTACTTCTATGCCAAAGGCATTCGCCGGCGCCATAGCGTTTTCATCCGAATCTCGCGAGGGGGCGGCCGACGCGCACCGAACAAAGTTGAACCCGTTCAAATTTCGTGGCACCGTGAGCGCCTGCCGCTCCGCCGCACCGGCCGAGCAGGTGTGACGTGGGCAAGGGGGAGTCGTGCGTGAGGAACGAGGGCGAGCCGCCGCGGCGGGGTGGCGTGGGGTGGTCCCGGTGGGTGCGGTCGCGGTGTTGATGCTGACCACGGGGTGCATGTGCCAGCAGCAGACACTGGCTCGGACCGACGTCGTGGGCACCTGGACCGGAGGCGACGCCGGGACCCTGCGCTTCGAGGACGACGGCACCGTGGTCGCCACCGGCCTCGCCGAGTACGACGA
The DNA here is from genome assembly GCF_044455745.1 of Streptomyces sp. NPDC051136. Classification (NCBI taxonomy): domain Bacteria; kingdom Bacillati; phylum Actinomycetota; class Actinomycetes; order Kitasatosporales; family Streptomycetaceae; genus Streptomyces; species Streptomyces sp. NPDC051136. Next base: position 178,547 of record NZ_JBITFE010000008.1, on the reverse strand, counting down.
CGACGGTGACAAGGTGTCGGAATGCAGCGGCACCGGCGAGTGGAGCGTGTATCCCGACGACGGGGCGGCGGAGCTGTTGAGCGTCGACGTCTGCGAAGGCAACCCGTGGAGATTCGGCGGCTCGAAGGAGCATCCGCAGATGCGGCGCAGCGTGGGCGATCCCGACCGCGGGCACTTCCAGACCCTCGGCCGCGAGTAGCGGACGCCGCCGGCGCGTCCGGCCCGTCCCCGGTTCAGCGGCGCAGCAGAACGCGCCTGGTCGCACGGGCCAGCCGGACCCCGGGGCGGGCCGACCGGGGCGCCGGCCCCGACCGCTCCAGCCACCACTCCCGCAACGCCCGCCGTACGGCCGGGTCCTGGTCCTCCGCCGTCCGCAGCACGTGCGCGGCGAAGTCGAGGGCGTCCCGCCGGTAGCCGCCGGTCATCGGGCACCCCTGCGCGTAACCGAGGAAGGCCGGACGGTACCCCGCGCCCAGGATCACCGGCAGCTCGGGCGCGACCTTCCCGACCACGTCGGCCCGCTTTCCGGCGAGCGCCCTCGCCTGCACGCCCAGCCGCACCCGGTCGAACCCCTCGGGCACCGGCGTCCCGGCGACCAGCGCGGACAGCAGCGCGGCCTGAGCGAGCCCGAGCCGCTGCCGTACGGCGTCGTCGACGCCCGGGCCGGCGTCCGTACCGACGCCTGAGGCGCGCGGCGTCACCGTCACCCCGGTGGGCGCCGCCTGCGTCGCCCTTCCCTTCGCGACGGCGGCGCCGATCGCGGCCACCTCGCTCCGCAGCTCGTCGCCTTCGGGGAAGTTCTCGTCCCGCTCCAGCAGGACGCCGGGCGGTGCGACGCGGGAGGCCAGGTCGGTGAGGATGTCGAGGACCGGCTGCGCGACGGGGTGTGCGTGGCTGTCGTGCCAGACGCCGTCCCGCTCGAAGCCGCCCGCGACATGGACGTAGGCGATGGCCTCCAGGGGGAGTTCGCCCAGCGCCTCGGCCGGGTCCTCACCCCGGTTGACGTGGTTGGTGTGCAGGTTCGCCACGTCGATCAGCAGCCGTACGCCGGTCCGGTCGGCCAGCTCGTACAGGAACTGCCCCTCCGTCAGCTCCTCGTCCGGCCACGAGATCAGCGCGGCGATGTTCTCCACGGCGAGCGGGACGGGCAGCGCGTCCTGCGCGATGCGCACGTTCTCGCACAGCACGTCGAGGGCGTCGCGGGTGCGCGGCACGGGCAGCAGGTGTCCCGCTTCCAGCTGCGGGGAGGCGGTGAGCGCCCCGCCCGCCCGCACGAACGCGATGTGCTCGGTCACCAGCGGCGACCCCAGGACCTCGGCCCGCTCGGCCAGCGCCGCCAACCGTCCCGCGTCCGGCCGGTCCCCGCCGCCGAGACCGAGCGACACGCCGTGCGGCACGACGGTCACCCCGCGCTCGCGCAGCCGCAGCAGCGAGTCGGGCAGGTGCCCGGGACACAGGTTCTCGGACACGGCCTCGACCCAGTCGATGCCGGGCATCCGCTCCACGACGTCCGCGATCTCCGGCCGCCATCCGATGCCGGTGCCCAACCGTGCCATGGGCTCCATGGTCGCCCCCCTCCTGAGAACTTGCCGGGGGTATCGCCCGGCCGCCCCGGGCCGAACCCCGGGCGGGGCATGTTCAGAGCAACATCTGAGGTTCGGGCGGCACCGGCCGCCCGGACCTACCGGCCGTCCCGCAGCGCCGGATGGTCCGCCACCACCGTGCACGAGCCCGGCGCGATCTCCGTGAACCCGGCGTCGCGCACCACCGGCAGGCCGGCGGTGGTGAGGCCCCTCCAGCGGGACGGGTCCGCGGTGCGCACCGACAGCGGGAAGCCCGCGTCGCGCCACGCCGTCCGCTCGCCGTCGGACAGCTCCCACCAGGCGAGCTGCGCGCCGTGACCGGCCTGGGCCATCGCCTTGCCCGCCGACATGTCCAGGTCGGGGTTCATCCAGAGCACCGGCGCGGTGGGGTCGGCCCCGGCGGGCGGCTCCGGGTCGTCGAGGTCGGTGCCGGAGACCTGGAGACGGGCCAGGTCCTTGGGCCAGCCGTCCAGCGGGACCGGCGGGAAGACCCGCACCTCGGCCGCCTTGCCGGTGACCGTGACGCCGGGCAGCGCCTCCGCCCGCCGCCACTCCGCGCCGCGGGCCCGCCGCACGACCTTGCGGATGCGGGCGTCCTGCCAGTCCCGCATCGCCCGCGCCCACTCCCCGTCGCCGGTGGACCGCTCGTCGCCGAGCATCACCAGCACCGCCCGGGCCGCGGTCTCCAGCGCGTCGGTACGGGCCGGCGGGGCCGCCCGCTCGATGCGCACGACGAGCGGCAGCACGAACTGCGGCGCCAGGTCGCGCTCACCGGGCTCGGGACGGAAGGGACTGTCGGGGACGGAGGCGGGGACGGGTGCCGTCGGGTCGTTGCTCACGCCCCCAGTCTGCCAACCCGGCCGCACGCGGGAGCACGGCCCCGCACGACGCGGGCCCGGCGCGCGCCGGTCGGCCCGGAATCAGCCCGAACAGGCCGTGCGCTGCGCCTCCTGCCACTCGCAGACCGGGCAGAGCGTAATGCCCTTGTACGACTCCGGGTACTCCGTCGGCTCGCGGCACAGCACGCAGTCCGCGTACGGCGGGCCGTCGGCCTTCGGCGGCCGGGCCGCCGCGTCGATCAGGGAGTAGCCGCCGGGTTCGCAGCCGGAGCCGGAGCCGTCCGGGCCGTGGTCGTGGTCGCTGCTCATGTCTCCAGCGTAGGCCCGTCAGCGGCGGCCGTTCGCGGCGCCGACCAGGTCCGAGACCTTCACGAAGCGATAGCCCTGGCGGCGCAGCTCGGGCACCACCGCCCGGACCACCCGCTCGGTCACCGGGGCGGCGCTGCGCGTGCAGTGCATGACGACCACCGAACCCGGCCGCACCCCGTCGAGCACCTGCCGGGTCACCGCGTCGGCGTCCGTGGCGAAGGCGTCCCCGCTCACCACGTCCCACTGCACGGCGGTGACCCCGGTGGCCGCCAGCTCCTTGAGGGCCGCCCGGTCGTAGCAGCCGCCGGGGAAGCGGAAGTACGGCATCGGGTTCGCCACCCCGGCCTTCGCGAACGCGGTGTACGCCCGCTCCAGGTCCGACCGCATCCGGTCCTCCGGCACCGTCGGCAGGCCGTAGCAGTCGTCGGTGTAGGCGTAGTGGCTGTAGGAGTGGTTGGCGATCTCGAACCGCGGATCCCGGCCGATGGCGCGGGCCTCGTCCGGGTACTCCTCGGCCCACCGGCCGGTCATGAACACCGTGGCCGGCACCTTGAGCCTCCGCAGCGTCGCGATCAACGGCGGGTTGTCGAAGTGTTCACCCGCCGCGGCCCGGGGCCCCTGGTCCGCGGTCATGTCGGCGTCGAAGGTGAGGGCGACCAGCTTGCCGCCCCGCCCGCGGTCCCTCCCGCCGTCCGTGCGCGGGCCGTGTTCGAAGACGGGGGTCAGGCCCGCGGGGCCGGGGGCCAGAGTGGGCGCCCGGGACGGGGAGGCGGACGGTGCCGGGGCCGAGGGGGCCGGGCGGGGGGCCGTCCCGGAGCCGGTGGTGCCGCAGGCGGCGAGGGCGGCGCCCAGGACACAGAGCGCGGTGGCACGTCGTAGGAGAGTGATCACCGTACGAACGTAGGAGTGGGATGTTCGGCTTGTATGACTATGTGTGCTCGACGTGCCGACCCGCTCACCCGACCGGACGAGAGGGCGGAGCCGTCAGATGTCCCGCTGCTCCAGCGGTTTCGTCGCCGGACCCTCCAGCACCTTGCCGTCCGTGTCGAAGCGGGAGCCGTGGCAGGGGCACTCCCAGGCGCGCTCGGCCGCGTTGAAGTCGACGAGGCAGCCCAGGTGGGTGCAGCGCGCCGAGACGGCGTGCAGGGCCCCCTCGTCGTCCCGGTAGACGGCGAGCCGGTCGCCGCCCGCCCGGACCACCGCGCCCTCGCCCGGCGGCAGCGAGTCCACCGGCGGTGCGGGCCGCAGCCGGTCGCCGACGAAGTGCCGTGCCACCTCGGCCTGCGTCTTGAGCAGCGCCGGCGCCTCGCGCACCGCCGTGCGCAGCCTGCGCGGGTCGTACAGCCCGCTCCACGCGCACTCCTCGCCGGTGATCTGCGCGGTCAGCAGCCGGCCCGCCATCATGCCGCCGCTCAGTCCCCAGCCGCCGAAGCCGGTGGCGACGTAGGTGTGGTGCGCGCCGGGGTGCAGGAGGCCGGCCATCGGCACGGTGTCGGTGGGGTCGATGTCCTGCGTGGCCCAGGCATGGGTGCGCTCGGTGCCCGGGAAGTGCTCGTCCGCCCAGGCGGCCAGACGCTCGAAGCGCTCGCGGGTGTCGCCCGTGCCCGGGGTGAAGTGCTCCCCGGTGACGATCAGCAGGCGGCGCCCCGCGTCGTCCAGGGGTGCCGTGCGCACCGAGCGGGTGTTCTCCTCCGGCGTGATGTACATGCCGTCGACGTCCCGGCCGGCCTCGACGGTCCCGGCGACGACCAGCTCGCGGCGCGGGGAGAGACGGGCGAAGAGCAGCGCCCGGTCGAAGATCGGGTAGTGGGTGGCGACCACCACGTCCCGGGCGGTGACCGTCGCTCCCGCCTCGGTCCTCACCCGGCACGGCTCACCCTCGTCCAGACCCTGGACGGTGGTGTCCTCGAAGATCAGCCCGCCGTGCGCCTCCAGGTCGGCGGCGAGGGCCAGCAGGTACTTGACGGGGTGGAACTGGGCCTGTCCGGTCACCTTCACGGCGCCCGCCACCGGGAACGGCAGCCCGGTCTCCGTCACGAACGACGCCGGCAGCCCCGCCTCCTTCGCGGCGGCCGCCTCGGCCCGCACCTCGGCGACGCGGCCCGGGTCGCGGACGTACGTGTAGGCGTCGCGCGTCTCCCAGTCGCAGTCGATGCCCAGCTCGGCGACGATCCCCGCGGCGCGCTCGATCGCCTCCGACTGCGAGCGGGCGTACAGCCGGGCGCCCTCGGGGCCGCGGGTGCGGCGCAGCTTGTCGTAGACCAGGGTGTGCTGCGCGGTGAGCTTGGCGCTGGTGTACCCGGTGACGCCCGCCGCGACCCGCCCGGCTTCCAGGACCACCACGCTCCGCCCGGCCCGCACCAGCTCCCAGGCCGTGCTGAGCCCCGCGACGCCCGCCCCGATCACGACGACATCGACGTCGAGATCCTCCGCGAGCGCGGGGCGGGGCGCACCGCCCGCTGCCGTCTGAAGCCAGTACGAGCCGTTGACCTGCACGTTCTGAGTCATGCGGCCCGAGTACCCCGGGGTCGCGGATTCAGTGGCCGGACGGTGCGCCCCGCCGGTGCCCCGCCGCTACCTGCGCCAGGGGCCGGTGACCGCGAAGGTGGTGCCGGGCGTGTAGCAGTTGACGTACATCGTGTCGCCGTCGGGGGAGAAGGTGACCCCGGCGAACTCGCCCCACTCGGGCTCCTCCTCCGTCCCGATGTTCTGCGCGCCGCGGGCCATCGCGTACACCTCGCCGCGCCGGGTGAGGCCGAAGACGTGCTGGGCGCCGTTGCCGTCCTCGCAGACCATGAGCCCGCCGCTGGGGGCCAGGCAGATGTTGTCCGGGGACTCGCCGGGCAGCTGCACGTCGGTGTCCGGACCGAAGACGATCACCAGGGTGAGCCGGCGCCGCTCGGGGTCGTAGCGCCAGATCTGGCCGTAGTGGTCGGCGGCCGAGCCCTCGTCGCTGTGGGCGAAGGACGACACGAAGTACACGCTCCGCCCGCCCCAGTAGCAGCCCTCCAGCTTCTGCGCGTGGGTGATGCCGCCCCGGCCGAAGTCCTGGAAGCGGATCGGCGTCCCGTCGGCCAGCGGGTCGGGCACGTCCACCCACTCGACGCGGTCGAAGGTGGCGCCGGTCTCCTGGATCGAGGACAGGTCGGGCACGCCGGGCACGCGCATCGCCTGGAGCCTGCCGCCCGCCCGCAACGAGCCCCTGCCGCCCAGCGGCTTCTCGGGCAGGAACCGGTAGAAGAGGCCGAAGGGCCGCTCGAACGCGTCCTCCGTCTCGTAGACGACACCGCGCCGCGGGTCCACGGCGATCGCCTCGTGCTGGAAGCGGCCCATCGCGGTCAGCGGCACCGCGCCGGTGCGGTGCGGGTCGGCCGGGTCGACCTCGAAGATGAAGCCGTGGTCCTTGGTGTAGCCGTTGGTGCCGGCCCGGTCCTCGGTCTCCTCGCAGGTCAGCCACGTGTTCCAGGGCGTGTGCCCGCCCGCGCAGTTGACCGCCGTACCGGCGATCGCGACCCGCTCGGACAGGACGTGGTTGCGGGAGTCCAGCTCCAGCGCCGTACAGCCGCCCTTGCCCTCCGGGTCGTACGTCAGGCCCTTGACGGTCGGGACCGGGACGCGGCCGTCGGGGCGGTTCTCGTGGTTGCGGACGAGGCGGGTGTGGCCGTGCCGGCCCGGGAAGGCCGACATGCCGTCGTGGTTGGACGGCACCGGGCCCTCCCCTGAGCGCAGCCGGTCGCCCTCGCGGGACAGCACCCGGTAGCGGAACCCCTCGGGCAGGTCGAGCAGACCGTCGGGGTCGGGGACGAGGGGGCCGTAGCCGGTGTGGCCCATGGACTGGGCGGCGGCGGTCCCGGCGAAGAGTTCGGAGAGGGCGCCGGTGAAGGCGATGCCCGCACCCAGGGCTCCGGTACGGGCGAGCACCTGGCGTCGGGTCGCAGACTTGCCGGACGTGGGCATGGGGGACATGGGGGAAACCTTCCTGCTGGCGGACAGGACTGTGACCCCGCCGTGTCTATCACCTGCCAGGAGCCCCGGGAACCACGCGTGTAGCTCGTGTCACCGCTCGGCCGGGTGCTCCTGTGCCCTTTCCAGGAACCGCAGCAGCTCCACCGGGAAGGGCAGGACGAGGGTGGAGTTCTTCTCGGCGGACACCGCCACGACCGTCTGGAGCAACCGCAGTTGCAGGGCCGCGGGCGTCTCGGACATCTCCCGGGCCGCCTCCGCGAGCACCTTCGACGCCTGGAGTTCGGCATCGGCGTTGATGACCCGGGCCCGCCGCTCCCGGTCGGCCTCGGCCTGCCGGGCCATCGACCGCTTCATGGTGTCCGGCAGGGAGACGTCCTTGATCTCGACCCGGTCGATCTGCACGCCCCAGCCGACCGCCGGGCTGTCGATCATCAGCTCCAGCCCCTGGTTCAGCTTCTCCCGGTCGGACAGCAGGTCGTCCAGGTCGCTCTTGCCGATGATCGACCGGAGCGAGGTCTGCGCCATCTGCGAGACGGCGAACCGGTAGTCCTCCACGCGGACCAGCGCGTGGGCGGCGTCGACGACCTTGAAGTACACGACGGCGTCCACCCGCACCGTGACGTTGTCGCGTGTGATGCCCTCCTGGGCCGGCACGGGCAGCGTGACGATCTGCAGGTTGACCTTGTGCAGCCGGTCCACGAACGGCACGATCATCGTGAACCCGGGACCGCGCGCCTCCCCGGCGAGCCGTCCGAGGCGGAAGACGACCCCGCGTTCGTACTGCCTGATGACCCGCGCGGCCGCGGCGACGTACAGGACGCCCGCGCTGCCGACGGCGGCGGCCGCGGTGAGAAGCTCCTGGACCATGGCGAGTCGACCTCCTCGCTAGGAGGACCCTATTCCACCCTTTCTGTCACGATAGGCCCGAGTCCCGGTGGAAAGCCATGCCCGGTCCGACCGCTTCGGTCGGTGACCGGTCGGCCGGCGACCGCTCCGCGCGAGGGCGGCGCCCCGGCCCTGGCCGGCGGCGCCCCGGCCCGGGGCAGGCTGCCACGGACCGGGACGCCGCCGCCGGCTACGCCACCGCCTTCTCCGGTGCGGTGACCTTCACCGGTTCCGTGCCCGCGGCGCTGTGCCGCTCGGCCCAGTTCTCCAGGGCCGTGCGGCAGGCGTGGTCCAGGTGGTGCAGGCCGGACAGGTCCAGCTCGACCGGGCGGTCCTGCGGCAGTGCCTCCAGGCTCTCCAGCATCTTCGGGAGGCGCAGGAAGGTCGCGTTGCCGGTCAGGTGGGCCTGGACGGGCCCCGCGCCCTTGTCGACGATCTCCATCCGGAGGTGCGAGGCCTCCCAGGCGGTCTTCACCACGGACAGCGCCAGCCCGATCAGCACGCCCTCGAACATGTTGACCGCGACGATCGAGACGGCCGTGACCACCAGGATCAGCGCCTCGCCCCGGTGCCCGCGCCACAGCGCCACGAGCCCGCGGAACGGGATCAGCTTCCAGCCCGCGTGGACCAGGATCCCGGCCAGCGCGGGCAGCGGGATCAGGGCCAGCGCCGAGGGCAGCAGCGCGGCGAACAGCAGCAGCCACACTCCGTGCAGCACCCGGGACGCCTTGGTCCTGGCACCGGCGCCGACGTTCGCGGAGCTGCGCACGATGACCGCGGTCATCGGCAGGGCGCCGAGCACACCGCACACGGTGTTGCCCGCACCCTGCGCCATCAGCTCCTTGTCGTACTCGGTACGCGGCCCGTCGTGCAGCCGGTCCACCGCCGCGGCGCTGAACAGGCTCTCGGCCGAGGCGATCAGGGTGAAGGCGACGATCGTGCCGAGGAAGCCCACGTCCGCCAGCTCGCCGAAGGCACCGGCCCCGGGCGGCTGCACGGAGTCCAGCAGCCCGTTGACCTCGACCGTGGCGACCGACAGGCCCAGTGCCGCCGTGGCCGCCGTGGCCAGCACCACCGCGGCCAGCGCGCCGGGAAGTGCCCGCGCCCGCTTCGGCAGCCGCTTCCACAGCACCATCACGGCGACGGTGCCCGCGCCGAGGGCGAGCGAGGTGAGCGCCTGCGTGCTGCCGAACGCGTCGGCGGCGGCGCCCGGCAGGCCGGTGAGCTTGTCGATGCCGGAGGCGGGCGCCTGGAGACCGGCGGCCGCGTAGAGCTGTCCGGCGATCAGCACCAGGCCGATGCCGGCCAGCATGCCCTCGACGACCGACAGGGAGATCGCCCGGAACCAGCGCCCCAGCTTCAGGGCGCCCATCACCAGCTGGACGAGCCCGGCGGCGAGCACGATCACGCCGAGCGCCGGCAGTCCGTACTGGTCGACCGCGCCGAAGACCAGCACGGTCAGCCCGGCGGCCGGGCCGGAGACCTGGAGGCTGCTGCCCGGCAGCAGCCCGGTGACCAGGCCGCCCACGATGCCGGTGACCAGGCCCAGTTCGGCCGGGACGCCGGAGGCGACGGCCACGCCCACGCACAGCGGGAGCGCGACCAGGAACACGACGAGGGAGGCGGTGAGGTCCTGCCGCCAGTGCGGGAACCTCCGGTTCTGCTCGGCTATGAGGGACATGCCGGCGCTCACAGGATCTCGAACGCGTCGGTGTCCGCACGGTGGTGCCGCACGAGACCGGTGTGGACCTCGTAGTACCAGCCGTGCATCCGCAGCCGGCCGTCCGCCAGCCGCCGGGCGACGGACGGGTAGGCGCTCAGGCGCAGCAACTGCGTCCGTACGTGCTGCTGCACGGCCCCGGCGACCGTCGGGTCGGCGGGATCGCAGGGACCCGGCTCGCCGGCCGCGAGCGCCAGCCAGTCGCGCACGGCGGGCACGGCGGTCAGGTCGTCGCCGCGCACCAGGGCGCCGACTGCGCCGCAGTGCGAGTGGCCGCAGACCACGATGTCGGCGACGCCGAGTACTTGGACGGCGTACTCGATGGTGGCTGCCTCGCCGGAGGGACGCTCGGCGTCGTGGGGCGGGACGATGCTGCCCGCGGTGCGCAGCTCGAAGAGCTGCCCGGGCCGGGCGCCGGTGATCAGGGCCGGTACGACCCGGGAGTCGGAGCAGGTGATGAACAGGACTTCGGGCGACTGGCCTTCGGCGTGCCCGGCGAACTCCTCAGGGCGCTGTCCGAACGTACGGGCGTTGTCGATGAGGGGCTGCATGATGCGGATTCCTCCTGGCGCGCGGTGGGGTGCGCGTCGGACGGGTGGGACAGAGGTGGGGGATGTGCCGGGCGTCCCTCAGCAGCGGAAGACCTGAAGTGCCGCGGGGGAGCGGTCCGTCGCGGGTCTGGAACCCCGGCGGGCGGCCTCGCCGAGCGCCAGGGACGTGCCGGCGGCCGGGGCGTGCCGGTCCGTCATCGGGCGCTCGGGCGGCTCGGGCTGGGGAACGGCGGTGGTCCGGTGCCGGTCGCGCACGCGTGCGGGCCCGTGGGGGTGGACGGACCGGCCGGGATCGTGGCACCCGGCTCGCTCTTCGTGCGCCGCGGGGCCGGAGGGGGTGACTCCGGGCTGGGCGTTGGCCAAGGCGTCACGGCTCGTGTGCGCGAATGCGAAGGACGCCGAGGGGGCGAAGAACTGAAGGGCCATCAGGACGGCGACGAGGAACGGGAGGACCGTCCGTGCCGTGGCGCGCAGGAACATGTGGCCCCCCTCCAGGCAGTTCACGCCTCAACTGTCTGCCGGTGCACGGTCGGTGCATCGCCAGGACCGGACCAATACCGGGTCAATGGAAGGTCAACGAGCGGTCAAGAAACACGTTAACCCTGCAAAGGGCTTTGCAGGGTTAACGTAGCGTTACGGGCTGAAGAGCGCCTGAAAAAAGCGGGTGGGATGGCGTGAACAGACCGTCCCCGGGTGCGCCGACGCGTGAGGTGGGCCGGCTCAGGGGGCGTCGACGAGGCGCGCCGCGTGGCTCAGGGGGCGTCGACGAGGCGCGCCGCGTCCCGGGCCAGCGCGGTGAGGCGGGAGATCGCCCGGAAGTACTTCTTGCGGTACCCGCCCTTCAGCATCTCCTCGCTGAAGAGCCGGTCGAAGGGCAGCCCGGAGGCCAGGACGGGCACCTCACGGTCGTAGAGCCGGTCCGCGAGCACCACGAGCCGCAGCGCCGTCGACTGGTCCGGCACCGGGCGCACCCCGGTGAGGCACACGGCGGCGAGGCCGTCGGTCAGGGCGCCGTAGCGGCTCGGGTGGACGCGGGCGAGGTGGTCGAGGAGGGCGGGGAAGTCGTCCAGGGACGCCCCCTCGGTGGCCTGCGCGGCACGGGTCACCTGCTCGTCGGAGTGCGGCGCCGGGGCCTCGGGCAGCCCGCGGTGGCGGTAGTCCTCGCCGTCGATGCGCAGGGCCCGGAAGTGGGCGGACAGGCCCTGGATCTCGCGCAGGAAGTCGGCCGCCGCGAAGCGGCCCTCGCCGAGCTTGCCGGGGAGCGTGTTGGAGGTGGCGGCGAGCGCCACGCCCGCCTCCACGAGCCGGGCGAGCAGGCTGGAGACGAGGACGGTGTCGCCCGGGTCGTCGAGCTCGAACTCGTCGATGCACAGGAGGCGGTGCCCGGAGAGGGTCTGCACGGTCTGCTGGAAGCCGAGGGCGCCGACGAGGTTGGTCAGCTCCACGAAGGTGCCGAACGCCTTGCGGGAGGGCTCGGCGGGGGTGGCGTGCCACAGGGAGGCGAGCAGGTGGGTCTTGCCGACGCCGTAGCCGCCGTCGAGGTACACCCCGCGGGGACCGGCCGGGGCCTTCGGGGCCTTGCCGCGGCCCAGCCCGAAGAAGCCGCGCCTGCCGCCACTCGCGCCGGGAGCCTCGCCGAGTCCGCTCGCGAAGCCCTCCAGGACCCGTACGGCCTCGCTCTGGCTGGGCTGGTTCGGATCCGGGATGTACGTGCCGAAGCGGACCGAGTCGAAACGCGGCGGGGGCACCATCTCGGCGACCAGACGGTCCGCGGGGACGTGGGGCTCACGGCCGCACAGGGAGAGCGGGCCCGGAGCGGTCCCGGATATCGGGGCGGGGCCGGAGGCGGGGGAGGAGGACGACACGGTGCTCAATGGTAAAGCCTGCACGGGACCCGGCCGCCGCGCGGGGCCGGGCGGTGCGGCGACCGGTGCGGGCGCCGGGTGCGGGGGTGCGGGGCCCGGTGGGGTGCCCGGCGCGTTCCGGGTGCCCCTGGGCGCGGGGGCACCGTAGGACGTCCGGCGTGCGGGACGGGGCGCCGTGTGCGCGGGGCGGACCGTCGGGCGTGTTCCCGGAGCCCCGGCGCCCGGGCACGCGGGCCTCGCCGTAAGGCCCGCCTGCGCGGCGAAGGCCCCGGCTGGGCGGGGGCGGGCGAGGCCGTACGGTGCTCGGCCTGCGCGGTGGGGCGCCGGGTGCCGGTGGGGTGTCCGGCCCGGTCGGACGTTTCCCGGGGGCCCTGGCGCCCTATGGCGCGGGCCGCGCCGTTAGGCCCGGCCTGCGTGGCGGTGGCCCCGGCTGCGCGGGTGCGGGAGAGGCCGTACGGTGCTCGCCTGCGCGGTGGGGCGCCGGGTGCGCGGGGGCGGGTGCCGGTGGGGTGTCCGGGGCGGTCCGGCGTGATCCTGGGCGCCTCCCGGCCGCGGGCGCCGCCGTACGGTGTCTGGCCTGCGGGGTTGGGAGGCGGGACGCGTGGAACACTGCACCGCATGCGACGCCTGTTCCCCGTGCCCCCCGTGACCGATCCGACGGCCGGACCGGACCCCGACCGGACCGACCGGGAGTGGAGCCTGGCCGAGCTGGCCGCCGCCTACGCCTACCCGGAGCCGGACGGGCGGCGCGAGACGTGGCTGCGGGCCAACATGGTCTCCACCCTGGACGGCGCCGCCCAGCACGACGGACGTTCCCAGCCCATCTCCAGCGCGGCCGACATGCGGGTCTTCGGCACCCTGCGCGCGCTGGCGGACGTGGTGATCGCGGGCGCCGAGACCGTACGGCAGGAGGGGTACCGCCCCGCACGCGTCCGGCCGGACTTCGCCGAGGCGCGGCGGGCGGCCGGCCAGCCACCCGTACCGGTGATCGCGGTGGTCACGGCCGGTCTGGAGCTGGACTTCTCGCTGCCGCTGTTCACCTCCCCCGTCGTCCCCACCCTGATCCTGACCGGAGCCGCCGCGGCCCCCGACCGGATCGCGGCCGCCGAGAAGGCCGGGGCCAGGGTGGTGATCGCGGGGGACGGCGTCGGTGTGGACCCGGCCCGGGCCCTCACCGCGCTCGCCGGGCTGGGACACACCCGGCTGCTGACCGAGGGCGGCCCGCGGCTGCTGGGGCAGTTCGTCGCGGCCGGCGTGCTCGACGAGCTGTGCCTGACCGTCTCCCCAATGCTGACCGCGGGCGACGCGCAGCGGATCGCGGGCGGTCCCGCGGTGGGGGTCCCGCGGCGGTTCACGCTGGCGTCCCTGCTGGAGGAGGAAGGTTTCCTCTTCAGCCGTTACCGGCGTGACTAGGGCGATCCCGGGCAGGCGGGGGCGGCGGCGACCGGACACGGGTCCGGTCGGTGCCGGCCTTCGGGTAATCGGCGGAACGTTCCGTTCCGTTTAGTCCGCGCCGGGCACACTGAATCCGGCAGTACCCGTGCGATGACGGGGCAGGATGGTTTCCGCAGGGTCCGGCACGGCCTACGGAGGGTGGGCCCACAGACCCTCGAAGGAGAAGGGGCGCCTGGTGTTCACAAGCGTTTTGATGATCGAGAAGGCCCTGACGTCCGCCGACGTGGAGTTCGTCACCACCTTGCACGGGGACGAGCAGGTCGCCTTCCACGTGCTGCTCCAGCCGCGCGGCGATCAGGCGGACCGCCTGCTGCGGGCCATCGACGACGTCGCGCTCGGCGAGCTCGACGACGCCGTACGGGAGGGCGAGACCCCCGAGGGGCAGGAGGCCCAGAGCGTGGGGGAGCGGGCCCTGGAGGTGTCCCTCACCGCCCTGCGCGCGTCCGGCGCCCGGGCCGAGGGGCGCCTGATCGAGGACCACCCGCTGGACGAGTTGAAGGACCTGGCCATGGAGACCGGGGCCGACGAGGTGATCGTCCTGACCGACCCGCACTACGTGGAGGAATTCTTCCACCGCGACTGGGCCTCCCGGGCCCGCCACAAGGTCGGTGTGCCGGTCCTGAAACTCTTCTCCCACAGCAAGGCATAGGCTGGTCCCGCGCCCCCGCTCAGGGGGCGCGCCCGTCAGCCAGACCACCTCACGCACCACCCGTCGCACCTCTGGGGAGAACAGCGCATGGCACCCGGCCTTCCTACCGCCATGGACCGACCGCACTTCATCGGCATCGGCGGCGCCGGGATGTCGGGCATCGCCAAGATCCTCGCCCAGCGCGGCGCCCGGGTGGCGGGCAGTGACGCCAAGGAGTCCGCGACCGCCGGGGCGCTGCGCGCGCTGGGCGCCACCGTGCACGTCGGGCACGCCGCCGGGCACCTCGCCGACGACGCGAGCTGCGTGGTCGTCTCCTCGGCCATCCGCGAGGACAACCCGGAGCTGGCCCGCGCCGCCGAGCTGGGCATCCCGGTCGTGCACCGCTCCGACGCCCTGGCCGCCCTGATGAACGGCCTGCGCCCGATCGCCGTGGCCGGCACCCACGGCAAGACCACCACCACCTCGATGCTGGCGGTCTCCCTGTCCGAGCTGGGTCTCGACCCCTCGTACGCGATCGGCGGCGACCTGGACGCGCCCGGCTCCAACGCCCTGCACGGCACCGGGGAGATCTTCGTCGCCGAGGCGGACGAGAGCGACCGCAGCTTCCACAAGTACGCCCCCGAGGTCGCCATCGTCCTCAACGTCGAGCTCGACCACCACGCCAACTACGCGTCGATGGACGAGATCTACGAGTCCTTCGAGACCTTCGCCGACCGGATCGTGCCCGGCGGCACCCTGGTGATCGCGGCCGACCACGAGGGCGCCCGGGAGCTGACCCGGCGGCTGGCCGGCAAGGTGCGCACGGTGACGTACGGGGAGTCCGAGGACGCCGACGTGCGCGTCCTGTCCGTCGTCCCGCAGGGCCTGAAGAGCGAGGTCACCGTCGTCATGGACGGGGCCGAGCTGACCTTCGCCGTCTCCGTCCCCGGCCGCCACTACGCGCACAACGCGGTGGCCGCCCTCGCCGCGGGCGCCGCCCTCGGCGTCCCCGCCGCCGAGCTGGCCCCCGCGCTCGCCGCGTACACCGGCGTCAAGCGGCGGCTCCAGCTCAAGGGCGAGGCGGCCGGAGTCCAGGTCGTCGACTCCTACGCGCACCACCCCACCGAGATGACGGCCGACCTGGAGGCCATGCGCGCCGCCGTCGGCGACGCCCGCATCCTGGTCCTCTTCCAGCCGCACCTCTTCTCCCGCACCCAGGAACTGGGCAAGGAGATGGGCCAGGCCCTCGCCCTCGCGGACGCCTCCGTCGTCCTCGACATCTACCCGGCCCGCGAGGACCCGATCCCGGGTGTCACCAGCGAGCTGATCATCGAGGCCGCCCGGGCCGCGGGCGCGGACGTCACCCCGGTCCACGACAAGGACGCGGCGCCCGCGCTGGTCGCGGGAATGGCGAAGGCCGGTGATCTCGTTCTCACCATGGGCGCGGGCGACGTCACCGACCTCGGACCGCGCATCCTGGACGAGCTGTCGAAGTAAGGGGCTGAGGACTCATGTCGTACGACGTCGAGAAGCCGGACGAGCAGTGGCGGGCGGAGCTGGCCCCGGCCGAGTACGCCGTGCTGCGCGAGGCCGCCACCGAGCCGGCCTTCACCGGTGAGTACACCGACACCAAGACCGAGGGCGTCTACTCCTGCCGTGCCTGCGGTGCGGACCTGTTCACCTCCACGACCAAGTTCGCCTCGCACTGCGGCTGGCCGTCCTTCTACGACCCGAAGGACACCGACGCGGTCGAGCTGATCGAGGACCGTTCCCACGGGATGGTGCGCACGGAGGTGCGCTGCGCCCGGTGCGGGTCGCACCTCGGGCACGTCTTCGAGGGCGAGGGCTACCCGACCCCGACCGACCAGCGGTACTGCATCAACAGCATCTCGCTGCGGCTCACGCCCGCCGAGGGCTGAGTCACCGGGGGGGGGGGGGGGGGGGGGGGGGGGGGGGGGGCCGCCCGCCCCCCCCCCCCCCCCCCCCCCCCCCACCCGGCGCTCCGGAGTCCTGCCGGAGCCCTGAGGGGT
>NZ_JBITFE010000008.1:0-162708 GCF_044455745.1 Streptomyces sp. NPDC051136 | reverse complement strand
CCCCTCCACACTCTACCGCCCACCCCGCCGCGCCGCGCCGCCCCCGCGCCCGGGGCGGCGGCCGCCGCGCGCGGGCCCCCCCCCCCCCCCCCCCCCCCCCCCCCCCCCCCCCCCCCCCCCGCGCCGCCGTCCGGCGGCCATCGCGTACGGATCGCGGGAGCCGTCCCCTGTCCCGGTGTGAACGCCCGGACAGGGGGAAGGAGTCGCCCCTGAGCAGCGGGGGCCCGCGGATCAGCCGTCTACACTCGACCGGCGACGGCCCCACCGACCGCGGCCGGAGCGGGCAGCTTCTGCCAGACCCGAAGGGTATTCGGCGTTTTGATACGGATGGACTCAGTCACCAAGCGGTACCCGGACGGCACCGTGGCGGTCGACCGGCTGTCGCTGGAGATACCCGACCGCGCGATCACGGTCCTCGTCGGACCCTCCGGCTGCGGGAAGACGACGACCCTGCGGATGATCAACCGGATGGTCGAACCCACCGAGGGAACGATCCTCCTCGACGGCCAGGACCTCCAGCAGCAGCCGGTCACCACGCTGCGCCGGTCGATGGGGTACGTCATCCAGAACGCGGGGCTCTTCCAGCACCGGACGATCCTCGACAACATCGCCACCGTGCCCCGCATGATCGGCTGGGGCAAGCAGAAGTCCCGCGAACGGGCCGCGGAGCTGATGGAACGGGTGGGGCTCGACGCCTCCCTCGGCAAGCGGTACCCGTACCAGCTCTCCGGCGGCCAGCAGCAGCGCGTCGGCGTGGCCAGGGCACTCGCCGCCGATCCGCCCGTGCTGCTCATGGACGAGCCCTTCTCCGCCGTCGACCCCGTGGTCCGCAAGGGACTTCAGGACGAACTCCTGCGCATCCAGGACGAACTGGGCAAGACCATCGTCTTCGTCACGCACGACATCGACGAGGCCATCAAACTGGGCACCATGGTCGCGGTGATGCGCACCGGCGGCCGGCTCGCCCAGTTCGCCCCGCCCGCCGAGCTGCTGTCCGACCCCGCGGACGACTTCGTCGAGGACTTCCTCGGCGCCGACCGCGGCATCCGGCGGCTGTCCTTCTTCCCCTCCACCGCCCTGGAGCTGACCACCGGCCCGGTCGTGCCCGCCGACGCCACCGCCGAGCAGCTCGCCGCCGCCGGCGACGCCGCCCACCTGCTGGTGACCGACGCGGACGGCCGTCCGCTGGGGTGGGCCGAGCCGGGCGGCCTGACGGCCGGGGACCTCGCGGCCGGACGACTGCTGTCCCACGGGCGGCCGTTCGTGCCCGGCACCGACTCGCTGCGGGCCGCCCTCGACTGCGCCGTGCTCTCGCCCACCGGCTGGGCCGTCGCCGTGGACACCGACGGGCGGGTGACCGGCGTGGTCTCCCAGCAGACCATCGGCGAGGCGATCCGCGCCGCCCACGGCGCCGAGAGCCCCGGCACGGCCGCACCGGCCGCGGAGCCCGTCGACGTCACGAAGGTCGCCCCGTGAACGGCTTCTTCGACATCCCGAGCGACCTCGACAACACCTGGCTCGGCCTGATCGGGCTGCACCTGCGCGAGGCGCTGCTGCCGGTCCTGGCGGGCCTGCTCGCCGCGTTGCCCCTCGCCCAGCTCTGCGTGCGCTTCCGCTGGCTGTACCCGCCCGTGCTCGGCGTGACGACCGTGTTCTACGCCGTCCCCTCGCTGGCCGTCTTCGTCGTCCTCATCGATTACACCGGCCAGACCGAGCTGACCGTGATGATCCCGCTGGCCGTGTACAGCCTGGTGGTGCTCGTCCCGGCGATCGTCGACGGCGTGCGGTCGGTGCCCGAGGAGACGCTGGCCGCGTCCACCGCCATGGGCTTCGGGCCGCTGCGCCGCTACCTCCAGGTGCAGCTGCCGATCGCGGTGCCCGCCATCCTGGCCGGTCTGCGGGTGGCCGTCGCCTCCAGCATCTCCCTGGTCAGCGTCGGCGCCCTCATCGGCAACCAGGGCGCCCTCGGCAACCTCCTCGCGGACGCCCAGAAGTACGGCCGGCCCGAGCTGGCGGTGAACTCCGTCCTCACCACCGCCGTCCTGGCCATCCTGTGCGACGCGGTCCTCGTCCTGGCCCGGAACCTGCTGACCCCATGGATGCCGCGGGGCAGGCGGCAACGCCCGAAGGAGGCCGCCGCGCGGCCCGAGCCCCAGGAGGCGTCCGCCCGGTGAACGTCCTGAACTTCGTCAACGCCTTCTTCAGCGACAGCGCCCACTGGCACGGCTACGACGGCATCCCCACGCGCCTCGCGGAGCACGTCCAGTACACGCTGATGGCCCTCGGTCTCGCCGCCGCGATCGGGCTGCCGGTCGGACTGCTGACCGGGCACACCGGACGCGGTGGCAACGCCGTCGCCTTCGTCGCCACCGCCGCCCGCGCCCTGCCCAGCTTCGGCCTGCTGGTGCTGATCGCCGTCGTCGTCGGCATCGGCCTGCTGCCCGTGATGATCCCGCTGGTCGTCCTCGCGATCCCGCCGATCCTGGTCACCACCTACGAGGCCGTCCGCTCCGTCGACCCCTCCCCGGTGGACGCCGCGCGGGGCATGGGCATGCACGAGACCGGCATCCTCTTCCGGGTCGAACTGCCCGTCGCCCTCCCGCTGGTCCTCAGCGGACTGCGCTCGGCCGCCATCCAGGTCGTGTCGACGGCGACCATCGCCGCGTACGTCAGTCTCGGCGGGCTCGGCCGGTACATCATCGACGGGCTCTACCAGCGCGACTACGAGAAGGTCGTCGGCGGCGCCGCACTCGTCGCCGTCCTCGCACTCGTCACCCTCGCGCTCTTCTGGGCGGCCGGGCGGTTCGCGGTGTCCCCGGGGGTGCGCAGGCGATGACGGCGCACGGCGGCGGGAAAACCGTAACCAGGCCGTTCTTGACTGACCGGCAAGTGGCTCGTTTGGATCGACGGATGACTTCCACCGCCAAGAGCAGCAGGTCCAGAACGAGGCACACCGGCGCGGCGGCCGTCGCGCTCGCCGCCGCGGCGGCGCTGCTCGCGGGCTGTTCCTCCGACTCCGACGACACGTCCGACAATCCGCTGGCGGGTGACAAGGCGGAGGCCGGCACCGTCGTCGTCGGCTCCAACAACTTCGCCGAGAGCACCCTCCTCGCCGACATCTACGGGGAGGCGCTCAAGGCCAAGGGCCTCAAGGTCTCCTACAAGCACAACATAGGCAGCCGCGAGACGACCTACGGCCTGATGAAGAACGGCTCCGTCACGGTGCTGCCGGAGTACAACGGCTCACTGCTGGCCTACCTCGACCCGAAGGCCGTGCAGAAGTCCGCCGAGGCGGTGAACGAGGCGGCGAAGGCGAAGCTGGACAAGAAGCTGACGCTGCTGGAGTCGTCGCCGGCCGAGAACAAGGACTCGGTCACCGTCAACGCCGAGACGGCGAAGAAGCACGGCCTCACCGCCGAGTCGACCCTCGCCGACCTCAAGGAGGCCGCACCCGACCTGGTGATCGGCGGCTCGCCCGAGTTCCAGACCCGGCAGCAGGGCCTCAAGGGCCTGGAGTCGGTGTACGGGCTGAAGTTCAAGTCGTTCAAGGCGCTCGACGCGGGCGGCCCGCTGACCCAGTCGGCGCTGACCAAGAACACCGTGCAGGCCGCGGACGTCTTCACCACCGATCCGACGATCATCAAGGAGAAGCTCGTCGTCCTGAAGGACCCGGAGAACCTCTTCGGCCACGCGAACGTCACCCCGCTGGTCGCCAGAGACGGACTGTCCAAGGACGGCGTGGCCACGCTCAACGCGGTCTCCGCCAAGCTGGACACCAAGACGCTCCTCGACCTGGACGCGAAGGTCCAGCTGGACAAGAAGGACCCGCTGGACGTCGCCAAGGAGTGGCTGAAGTCCGCGGGCCTCGGCTGACCGCGGCCGGCGTCACGACGCCGCGGCACCGGCCGCGGCGTCGATCAGCTGGTCGATCAGGGCGATGAGGACGTCCCGGCTGGAGGTCCGCTCCCGCGCGTCGCACAGCAGCACCTGCACGTGCTCCGGCAGCGCGAGGGCCTCGCGGATCTCCGCCGCCGGGTACGGGTGCCGGCCGTGGAAGCCGTTGACGGCGACGACGAACGGGATGCGCCGCCGCTCGAAGAAGTCGATGGCGGCGAAACTCGACTCCGGCCGCCGGACGTCCACCAGGACGACCGCGCCGAGCGCCCCGATCGCCAGGTCGTTCCACATGAACCAGAACCGCTGCTGACCGGGCGTGCCGAACAGGTACAGCACCAGGTCCCGGCCGATGGAGATCCGGCCGAAGTCCAGCGCCACGGTCGTGGCCCGCTTCTCCTCGATGCCGGCCAGGTCGTCGACGTTCAGGCCCGCCTCGGTGAGCGGTTCCTCGGTGCGCAGCGGGGCGATCTCGCTGACCGACCCGACCATGGTGGTCTTGCCGACCCCGAAACCGCCCGCGATCAGGATCTTCACCGCGTCGGGCGCCGTGGAGCGTGCGGGTGCCGCGGCAGCCGCGGTGGTCTCGGCAGCCGCGATGGTCTCGGCGACGCGCTCAGAGCCGGCCAAGGCCGTCCCTCACTTTCTGCAGCAGGTCCAGGTCCTCGGAGGCACGGGAGACGACGTGCGGCGGCCGGGCGGTGATCCGGCCGGCCTCCAGCAGGTCCGAGAGCAGGATGACGACCACGCTCACCGGCAGGTCGAGACGGGCCGCGATCTCCGCCACGGCCACCGGCTCGGCGCACAGCCGCAGGATCCGCAGGTGCTCGGGCTGCGGCCGCGCCGCCCGGGTGGGCTGCGGGTGGACGGCGGTCACCGTCGTGATGAGGGTGAAGTCGGCGCGGCTGGGCCGGGTCCGGCCGCCGGTCAGCGTGAACGGCCGCACGAGCCGGCCCGCCGCGTCGCCTCCGGTCACGTCACTCGCCGGGGCCGGCGGTGGCCCGCGGTGCCGCGCTCAGGTGCTCGCCGATCTTCTTCACCAGCATGTTCATCTGGTACGCCACCACGCCGACGTCGGCGTTCGGACCGGTCAGCACCACCAGGTGCGCGCCGGGGCCCGCGGAGGTGAGTATCAGATAGCTGTTGGCCATCTCGATGAGCGCCTGGCGCACCGGGCCGCCCCGGAAGTCCATGCTGACGCCCTTGCTGAGGCTCATCAGGCCCGACGCGGTCGCCGCGAGCCGCTCGGCGTCGTCCCGCAGGAAGCCGGTGGACTTGCTGACGACCAGTCCGTCCTCGGAGAGCACCACGGCCTGGTTCACCTCGGCGACCCGCTCCACGAGTCCGGTGAGCAACTGGTCCAGCTCGGTGTGCGTGGCGGGGGAGGGTCGGGTCATCGCGTGTCCTTCGTCGGCGGTCGGCGGTCGGCGGTCGGAGTCGAGGGGCCGGCGGACGAGACCACGCGCCCGTCGGTGTCGGTATCTGCGGCGTCCGTGCCGTCGTCGCTCTGGGCGCGCAGCGTGCCGCGCTGGAAACCGGCGAGGGACGAGGCGGCGCGTTCGGCCGTGAAGTCGGCGTAGTGGTCCCCGGATCCGTCGTCCGGCCCCTCCCGGCGGCCGGGGTCCTCGTCGCGCAGCTCGGCCGCGAGGCTGGTCTGCGGCACCCGGCGGGGCAGCGGAGCCAGGCCACCGGGCCCGTCGGAGGAACGGCCGGGTTCACCGTCGCGCGAGCCTCCGGACGCCCCTGCCGCGACCGCGGACCGGGCCGGAGGCGCCGGACGGGAGGACCGTACGGGCTGTTCGCCGCCGGCCGGGCCGGAGGCGGGGGATTCCGTGCCGCCGGAGGCCCGGGCGGCCTGCGCGCCGCCCGGCGGGACACCGGTGCCGTCGGCCCCGCCGACCGTCTCGCGCACCACGACGTCGTGCGGGATCAGCACGATCGCCGTGGTCCCGCCGTACGGGGAGGGACGCAGGGTGACGGTGATGCCGTGCCGGTGCGCCAGGCGGGCGACGACGAACATGCCGAGCCGCAGGTCGTCGGCGAGGGCCACCACGTCGAACTGCGGAGCCACCGCCAACTGGGCGTTGAACGAGGCGTAGTCCTCCTCGGACAGCCCCAGCCCGCGGTCCTCGATCTCGACGGCCAGGCCCTTGGCCACCAGCGCAGCCCGCACCCCGACCGGGTTGGGGGCGGGGGAGTACGCGGTCGCGTTGTCGATCAGCTCGGCCAGCAGGTGGATCACGTCGGCCACCGCGGGCGGGGCGAGGGCCACCTCCTCGTCGGCGTGCAGCTCCACCCGCTGGTACTCGGCGACCTCACCGACGGCGCTGCGCAGGATGTCCACCAGCGACACCGGCTCGCGCCACGTGCGCCGGGGCTGCTCACCGCTGATGATGACGAGGTTCTCCTCGTAGCGGCGCAGCTGGCTGGCCGTGGAGTCCAGCTCGTACAGGCCCTTGAGGATGTCCGGGTCGGTGTGCTCGCGCTCCAGCGCGTCCAGCTTGCCCAGCTGCATGTTGACGAGGTTCTGGCTCTGCCGGGCGATGCCCAGGATCACCTTCTGGAACCCGCGCCGGGTGTCGGCGAGTTCGACGGCGGTGTGCACGGCGGTGCGCTGCGCCGTGTTGAACGCCTGCGCCACCTGGCCGAGTTCGTCCCGGCCGTAGTCCAGCGGCGGGGTGGCCGACTCCACGTCGACCTTCTCGCCGCGCTCAAGACGGGCCACCACGTCGGGCAGCCGCTCCTCGGCCAGGCTCAGGGTGGCCAGCCGCAGACCGCGCAGCCGCCGGGACAGCGAACGGGTGATGCGCCAGGACATGACGATGCAGAGCAGCAGCGCGAGCAGCCCGCCCGCGCTGAGGGACGCGGCCTTGATCAGCAGCGCGCGGGCGTCGTCGGCGCTGCGGTCCAGGAGCCCGCCCGTCTGCTGCCGGATCAGCCGCCCGTACTGCTCGGTGACCCCCTCCATGGCGGGGGCCCACCGCTGCCGCAGGTCCGGCAGGTCGATCCGGTCCTCCCCGTCCGCGGTACGGGCCGCGAGCACCTGGTCCTCGACGGTCTGCAGGGTCTTCCACTCCGGGCTCGCCAGGATGCGCTCGGTCTCGGTCTTGGCGCTGCCGTCGAGCGAGGGGAGGATCTGGTCCCGGATCAGCCAGCGCCGGGTGTGGACCAGCATGGAGAACTGCTCCCACTCCGTCTGGTCCATCCGGTCCGACGGCCAGGCCAGGGTGAGCCGGGCGTCCTCCTGGGAGACCAGCTCGGCGGCGTGTTCGAGGGCGACCAGCGGACCGGCCTGCGAGGTGAGGTCGCCGTCGTCGACCTGGGACAGCTCCTGGAAGGCGTGGATCTGCTCGTCGACGATCGCGGTGTACTGGTCGAGCGCCTGCTCGGCGGTGATGTCGCTGGGGTCGTCCACCTGGTCGCGGTAGTACTCCAGGCTGCCCACCGAGCCGAGCACCGAGTACAGCCGGTCCGAGACGCGCTCGGGCGCGCTCTCGATCGCGTCGGACTGGCTCACCAGCTCGGCGATCGCCTCGTCCGCCTTCTTGCGCTGCGCGTCCAGTTCCGTCCGGTCGCCGCCCGGGTCGGCCAGCCGGGCCGCGGACAGGCTGCGTTCCCGCTGCAGGGCGAGGGCCGTCTCGGTGCCCATGGCGCCGGTGTCGCGGCTCAGCTGGGTCTGCGCACGGAGCCGCAGGCCCTCGGAGAACATCTGGATCGTCGTGACGCCCCACACGGTCGCGAGGGTGACGCCGGGCACCAGGGCCAGGAGGATCAAGGACAGGCGTATGGAGCCCAGGCGACGCCGGGCGCGCGTCTTCCGCGTCGTGCCTGTCGTGCGTGCAGACATCGTCGTCCTAGGCGATCAGTGGGCGGGAGGGGCGGGGACGCGGGGGGTGACGGCGGCCGCGGGACCGTCCGGTCACCGGGTGCCGCCCGCGGCGAACTTCGCGACCGTGTCGGCGTTCGTCCGGGTCACGAACGCGGGGCCGGTCAGCACGGGGGACACCCCGCCGCCGCTGACGTTGCCGTTGGTGCGGTACAGCCACAGCGCGTCCACGGCGAGATAACCCTGAAGATAGGGCTGCTGGTCCACCGCGAACTGGACGTCCCCGCGTTTGACGGCGGCCACCAGGTCGTCGTCGAGGTCGAACGTGGCGACGTGCGCCCCGCTGCCCGCCTCGTCGACCGACTCGACCGCGGCGAGGGCGAACGCCGCGCCGTTCATGACGACTTCGTCGATGCCGGTGTCCTGCCGCAGCCGCGTCGTGACGGCCGCGCCGACCGCCTTCATGTCGGTGCCCTCGACGTAGAGCATCTCGGTCTCGCCCCGGAAGGTCTTCTTCACGCCGGCGCAGCGGGCCTCCAGGGCGACGTTGCCGCGCTCGTGGATGACGCACAGGGCGTGCTTGGCCTTGAGGGCGTTCAGCTTCTCGCCGACCGCCCGGCCCGCGACGCTCTCGTCCTGTCCGAAGTACTCCAGGAGCCCCGTGGAACGCCAGGCGTCGATGCCGGAGTTGAGTCCGACCACGGGGATCCCGGCGGCCTCGGCCTCGGCGACCGGCGCCTTCATCGCCTGCGGTTTGGCCAGGGTCACGGCGATGCCGTCGACCTCGTCCCGGACGGCGTCCCGCACCAGGTCGGCCTGGTCGGCGGTGTCGGCGTCACCGGCGTAGGTCAGGTCGACGCCGTCCTTGGCGGCCGCCGCCTCGGCGCCCTTGCGCACCCGGTCCCAGAAGGCGTCGCCCTCACCGCCGTGGGTGACCATGACGATCTTCATCCGGTCGCGGCCCGGCCCGCCCGCGGCGTCCCCCGCCGAAGAACCGTCCTCGTCCCCGCCGAGAGCGGAGCAGCCGGCCGCCAGCAGACAGACGGCGGCGGCGAGGGCCGCGATGCGCAAGGGGCCGGGGGAGTGGGTGGGCGGGGGAGCTGTACTCATGGGGGCGGGGGCACCTCGCTGTGCGGCCGAGCAGGAGGAACGGGACGAGCCGGCCCGGAGCCGCGGGTCAGTGCGCCAACCGGGTGAAACTCGCCTGGCCGGAGCAAACCGTGTGTGACCGCTGACAGTCAAGTGACCAACGATGCGCTGTCAGTTGTCGGTGCCGCATCGTGATGAACCGGTCGGCGAAAGCGGGCCGAAGCGGAATCCCGGGCGGTATGCCGGTGGCGGTGGCGGTGGCGGTGGCGGTGGCGGTGGCGGTGGCGGTGGCGGGCTCCGGGCGCGAAGTCCGTGCCGACCGTGCCGTTCGTGCCTCCACGGGTTCGCCGAAGAAGGCTGATCTGACGGGCAGTTAGCCGGTGAGTTATCGTGTACAGGGGGTAAAGGCAGGCGGCCGGCCTGTTGGGTCCAGCCCGGGAGAGTTCAGCCGATGGCGAGGCAGGCACGCGCCGAGCAGACACGCGCGACGATCGTCGACGCCGCGGCAGACCTGTTCGACCGTCACGGATACGAGTCGACCAGCCTGAGCGAGATCGTCGCCCACGCCGGAGTGACCAAGGGCGCGCTGTACTTCCACTTCGCGGCGAAGGAGGACCTCGCCCACGCCATCATGGAGATCCAGTCCCGTACCTCGCGCCGGCTGGCGCGGGACCTGGACGGGCGGGGCTACTCCTCGCTGGAGGCGCTGATGCGTCTCACGTTCGCCATGGCGCGGCTGTGCGAGGAGGGACCGGTGCTGCGGGCCGGGCTGCGGCTCGCCACCGCCGGAGTGCCGGTACGGCCGCCGCTGCCGCACCCGTTCACCGAGTGGCGGGAGATCGCCACCTCCCGGCTGCTGAACGCGGTGCGGGAGTCCGACGTGCACCCGGACATCGACGTGGACTCCGTCGCCCACACCCTCGTCTGCTCCGTCGTCGGCACCCGCGTGGTGAGCGGCACGCTGGAACCGTCCGGCCGCCAGCCCCGCCGCCTGGCCGAGATGTGGTACATCCTGGTCCGGGGCATGGTCCCGGTGACCCGGCGGGCCCGCTACCTCACCCTCGCCGCGCGCCTGGAGCAGGAGACGGGCCCGGCCTGACCGGTACGGTGACGGGCATGCCCGACACCCCGTCCCCGTCCGCGCCCGTCATCCTGGGCGACGAGCCCGGGTCCTTCCCGCACGGTGTGCTCGCCGAGCGCCACCCCGCCATCGTCCGGCAGGTGCGCGACGCCTTCCCGCTCGATCCGGGACGGCGCCGGGCGCTCGACGCGCTCCTCGCGAGCTGCGCCGACGGCGTCGTCGAGCCGCTGCCCGCCGACGCCGACCCCACCGGACGCGACCGGGACCGCTGGGCGGCCTGGGGCCTCGACGGGTACGCGGGCCGCTCCTGGTACGACGTGCCCTGGCTGTGGGCCGAGAGCCACTTCTACCGCCGCCTCCTGGACGCCGTCGGCTACTTCGGCCCCGGCCCCTGGCAGGGCGTCGACCCGTTCCGGCCCGCCAAGCTGGCCGAACTCGACGCGCCGGAGACGGACGAGGAGCTCGCCGCGCTCGACGGCCTCGCCGAACTGCCCGCCGACGAGCGGACGAAGGCCCTGCTGCACGGCTCGCTGTGGGGCAACCGCGCCGACCTCGGCTTCCGCCTGTCCGACCGCGGCGCGGACGCCGCGGACCAGGTGGACGCGCTCGTCGCCGACGACAGCGACACCCTCTGGTCCCTGCTCCCGGCCCCCGGCCCGGGCGCCCCGCGGCGGGAACCGGCCACCCTGTGCCTCGTCGCGGACAACGCCGGCCGCGAACTCGTCCCCGACCTGCTGCTCGTCTCCCACCTCCTCGCCGAGGGCCGCGTCGACCGTGCCGTCCTGCACGTCAAGCCGTACCCCTACTACGTCTCCGACGCCACGCCCACCGACGTGCTCGACGCCCTGCGGCGGCTCGTGGCGGCGGACGGCACGGCGGCCGCGTACGGCGACCGGCTCTGGGCCGCGCTGACCGACGGCCGCGTCACCGTGCGCGCCCATCCCTTCTCCTGCGCGCCGCTGCCGTACGCGGACATGCCCGACGACCTGCGCGAGGACTTCGCCGCGGCCACCGTCACCGTGCTCAAGGGCGACCTCAACTACCGGCGTCTGGTGGGTGACCGTCGCTGGCCGGCGACCACCTCCTTCGCGGACGTCACCGCGTACTTCCCCGGCCCGGTCGCCGCCCTGCGCACCCTCAAGTCCGACGTGATCACCGGGCTGGACGCAGGGACGGAGGCCGCGCTGGAGGCGGGCGGCGAGCGGCGCTGGCGGACCGGCGGGACCCATGCGCTGATCCAGGCCAGGCCCTGAGGGAAAAGTTCCGCGGCGCGGGCCGGTTCACGCGATGGTGTGATCATGTGCCGCCGGCCGGATGCGTCCGAAGGGCCGTGGGTAGGGCCGGGCCATGACGCAACAGCCCTTCCGACTCCCGCACTTCTACCTGCCGCATCCGGCGCGGCTCAACCCGCATCTCGACGAGGCCCGCGCCCACTCGACGGCGTGGGCCCGCGAGATGGGCATGCTGGAGGGCTCCGGGGTCTGGGAGCAGTCGGACCTGGACGCCCACGACTACGGCCTGCTCTGCGCCTACACCCACCCCGACTGCGACGGGCCGGCGCTCTCCCTCATCACCGACTGGTACGTGTGGGTCTTCTTCTTCGACGACCACTTCCTGGAGAAGTTCAAGCGCACCCAGGACCGCCTCGCCGGCAAGGCCCACCTGGACCGGCTCCCGCTGTTCATGCCGCTCGACCCGGCCGCCGACATGCCCCGGCCGGAGAACCCGGTGGAGGCCGGCCTGGCGGACCTGTGGACCCGTACGGTGCCCGCGATGTCGGCCGACTGGCGCCGCCGTTTCGCCGTCGCCACCGAGCACCTCCTGAACGAGTCCCTGTGGGAGCTGTCCAACATCAACGAGGGGCGCGTCGCGAACCCCGTCGAGTACATCGAGATGCGCCGCAAGGTGGGCGGCGCCCCCTGGTCCGCCGGGCTCGTGGAGTACGCGACCGCCGAGGTGCCCGCCGCCGTCGCCGGGTCCAGGCCGCTGCGGGTGCTCATGGAGACCTTCTCCGACGCCGTCCACCTGCGCAACGACCTCTTCTCCTACCAGCGGGAGGTCGAGGACGAGGGCGAGCTGAGCAACGGGGTGCTGGTCCTGGAGACCTTCTTCGGCTGCACCACCCAGGAAGCCGCCGAGCTGGTCAACGACGTCCTCACCTCCCGGCTGCACCAGTTCGAGCACACCGCGTTCACCGAGGTGCCCGCCGTCGCCCTGGAGAGCGGCCTGACCCCGCCCGAGGTCGCCGCCGTCGGCGCGTACGCGAAGGGCCTGCAGGACTGGCAGTCCGGCGGCCACGAATGGCACATGCGCTCCAGCCGCTACATGAACAAGGGCGAGCGCCCCCCGGCCGGCTGGCAGGCGCTGACCGGCCCCGGCACCTCCGCCGCGGACGTCGGCGCGCTGCTCGCCGAGGCGGCCGCCCGGCGGGCCCGCTCCTACACCCACGTGCCCTTCCAGAAGGTCGGTCCCTCCGTCATCCCCGACATCCGCATGCCCTACCCGCTGGGGCTGAGCCCCGCCCTGGAGGGCTCCCGGCGGCACCTGTCCGAGTGGTGCCTGCGGATGGGCATCCTGAGCGAAGGCGTCTGGGACCAGGACAAGCTGGAGAGCTGCGACCTGCCACTGTGCGCCGCCGGCCTCGACCCCGACGCCACACAGGACCAGCTCGACCTCGCCTCCGGCTGGCTGGCCTTCGGCACCTACGGCGACGACTACTACCCGCTCGTCCACGGCCACCGCCGGGACCTCGCCGCCGCCCGGCTGACCACGGCCCGCCTGTCGGCGTGCATGCCGCTCGACGGCGAGC
The DNA here is from genome assembly GCF_044455745.1 of Streptomyces sp. NPDC051136. Taxonomy (NCBI): domain Bacteria; kingdom Bacillati; phylum Actinomycetota; class Actinomycetes; order Kitasatosporales; family Streptomycetaceae; genus Streptomyces; species Streptomyces sp. NPDC051136. The sequence goes on along the minus strand of NZ_JBITFE010000008.1, from coordinate 150,009 downwards.
CGGCCCCGCCGCCAGCCAACGCCATGGAGCGCTCCCTGACCGACCTGTGGGCGCGCACGACGGCCGGGATGACGCCCGAGGAGCGGCGCCCGCTGAGGACGGCCGTCGACAAGATGACCGAGTCCTGGGTGTGGGAGCTGTCCAACCAGATCCAGCACCGCGTCCCCGACCCGGTCGACTACCTGGAGATGCGCCGCGCCACCTTCGGTTCCGACCTCACCCTCGGCCTGTGCCGCGCCGGACATGGCCCGGCGGTGCCGCCCGAGGTCTACCGCAGCGGCCCCGTCCGCTCCCTGGAGAACGCGGCGATCGACTTCGGCTGCCTGCTCAACGACGTCTTCTCGTACCAGAAGGAGATCGAGTACGAGGGCGAGATGCACAACGCCGTCCTCGTCGTGCAGAACTTCTTCGGCGTCGGCTACCCGGACGCCCTGGGCGTCGTGCAGGACCTGATGAACCAGCGCATGCGCCAGTTCGAGCACGTCGTCGCGCACGAACTGCCCGTGGTGTACGACGACTTCCAGCTGTCCGAGCAGGCGCGGACCGTCATGCAGGGGTATGTGGCCGACCTCCAGAACTGGATGGCCGGCATCCTCAACTGGCACCGGAACGTCCCGCGCTACCGGGCCGAGTACCTCGCGGGGCGCACCCACGGATTCCTCCCCGACCGGATTCCGGCGGCGCCCGTGACCGCGCCGGTCCTCGCGCCCCCGCCGGTCCCGGTGCCGAGGAGCAGCCCCGTCCCGACGCCCTGACCGGCGTTCAGTCTCACTCTTTCGTGGCTCGTCACGCGCGGGTGCGCCGGGTAGAGCACCTGCCGGAGGCGATCCATGGAACAGACAGCGTTGCGTCCCAAGCCGATGCCCGGCAGGGACCCGGGGCCCGGCACGGAGCCCGACACCGACCGGCGTCCGCACACCGGGCGCCGGCGCCGCCGACGGGCGGTCACCGTGCTGCTCGGCGTGCTCGCCGCGGTCGTCCTCGTCCTCGCGGGCGTGGGGCTCGGCACGGTGGGCGCCACCGTGATCGGCATGAGCAAGCTGGCCGAGCTGCAACAGCGGGCCGGAGCGGCGGGGCCTGGCGGGGCGCCGGGAGCGCCGGGACCCGGGGGGACGGCGGGAGTGCCGGGGACCGGGGGGACGGCGACGGGCACCCGGGGAGCACCGGGCCACCCGTCGTCCGGCCCCTCGCCCTCCCGGGTCCCGGTCGGCGCGACCCTCGGGGTGGAGGCCGTGGACGACAAGGGGCCCGGCGCCCGGGTCGTGGGCGTCCACGTGCCGGGCCCCGGATACGCGGCGGGCCTGGTGCGGGGAGACGTGCTGCTGGCCTTCGGCACCACTCGCGTCGACTCGGCCGCCGACCTCGCGCACGCCGTGTCCCGCGCCAGGCCCGGCAAGAAGGTGAAGCTCACCGTGCGCCACCGGAGTGGGGGCTACCAACAGCTGACGGCCCTGCCCGGCGTGGTCACCTGAGGGCCGCACCCGGCCACGCCCGACCGTGCCGTCACGCGACCGTACGGAGCGGCTCGTGAGCCGTCCGGCACCGTCCGGCACGTGGCGGGCCGGTCGCGTCCCGGCCCGCGACTGTCCCGGCGCCCCCTCCCCGACCGCCGGGGCATCCGTCCACCGGCTCGCCTGCCGGCCCACCGGCCGGCCCTCCCGGGCCGGCGGGAGGTCTGTCTACCGGTTCGCCTGTCGGGCCGGCGGGAGGTCTGTCTACCGGTTCGCCAGCCGGGCCAGCGGGAGGTCTGTCTACCGGTTCGCCCTCCGGGCCACCGGGACACCGGCCCACCGGCAAGCCCTCCCGGGCCGGCCGCCGGGCCCGCGTCGCCCGGGGGCGGCGCCCGGCGGCCGTTCGCGAACACGGTGACGGCGGGAGCGCGGGCCCGCCGTGATCAGCGGTCCCGGCGCGGACCGCCGGGCGTGCGCGAGCGCGGGTGCGGTGCCGTCTCACTCCGAGCGGCGGACCACGTCCCCCGTGAGACCGGCGCCCGGCCGTCGGCCGTGAGGGCCGATCCACGGCAATCGGCTCGCGCCGCCCTCTTCCTGCGGGCAGGATGCTGCCCGTGGTTCCTTCACCCTCGTGCCCTGGGAGGCCCGGATGACCGGCAGCAGGCCCGCTGCTCCCTTCACCGCCGACGACTACCGGACCCGCATGCGGCGTGCCGCCGGGGCGGCGGCCGACGCCGGGCTGGCCGGGCTGCTGGTGGCCCCGGGCCCCGACCTGGTGTGGCTCACCGGCTACGCGCCCACGGCGGACACCGAGCGGCTCACCCTGCTCGTCCTCGCCCCGGACCGCGATCCCGTGCTCGTCGTCCCCGCCCTGGAGGCCCCCGACGCCGCCAAGGCGGCCGGTGCCCCCGCGCTGACCCTGCGCGACTGGACCGACGGCAAGGACCCCTACGCGGCCACCGCCGCCCTCCTCGACCGGGCCGGCCGCTTCGGCATCAGCGACAACGCCTGGGCGATGCACCTGCTCCAGCTCCAGCGCACGCTGCCCGACACGTCCTACGCCTCCCTCACCGAGGCGCTGCCCATGCTCCGCGCCGTCAAGGACGCGGCGGAGCTGGAACTGATGGCGGCGGCCGGCGCCGCCGCCGACGCCGCCTTCGAGGAGATCCGGAAGGTCCGCTTCGGCGGGCGCCGCGAGTCCGAGGTCGCCGCCGACCTCGCCGAGCTGCTGCGGCGGTTCGGGCACTCACAGGTCGACTTCACCATCGTCGCCTCCGGGCCCAACGGCGCCAACCCGCACCACGAGGTCGGCGACCGCGTCATCGAGGACGGCGACATGGTCGTCCTCGACTTCGGCGGCCTGAAGGACGGTTACGGCTCCGACACCTCCCGCACCGTCCACGTGGGCGCGCCCACCGACGAGGAGCGCCGGGTGCACGACCTGGTCCGCGAGGCGCAGGAGGCCGGCTTCCGCGCGGTGCGGCCCGGAGCCGCCTGCCAGGACGTCGACCGGGCCGCCCGCGCGGTCATCGCCGGCGCCGGGTACGGCGAGTACTTCATCCACCGCACCGGCCACGGCATCGGCGTCACCACGCACGAACCGCCGTACATGATCGAGGGGGAGGAGCAGCCCCTGGTGCCCGGCATGTGTTTCTCGGTCGAGCCCGGCGTCTATCTGCCCGGCCGTTTCGGGGTACGCATCGAGGACATCGTCACCGTCACCGAGGACGGCGGCAGGCGGCTCAACGACACCACGCGGGAGATGATCATCGTCGAGTGACCGGTGGCGGACGGACCCCGAACGCCCCGGCAGACCCGGAAGACGGCGGCGCGACATGACCCAGGCACCGACACCCACCGCGGACACCGTCCGCCGACTGGTCCGTTCCCTGCTGGGCGGGAGCACGGAACCCGACCTCCGGCCCGTCCCCGGGGGCGACGGGCCCGACACGTGGTGGGTCGGCCCCCGGCACGTCCTGCGGCTGGCCCCCGACCGGGAGACCTCGGCGCGCAGGCGCCGCGAGCTGCGCCTGCGGGAACTGGTCCGGCCGTACGTCCCCGTCCCGCTGCCGACGAGCGTGGCGCACGGCGACTGGGCGCCGGGCCTCGCCTACACGCTCGACGCCAGGGTGGCCGGCGGGTCGGGCGAGGACCACGACGTGTCCGCCGCGGGCGAGGCGGACCTCGCGGCGCTGCTCGGCGGCCTGCGCGAGGTGCCGGTCCGGCAGGCCGAGACACTCGGGGTGCCGCGGGCCGCCCCCCGCTCCCTGGAGACGCTGCGGCAGTCGGCCGAGCACGCCGCCCGCCGCCTCGCCGCGGCCGACGAGTTCGACGCCGCGCGCCCGGAGCGGCTCACCCGGGAGGCGGCGGCCCAGCTCGGCGTCCAGCAGGGCGCTGCGGTCCTCGTCCACCACGGGCTGACCGCCGGGCACCTCGTGGTCGGCACCGACGGCCGGGTGCGCGGTGTCCTCGGGTGGAGCGACGCCGTCCTCGGCGACCCGGCCGAGGACATCGCCGGGCTCGCCCTGTCCGTCGGCTCACCGGCCGCCGTGCGCGCCGCCACCCTCGCCGGTTACGGCGCCCGGCCCTGCCTGCGCGGCCTGTGGCTGGCCCGCTGCGACGCCGTCGCCCACCTCGCGGAGGGCCTCTCCGGCCGGTCCGGCGCGCCGCTTCCCCCGCTCAGGACCCGGCTGCGGCACGCCTGGGAGCCGATCCTCCTGGAACGCGTGACGGAACTGCGCGACGACGGCCCGGACGGCCCCGACTGACCGCCCCCGGGCCCCCGCTCACTCCTGCACCAGCACCACGCTCGACTCGCCCGGCACGCGCAGTATCCCGTTCGCGCCCGGGCCCTCCACCGGTTCCCACGCGGCGAGCACCCGCGCCGGGCGGTTGCCCAGCGGGATCGCCGCCGGCCCGGTGCCCAGGTTGACCACCACCCGGATGTCCCCGCGCCGGAAGGCCAGCCAGCGCGCCGTGCCGTCGTACGCGACCCTGGTGTCGGCCAGGTCCGGGTCGGTCAGGTCCGGCTGCTCCGCGCGCAGGGCGATCAGCCGCCGGTACCAGTCCAGGACGCGCGCGTGCGGCTCGCGTTCCGGCTCCGACCAGTCGAGGCAGGAGCGCTCGCGCGTCGCCGGGTCCTGCGGGTCGGGCACGTCCTCCTCCCGCCAGCCGTGCGCGGCGAACTCCCGCCGCCTGCCGTTGCGTACCGCCTCCGCGAGTTCGGGGTCGGTGTGGTCGGTGAAGAACTGCCACGGCGTGCCGGCCGCCCACTCCTCGCCCATGAACAGCATCGGGGTGAACGGCGCGGTCAGCGTCAGCGTGGCCGCGCAGGCGGCGAGCCCGGGGGAGACCAGCGACGCCAGCCGGTCCCCCTGGGCGCGGTTGCCGATCTGGTCGTGGGTCTGGCTGTAACCGGTCAGCCGGTGCGCGGCCACCCCGGCCCGGTCCAGGGCCCGGCCGTGCGAGCGGCCCCGGAAACTGGAGTAGGTGCCGTCGTGGAAGTAGCCGCGGGTCAGCGTCTTGGCGAGCGCCGCCAGCGGGTCGCGCGCGAAGTCGGCGTAGTAGCCCTGCGACTCACCGGTCAGCGCGGTGTGCAGGGCGTGGTGGAAGTCGTCGTTCCACTGCGCGTGCACACCCAGGCCGCCCTGAGCGCGCGGGGTGATGACCCGCGGGTCGTTCAGGTCGGACTCGGCGATCAGGAAGAGCGGCCGGCCCAGGTCGGCGGACAGCTCGTCCACGGCGTGCGACAGCTGCTCCAGGAAGTGGTACGCGCGGGTGTCCACCAGGGCGTGCACCGCGTCCAGGCGCAGCCCGTCGAGCCGGTAGTCCCGCAGCCACGCCAGCGCGCTGTCCACGAGGAACGCCCGCACCTCGTCCGAGCCGGGCGCGTCCAGGTTGACGGCGACGCCCCAGGGCGTGTGGTGGGTGTCGGTGAAGTACGGGCCGAAGGCGGGCAGGTAGTTGCCGGACGGGCCCAGGTGGTTGTGCACCACGTCCAGGACCACACCGAGGCCCAGCTCGTGCGCCCGGTCGACGAACCGTTTCAGCGCCTCGGGCCCGCCGTACGGCTCGTGCACCGCCCACAGCGAGACCCCCTCGTACCCCCAGCCGTGCCGGCCGGGGAAGGGGCACAGCGGCATCAGCTCGACGTGGGTGACGCCGAGCCGCACCAGGTGGTCGAGGCGCTGTGCGGCGGCGTCGAGCGTGCCCTCGGGTGTGTACGTCCCCACGTGCAGCTCGTACAGGACCCCGCCGGGCAGCCCGCGCCCGGCCCAGCGGGCACGCCACGCGTACCGCCCGTGGTCGACGACCGCGCTGAGCCCGTCGGGACCGTCCGGCTGGCGGCGCGAGCGCGGGTCGGGCAGCACCGGCCCGTCGTCCACCGCGAAGCCGTACCGCGAGCCGTCCCCGGCCCGGGCCTCACCGCACCACCACCCCGGCCGCTCCGGATCGCGCTCCAGCGCGCGCGTGGCGCCGTCGCACTGCAACGTCACCCGGCCGGCCTGCGGTGCCCACACCTCGAACTGCACGGACGGTTCCCCTTCGTCTGTGGTCCCTGACCCGTCCATGGTCCTCCACCGTGGATCGTTCCGCTGGGGATTCTCCCGCGCGCAGGGTGTCGCGTCCGGTGCCCGGCCCCGCCGTCCGTCACCGGACCGCACCGGGGCCGGGCACCGGTGCGGCGTCAGACCGGACGGAGCAGCGGGGTGGCGACGCCCAGGACGGTCCGCAGGGCGGGGATGTCCGCCCAGGTGAGGCCGAGGACGCGGACCGCGTGGCGGAGGGTGAGGTGGTCGGCGCCGCCGGCCGCTTCGCCGAGGACCTTCATGGCGCTGTCCCGGTCCAGGGCGGCGGCCCCCGCGACGGGCGGGTCCTGGACCCGCCGAGGCGGCGCGGTGCGCTCGCTCGCCAGCCCGGGGATGCCGGTGAGGCGGTGGGAGACGGCGGCCGCGTCCTCCAGGGTGGCCGGGCGCTCCCCGACGAGGGCCCGCGCGACCGGGTTGTGGTCGAGGGCCTCCCCGAGCGGCAGGGGGTACAGCCCCGGCGAGGCGTCGGTGAGCCGGACGGTGCCGCCGCGGGCGGTGCGGGCGGTGCCGCGGGCGCCGAGGACGGCCGCGGCCCACAGCGCGGAGGCCTCCGAGGGGTGCCAGGCCAGCGCCCGGGCGGCCGCCGCCACCGCGCCCGGGCCGGGGACGAGGGGCTCGCTTCCGGTGAGACGTCCGAGGAGGATCCGCTCCTCGATCTCGCCGTCGAGGCCGGGGCCGGCGACGTGGACGGTGGTGGGGACGCCGGTGAGGTGGCAGGCGGCGAGGGTGAGGGCGTCCGTGAACGGGCTGCACAGGCCGGGCTCGTCGCCGTGGGTCAGGATGTCGCCGCCGACGTCGACGACGCGGATCCGGCCGCCCGCGGCCGCCGCCATGGAACCGATCCGCCGCGCCAGGGCGTCGAGCCCCGCGGCCGGGTCGAGCAGCAGCAGCCGGGCGGGCAGGTCCCGGGCGAGGCCGGGCAGGGTGGATCCGGCCGGCGGACGGACGCGCGTGGCCGCGGTGAAGGCCGCGAAACCGTCCCCGGCGCCGCCCGGTTCGTGGACGAGTCCCTCGAAGTCCCCCTCGCCGAGGGCGGCGGCGGTGGGATCGACCTCGGGGCGCTCCCACGCGTACGTGGCGATCAGTGCAGGGGCGGCCGGGTCGCCGCCGCCCAGGGCACGGGCCGCGATCAGGGTCCCGACGGGATCGCCTCCGCCGCCCGCCGCCACGTACAGGTCACTCACGCGGCGCCCTCGCGCAGGTCGACGCCGGTGATGCGGACCGGTGCCGCCCCCATGTTCCTGCGGGCGCGGGCGTTCGCCGCGTGCAGCGTCTCGTAGTACTCGCGGTCGAGGTCCTTGACGGGTCCGGAGTAGAACATCCACGACAGGATGTCGCGGTACTTGAAGCCCTTCGGGGTCAGCTGGACCCGGTCGCCGAGGCGGTGGACCAGGCCGTTGGACTCCGCCGCGTCCAGAACGGGCTCGAACTCGTCCGCGTGCCGCCGGTAGCCGAAGCGCTCCAGTTCCGACAGGTCGAGGTCGAAGGTGTCGAGGACGAGCCGCTTGCGGAGGTTCTCCTCGGCGGTCAGTTCGAAGCCGGTGACGGGGGTCAGCTCGTGGGCACGGGCCTTCCTGATGTAGTCGGCGACCTCGGCCGCCGAGGGCTTCACGCTGCCGCACATGTAGTCGAGCACGCTGGTGTAGGAACGGGCGCCGACGCCGAGGCCGAGCAGCGGGACGCCGTGGAAGGTGAGCACCTTCTGCGCGTAGCCGCCGCGGCCGGGCTTCTTGTAGCGGACGGAGCCCTCCTGGACGTACCCGTGCTCCAGGAACACCTGGCGGGCGTAGTCGTAGCGCTCGTACAGCTCGGGCTGCCACATGTACTGGTAGGCGCCGGTCTTGGAGAACCAGGCGTCCGGCCGCACGGTCAGGAAGTAGGTGCTGATGGTGGTCGGCCGGAGCGCGGCCAGTTCGTCCACGCTCTGGCGCCAGGTCTCGGGGGTCTGCCCGGCGAACCCCATGATCAGGTCGGTGGACAGGTCCGGCAGGCCGAGTTCGTGCGCGGTGCGGACGGCGCGCCGGATGACGTCCTCGTCCTCGCCGCCGCGCCCGGCTTCGCGGATCTCGCGGGGTACGAGGGACTGGATGCCGACGTTGGCCCGGGTCAGGCCCATGTCGATGAGGGCCTTGAACTCGCCGGGCGCGTCGGCGATCGACGACGGGGTCGCCTCCACGGCCACTTCCTCGGCCGTGGAGCGCCAGTTCGGGTAGACCTCGCCGATGGCGGCGAAGATCTGCTCGAAGTGGCGGGGCTTGAGCAGGGCGGGGGTGCCGCCCCCGATGTAGACGGTGCGTAACCGCCGGGCCCGGATGATCTCCGCGTGGTCGCGGATCTGAGTGCACAGGGCCTCGGTGTAGGCGTCGTAGACGTCCTCGTCGGTGCTGATGACGGTGTAGAGGTTGCAGAACCCGCATTTGCGGTCGCAGAAGGGTACGTGCAGATAGAGGTTGAGTTCCGGAACCTGGTGGTTGGCGAGGTCCGCCGCCCACACGCCGGAGACGGTCCATCTGCCCTCGGGGAGGGGGCGGTACGCGGAGCGGGGCGGGTAGGAGTACTGGTAGGGCGGGATCACTCCCTGGTCGATGTGGTCGGCGAGCTGCTGGTGCAGACTGCTGGTCACGGTGGAGCCTTCCCTGGGTGGTGGAGCGTGGTTGGTCCGGCCCGGTGATCCGACCACGGGGCGCTCACCTCCCTCCATGAGGTGTGCGCACCAAATACCCATCTCCTACTCGCCAGTTCGTTGGCCGTTGCTCCAAAAGACCACGTCAGAAGCCGAGTTGGTTTCGTCGATCAGGCCCATAGCCGCCGCGGACGCCGCACGGCTTTGCTGGTGGAATGACGATGTGGACGAGCCCGCGCGGGCCGGCAGTGCTGGTGATCGAGCCGATGGGGAACGCGGGACGCTTCCTCGTCGAGGCGGCCGACCGGCTGGGGGTGCGCCTGTACGCGGCCACCCACGAGGACGTCCACGACGGCTACCCGGACTGGCTGCGCACCGCGCTGGCCGGCGTGTGCGCGACGGACCTGACGGACACCGCGAGGGCGCTGGAGGACATGGCGGCCTTCTGCCGGCAGCACGCCGTCGCCGGGATCGCGGCCTGCTTCGAGCTGTTCACGCCGCTCGCGGCCCTCCTCGCCCGGCGGGTCGGCCTGCCCGGCAACGATCCCAGGCTCGCGCACGCGGCCCGCAACAAGATCCTCATGGGGGAGGCGTTCGCGGCCGCCGGGATCCCCGCGCCGCGCTGGGCCGTCGCCCACGACGTGGCCGAGGCCCACCGGGTGGCACGGGAAGGACCGGACGGTCTGGGGTGGCCGCTGGTGGTGAAGCCCGCGGAGCAGGGCGGCTCGTGGGGAGTGTCCGTGGTCGAGGGCCCGGACGGGCTCGCCGACGCCGTCGAGGCCGCCCAGCGGTTCACGCACGCACAACCGCACGGCCTGGCGCTCGACCCGCGGGTCCTGCTCCAGGAGTACGTCGCGGGGGAGGAGTACTCCTGCGACACGGTCGTCGCGGGCGGGGTGGCCTACCCGATGCCGGTCGTCAGGAAGGACACCACCAAAGGCCGGTACCGCGTCGAGACCGGGCACACCTGCCCCTCCGGACTCTCCGCCCGGCTCGTCGCGCAGGTGCGGCACACGGCGGCGAGGGCGGCGCTGGCCGTCGGAGTGCGCGACGGGATCGCGCACACGGAGGTGAAGATCCCGCCGGGCAGCCGGACACCGCACGTCATCGAGACCGGGGCCCGGCTGCCGGGCGACAGCCTGTGCGAGGTCGTCGAGGCCGCGACGGGTGTGAGCGAGGCGGTGGCGTACCTCCAGGCCGTGCTCGGCCTCGTCCCGGACACCGTCCCCAGCCGTGCGGACGCGGCGGCGATCAGGTTCCTGCTGCCCGAGTCCGGCGGAGTGCTGCGCCGGGTGGACATCCCGGGCCTGCCCGGCACCCACAGCGAGGTGAGTCTGCGGCCCGGGGACGCGGTGCCCGAGCCGTCCGACTCGACGTGCCGGGTCGGGCACGTGGTGGCCCGGGCGGGAACCGCCGACCGGGCACGTGCGCTGGCCGACCGGGTGGTCGCCCGGTCCCGAGTGGAAGTGGGCTGACAGAGGTGCGGAAGATCGCGTTCTTACGATCCGTGCACATCCGGCGGGCCGACCCCTACATCCAGCGGGCCGTGCGCGAACTCGCGGCCGAGGGCATCGAGGCCGGACTGTTCCACACCAGCGGCACCCCCGGTGACGCGGACTTCCCCGGATACCGGCAGCGGCTGGACCGGGCGGTGACGCCGAGACGGCTGGCGGACGCGGTCGCCGCCTGGGGGGCGGACGCCGCCGTGTCGATCTCGCTGCCGTGCGAGAACGCCCTCCGCGACGCCGCGGCCAAGGCGTTCCTGGACGCCGCCGGCATCCCGACGGTCATGACCCCGCTCCCGGCCACCCTCCAACTGGTGGACAAGTGGGAGACCAAACGGCTCTGCGCCCGGGCGGGGCTGGACGTGCCCGACGGGTTCCGCGTCGACTCCGACCTCCTCGGCGGACGGGGACTGCCGGTGCCCGGCTACCGCGACGCACTGCGCGTGCAGGCCGCACGCATCGGCTACCCGCTGATGTCGAAGCCCGTATGGGACTCGACCAGCATGGGCATCCGCACCCTGCGCTCACCCGCCGACCTCGACGCCCAGCTGGACCCCGGCCCGGACACGGTGTCGACGGTGGTGGAGCAGGTGATCGAGGGCGACCTGTGCAGCGTGGACATCGTGGGCCGCCCCGGCGCCTACCGGGTCCTCCCTCTGTGCTGGACCGGGCGTGCCGGGGCTGACCCGGTGTTCACCTTCGCCGACCTGCGCTGGTGCGGTCCGCGCGAGGAGGCGGACGCCGCGTTCACCGGGGTGGCCCGCGCACTGGCCGGTCTCTGCCAGGACCTCGGGGTCCACGGGTCGGTCAACGTGGACATGATCTACACCGGCGGCCGGTTCGTCGTCCTGGAGGTCAACCCCCGGATCGGCGGCGCCACCACCCTGTCGTGCGCCGCGTCCGGCACCAACACCTTCGCCTCCCTGGCCCGCATGGCACGCGGCCTTCCCGTCCCCGGGGGTACGGCCCGCCGGACCGGCTGGGCGATCGAGTTCCTCGCCGCCGACGGCATCCCGCCCGCCGCACGGGCCGAACTCGGACGGTGCGTCCGGGTGGTCACCGCGCACGAGCTGGTCATCGACGGCACCTCCCGCGGCGACATCGTCGTGTTCCGCCTGGCCGAGGGCGAGGAGCAGCGGACCGTCAAGGCCCTCACCGAGCTGCACGAGGCGTCCGGCTTCCCCGAGACCGGCCTCATGACCAAGCTCCGCTCGCTGCTGGACGTGAACCGGTGACCGAGCCCGCGGCCGCCCGCCGCTCGCGCACCGCGCACCGCCTCGGCCTGCCCCGGCTGCGCGGGCAGGGCCTGTTCGTCACCGGCAACCTGATCGACTCCGTCGGCAACGGCATGCTCCTGCCCCTGGGACTCCTCTACTTCACCGACGTGCTGCACCTGCCCCTGGCCCGGGTGGGCGTGGCCATGACGGCCGGTCAGGCGCTGGCGCTGCCGGCCACGTTCCTCGCCGGGCGCCTCATGGACCGCGTCGGGCCCCAGCGCGTCGTCGTGTGGGCGAACATCCTCTCCGCCGCCGGGTTCGCCCTGTTCCTGCCCGCCCGCGAACCGTGGCACATCGCCGGCGTGTACGTGCTCGTCCAGGCCGGCATCAACATGTACTTCACCGCGCAGCGCACCCTGATCACCCACGTCGCCCCGGACGAGCACCGGTCCTGGTTCGCGTTCACCGGTTCGCTGCGCAACGTCGGGCTCGCCGCCGGAGCCGGTGCGGCGGCCGGGGCCCTGAGCCTGTTCGGCACCGGATCGCTGCGCTGGCTGATCGCCGTGGACGCGGTGACCTACCTGCTGGCGGCCGTCTGCTTCGCCACCCTCACCACCACCCCGCCGAAACCGGACGCCGCCCCGCCGGACGACCCCGCGACCGGCTCCGGCCACACCCGCCGCTACCTCGTGCTCGTGGCCGTCAACATCCCCTACGTCCTCGCCCAGGCCCTCCTCGCCGTGCTCGTCGCCGTCTACACCACCCGCGCGCTGGAACTCCCCGCCTCGGCCGCGAGCCTGCTGTTCGCCGTCAACACCGTCATCGTCTCCGCGTGCTCGACCGTCGTCACCGCGCACCTGGCCCCCCGGGCACCCCGGCGCGCCGTGTCCGCCGGTTACCTGATCATGGCCGCGGGCATGGTGGCGTTCGCGCTGCCCGCCCTCCCCGGCGCCACCGCCGCCGCCTGGGCGGCCCTCATCGCGGCGATCGTCCTGTTCAGCGTGGCGGAGATCCTTCTCGGGCCCGCGCTGAGCGAACTGTCGGTGACCCTCACACCCCAGGCGGCCGGGGGCTTCACCCAGGGCCTCTACCAGTTCTCCTGGGCCGTCGGCATGGTCGCCGCCCCCGCCCTGTTCACCCGGCTCCTGGCAACGGACCCCCTCCTGCCGTGGGGCTTCGAGGCCGCCGCCTGCCTGCTCGCCCTGCTGGCCGCCCCGGCCCTCACGACCCGTGGCCGCCACGGCCGAAGGAGCCCCCGTTGATCACGAGCGTCGTCCACTCGCTGCACGACCTGCCCGCCGCCGAGTGGGAGCACCTCGCCCGTCCGGCCGGCCTCTACCTCTCCCACCGCTGGCTCACGGGCGAGGAGCCGGACCCCACCGCCGGCACCGCGTACGCCCTCGTCCGGGACCGCCGCGGCGCCCTGCTCGCCGCCGCGCCGCTCCACCTCGTGCGGGACGAACCGAACGACCGCTACCGGCCCGGCACCGTCCTGCCCCCGCACCTGCGGCCCCGCGTCGTCGCCGGCGCCCGCCGCGGCTACCACAACACCCCGCTCACCAGGCCCGGACTCGCAGCCGCCGACCGGGACGCCGCCCTCGGCCTCCTCCGGGACACCGCCCGCCGCTTCGCCGCCGGCCACGGCACCACGCACTGGTGGCCCTACCTCACCGCCCCGGCCGCGGCCGCCCTCGCCCCGCTCTACCCCGGCCCGCCCCTCCACCTGGAGGACGACGCCGTCATCCCCCTGCCCGGCACGGGCTTCGACGACTACGTCACCTCGCTGCCCGCACGGCGCCGGGCCGGCGTCCGCCGCGAACGCCGCGACTTCGCCGCCGCCGTCCCGGTACGCCGGCACCTGCTCGCGGACTGCTTCGAGGAGGCGGGGGCCCTGCTCGCCGGACACCAGCAGGGCCACGGGCACGACCGTGACGGCGTCGCCGCGATGACCGCCCTGCTGGAACGCCAGGCCACGGCCATGGGCACCGAGGCCCGCGTGGTCGCCGCCCACGACGAGGGCCGCATGATCGCCTTCTGCCTCTACTACCACTACGGAGACACCACATGGATCCGCGCGGTCGCCCACGACCGCGAACACCCCGCACCCCACCTCTACTTCAACCTCATGTACTACCTCCCCATCGAGGACGCCTACACCCACGGCACGACCGCCCTGCACGCGGGCATGACCACCATCGAGGCCAAGCGGCGGCGCGGCGCCCGCGTGTCGGCGCTGTACGCCCTGGCCGACGAGCCCTCTTCTGGACACCCCGGCCCTCGCTGACCGACAAACAGGCGCGTGACGTCGTCCTTCGAGTTCCCCGTACACCCCGCCCGGTTGTCGGACGCGGAGCGCGACAAGGCGCTGAGCGTGCTGCGGGACGGCGTCGCCGCGGGCCGCCTGTCGCACGACACCTTCCTCCGCCGGATGGAGCTGGCGCTCGCCGCCCGCCGGCTGGAGGAGCTGGCCGCGCTCACCGCCGACCTGCGCACCGAGAGCCGGCTGTCGCGGATGGTGTTCGGCACCGTCGAGGCGGTGTCCGGGTTCGGGGTACGGCTCGGCCGGGCGTGGCGGGCCGAGCGGCTGCCCAAACTGCTGCTTCCCCACCCCGGCACGGTTCACCCGCTGCGCATAGGGCGCGACCCGGCGAACGGGCTGCGGCTGAGCCACGACACGGTCTCCCGGGTGCACGCCGAGCTCAGCCGCCAGGGCGGCATGTGGGTGCTGCGCGACCTCGGCTCCACCAACGGCACCACGGTCAACGGGCGGCGGGTCATCGGCGCGGCCGTCGTCCGCGAGGGCGACCAGGTCGGCTTCGGCCGGATGTCCTTCCGCCTCGCGGCGGCCTGACGCGAGCGTCCCCTCGGGCGGCGCGGGCCCGGCGGACCGAGCGACCGAACAGAACCCTGGCCTGGGCTTCACGTGGAGTCGTGGCCGCTTCGAGGGGGCAAACGCCTTTGCTTCTCGCGGTGTTGACGTAACCCCCGACACGTGACTGACTGTGCGTACACCGCGCACACCAGGTGAATCGACGGCCCGCTTCCTGGAGGTGTGCCCTGCCGCCCCTCCTGCGTTACCCGACCGTGGACGAGCTGGGGGCCCGGGCCGCCGCACTCGTCGCCCGGCATCCCCGGCACGCCCGGCTGCGCCGCGTCGGCACCTCCCGCGCGGGCAGCCCGCTGCTGCTGCTCTCCGTCGGCCACGGCAGCCGCCATGCCCTCGTCGTCGCCGGACCGCACGCGAACGAGCCCGTGGGCGGCGCCACCGCCCTGCGGCTGGCCGAGCGGGCCGTGGCGGACCCCCGGCTCACCGACGGCGCCGACGCCACCTGGAACCTGCTGCTGTGCGCCGACCCCGACGGCCTGCGGCGCAACGAGGGGTGGCTCACCGGCCCCTACACCCTCGGCCGATACGCCCGGAACTTCTTCCGGCCCGGCTTCCTGGAGCAGCCCGAGTGGCTGCCCGACGGCCCGGAGCGCGCCACGCTGCCCGAGACCCGCACGCTCCTCGCCCTCCAGGACGAACTGCGGCCCTTCCTCCAGTGCTCCCTGCACGGCGTGGACGTCGGCGGCGGCTTCGTCGAGCTGACCCACGACCTGCCCGGCCTCTCCCAGCGCATCGCGCACACCGCGGCCCGGCTCGGCATACCCCGCGAACTCGGCGCCTACGACACCCTGTACTGGCCCGACCTCGGACCCGCCGTCTACCGCATCCCGCCGCCCCGCCGCGGCGACTTCACCGCCGCCATCACCGAGGCCGCCGTCGACTCGACGTGGTGCCATCCGCGCCGCTTCGGCACGGTCACCGCGGTCGTCGAGGCACCGATGTGGGGCGTGGCGGCCGTGGCGGACGGCTCGCCCCCGGCCGACCGCGACGCGGTGCTGCGCACCGTCAGCCGCACCCTGCGCCACGACACCCGGCGCCTGCACCGCATCCTGGCCCGGCTCAGGCCGCACCTCGCCGACGTGCCGGAGGTGGCGCACCTGCTCGCGCCGGTCGACGACTACCTGCTGGTCTGCCCCCGGCTCGCCGACGCGTGGGACCCCGACACCGACGACGGGACGGGCCGCTCACTGCCGCCCATGAACACCTCCCACCTGGTCGCGCTGCGGCTGGCCGGACGGCGCCTGTCCCTGCGGACCGCGGGGCTGCTGTACCAGCTGGTCACCCGTACCGGCGGCGATCCGGCGGGCGTCCTGACCGAGGTGGACCGGATGGTGGACGAGGGCTGCGCCGACTACCGCGACGGCTGCGCGGCGCACTGGATACCGGTCGGGCGCCAGGTGGAGTACCAGACGCGGGTCGTGCTCGCCGCGTTCGAACTGGCCGTGCGGCGGGACGCCGCGGACTCCCGTCCGGGGGAGCCGGACCGGGGCCCCGGGGCCACGGTGCCGGTGCACCGCGACTGACACGGACCGTCTCCGGCCCCGGTGCGCGCCTCCCTCGCCGCCCGGGGTCCGCCGTCGCACTCCCGCCCGCCCGGCGGCGCCCTGCACGCACTTCCGCCGCACCGGGCGCCGACCACGTACGGACCCGTACGCCGGTCGACGCCCGGCGCACCGGGAGCCCGCCCGACGCCGCCGAGCCCGCCCTCCGGCCGGACGACGGAAAGGTGACGGCAGAACCTACTCCCGCGCCGCATCCACCCGCTCCAGCAGTGCCACCGGCGTGTCCGCGAACAGGTCCGCCACGCGCGCGTGCCCCTTGAACGACCGCCCCGGCACCAGCGCGTCGGCCCACCGGCCCGGCGGCAGCGCCAGCGTCGTGCCGCGCCAGCCGCCCGCCTCCGCCAGCCGCAGCGACAGCCGGGTCACGGCCGTCACGACCCGGCCGGAGCGGGCGAACGCCACGCAGTGCTCCGCCGCCGGACCGTCGGCGGGCAGCGGCTCGTACGTCGCCGCGTCGCCGAACGCCTCGGGCCGCCGCGCCCGCAGGGCCAGCGCCGCCCGGGTCACCGCCGCCTTCTCCCCGGCGTCCGGCTCCCCCACCCCGGCGGGGAAGTCGACCGGCCGGCGGTTGTCCGGGTCCACCAGCGCCCGGTACTCGTGCTCGGTCCCCTGGTAGAGGTCCGGCACGCCCGGCATCGTCAGGTGGACGAGGGCGGTACCGAGGACGTTCGCCCGCACGTGCGGCCCGAGCGCCTCGCGCAGGGCGGCCACCCGCTCGCCCGGGACGCCGCACGGCCCCGCCGCCACGAACCGGGCCACCGCCTCCTCGTACGCGGGCTCCTGCTCCGTCCAGCTGGTGTGCGTGCCCGCTTCGCGCACGTGCTTCAGCAGCGCCTCGCGCACGCGCTCCCCGTCCGCCGGGCCCAGCCCGAACACCGTCTGCCAGGCCGCCCACGCCGCCTGCCCGTCCGGCGCCCCCTCGCCCGGGCGGGCGGCCTCCGCCAGGACGTCCTCCCACCGCGCCGGGCACTGGGTGAGCACCGCCAGCGCGGCACGCACGTCGGCGCTGCGCTTGGTGTCGTGGGTCGAGACCACCGTGCCCGTCGTCGGCCAGTCCCGCTGCACGCGCGCGCAGTACGTGTGGAACTCCCGCGCCGACACCGCCGGACGGCCGGGGTCGCCCCCCACCTCGGTCGCCGACAGCAGCGGCACGTAGCGGTAGAAGGCGGTGTCCTCGACGGACTTGGCGCGCAGCGCCGACGCGGTCTGCGCGAAGCGCGTCCGGAACTCCACCTGACCGGGCCCGTCCCCGTACCGCCCGAGCAGCAGGTCCCGTACCACGTCCACCGCGCCGGCCTCCTCCGGCACCGCGAAGGCGCGCCGTGCCTCGGCCGCCGCCTCCTCGGTGACGACGGTCGCCGCGTCCGCCGTGCTGTACGGCCGGTACACCTCCAGCCGGACCAGCAGTTCCCGCAGCGCCGTGCGCAGCGCCCAGGGCACCCGGTCGCGCAGCGCCGGCTCCGGCGAGCCGGCGCACAGGCGGTGCGCCACCCGGGTCAGCCGGTCCGTCTCGGTGGCCAGCTCGTGCGTCAGCACCTGGTACGCGGCGTGCCGCACCGTCGCCGCCCAGTCCCCGCCCCGGTCCGCCCGCGGAGCGGCGAACCGGCGGTAGTGGTCGAGCAGTTGCCCGTACCCCGCCGGGTCCGTGAAGAGCCCGTCGACGTGCCGCAGGGCGTCGTAGCCGGTCGTGCCGGCGACCGGCCAGGCGGCGGGCAGCCGCTCCCCGTCCGCGAGGATCTTCTCCACCACCGTCCACCGGCCGCCGCTCGCCCGGTGCAGCCGCTCCAGGTACGCGCCGGGATCGGCGAGGCCGTCGGGATGGTCGACGCGCAGTCCGTCGATCACGCCCTCGCGCAGCAGCCGCAGGACGGTCCCGTGCGTGGCGTCGAACACCTCCGGGTCCTCCACGCGCACGCCGATCAGCTCCGAGATGCTGAAGAAGCGCCGGTAGTTCAGCTCGGTACGGGCCAGCCGCCACCACACCGGCCGGTACCACTGCGCGTCCAGGAGCCGGGGCAGCGGCAGGTCCGCGGTGCCCTCCCGCAGCGGGAAGGCGTGCTCGTGGTAGCGCAGCACGTCGCCGTCGACCCGGAGATCGGCCAGCACCTCGCCGACCGGGGCGCCCAGCACCGGCAGCAGCACCCGGCCGCCCTGTGCCTGCCAGTCGATGTCGAACCACCGCGCGTACGGCGACTCGGGCCCTTCGCGCAGCACCTCCCACAGGGCGCGGTTGTGCCGCGGGGACATCGCCATGTGGTTCGGCACGATGTCCACCACCAGACCCAGACCGTGCTCCCGCGCGGTGCGCGACAGCGCCCGCAGTCCCTCCTCGCCGCCCAGCTCGGCGCGTACGCGCGCGTGGTCGACGACGTCGTAGCCGTGCAGCGAGCCCGGGACCGCCTCGAGCACGGGCGACAGGTGCAGGTGCGACACCCCGAGCGAGGCCAGGTACGGCACGGCCGCCGCGGCGGCTTCGAAGGGGAAGTCCGGCTGGAGCTGGAGCCGGTAGGTGGCCGAGGGGGCGGGCGCGGCGGGCGAGTCGGCGGGGGCGGAGGAGGCCGGGGAGGGCACCGGGTCGGGTCGCTCAGGTGTCATGGAAAGCTACGTACCCGCCCCGCCGCCTTTCCTGTCACCGGCCCCCTGCTCGGGTGCAGGGGGCCGGTGAGCCGGTGAGCGCCTACACGGGACGCTGGAGCACCGTCAGGCTCCGGTCCACCAGCGTCAGCCGGTCACCTGCCTGCACCTTCGGGCCGGTGTCCGTGGGCACTCCCTCCGTCAGCGCGGTGTCGACGACCACTTCCCACTGCCGGCCGTGGTCGACCGGCACCACGAAGTCGAGCGGCTTCGGCGAGGCGTTGAACATCAGCAGGAACGAGTCGTCGGCGATGCGCTCCCCGCGCGGGTCGGGCTCGGAGATCGCGTTGCCGTTCAGGAACACGGTGAGCGCCGAAGCCCGCGCCGAGTTCCAGTCCCGCTGGGTCATCTCCGCGCCCTCCGGGGTGAACCAGGCGATGTCCGACAGCTCGTCGTGCGTGCCCTGCACCGGGCGCCCGTGGAAGAAGCGGCGCCTGCGCAGGACCGGGTGGTCCTTGCGCAGCCACACCATGGCGCGGGTGAACCGCAGCAGGTCGTGGTCGTCCTCCGGCCACTGCACCCACGCCAGCTCGTTGTCCTGGCAGTACGCGTTGTTGTTGCCCCGCTGGGTGCGGGCGAACTCGTCACCGTGGCTGATCATCGGGACGCCCTGGGAGAGCAGCAGGGTGGCGATGAAGTTGCGCATCTGCCGTGCCCGCAGGTCCAGCACCGCGGGGTCGTCGGTGTCGCCCTCGGCGCCGCAGTTCCAGGAGCGGTTGTGGCTCTCGCCGTCCCGGTTCTCCTCGCCGTTGGCCTCGTTGTGCTTGTCGTTGTAGGCCACCATGTCGTGCAGGGTGAAGCCGTCGTGGCAGGTCACGAAGTTGATCGAGGCCAGCGGGCGCCGCCCGTCGTCCTGGTAGAGGTCGGACGACCCGGTCAGCCGGGAGGCGAACTCCGCCAGCGTGCGCGGCTCGCCCCGCCACAGGTCCCGCACCGTGTCCCGGTACTTGCCGTTCCACTCGGTCCACAGCGGCGGGAAGTTGCCCACCTGGTAGCCGCCCTCGCCCACGTCCCAGGGCTCGGCGATCAGCTTCACCTGCGAGACCACGGGGTCCTGCTGCACCAGGTCGAAGAACGACGACAGCCGGTCCACCTCGTGGAACTGCCGTGCCAGGGTGGCCGCGAGGTCGAAACGGAACCCGTCGACGTGCATCTCGGTGACCCAGTACCGCAGCGAGTCCATGATCATCTGAAGGACGTGCGGGGACCGCATCAGCAGCGAGTTCCCGGTCCCCGTGGTGTCCATGTAGTACCGGGGGTCGTCCGTCAGCCGGTAGTACGAGGGGTTGTCCAGGCCCTTGAAGGACAGCGTCGGCCCCAGGTGGTTGCCTTCGGCGGTGTGGTTGTAGACGACGTCCAGGATCACCTCGATCCCCGCCTCGTGCAGCGCCTTGACCGCCGACTTGAACTCCAGCACCTGCTGGCCGCGGTCGCCCCAGGAGGCGTACGCGTTGTGCGGGGCGAAGAAGCCGACCGTGTTGTAGCCCCAGTAGTTGTTGAGCCCCATGTCCACCAGGCGGTGGTCGTTGACGAACTGATGAACCGGCATCAGTTCCAGCGCGGTCACCCCGAGCCCCGTGAGGTGCTCGATCACCGCCGGGTGCGCGAGGCCCGCGTAGGTGCCTCGCAGTTCTTCCGGGAGATCGGGATGCCGCATGGTCAGGCCCTTCACATGGGCCTCGTAGATCACCGTGTGGTGGTACTCCGTCCGGGGGCGCCGGTCGTCGCCCCAGTCGAAGTACGGGTTGACCACGACCGACGTCATCGTGTGCGGGGCGGAGTCCAGGTCGTTGCGCCGCTCGGGTTCGCCGAAGTGGTAGCCGTACACCTCCTCGCCCCACTGGATCTCGCCGCTGATCGCACGCGCGTACGGATCGAGGAGCAGCTTGGCGCTGTTGCAGCGCAGCCCGCGCTCCGGGGCGTAGGGGCCGTGCACGCGGTACCCGTACCGCTGCCCGGGCATCACCCCCGGCACGTAGGCGTGCCGTACGAAGGCGTCGCTCTCCCGTAGCTCGATCGCCGTCTCCGAGCCGTCGTCGTGCAGCAGACACAGCTCTACTCGGTCGGCGGCCTCCGTGAAGACCGCGAAATTGGTGCCGGCGCCGTCGTACGTGGCACCCAGTGGATATGCCTCTCCAGGCCAGACCTGCATGAACACGACTCTTTCAGGTGTGGGGCGCCGCTGTGGACGCCTTGGCTGCGAGTCCCGCGGAAGTCTCCCCGAAAGTGAGGTGACCACCTAGCACGTACGTCCTCATACCCATCCCTCGGCGTTCTGTTCCGTCGGACCCCGTGCGGGTGCCCGGCCTCCCCCGTCGTACCCCGCCCACGTCACCGCTATGAATCCGCTCACTCCCCGGTGTGAGCCGGTGGGGAACACGCCCGCGGGCCAACGACGTTGGTGAAAACCGGCCCGTCCATCGGGCTGCACCGCGGACCGCTCCCGGAGTACCCTTCCTTGATCGTTGGGACGGGGTGTCCCCGGCAGTGACCGGGGGAGCGGAAGGCGGTACTCGGGTGGGCTCGGGAGGGCTGGAGCTGCCTCCTGGTGACGAGGGTCACCAGGGGACCTCCACGGACGTCCCGCCCGGTGCGGTGTCCCTGGCGCGGCCGATGAACGCGGGCGCGATCGGTCCGGAGCTGGACTGGGACGCCGGGGACTGGCACGAGGTGCGCACCCGTGCGCAGCGGGCGGGCCGGGCCTACATCTGGCTCAACCTCGTCGAACAGCGGCTGCGCGCGGTGGTCGCCGCCGTCCTGCGGCCCGTCTACGAACCGGTCCACGGCGACGACTGGGTGGTCGCCGCCGCCGGGCCCGCCGGCCAGGAGTGGGTGCAGCGCGCCGTCGCGGTCCGCGAGGTCAGCCGCCGCAAGGGCTACCTGCTCGACCCGGCCGACGACAACGTGCTCAGCTTCCTCACCCTGCCCCAGCTGCGCGAGCTGATGGTGCAGCACTGGCCCTGCTTCGAGCCCTACGTGGACGAGCGCCGCGACGTCGAACTGGCCCTGGACGAGCTGGAGGTCACCCGCAACGTCGTCTCCCGCAACCGGGCCCTGTCCGAGGCCGTCCTCAACCAGGCCGAACGGGCCGCCGCGCGGCTGCTCGAAGTCCTCGGCGCGGGCAGTGACGTGCCCTCCGCCCGCCGCCTGCCGGTGGACGCGGTGGAGGACCTGGTCGGGGACCGCTACGCCGACGTGGTCGCCGTGCACCCGGACCGGGTGCGGCTGCTGCGCCAGTTCCCCGCCGAGGACCTGTTCGGCAGCGCCCGCCGGGTGGACGCACTGGGCATCGGCCTCAACCTCCTGGTGCAGAACTTCTCCGGCCGGCGCCTGCTGCGGATGGCCGAGGCCGGCGGCCGGGTCCGGCTGCTCTTCCTGAACCCGGCCTCCAGCGCGATCAAGCGCCGGGAGCGCGAACTGGGCATCAAGCGGGGCGAGCTGAGCCGCGCCGTGGAGATGAACATCCTGCACATGCGCCGGGTGCGGGCCCGGTTGCGGGACCCGGGCGCCTTCGAGATCCAGGTCTTCGACGAGACACCCCGCTTCACGGCGTACCTCGTCGACGGGGACGGCACCGACGGCATCGCGGTCGTTCAGTCCTACCTGCGCCGGACGCGCGGCATGGAGGCACCGGTCCTCGTCCTGCGCAACGGACGCAACGGCGGAAAGGTCGTGAAGTCGGACCGGCTGGAGGAAGGCGGACTCTTCCCCACCTACCGTGAGGAGTTCGAGCTGATGTGGGCGGATTCGCGCCCGGTGTCCTGACCGGCGTGTTCCCGGGACCTCGCGAGCGGAAGCGGAAGGCGATCCTCTGATTGTCAGTGGCCCGTGCGAAGGTGGAGACCACTGGGGGACGCACCACCGAGGAGGGGGACCGCCCATGGGCTGGCACCGCGAGCTGCTGATCGGCTTCGACCTGGAGACGACCGGCACCGATCCGCGCCAGGCGCGCATCGTCACGGGAGCCGTGATCGAGGTCAGGGGCGGAGTTCCGCTCGGCCGCCGGGAGTGGCTGGCCGACCCCGGCGTGGAGATCCCGGCGGACGCGGTCGCGGTGCACGGGATCAGCAACGAGCGGGCGGCCAGGGAAGGCCGGCCCGCCGACCAGGTCGCCGACGCCATCGCCGGCGTCCTCACGGACCACTGGAAGGCGGGCGTCCCGGTCGTCGCCTACAACGCGGCCTTCGACCTCACCCTGCTCTCCGCCGAGCTGCGGCGGCACGGACTGCCGTCCCTGCGCGAGCGCCTGGGCGGTCTGGACCCCGCCCCGGTCGTCGATCCGTACACCATCGACCGTTCCGTCGACCGCTACCGCCGGGGCAAGCGCAATCTGGAGGCGGTCTGCCGGGAGTACGGCGTCCCGCTCGACGCCGCCCACGACGCCACGGCCGACGCCCTCGCCGCCGCGCGGCTCGCCTGCGCGATAGCCGGCCGGCACCCCAAGGTCGCGGCCTTCGGTCCGGCGGAGCTGCACCGCCGTCAGATCGAGTGGTGCGCCGAGTGGGCGGCCGACTTCCAGGCCTTCCTGCGGCGCAAGGGCGATCCCACGGCCCTCGTCGACGGGACCTGGCCGCTGCGCGAGCTGACCGCGGAACCGGCCGACGAGCGGGTCTGAGCGTCCCTGCCGGAGCACCCCTGCCGGAGCAGCCGTGCCTGAGCAGCCGCGCCGGGTCAGAAGGGGTACCACCGCACCGTCGGGTCCCCGTCCCGCAGCGACGCCACCCGGCGCTCGAACTCGGCCAGGGCCTTCGGGTTGCTCGGCGCGTGCTGGGCGACCCAGGCGCAGCTGGCGGTCTCCCGGGCGCCGCGGAGCACGGCGCAGCCGTCCCACTCGCGCACGTCCCAGCCGTAGGTCGCGGTGAAGGCGTCGTACGCCTCGGCGGGCAGCCCGTAGCGGTCCCGGCTCAGCGCCATCACCACGAGGTCGTGCTCGCGCAGGTCGGCGGAGAAGGTCTCCAGGTCGATCAGGACCGGTCCTCGGGGGCCGACGTGCACGTTGCGGGGCAGCGCGTCCCCGTGGATCGGGCCCCTCGGCAGGTGCGGGGTGAGCGCGGCGGCGGCCGACGCGAAGCCGTCCCGCCGCTCCCGCAGGTACGCGGCGTCCGCCGGGTCGATCACGTCGCCCGCGAGGCGCAGCCAGCGTTCCACGCCGCCCAGCAGTTCGCGGGGCGGCAGCTCGAAGGACGAGGGGAGGGGCAGCTCGTGGACGAGCCGGAGCAGCGCGGCCACGTCCCGCGGCTCGGTGGGCCGCACCGGCTCGGGCAGGCGGCGCCACACGGTCACCGGGTGCCCGTCGACGATCAGCGCCGTCGGGTCGGCCGCCCGCACCGCGGGCACGCCCGCCTCCTCCAGCCAGAGCGCGACGGCCAGCTCCCGGCGCGCCCGGTCCAGCAGTTCGGCGTCGCGGCCGACCTTGACCGCCAGGTCCCCGGAGGCGAACACGGCGTTCTCGCCGAGCGCCAGCAGCCGTGCCTCCCGTGCCTCCCGGGCCGCGCCGGGCAGCACCCCCGCCGCGGCCAGCACCTCACGCGCCCGTACCTCGTCCATCGTCCCGCGCCTCCGTGCCCTCGATGTTCTCCCGCGAGTCCCGTGTGCTCGCCGACCGTCGGTCAGTGTCGCATTCGCACTGGTGGGAGGGTGTACGCGGACCCTTGACGGGACACGGTCACTTCACGACCATGGCCAGGCCCGTCCGAGCCGTGCAAAACGGTTGATTACGTGACATCGGTGACCGATGCGAGAAGACCGGCGCGTGACGCGCCCGGCACGGACCGCCCACCGGGCGGACCGGACCACGGCGCCTGGTTCCTGGTGCTGCCCGCGCTGATCCCGATCCTGGTCCTCAGCGTCGGTCCGCTGCTCTACGGCATCCTGCTGGCGTTCACCGACGCCCAGTCGGGCCGCACGGAACCCACCCAGTGGATCGGCGCGCTGAACTTCCAGGACCTGCTGCACGACACGCTGTTCTGGGAGTCGTTCCGGATCGGCCTGGTGTGGGCCGCCGGGGTGACGGTGCCGCAGTTCCTGCTCGCGCTCGGCCTCGCCCTGCTGCTCGACCAGAACCTGAGGCTGCGCTGGCTGGCCCGCGCTCTCGCGATCGTCCCCTGGGCGATGCCCGAGGTCGTCGTCGGCATCATGTGGCGGCTCGTCTACAACACGGACGCGGGCATCCTCAACGAGACCCTGCGCGACCTCGGTCTCGGCGACGGCCGCGACTGGCTCAGCGGGCTCGGCACCGCCCTGCCCGCCGTCATCGTGGTCGGCGTCTGGGCCGGCATGCCGCAGACCACGGTCGCCCTGCTCGCCGGGCTCCAGAACACCCCGCGCGAGCTGCACGAGGCCGCCGCCGTCGACGGCGCGGGCGCCTGGCGGCGCTTTCGCACGGTCACCTGGCCCGCCCTCAGGCCCGTGGCCCTCGCCATCACCGCGCTCAACCTCATCTGGAACTTCAACTCCTTCGCCCTGGTCTACGTGCTGACCAACGGCGGTCCGGGCGGACGCACCCGGCTGCCCATGCTCTTCGCCTACGAAGAGGCATTCCACTACGGGCAGTTCGGCTACGCGGCGGCGATGGGCTGCGTACTGGTCGCGGTGATCTCGGTCGTGCTGGCCGTCTTCCTCGTCGGCCGGCTGCGCGGCGGAGCCGGGGGAGGTGACGAGGCGTGAGGACCTCGACGAGCGCCCGGGTGGGCCAGTACGCCGCACTGCTCGCGTATCTGGTCTTCCTCGCCTTCCCGTTCCTGTGGCTGATCTCCGTCGCCTTCAAACCGCCGCGCGAGCTGGCCAGTCTGCATCCCACCTGGATCCCCGAGCACCCCACCCTCGACAACTTCCGGCAGGCCTTCGACGAGCAGCCGCTGCTGCGCGCCGGGCTCAACTCCCTGCTCGCCGCGCTCGGCGCCGCCCTGGTCGCGGTGCTGATCGCGACGCCGATGGCGTACGTCATGGCCCGCCGTCGCGGCCGGCTCGTCAAGGCGGCCACCGGCTGGGTCGTGGTCAGCCAGGCTTTCCCCTTCGTGCTGCTGATCATCCCGCTGTTCCTGGTCCTCAAGAACCTCGGACTGATCAACTCCGTCCCCGGCCTGGTGATGGTGTACGTCGTGTGGTCGCTTCCGTTCGCGCTGTGGATGCTCGCCGGGTACGTCCGCGCCGTACCGCGCGAGCTGGAGGAGGCGGCCGCGGTCGACGGCGCCGGCCGGCTGCGGACGCTGGTCTCGGTGACCGCGCCGCTGCTCGCGCCGGGGATCGTCGCGACGGCCCTGTTCGCGTTCATCACCGCGTGGAACGAGTTCTTCTTCGCGCTGGTGCTGCTCAAGACACCGGAGAAACAGACCCTGCCCGTGATCCTCACCCACTTCATCGGCGCCGAGGGCGTCGCCGACCTCGGACCCCTCGCCGCCGCTGCCGTCCTCGCCACCCTGCCCTCGCTGGTGGTCTTCGCCCTCATCCAGCGGCGGATCACGGGCGGCATGCTCGCCGGGGCGGTGAAGAGCTGATGCGCACCAGAACCACCACCCTGCTCCTCGCCCTCGTCCTGCTCCTCGCCGGCTGTGCGGGGGGCGGCGACCGCGACGACGGCCGGATCACCCTCCGTTTCCAGTCCCTGGCCTGGCAGGACGAGTCGGTGAAGGCCAACAAGGAACTGGTGCGCGAGTGGAACGCCACCCACCCGGACGTGCGCGTCGAGTACGTCCAGGGCAGCTGGGACAGCGTCCACGACCAGCTCCTCACCTCCTTCGAGGGCGGTGAGGCACCCGACATCATCCACGACGCCTCCGACGACCTCGCGGACTTCGCCTACGGCGGCTACCTCGCCGACCTCACCGGGCTGCTGCCCGCACGGCTGACGTCGGACATACCGGAGCGCAGTTGGGAGGCGGCCACGTTCGGCGACGGCGTCTACGGCGTGCCGTTCCTCCAGGAGCCGCGGGTGCTGATCGCCAACGCGGCCCTGCTGAGGAAGTCGGGCGTGCGGATCCCCACGCCGGAACACCCCTGGACCTGGCCGGAGTTCCGGCAGGTGACGAAGGAGCTGAGCGGCGAGGGGAGGTACGGGGTGGCCTGGCCGCTGAAGGAGCCCGTCTCCGCCACGCTCAACCTCTCCCTGTCCACCGGCGGCCGGCTCTTCCACCGCGGCGCCGACGGCAGGGTGACCGTCCGCTTCGAGGAGGGCGACCAGGTGGTGCCCCGCACCGTCCGGGAGCAGGTCCGCACCGACCGCAGCGCCTCGCCCACCACCCTGGGCAGCGGCGGCTCCGACACCCTGCCCGGCTTCTTCGCGGGCACGTACGCGATGGTGCCGCTCGGCTTCTCCTACCGCCAGCAGATCGAGCAGCAGGCGCCCGAGGGCTTCGACTGGCAGGTGCTGCCCGCCCCGGCCGGCGCCGACGGACTCGCCCAGGGCGTCAGCCCGCAGACCCTGTCGGTCGCCGAGGACAGCCCGCACAAGAAGGAGGCGGCCGCGTTCGTCGACTTCCTCCTCCAGCCGGACAACATGGTGCGCCTCGCACTCGGCGACTGGATGCTGCCCACCGGCGAGCAGGCCCTGAAGGACCCCGCCCTGCACACGGCCGAGCACGGCTGGGCCACCGGCACCGCCCTCGCCGGGCACCTGCGCCCGGCGCCCGCGCAGTCCGTGCGGGGCTACGCCGAGTGGAAGGACAAGGTCGCGACACCGGCGCTCCAGGAGTACTACAGCGGGGCGATCGGCATGGACGAACTGCGCCACAGGATGGAGGAGGACGGGAACCTGGTGCTCGCCCGCTACCAGCGCTAACGGCCGCCCGCAGCGACGGCTGTCCGCAGCGACGGCTGTCCGCACCGACGGCTGTCCGCACCGGCGGCCGTCCGCGCCGGCGGCCGTTCGCGCGAAAACCGGTTGCCCGCCGGGCGCGGCCCCGCCTAGCGTCGGCTCCGTGGCAGCTTTCAACGCGATCTTCAACTCCGGTCTCGGCCGGGGCTGCACGTACGCCATCAGGATGCGTCGTGGCCCCGGAGCCCTGACCGGCCCGGGGTCCCCCCGCCGCTGACGCGCCCGAAGCGTCCTTCGCGCCCGGCGCGCCTGCGGCGGGGCTGAGCCTCCGCATCCCTTTTCGCCTTCGTCTTCCGGTCAGGGCCTTCGGCTGCCCTTTTCCCCTTCGTCACGGAAGACAAGGACCGCAGGCCATGGCCCGCCCCACCCAGCGTGCCCGCACGCTCTCGCAGAACTTCCTCACCGACCGCGCCACCGCCGACCACGTCGCCCGGCTCGCCGCCCCCGACCGCGGGCGCCCGCCCCTCGTCGTCGAGGTGGGCGCGGGCAAGGGCGCCCTCACCGAGCCGCTCGCCCGCCGCAGCCGCGAGCTGCACGCCCACGAGATCGACCCCCGGCTCGTGCCGGTACTGCGCGCCCGTTTCGCGCGCAGCCCGCACGTCCGCGTCGTCGCCGGTGACTTCCTCGCCTCCCGGCCTCCGCGCGCGCCCTTCTCGGTGGCCGGGAACGTCCCGTTCTCCCGCACGGCCGGCATCGTCGACTGGTGCCTGACCGCACCCGCTCTCACCGAAGCCACCCTCCTCACCCAGCTCGAGTACGCCCGCAAGCGCACCGGTGACTACGGCCGCTGGAGCCTGCTCACGGTCCTGACCTGGCCGCGGCACGAATGGCGGCTGGTGGGCCGGGTGGGCCGGCACCGCTTCCGCCCGGCGCCGCGCGTCGACGCCGGCATCCTCCGCATCGAACGGCGCCGCACCCCGCTGCTGACCGAAGCCGCCGCCCGCCGGACCTGGGCGGACCTGGTCGAACTCGGCTTCTCGGGTGTCGGCGGCTCGCTGCACGCCTCCCTGCGCCGGGCCCACCCGCGGCGCCGGGTGGACGCGGCGTTCCGGGCCGCGCGGCTCGATCCCGGCGTGCTCGTCGGCGAGGTCGCGCCCGGCCGCTGGCTGCGGCTGCACGAGGAGCTGGCGGGGTGAAGCGTTATCAGTTGCACGAGACGTCTCGTCTCGCATACGGTGGAGTCATGCCCACTCCCGCGCACATCGCCATGTTCTCCATCGCCGCCCACGGTCACGTGAACCCCAGCCTCGAGGTGATCCGCGAGCTCGTCGCGCGGGGGCACCGGGTGACCTACGCGATCCCGCCGCTGCTCGCGGACAAGGTCGCCGAGGCCGGCGCCGAGCCCAAGCTCTGGAACAGCACGCTGCCCGGCCCCGACGCCGACCCCGAGGCATGGGGGAGCACCCTGCTGGACAACGTCGAGCCCTTCCTCGACGACGCGATCCAGTCGCTCCCGCAGCTCGCCGAGGCGTACGAGGGGGACGAGCCGGACCTGGTCCTGCACGACATCGCCTCGTACACCGCCCGCGTCCTCAGCCGCCGCTGGAACGTGCCGGCGATCTCCCTGTCGCCCTGCATGGTCGCCTGGGAGGGATACGAGCAGGAGGTCGCCGAGCCGATGTGGGAGGAGCCGCTGAAGACCGAGCGCGGCCGGGCCTACTACGCCCGCTTCCAGGCCTGGCTGGAGGAGAACGGGATCAGCGAGCACCCCGACCCGTTCCTCGGTCGCCCCGCCCGCTCCCTGGTGCTGATCCCCAGGGCGCTCCAGCCCCAGGCCGACCGGATGGACGAGAGGGCCTACACCTTCGTCGGCGCCTGCCAGGGGGACCGCACCGCCGAGGGGGGCTGGACGCGTCCCGAGGGTGCCGACAAGGTCGTGCTCGTCTCCCTCGGGTCCGCCTTCACCAAGCAGCCCGCGTTCTACCGGGAGTGCGTCGAGGCCTTCGGCGAGCTGCCCGGCTGGCACACGGTGCTCCAGGTCGGCCGGCACGTCGACCCCGCCGAGCTGGGCGACGTACCGGCCGGCGTGGAAGTGCGCACCTGGGTGCCGCAGTTGGCGATCCTCCAGCAGGCCGACCTGTTCGTCACCCACGCGGGCGCCGGCGGCAGTCAGGAGGGCCTGGCAACCGCCACGCCGATGATCGCCGTACCGCAGGCCGCGGACCAGTTCGGCAACGCCGACATCCTCCAGGGCCTCGGTGTCGCCCGTACCCTCCCGACCGAGGAGGCCACCGCCGAGGCGCTGCGCACCGCCGCCCTCGCCCTGGTCGACGACGCCGAGGTGGCCGGGCGGCTGAAGGAGATCCAGGCGCAGATGGCCCAGGAGGGCGGCACCCGGCGGGCCGCCGACCTCATCGAGGCCGAACTGGCCGCGGCGAGGCGCTGACTTCCCCGTACCGCACACCGCAGGGCCCGCCGGTTCCCCCGGAACCGGCGGGCCCTGCGGCCATGGGCGCGCCGGTCAGACCCCGACCGGTTCGCCCCGCTCCCCGCGCTCGCCCTCGCCGTCCCGGACGGCCGGCGCGAGTGCCTCGGGCGCCTCGTCGTGGGTGAGGTCCGGCAGCCGGTGCAGCCACTTCGGCAGGTACCAGTTGCGCTCGCCGAGCAGCGACATCACGGCCGGCAGCAGCACGCCCCGGATGATCGTCGCGTCGATGAGCACCGCCGCGGCCAGGCCCACGCCCATCTGCTTCATCGACTGCATGGACAGCGTGCCGAAGATGGCGAACACCGCGACCATGATGACGGCGGCGCTGGTGACGACGCCCGCCGTGGTGACCACGCCGTGCTGGATCGCGTCCCGGGTCGAGCGCCCGCGCAGCCGTGCCTCGCGGATCCGGGAGACCACGAAGACGTGATAGTCCATCGACAGACCGAACAGGATCACGAAGAGGAACAGCGGCAGCCACGTGATGATGGCGCCCACGCCCTCCGCGCCCACCAGCGAGGCACCCCAGCCGTGCTGGAAGACGGCGACCAGGATGCCGTACGCCGCTCCCACCGACAGCAGGTTCAGCACGATCGAGGTGAGCGCGACCGTCAGCGAGCGGAAGGACAGCAGCATCAGCAGGAAGGCGAAGACCACGACGAAGGCGAAGACCGGCAGGACCGAGCCGACGAGCTGGTCGTTGAAGTCCTTGTTGCCGGCCACCTGCCCGGTGATCGGGGCCTGAACGCCGTCGACCTCGCCCAGCGTCGCCGGCCGCACGTCGTCGCGCAGCTTCTCCAGGCTCTCGCCCGCCTTGTCCTGGTCGGAGCCGCCCACCAACGGCACGTAGACCAGCGCGACGTTCTGCTCGTCGTGCATCGTGATGTCCACCGGACCGCGCGAGGCACCCGAACTGATCGCCCGCTCACGAAAGTCGGCGAGCGCCGCCCGGACCTCGGGCGCGTTGATGTCGTCGGCCTTCACGACCACCTCGGCCGGGTCGGAACCGCCGGGGAAGGCCTCGTTGACCCGGTTGTACGTCTGCACGATGGGCAGCGAGTCGCCGAACTCCTGGTCCAGCGTGAGGTTCTGGGTCTTCATGCCGAGGGCGGGCGCGGCGACGGCCAGCAGCGCGCCGACGGCGACCGCGGCGGACAGCAGCGGCTTGGCGAGGACGCCCTTCAGCACGGCCGTCCAGAACCGGCTGCCCTCACCGGCGGAGCCGCCCGGCCTGCGTCGGCGCAGGAACGGCACGCGGCCCTTCTCGACCCGCTCGCCCAGCAGGGACAGCAGCGCCGGCAGCACCGTCACCGAGCCGACCATGGCGACCGCGACCACCATCAGCGACGCCAGGCCCATCGCCTCGAACTCGGCGATGCCCGTGAACAGCATGCCCGCCATCGCCACGCACACCGTGACACCGGAGACCACGATCGCCCGGCCACTGGTGGCGGCGGCGATCCTCAGCGCCGTCTGCGCGTCCCGGCCCGCCGCGCGTTCCTCGCGCTCGCGGCGCAGGTAGAACAGGCAGTAGTCGACGCCGACGGCCAGACCGACCAGCAGCATCACGGAGTTGGCGGTCTCGCTCATCGGCTGGAAGTGACTGACCAGGCCCATCAGGCCCATCGTCGCGATGATCGCGGTGATCGCCAGCGCCACCGGGACCAGTGCCGCCACCAGCGCGCCGAAGGCGACCAGCAGGATGCCGAGGGCCACCGGCACCGCCGAGTACTCGGCCTTCTTGAAGTCGTCGCCGAACGCGTCGTCGAACGTCTTCATCATGCTGGCGCCGCCGATCTCCTCGATCCGCAGCGACTCGTGCTCCTTCTGGACGCCCTCGACCGCCTTCAGGACCGGCTCGACCCGCTCGCCCGCGGTGTCCGCCTCGCCGCGCATGTCGAACTGGACCAGCGCGCTGCGCCCGTCCTCGGAGATCGTCCTGGCGTCGTACGGCGAGGTGACGCCCGTGACCTCCCCGGTCTTCTCCACCGCCGTGACGACCGCGCCGACGGCGGCCCGGAACTCGGCGTCCGTGGCCTTCACACCGCCGGACCTCGCCTGGATCAGCACCGTCTCACCGGCCGGTTCGTCGATCCCGGCGTCCTCCACGATCCGGGCGGCGGTGTGCGTCTCGCCGCCCATCTGGTCGCTGTCCTCGACGTCGACGCGGCCGGCCGCCGAGCCGAGCCCCATCGCCAGCACGACGAACAGCACCCAGATCCCGACGGCGGCCCACCGGTGCCGGGCGCTCCAGCCACCCGCCCGGGCGGCGATGCCCCGCACCCGTGTCTCTCGGTTCCGCATGACCGGCCTGCCCCCTCACGTGCGGTGCCGGCCCCCTGCCGTCACCTTGCGATTCGAAGGTATGGCCGGCATAAGGCCGACGCGTCGTGCTCCCAGGCGACGTACGGCGCCGCCCCCTCATCCCTCCGGACCGCCGTCCTCACCGCTGAGGAGGATCCCCGCCCCCTACACGTATCGGGGGCCCACGCGTGCGTTGATCAGGGGCGGTGACGGGACGGGGCACGTCCGCAGGGTTGTCGGCCAAGTCACAGGCGCGGGCAGTGGTTGAATCCCCCGCCCCGCATCGGAGAGAGTGACACGCACGTGCGCCCGGCGCGCGCCCCGGCCGTCGTGCCCACCCCCACGGGGCACGACGGCCGTTCTAAGGTGTGCCGATGACGACGATGTACGCGGCCCTGCTGCGCGGGATCAACGTGGGCGGCCGCCGGAAGGTCCCGATGGCCGACCTGCGCGCGCTGCTGACCTCCCTCGGACACGACGCCGTACGCACCCATCTGCAGAGCGGGCAGGCCGTCTTCGCCTCCGACCACGGCGACGAGGACTCCCTCGCGGCCGGCCTCGCCCGGGCGATCGAGGAGCGGTTCGGCTTCCCGGTGGACGTGATCGTGCGCGACCACGCCTACCTGGAGGCGGTCGTCGAGGCGTGCCCCTTCCCCGCCGCCGAACTGGAGGCCAGGCAGCTGCACGTCACGTACTTCTCCGCGCCGGTCACCGAGGAGCGCTTCGCGCCGGTCGACCGGGCCGCCTTCCTGCCCGAGGAGTTCCGGCTCGGCGACCGCGCCCTGTACCTCCACGCGCCGGACGGCCTCGGCCGCTCCAAGCTCGCCGAGGCCCTGGCCAAACCCGCTGTCAACAAGGGTGTCGTCGCCACCACCCGCAACTGGAACACCGTCACCAAGCTGGTGGAACTGACCGGTCCCTGACCTCAGGCGGCCCCGGCCGCCCGCGCCGACGGCGCCCGCGCGGCGTCGTACCGCTCCAGCAGCACCCGCGCCACCTCCGGTGCGGGCCCCAGGACGTCCGCCAGCACATCCGCCCCGGCCGCGCCCCGCGCGATGCGGTCCGGCAGGAATCCCGGGGCCAGGACGTACGGGGCCACCGCGACGCGCGCACACCCCAGCGCGCGCAACTGCCGCACCGCGTCCTCGGTGCGCGGGAGGGATGCGGAGGCGAACGCAGGCCGCACGGCGCACCAACCGGTGAGCCGCCACTCCCGCGCGATTTCAGCGATCACTGCGATCGCCTCCGGGTCGGAGGACCCCGCCGAGGCCAGTACGACCCCGGTCGAGGACTTGTCGGCGGGCGTGAGGCCCGCCTCGTACAGGCGCCGTTCCAGCGCCGACAGCAGCAGCGGCGAAGGGCCGAGCACCTCGGCCTGCCGGATCCGCAGCCGGGGCGGCGCCGCCGCCAGGACGGCGGGGATGTCCGCCTTGGCGTGGAAGGCGCGGGTCAGCAGCAGCGGGAGGACCACCACGTCCCGCACGCCCTCCGTCTCCAGGGACTCCAGGACGCCCGGCACCGAGGGAACGTTGAAGTCCAGGAAGCCGGTCTCCACCCGCAGGTCGGGACGCAGCGTCCTGACCCGGCGGACCAGGGCGTGCACGGTCGCGGCGTGCCGCGGGTCGCGGCTGCCGTGGGCGACGACCAGGAGCACGGGGCGCAGCGACGTGGACACGGCGTACCTCAGCCCTTCACCAGCAGACCGCGGCTGCGCAGCACCCACCGCTCCAGCGGACTGAAGATCAGCAGGTCGATGGCGATGCCGACGATCAGGATGAGCAGGATGGCCTCGAAGACCATGGCCATGTCGCTGGCGTTGCGGCCGTTCTCCAGCAACTGCCCGAGGCCCACCCCGAGGTCGGGGAAGGACGCGATGATCTCGGCGGCCATCAGTGAGCGCCAGGAGAACGCCCAGCCCTGCTTGAGGCCGGCCACGTAGCCGGGCAGGGCGGCGGGCAGCACGATGTGCCAGGTGCCCTTCAGCCCCGTCGCGCCCAGGGTGCGGCCCGCGCGCAGGAAGATCGGGGGGACCTGGTCGACGCCGGACACCAGGCCGTTGGCGATGGAGGGCACCGCGCCGAGCAGGATGACGGCGTACATCATCGAGTTGTTCAGGCCCAGCCAGATCACGGCCGGCGGCACCCAGGCCACCGACGGCAGCGACTGGAGGCCGGACAGGATCGGGCCGATCGCCGCGCGCACGAACTTCACCCGCGCCACCAGCAGCCCCAGCGGGGTGCCGATCAGCAGCGCGAAGCAGAAGCCGAGCAGGCCGCGCGAGACGCTGGTCCAGATGTAGCCGAGCAACTCGCCCCTCAGCCACGCCTGGTGGACGACCTCCCACACGTCCGAGGGGGCGGGCAGCTTGGTCGGGTCGTCGACGATCTCGAAGGAGACCAGGGCCTGCCACACCGCGAGGACCAGCAGGACCGCGACGGCGGGCGGCAGGATCTTCTCGACGAAGGTCCGCCGCAGCGGTGTGCGGCCCTGCTGCACCGACTCCAGTGCGTCCAGGCCCGCCTCCAGACCGGCGAGGTCGCCGACGTCCTTCGCGCTGCGGTCCCCGGCGGGACGCGTCGTGTCAGTGCTGGCCATGTCGGCGGATCTCCCCACGCAGTTCTTCGGTGATCTCGACGGACAGCTCCGCCACGGCGGTGTCCTCGATACGGCGCGGCTGCGGGATGCCCACCGTCCACTCGCGCGCCACGCGCCCGGGACGCGAGGACAGCAGGACGACCCGCTCGGCCAGCCGCACGGCCTCGCGGACGTTGTGCGTCACGAACAGCACGGACAGCCGTGTCTCGCGCCAGATGCGGGTCAGCTCGTCGTGCAGCACGTCCCGCGTGATGGCGTCGAGCGCCGCGAACGGCTCGTCCATCAGCAGCAGCCTGCTCTCCTGGGCGAGCGCCCGGGCCAGCGCGACCCGCTGGCGCATACCGCCCGACAGCTCGTGCACCCGCTTGCCGTACGCACCCTTGAGGCGGACGAGTTCGAGAAGCTCCTCCGCCTTGTCGCGGCGCTCGGGCTTGGGCACGCCCCGCAGCTTGAGGGCGAGTTCGATGTTCTTGCCCGCGGTCAGCCACGGGAACAGGGCGTGCTCCTGGAACATCAGGGCGGGCCGCCCGTCCGTGCTGATGCCGCCCGCGGTGGGCTCGTCCAGCCCCGCCACCAGGTTCAGCAGCGTGGACTTGCCGCAGCCGGAGGCTCCCAGGAGGGTGACGAACTCGCCGGGCGCGACATCGAGGGTGATGTCGTCCAGGACGAGCTGCTGCCCGGCGGGGCCCGCGAAGGACTTCGAGACGTGCTCGATCCGGGCGGCGTACGCGGCCGGCTCGGTACCGTCGGCGGCCTTGGCGAGGGTCGTGGTCGTGGCCATGGTCGTCACCTCCTGGGTGGTCGGATCCGGGCTCTACTCGACGCCGAGTCCGGCGTCGTCGACCGCGGGCTTGCCCTTGGCCTTGAGGACCTTGTTGAGCAGCGTCAGGTCGTAGATGCCGGTCAGGTCGGGCTTGTCCAGCAGACCGGCCTTCACGGCGTGCTCCGCCTGGGCGTCGAGGGTGGAGGCCAGCGGATCGTCGATCACCTTGATCGACTTCCAGGCCTGGTCGAGCACGGCCGCGGGCAGCGCCTTGCCGGAGTCCTTCTCCAGCTGGGCGTTGGCCGCCGTCTTCGCCTCGTCCGGGTGGGCCGTGATCCACGCGTTGGTGTCGACCGACGCCTTCAGCACCGCCTCCACGGCCTTCGGGTGCTCCTTGAGGAACTTCTGCGACACGATGATGTTCGTGATCACGAACTTCTCGTCGGGCCACAGCGTCGACTCGTCGAGGAGCACCTTGCCGCCCTCGGCGACCAGCTTGGACGCGGTGGGCTCGGGCACCCAGGCGCCGTCCAGCGAACCGGACTTGTAGGCGTCCGGGGTGACCTTGTTGTCGCTGCGCACGACCGTCACGTCGCCCTTGCCGCTCTGCGCGTCGACCTTCCAGCCCTGCTCGGCGATCCAGTTGAGGAACGCCACGTCCTGCGTGTTGCCCAGCTGCGGGGTGGCGATGCGCTTGCCCTTGACGTCCTTCAGGGACTTGATCTTGTCCGGGTTCACCACGAGCTTCACGCCGCCCGACGCGGAACCGCCGATGATGCGCAGGTTCTTGCCGCCGGACTTGGTGTAGCCGTTGATCGAGGGCGAGGGGCCGATCCAGCCGATGTCGATGGAGCCGGAGTTCAGCGCCTCGATCTCGGACGGGCCCGCGTTGAAGACCGCGTACTTGGCCTCGGTGGCGCCCAGCGCCTTCTGGAAGAGGCCCTTCTGGTTGGCGACCAGGGGCGTGGCGTGCGTGATGTTGCCGAAGTACCCGATCCGCACGGAGTCGAGGCCGTCGATCTTGTCGGCGCCCTCGGCGACCTTGGCGGAGTCGTCGTCCTTCGCCTCGGATCCGTACCCGCAGGCGGCCAGGGAGAGCAGGGGAAGGGCGGCTATGACCGCCAGGGTGCGGCGAAGGGCAGTGGTGGCAGGCACGGGAGGTGTTCCTCTCGTTGGTCCGGCACGCACGCCTGTCGGATCGTCCGAGGTGTCAGGTCGTGGCCGGGAGGTCGGCAGGTCTTCGGCTGTGGGGGGTGTGGGCGCGCGAGCGGTGCGCGTACGTCAGCGCGCACATCGCGCCACTCCGCCCTGCCCGCTGCCGAGGAAGCCGCTGCCGACGCGGCCGCCCTCCTTGGCGAACGTGGAGTAGAAGTCGGGGAAGAACATGGTCAGAAGTCCCACCCGTCGTCGTCGGCCGCGTCCTTGACCGGCTCCGGCGCGGCGAAGGACTCGCCCGCCATGCCGGCCGTGAGCGTGGTGCCGTCGCTGGGGTCGATCAGGATGAACGAACCGGTGCGCCGCGAGTCGGCGTAGGAGTCGGCGGGCAGCGGCTCGGCGGTGCGGATCTTCACGCGGCCGATGTCGTTGGCGACGAGCTGCCCGGGGTGCGGGTGCAGGGACAGGTCGTCCAGGGTGAGCCGGGCCGGGATGTCCTTGACGATCGCCTTGACGGTGCGGGTCCCGTGCTTGAGCAGCACCCGGTGGCCCACGGTGAGCGGCGCGTCGGCGACGTGGCAGACGGTGGCCTCGACGTCCTGGCTGGTCTCGGGGGCGTCCTCGCGGGGCACGATCAGGTCGCCGCGCGAGATGTCGATGTCGTCCTCCAGGAGCAGCGTCACCGACTGCGGCGTCCAGGCGGCCTCGACCGGTTCGCCGAGCAGGTCGATCCCGGACACCTTGGAGGTGCGGCCCGAGGGCAGCACGGTGACCTCGTCGCCGACGCGGAAGGTGCCGGCCGCGATCTGGCCCGCGTAGCCGCGGTAGTCGGGGTGTTCGGAGGTCTGCGGCCGGATCACGTACTGGACGGGGAGCCGGGCGTGGCAGTGCGCCAGGTCGTGGCTGACCGGCACGGTCTCCAGGTGCTCGAGGACCGTCGGGCCGCCGTACCAGTCCATGACCGCGGAGGCCTCCACCACGTTGTCACCGGCGAGGGCCGAGATCGGGATGGCGGTGACCTCGGGGACGCCCAGTTCGGTGGCGTACGCCGTGAACTCCTCGGCGATCCCGGCGAAGACGGACTCCTGGTAGTCGACCAGGTCCATCTTGTTGACGGCCAGGACGACGTGCGGGACGCGCAGCAGCGCGGCGATCGCGGCGTGCCTGCGGGTCTGCTCGACGACGCCGTTGCGGGCGTCGACCAGGATCACCGTCAGCTCGGCCGTGGAGGCGCCGGTGACCATGTTCCGCGTGTACTGCACGTGGCCCGGCGTGTCCGCCAGGATGAACCGGCGGCGCGGGGTGGCGAAGTAGCGGTAGGCCACGTCGATGGTGATGCCCTGCTCGCGCTCGGCCCGCAGGCCGTCGGTGAGCAGCGCGAGGTCCGGGGCGTCCTGGCCGCGGCTCGCCGAGGCGCGCTCGACGGCCTCCAGCTGGTCGGTGAGGACCGACTTGGAGTCGTGCAGGAGACGGCCGACCAGCGTGGACTTGCCGTCGTCGACCGATCCGGCGGTGGCGAAGCGCAGCAGCGTCGTCTCCGACAGCTGCCACACCGACAGCGCCTCGGCGGACTCGGCCGACGGGGCGGGCTCGATGGGTTCGGTGGTGCTGGTCATGGTTAGAAGTACCCCTCGCGCTTGCGGTCTTCCATCGCGGCCTCGGACATCTTGTCGTCGGCACGCGTCGCGCCGCGCTCGGTGAGGCGGGAGACGGCGATCTCGGCGATCACCTTCTCGATGCTGTCGGCGTCCGAGTCGACGGCGCCGGTGCAGGACATGTCGCCGACGGTGCGGTAGCGCACCCGCCGCTTCTCGACGCTCTCGCCGTCCTTCGGGCCGCCCCACTCGCCGGCGGTCAGCCACATGCCGGAGCGGGCGAAGACCTCGCGCTCGTGGGCGTAGTAGATGGCCGGCAGTTCGATCCCCTCGCGGGCGATGTACTGCCACACGTCCAGCTCGGTCCAGTTGGACAGCGGGAAGACCCGGACGTGCTCGCCGGGGGCGTGCCGGCCGTTGTACAGGTTCCACAGCTCGGGGCGCTGGCGGCGCGGGTCCCACTGGGAGAACTCGTCGCGCAGCGAGAACACCCGCTCCTTGGCGCGGGCCTTCTCCTCGTCCCGGCGCCCGCCGCCGAAGACGGCGTCGAACTTCTCCGCCTGGATCTTCTCCGTCAGCGGCAGCGTCTGGAGCGGGTTGCGGGTGCCGTCCGGGCGCTCCTTGAGCACCCCGCGGTCGATGTAGTCCTGCACGGAGGCGACGTGCAGCCGCAGCCCGTGCTTCTCGACCGTGCGGTCACGGTAGTCCAGGACCTCGGGGAAGTTGTGCCCGGTGTCCACGTGCAGCAGGGAGAACGGCACCGCCGCCGGGGCGAACGCCTTCAGCGCCAGGTGCAGCATCAGGATCGAGTCCTTGCCGCCGGAGAAGAGGATCACCGGCCGCTCGAACTCACCCGCCACCTCGCGGAAGATGTGCACCGCCTCGGACTCGAGCGCGTCCAGGTGGGAGAGGGCGTACGGGCTGCCCGTGCCCCCCTCCACCGCGGCCGCGGACGTCACGGACGTCGTCATGCCAGTCCCCTTTCGGTGAGCAGGGCGTGGACCGCCGCGGCGGACTCGTGGACGGTCTGGTCCTGCGACTCGATGCGCAGGTCGGGCTTGACGGGCTCCTCGTAGGGGTCGTCCACCCCGGTGAGCCCCGTCAGTTCACCCGCGGCCTGCTTGGCGTACAGGCCCTTCACGTCGCGCACCGAGCACACCTCGACGGGCGTGGCCACGTGCACCTCGACGTACGCCGTGCCGTTCGCCTCGTGGCGCTCGCGCACCGCGTCGCGGCTGTCGGCGTACGGCGCGATGACCGGGACCAGCGCCGTGACGCCGTTGCGGGCGAGCAGTTCGGCGACGAAGCCGATGCGCTGCACGTTGGTGTGCCGGTCCGCGCGGTCGAAGCCGAGGCCCGCGGAGAGGAACTCGCGGATCTCGTCGCCGTCGAGCAGCTCGACGCGCCGGCCCTCCTCACGCAGGCGCTCGGCCAGCGTGCGGGCGATGGTGGTCTTGCCGGCGCTGGGCAGCCCCGTGAGCCAGACGGTGGCTCCGGTCGTCACGTGGTTCTCCCTGGAGGTCGATGGTCCCGACGTCGTCGGTCCGGTGGTGGTCGTCATGTCAGCCGTGCAGTCCGCACTCGGTCTTGGAGCGGCCCGCCCAGCGTCCGGCCCGGGCGTCCTCGCCCTCCAGCACACGGCGGGTGCAGGGCGCGCAGCCCACGGAGGCATAGCCGTCCGTCAGCAGCGGATTGGTGAGGACGCCGTGCTCGGTGACGTACGCTTGCACATCTTCCTGTGACCACTTCGCGATGGGCGAGATCTTCACCTTGCCCCGCTTCTCGTCCCAGCCGACGACCGGCGTGTTCGCCCGAGTCTCCGACTCGTCGCGGCGCAGCCCGGTCGCCCACGCCCGGTAGCCCGCGAGGCCCTCCTCCAGCGGCTTCACCTTGCGCAGCGCGCAGCACAGGTCCGGGTCGCGGTCGTGCAGCTTCGGGCCGTACTCGGCGTCCTGCTCGGCGACCGTCTGCCGGGGTGTGAGCGTGATGACGTTGACGTCCATCACGGCCTCGACCGCGTCGCGGGTGCCGATGGTCTCCGGGAAGTGGTAGCCGGTGTCGAGGAACACCACGTCCACGCCGGGCAGGGCGCGCGAGGCGAGGTGGGCCACGACCGCGTCCTCCATGGAGGAGGTCACGCAGAAGCGCTTGCCGAACGTCCCGGCCGCCCACCGGAGGATCTCCAGCGCGGTGGCGTCCTCCAGCTCACGGCCCGCCCGCTCGGCGAGTGCCTTGAGCTCCTCGGTCGTACGGTCTTCCTGAACCGCCGTCATATCGGTTCCCCTCCCGTGGAGTCGGGCTGAAGTCCCCGGGTCAGCAGCCCGAGGAACTTCAACTGGAAGGCGCGGTTGCATGCCCCGCATTCCCAGGCTCCGTGGCCCTGCTCGCCCGGACGCAGGTCCTCGTCGCCGCAGTAGGGGCAGTAGAAGGGCGCGGCGCGCTCGGTCACGACAGGGCCTCCTCGGAGGCCCGGGCCGCCCAGGCGGCGAAGCGCTCGCCGTCCTCGCGCTCGGCCTGGAAACGCTTCAGCACGCGCTCCACGTAGTCCGGCAGCTCCCGGGCGGTGACCTTGAGGCCGCGCACCTTGCGGCCGAAGCCGGCCTCCAGACCGAGGGCGCCGCCCAGGTGCACCTGGTAGCCCTCGACCTGCTCGCCCCGCTCGTCGAGCATGAGCTGGCCCTTGAGGCCGATGTCCGCGGTCTGGATGCGGGCGCAGGCGTTCGGGCAGCCGTTGAGGTTGATGGTGAGGGGCTCGTCGAAGTCCGGGAGGCGGCGCTCCAGTTCGTCGATCAGCGAGGCGCCGCGCGCCTTGGTCTCGACGATGGCGAGCTTGCAGAACTCGATGCCGGTGCAGGCCATGGTGCCGCGCCGGAAGGTGGAGGGGCGGGCGGTGAGGTCGAGCGCCTCCAGGGACTCCACCAGGGAGTCGACCTGTCCCTCCTCGACGTCGAGGACGATCATCTTCTGCTCGACCGTGGTGCGCACCCGGCCCGAGCCGTGCGCCTCGGCCAGGTCGGCGACCTTGGTGAGGATCGTGCCGTCGACGCGGCCGACGCGCGGGGCGAAGCCGACGTAGTAGCGGCCGTCCTTCTGCCGGTGCACGCCGATGTGGTCGCGCCAGCGGCTGGTGGGCTCGGCGGGCGCCGGGCCGTCGGTCAGCTTCCGCTTCAGGTACTCGTCCTCCAGCACCTGGCGGAACTTCTCCGGGCCCCAGTCGGCGACCAGGAACTTCAGCCGGGCGCGGTTGCGCAGCCGCCGGTAGCCGTAGTCGCGGAAGATGGAGATGACGCCCTCGTAGACGTCGGGCACGTCCTCGATCGGCACCCAGGCGTTCAGCCGCACGCCCAGCTTGGGGTTGGTGGACAGACCGCCGCCGACCCAGAGGTCGAAACCGGGCCCGTGCTCGGGGTGTTCGACGCCGACGAACGCCACGTCGTTGATCTCGTGCACGACGTCCTGCACCGGCGACCCGGAGATCGCGGTCTTGAACTTGCGGGGGAGGTTCGAGTACGCCGGGTTGTTCAGGACCCGGCGCTTCATCTCCTCCAGCGCCGGCGTGCCGTCGATGATCTCGTCCTCGGCGATGCCCGCCACGGGGGAGCCGATCATCACGCGGGGCGTGTCGCCGCAGGCGGTCACCGTGGAGAGGCCGACGCCCTCCAGGCGGTTCCAGATCTCCGGCACGTCCTCGATCCGGATCCAGTGGTACTGGACGTTCTGCCGGTCGGTGATGTCGGCCGTGCCGCGCGCGAACTCCTGCGAGATCTCACCGACGACGCGCAGCTGGGCCGTGGTCAGGGCGCCGCCGTCGATGCGGACACGGAGCATGAAGTAGCTGTCGTCCAGCTCCTCCGGCTCCAGGATGGCCGTCTTGCCGCCGTCGATGCCCTGCCGGCGCTGGGTGTACAGGCCCCACCAGCGCATCCGGCCGCGCAGGTCGCCGGGGTCGATCGAGTCGAAACCGCGCTTGGAGTAGATCGTCTCAATGCGTGTCCGCACATTGAGACCGTCGTCGTCCTTCTTGGTCTGCTCGTTGGCGTTGAGCGGGGTGAAGTGCCCGGCCGCCCACTGGCCCTCACCGCGGTGACGGCTCACCTTGCGGCGGGGGCTCGCGGCAGCAGGCTTCGGCGGAGTGGCGGCCATGGTGTGACACGTCCTTTGGAAACGGGCGGAAAGCGGCTCTGACCTGCGCGCATGGCGCATGGCACTACGTGGGCGTACAGGAGGCACGCGTGCGCGTCATTGCGCGGGAGCAAGGAGAATGCGAGGAATCCGGAGGTGCTGGAGGTAGCTCTCAGCGGCCCGGACAGATGGCGCTGGACATGCGGCCGAGGTCGACGTGCCGCCGA
This sequence comes from Streptomyces sp. NPDC051136, assembly GCF_044455745.1. Lineage (NCBI taxonomy): Bacteria > Bacillati > Actinomycetota > Actinomycetes > Kitasatosporales > Streptomycetaceae > Streptomyces > Streptomyces sp. NPDC051136. The sequence goes on along the minus strand of NZ_JBITFE010000008.1, from coordinate 107,540 downwards.
CTCACCAAGGCAATTCCAGTTCCAGACATGACGGAAGCGTGGCACGGCGATCTGTGACTGGTCCAGCTTAATCCAAAATGTGGACACCCTTGTCTCATGGAGCGAGACAAGGGTGTCCTTGGTCACACGCGCGGCGGCGCGGCCGGTGACACGGCCGAAAACCGATGTGTCGGCGCAGGTCAGGCAGGGAAAGCCCCGGGCCAGGGCCCTGGGGTGGCCACGTCCGCCTCCTCCTCCACCTTGGTGTCGAACAGGCGGAAGCCGCGCCGCTGGTAGTTGGCCATGGCGTGCGCGCCGTCCTTGCTGCAGGTGTGCAGCCACACCCGCTTGGTGGTGGCCAGCCCCGGCCAGCGCTCCGCCAGGTCCCAGGCGCGGGCGGTGCCGCAGGAGAGGAGGTGACCGCCGATGCCCCGGCCGCGGAAGGCCTCGATCAGGCCGAAGTACTCGATCTCCACGACCCCGTCGTCCCCGGGCGTCAGCTCCACGTATCCGGCGGGCGTGCCCCGGTCGTGGGCGACCCAGGTCTCCACGCCCGGCCGCTCCAGGTGCTCCCGCCACCGCGCGTAGCTCCAGCCGAGCCGGTCCGTCCACCGGATGTCGCCGCCGACCGAGGCGTACAGGAAGCGGCTGAACTCGGGGGAGGGCACTTCGGCGCGGACGATCCGGACGTCCCCCTCCGGTGCGGCGGCCGGCAGCAGATCGGTGGGCGCCGTCTGCTCCAGGGACCACGTGGTCACGGCGATGTTGGTCATGCCGGTCAGGGAATCATCCGCCTCGCGGATCTGTCGATTCCCGCCCCGCGCGGCCCGGGGCGCCCGTCAGCCGATCGCGTCCACGACCGCCGACAGCGGCAGCGCGAAGAGCACACGGCCGGACTGGGACCAGACCTCGCCGGTCGGCGCCGCGTACGACAACGAGCCCGCCCGGCCGCTCCAGCACCGCTGCGACCGGTCCGCCCCGCACTCCGAGGCCCGGGCGCCCTCCGTGTCCTGGCGCCACAGGGTCCCGCGCCCTTCGTGTCCGCCGGCCGTGCGCCCCAGGTACCACTCGGTCCGTGCCGTGCCCGGCGGACGGTACGACAGCACGCCGCCGACCTCGGCCGCCCCGGTCTCGTACGCCTCCACCGCGTTCACGTGCCCGGCGGAGTCGGTGGCGGGCAGTCCGGTGCGCGCCGGGTCGGTGGTGGTGCGCAGCGCGTAGCGCCACAGCCGGGTGGGCCGGCCGTCGTCCGCGTCCACGCGCTCGCTCGCCACCAGGCTGGCCGGGGCCGTGCCGCGGTCCAGGGAGATCGCGCCGGGCCGGGCCGCGCCGTCGGTGTCGGGAAGCCGGTAGGAGGCGACGGCGGGCAGCACGTACCGGTGACCGCCCGCCGCCCAGCCGCCGGGCACCCGCCCGACGGCGTCCGCCGCGGTGGTGGCGCGCTGGACCCGGTCCACGTCGTACACGTACAGCGCCTCGCGGTCCCCGGTGGCGGCGGTGACCAGCAGCTTGTCCTGGTACCAGACCATGCCGGTGACGGGGGAGGCGAGCCCCCGGTAGTCGTGGCCGCCGTCGACCGGCACGGCGAGGAGCGCCGAGGTGTAGCCGAGCCGGCCGGGGCCGTCGGCCTCGACGAAGGAGACCCGGGCGAGGCCGCCCTGGGGAGTGCCGTCGTCGCGGGACCAGGCGGAGAGGACGACGCGGTGGGTGCCCCAGCGGCCGTCCTCGTCGGCGTCCGCCGAGGTGGTGACCGCGCCGGGGCGCCAGCCGTCGGTGTCCGCCTCGTCCCAGCAGTAGGCGTGGGTGGCGGCGGGGGAGACCGGCAGTTCCTCGCGCTCCCCGGCCGTGCAGTCGGCGCCCTCGCGCAGCCTGCGGTCGGCGGAGCCGAGGACCGTGTCGACGCCCACCGGGTCGCCCATCGTGGCGGAGAGCCGGTCGAGCCAGGCCGTCGGCACCCGGTGCTCGGTCAGCCGCAGTGCGTCGGTGTCGGCGGCGGAGGTGAGGGGTCTCAGGGTGCCGGGATCGTCGGCGACCGTGGCCTGCGAGGCGCTGATCAGCGTGGCGGCACCGGTCAACGCGAGTGCCGCGCCGGTCAGGGCCGCGCGCAGCGCCCTGCCCCGTCTGCGCCGGCGGTGTCTGCCGCGCTGCTTCATACAACCTCCACGGACACCGGACCAACTGCGCTCGACGGTGGTCGCGTTGACCGAGGAGCGGATGGGGCGGTCCGTAGAGGATGCTACGACAGACCGGCGGTCCGGCGGACGCGGACGGGGCAAGTATGCGCAATCGTGCCGTCCTCGCGGCCGCCCCGGGTGCGCTCCCCCCCTCGCCCCGCTCCCGTGTCCGTGCCCGTCCCTGTCCCCGGCGGGAATCCCACCCGGACCGGGCCGTCACCGTCTCCGTCCCCGGCGGAAATCCCACCCGGACCGGGCCGTCTCCCCGTCACGGCACCCTCGTCGTCGCCACCGTCACGGCGCGCCCCGCGACGCCCGTCCCTCCACCACCGCGGGAGCCGAGGAGTGGGGGAGCAGATCGCGGGGGTCGGGCGGCAGGAGGAGTTCGATCTCCGCGTCCTCGCAGAAACGATACGGCCGGTGTTCCAGGTAGGCCCCGAGGTATCGCCGCACCCGTGACATCTCGGCCCTTACCGTCACCGTGCGGGCCGGGTCGCCGAACATGTCCTCCGCCAGCCCCGCGGCGCTGCGGCCGCCCCGGTGCACCGCCAGCAGGTAGAGCAACTCCGCGTGCCGCGGACTCAGTTCCCGCGCCCAGTCCTCCGCGCCGCCCAGCACCCGCACCGACCAGCGGCGCGGCTGACCGAGGTCCAGCACGATCCGGGTGGCGCCCTGCGGCACCGGCCCCGCCACGGCCCGCACCAGCCAGCCCTCCGCCAGCGGCTCCACCGTGCACGCCCCCAACGCCGGCAGCCACCGCACCCCCGCCTCCGGCGACTTGGGCAGCACCACCCGCTCCAGGTACGGCATTCCCGTCACCGCCGCCGTCCAGCCGTCCCGGTCCGTCACCAGCGCCCGCCCCTCCAGCCGGGCCAGCACCGGCGCCGCCACCGTCCGCAACCGCTCCAGCGACTGCGTGTGCAGCTCCCGCAGCCGGGCCTCGGCCAGCTTGGCCACCGAGTCCACCCAGGCCAGCGTCGCCGGGTGCATCGTCTCCAGCGGCCCGCTCACGTCGACCACGCCGAGGAGCCGGCCGCTGCGCGGGTCGGTGATCGGCGCCCCGGCGCAGGTCCAGGTGGCCTGGGACCGCACGAAGTGCTCGGAGGCGAAGACCTGTACGGGCCGCCGGGTGACCGCCGGTGTCCCCACGCCGTTGGTGCCGACCACCTCCTCCCGCCAGTCCGCCCCGAGTTCGAACCCGAGCCCGTCGGCCCGGCGCAGCACCCGGGCGCTGCCCTCCCGCCACAGCAGCCGGCCGTCCCCGTCGGCGACCACCATGATGTGGTGGGCCACGTCCGCGACCGGCAGCAGCGCCTCCCGCAGCACCGGCAGCACGTGCCGCAGCGGTGAGGCCGCGCGCCGCCGCCGTATCTCCTCCGGCGCCAGCAGCCCGGAACGGACGTCGTGCTCCGGATCGACGCCACTGCGCAGCATCCGGTCCCACGACTGCTCGATCACCGGCCGCGGCGCCATCGGAGCCCGTCCGCCGGAGAGTCTCGCGGAGCGGACCTCGCTGAGCATCCGAGCCGCACGCGCCGTGTCGACGGCGGCGAACTGCGTCACGTCCATGGGCGAGAGCGCCACGGGACCTCGTCCTTCCGGAAGCCGAATGTTCGTCTCATGGTGACCGGTTGCCCCTGCCCCGCGGGCACGGTCCGCACACAGCCGACCGCAAGTTGCAACCCCCTGCAACCCTGGTGGACGACTTCGTCGGTGGCCAGACTTGAACCACGCCGTCCCGAGCGGCGTACGCGGCCTGAACGGGCCCGTGTGGCGGGGGTGGTGCCGTGTCGGCGCAGCACCACCCCCGCGCCGCGCGGCCGGAATCAGACCTCCGGCCGGGCCCGCCGCACCACCGACGCCAGGTCGAGCGAGGGCGGCAGCGTGCCGAACGCCGTCCCCCCGTCACCGCCGAGGCGCGAGGCGCAGAACGCGTCGGCCACCTCGGGCGGCGCGTACCGCACCAGCAGGGCACCCTGAAGCACCAGGGCCAGCCGCTCCGCCAGCAGCCGCGCCCGGCCCTCGGCGGCCGCGAGGTCGGCCAGCTCGGTCAGCAGCTCCCGGATCGCCGCGTCCAGCCGGTGATCGGCCCCGCGCGCCAGGCCCACCTCCGTCAGGTACGCGTCCAGCACCGCGGGTTCCCGGCCCAGCGTCCGCAGCACGTCCAGCGCCTGCACGTTGGCGGCGCCCTCCCCGAACGAGGGCAGCGGCGACTCGCGCACCAGCCGGGGCATCCCGGACTCCTCGACGTACCCGTCACCGCCCAGGCACTCGGCCGCCTCCAGCGCCACCGGCGCGCACCGCTTCGTCACCCAGTACTTGGCCGCCGGCACCGCCAGGCGCAGCAGCGCCGCCTCGCGCTCGTCGCCGCCCTCGGCGGCGTCGTGGGCCGCCGCCAGCCGCAGTCCCAGCGTCGTGGCCGCCTCCGACTCGACGGCGAGGTCCGCGAGGACGTTGCGCATCAGCGGCCGGTCGACGAGCATCCCGCCGGACACCTCGCGGTACGCGCAGTGGTGCACCGCCCGCGCCACCGCCTGCCGCATCAGACCCGCCGACCCCAGCACGCGGTCGAACCGGGCCGCCGCCACCGTGCCGGTGAGCACGGCCGGCCCGCGCCCCTCCTCACCGACCCGGCGCGCCCACGTCCCGGCGAACTCCACCTCGGCACAGGCGTTGGACCGGTCGCCCAGCGTGTCCTTGAGCCGCTGGATCAGGAACACGTTGCGGGTCCCGTCCGCCAGCACGCGCGGCACCAGGAAGCAGGTCAGCCCGCCGGGTGCCCGCGCCAGGACCAGGAAGCCGTCCGACATCGGCGCCGAGCAGAACCACTTGTGCCCGGTCAGCTCGTACGTGCCGTCCTCGGCCAGCGCCCGCGCCACCGTGGTGGTCGCCCGTACGTCGCTGCCGCCCTGCTTCTCCGTCAGGCCCGTCCCGAACAGCACCCCGGCCTTCAGGCGGGCCGGCCGCAGCTCCCGGTCGTAGACCCGCGAGGTCAGCCGCGGCACCCACTCGGCGGCCAGCCCGGGATCGGCGTGCAGGGCGGGCACCGCCGCGTGGGTCGTCGACAGCGGACCGCAGGTGCCCGCCTCCACCTGCGTCCACACCACGAACCCGGCCGCGCGCCGCACGTGCCCGCCCGGCCGGGACCAGGCGTCGGTCAGCCCCGCCGAGACGCCCTTGCCCAGCAGCCGGTGCCAGGCAGGGTGGAAGTCGACCTCGTCGACGCGGTGGCCGAAACGGTCGTGGGTGCGCAGGACCGGAGGGTTCCCGTCGGCCTGTCCGCTCCACTCCTGGGTCTGGAGCGCCCCGCCGGCGCGGCCCGTCCCCGACAGCTCGGCCAGCGCCTCCTCGCGCAGGTCCGCCGGCAGGTGCCGCCGGACCGCCTCCGTCAGGGCCCGGTCGGAGGTGAAGACGTCGTAGCCGGTCAGCGGCGGTGCCTGGTTCGTCACGGTGTGGGTACGGCCTGCCATGGACGTGAACCTACCGCGCCGTGGGGCCGCCGCGAGCCCGGTACGGGATCACCGGGGCTCCGCGGATGAGTGCCGCCCCCCACGCCGGATACCTTTAGGGCGTGCAGCCAGCAAGTGACTCCCCCGAACGGCCCTCGGGCCGGCTTCACCGTGCCCGGGTTCTGTACCGGAACGTCTCCAAACGCAGGACCGCCTGGCTGTTGCTCAAGGACACGGTCAACTCGTGCATGGAGTACCGCATCCTCGGCCTCGCCGCCGAGGCCGCGTTCTTCACCCTGCTCTCGGTGCCGCCCCTGCTGCTGAGCGTCCTCGGACTGCTCGGCTACGTCGACTCCTGGATCGGCGCGGACACCACCGAGAGCCTGCGCAGCAACATCCTGGACGCCTCCCGCGCGGTGCTCTCCGAGCGGGGCGTCAAGCAGATCACCGAGCCGATCCTGGACGACGTGACCAAGGGCGGCCGGCCCGACGTCATCTCCATCGGATTCCTGTTCGCCCTCTGGTCGGGCTCCCGCGCGGTGAACGTCTTCATCGACACCATCACCGTGATGTACGGCCTCGACGGCGTCCGCGGCATCGTCAGGACCCGTCTGATGGCCTTCCTCCTCTTCATCGTGGCGCTGCTGATCGGTTCGATCGCGCTGCCGCTGATGGTGGCGGGACCGGACGCCGTGGTGCGGGTCGTGCCCTGGTCGACGACGGTCGTCCAGGTCCTGTACTGGCCGGTCGTGATCATCCTGTCGGTGGCCTTCCTGACCACGCTGTACCACGTGTCCGTACCGGTGCGCTCCCCGTGGATCGAGGACGTCCCCGGCGCGCTGGTCGCCCTCGCCATGTGGGTGCTGGGCAGCTTCCTGCTGCGCATCTACCTGACCAGCACCGTCGAGGGCCCCACCATCTACGGCTCCCTCGCCGCGCCCGTCGCCGTGCTGCTGTGGATCGGCGTGTCCGCGTTCGCGGTGCTCGTCGGCGCCGCGGTCAACGCGGCCATCGACCGGGTGTGGCCGGCCGCCGCGACCGCCGCCGCCCGCGAGGCCAACGAGCGGCTGCGCCAGGCCCAGGTCGCCGAGTACGTGGCCCGCACCTCCGCGAGCGGCGAGAGCGACCCCGACATGCCCTCCGAGTTCCCGGAGCGCTGGTCGCGCTTCCTGCCCCCCGAGGACGTCACCGCCCGCCTGCGCACCGCGAAGAACGCGCAGCCCGGCCAGAGCCACGCCCACGACCACGAGCGCGGACACGACAAGCCCGAGGCCTCGTAGGGGGCGTCGCCACGGCGGGGGACCCGCACCGGAGGAGGCCGGAAGCCGGGAGGTGGCCGATCTCGCCGGTGTCATCACCACCCGGGCGAAGCGGGAGGACGGCGTCAGCACGCGGGAGGGGCGGGAGAGCCGTCCCGGCGTAACCTGGCACGCGTGTACGCGGAGCGGGGGGCCCGGCTGGCCGGCGCGGTGGTGTGGACCAGCACACCGACGGGGTCCGGACCCGGGCGGGTGCTGCCCGACGGCTGCATGGACCTGCTCTGGTACGACGGCCGGCTGCTGGTCGCGGGCCCCGACACCCGTGCCCACGTCACCGAGGGCGCCCCGGGCAGCTGGGCCGGCGTCCGCTTCCACCCCGGCACCGCGCCCACTCTGCTCGGCGTTCCCGCCGTCGCGCTGCGCGACCGGCGCGTCGACCTGACCGACCTCTGGCCGGCCGGCCGCGCACGGCGCCTGACCGCTCTGGTGAACGCGGCCCCCGACCCGGCGACCGGCCTTGAGGAGGCCGCGCTGTCGCGCGCCGCCGAGACCGGGCCGCCCGACCCGCTGCCGGCCCGGATCGTCGCCGCCCTCGACGCGGGCCGCACGGTCGCCGCCACCGCCGACGCCCTCGGCATCGGAGCCCGCGCGCTGCACCGCCGCTCCCTGGCCGCCTTCGGCTACGGCCCCAAGACGCTGGCCCGCGTACGGCGACTGCAACGGGCCCTGGCCCTGGCCAGGAACGGCACGCCGCTCGCCGAGACGGCCGCCCTGACCGGGTTCGCGGACCAGGCGCACCTGGCGCGCGACGTACGCGACCTGACGGGCCTGCCCTGCGGCGAGCTGCTGCGCGGCTAGGGGGTGTTCTGTGCCGCGCCCTGCGGCGAGCTGCTGCGCGGCTAGGGGGCGGACCGAGCCGCCCCGCCGTCCATCAGCAGCAGGGACTTGCCCACGACCGTGCGCGCGGCCAGGGCACGGTGGGCTTCGGCGGCCCGCTCCAGCGGGTAGGTGGCGCCGATCGCGGGGCGCAAACGTCCTGTGGCGGCGCGTTCCAGCGCCAGCGCCAGCAGTTCCCGGACCGTCTCCCTGTCCGGTGGGCCGTCCATGAGCGGCATGATCAGCCGCAGACCCCGGCGCGCGGCCGTCTCGCGGTCGGGCGCGGCGAAGCCGTCGGCGGTGCCGTAGGTGACGAACCGTCCGCCGTCGGCGAGCGCGTCGACGGTGGCCGAACCGAGCGCCCCGCCCGCGCCGTCGTAGCCGAGTGCGGCACCGCCGCCCGTCACCTCCCGCACCCGCTCGACCCAGCCCGCCCGGGTGTAGTCGACGACCGCCTCGGCACCCAGCTGGCGGGCCAGGGCACGTTTGGCGTCGCTGGACGCGGCGGCCACCACACGGGCTCCGGCGTCGACGGCCGACTGCACCAACAGCGTTCCCGCCCCGCCCGCCGCCGCCGAGACCAGCACCCACTCCCCGGCGCGCGGCGCTCCCCGCCGGTGCAGGGCGAGGGCGGTCACGCCGTCGTGCACCAGTGCGGCCGCCGTCTCGACGGCCAGCCCGTCCGGAACCGGCATGATCTCGCCCTCGTCGGCGACGACCCGCTCCGCGTAGCCGGTGCCGGTCCGCACGGCCACCCGGCGGCCGACCCAGGCCGGGGCCACGCCCGCACCGACCGCCAGCACCGCGCCCGCCCCACCGCCACCGGGTACGTACGGCAGCGTCCGCGGGAAGAGGTCCCGACCCCAGCCGCCGCGCAGCAGCGTGTCGAGGAAGATGACGTCGGCCGCGGCCATGCCGACGACGACCTGGCCGGGTCCGGGCACCGGATCCGGCAGCTCCACCGGGGTCAGCACCTCCGGATCGCCGTACGAGGCCACGTGGATCGCATGCATGAGCCCAACCCCTCACCGGAGACGACGTCCCGCTCAGCCTGCGACCTCGAGTCCGGTCGAGGTCAAGCCGACGCTGCGAAGAGGTCGACGCCGTGGCCGTCGGGGTCGGCGACGACGGCGTACCGCTGTCCCCAGGGCGCGTCCCAGGGATCCCGCTCGCCGCGGCAGCCCGCGCCGGTCAGCTCCGCGTAGAGGGCGTCCACCTCCGCGGGGCTGTCGCACAGCAGGGCGAGCGAGTGCCGGCCGCCACCTGCGGGGGGCTGCCAGCCGGGGGTGAAGGAACGGACGGACTCCTCGGTGTCCAGGAGCAGCCGGATGCCGCCGGGGAGCCCGGCCTCGGCGTGCGGCTGCCCCTCGCTTCCCTCGGGGAAGGCGAAGCCGAGCCGGCGGTAGAAGGTCACGGAGGCGGCCATGTCGGAGACGATGAGGCCGATGGCGTCGAATCGTGCGGTCATGACGCCACCGTAGGCAGGGTGCGCGGTCCCGGTCTTGAAGAAAACGGACACCCGGCTGCCGCCTGCCTCAGAACCCGCTCAAGTCCGTTGAGGAACACGGGTGTCCAGCCGATCATGGCCGTATGTTCGGACGACTCGCCCCACCGGAACTCAACGTCCTCGTCCTGCGCGACACGGACGTAGTCGCCCACGGCATCCGTCAGGCGCTCGCCGAGGCGACGCCCGAGGAACGGCCCGGACTCGAGCGGGCCGCCGCCCTGGTCGAGCGGGCCGCCGCGGAGCCCGACGGCGCGCTGCTCGCCCGCTGGGTGCACGAACGCCTCGCCGCGGCCGGCCACGAGGGCCCCGTCGACTCCGTCCGGGCGGTGAAGACCCTGCGCGAGGCGGCCCCGGGCATCAGTCTGCGCCAGGCCGTCAGACTGACGAAGGACGCCGCCGCCCACCACCCCTGAACTCCCGTCGGGACCACGCCCGTGCGACACCGGTACGGCAGGATGAGCGCATGATCCGTCACGCGCGCGTCCTGCCGGTGCTGCTGCTGGCCCCGCTGCTGCTCACCGCCTGCGGCTCCGAGAAGGCGGGCGACCCGAACCCGTCAGGCCCCGCCTCGGCCGCCGCCCCGGCCGCGGCCCCCGACACCGCCGAACTCGTCTCCCGCGCCGCCGCGACGGGCGTGGCACCCGAACTGGTCTACGTCACCGAGGCACCCGGGTTCACCCTGGCCCAGCAGTCCGTCGGTGTCCTCGGCGACGACGGCTTCTCCGCCACCTGGGTCTCCGCGGGCACCGGCGCGCAGCTGCGCCTCGCCGTCGACCGGGGCACGATCACGGCCGGCACCTGCCCCGAGCAGCCCGTCGGCGACATGCCCGGCGAGCACACCACCTGCGAACGCGACGGCGACGCCTGGTACCGCACCGGTGCCGGACGCCACGAGTACGCACTCCCCGAAGAGGGCCACGTGGTCCGCGTGTCGGCGGAGACGGACGCGGTGTCCCGCGAGGTCCTGCACGCGGCCGCCCTCGCCGCCCACCGCCCCGACACGGCGGAGGCGGAAGGTCTCCTGCCGTCCGCCGATCCCGCGCCTCCCACACCGGTCGAGCGCGGCGACCTGCCGCCGTTCGGGGACGGGGCGCCCGACAACCACGTGGGCGTCGGCGGCTGACCGGGCTACGCCGTGAAGGCGGCCACCGTGTCCAGTCCCGCCTGCCGCAGCGTCCGGTGGACGGCCGGGCGGGCGCCCCGGACGGTGAGGGCGACCGGCTCCGGTGCGCGGGTCACCGTCCGCAGCAGCGCGTACGCGCAGGCCAGGTCGATGTGGTCCAGGCCGCTCATGTCCAGGGTCCAGGTGCCCGGCTCCCGCAGTCGCGGGTCGAGGAGCAGCTCCTCCAGCACACGCAGCGCGGCGGCGTCCAGGTCTCCGGAGAAGGCCAGTACGGCACGGTGCCCGTCGGCCTCGGCGATCCTCACGGGTGCGTCCGTCACGACGGCCTCCTCAATCGCGCAGTGCGTGCGTGGCGTGCGTGGTGTCCATTGTCCCTCCGCCGGACCGCAGGGGGTGCCCCGGAATAGAAAAGACCGGTGCGGCGCTGTGCGATGAGCGGTACGGAAGTGCGGCGAAGGGCTGGTGGGCACATGCGGTCGGGCCGGACGGACCCCGTCGTCAGGACGGTGCACGGGGCGGTGCGCGGCAGGTACGAGCACGGGACCGCGGTGTTCCGGGGCATCCCCTACGCGGCGCCCCCCTTCGGACCGGGCCGGTTCCGCCCGCCCCTGCCGCCCGAGCCATGGGACGGCGTCCGCGACGCGGGCTCCTTCGGCCCCACGGCGCCGAAACCCCCGTACTCCGAGGCCTTCGCCCGGTACCTCTCCGATCCGGCGGTCCCCGGCGACGACTGCCTCAACCTCAACGTCTGGACCCCCGAGCCGGGCCCCGGCGCGCGTCTGCCGGTGCTGGTCTGGCTGCACGGCGGCGCCCTGACCAGGGGCTCCTCCGCCGTACCGGTCTACGACGGCCGCACCTTCGCCCGGGACGGCGTGGTGTGCGTGTCGGTCAACTACCGACTGGGTGTGGAGGGCTACGGCCTGTTCCCGGACGCTCCCGCCAACGCCGGACTGCGCGATCAGATCGCCGCCCTCCAGTGGGTGCGGGACTCCATCGCCGCCTTCGGCGGGGACCCCGACCGCGTCACCGTCGCCGGCCAGTCCGCGGGCGCCATCAGCACCGGCGCGCTGCTTGCCGCACCGCGGGCCCGGGGCCTGTTCCGGCGAGCCGTGCTGCAGAGCGGCGCCCCGGAGGCCTCCGACCGCGACAAGGTGCGGCGCATGGTCCGCCGGATGGCCTCCCGGTTGAAGATCCCCGCCACCGCCGAGGCATTCGCCGCCGCCGACCGCGACCAGCTGCTGCGGGCCCAGGCCGAGGTGGGGCGCTTCAGCAGCCCCGTGCTCGGCGGTCCCGGCTTCGGCCTCGTCGTCGACGGCGACGTGCTGCCGCGTGATCCGCTGGAGGCGCTCGTCGCGGGCGACGCGGCACCGGGCGTCGACCTCATGATGGGCTGGACCCGCGACGAGTACCGGCTCTGGCTCGTCCCCGGCGGCCTGCTCGAACGCGTCGACCGGCTCGGCGCGGTGGCCCTCGCGGGTGCCCGCGCCCGCTGCCACTGCGGCAACGAGGTGGTGCGCGGCTACCGCGCGCTGCGTCCCGGCGCGGGCGCCGCGGAGACCGTGGGCCAGCTGGTCACCGACCACCTGCTCCGCATCCCGATGCACCGCCTGGCCGACGCGCGGACCGGTTCGTCGTACGTGTACGAGTTCGCCTGGCCGTCCCGCCTGCCCGGCCTCGGTGCCTGCCACGCCCTGGAGCTGGGCTTCGTCTTCGACTCCGGCGACCGTCCCGACGCGCGCAGGCTCGCGGGCGAGGGGGCCCCGCAGGAGCTGGCCGACGCGATGCACGGGGCGTGGGTGCGCTTCGTGGAGTCCGGGGACCCCGGCTGGGCGCCCTGGGACGCCACGCATCCCGTGCGGGTCTTCGGCGACGGCGCCCCCCGCACGGCCCACGGCCCGCTCGACGCCGAGTACGACCTGTGGAAGGCCGACGTCGTCGCGCGGGAAACGCCCCGGGGAACGCGGTCCAGGCGGCTGGTGCGACGGTGACGTGTGCCTGCGGGGCCGCGGACGGCGGTTCGGTGCGGAGGCGCCCCGTACGCAGCAGTCGGCATCCGGCCGCGGAACACCGCCCAGGAGTGCGCCTCCGTCTGACACAGGCCCGGCAGCACGTGCTTCCCGTGTGACGAGCTGACGAGTGGACGAGTGATTCCGTCGTCTTCAGTCCCCCGGGACACCGGTCTCCGGGCCATCGCCCCGCCACCGGGCGCGCAGCACCGCGGCGCCGGCCACCGCCAGCCCCACCACCGTCCCGGCGGCGATCACCCGGCCCAGGCCCGAGCCGGTTCCGGTCACCGGTACCGCCGCCGCGGCCGCCACCACACCCGCACCCGCGCAGGCCGCTACCGCCTCGCCCCACACCCGGGCGGGCCCGCGTCCCCACCGCCAGGGCCACGTCTCACTGGCCACCAGGTAGGCGACCAGCAGCCCGACCGTACAGGCGCCCTCCCACCGGGCCGGCTCCCCGAACGCGGCGATCACCACGACGCCCGACGCCAGCAGCGTCGTCCGGTGGCGCAGCAACCGGTCGGACCAGAAGGCCCCCACCGACGGCCGCCGGTCCAGTGCGGGCGCCGCCCACACCGCGAAGGCGAGCGCGCAGACGAAGGGCACCGCCCGCCCGGCGGTGTCCACCGTCGCCCACGGCCGCCACGCCACGACGACGGCCGCCACCCCCAGCACCCGCACCGGCACGGTGCCGATCCAGTAACCGAGGTACTCCCGCAGACCGCCCCGCGTGACCGGCGCCGTCACCCCGCCCGCCCCCGTCCGCCGACCCGCCCCGCCGCCAGCGGCGCCAGCGCCGGATCCAGTGACGCGCCCCCGGTGTGCCGCAGGACCGGCACCCCGCTGTCCCGCAGGGCGAACCGCATCGCGTCGCGCTCCGCGTGCCACAGCCGCAGCCCCAGCTCACCCGCGTCGTCGCCGTCCTCCACCACCGGGTCCCCGCTCGGTATCTCCACGACGACCGGGCGGCGCCCCCGTGCCTGGAGGTCCCGCAGCACCGCCAGGATCCGTGCGTCGCTGAGCGGGGTGAACACGTACACCAGGGCGCCCTCCGGGAGCGCGGGCGGCGGGACCCGCTCCAGCCCGTCCCGGCCGAAGGCGCGGTCCTTGCGGACGTCGAGGACGCTCTCGACGATGCGGTAGAACGCCGCGTCCCCGGTGCCCGGCGCCAGCCAGCGGGTGGTGCCGCCGGTCGAGACGACCCCCACCCGGTCGTGGGTACGCAGGTAGGCACGGGCGAGCCCGGTGGCCGCGCGCACCGTCACGTCCAGGGAGGACGCCCCGGTCACCGGATCGGCCACGTCCCCGAACGCGTCGAGCAGCATCACCGTGTCGGCCGCGCGCTCGGCGGCGAACCGGTGCAGCTGCACGGACCCGCGCCGGGTCGTCGACGGCCAGTGGATGCGCCGCTGCCGCTCACCGGGGACCCACGGCCCCACCCCGATCACCTCGACGCCCTCCCCGGACTGCGCCGCGGCGTGCTCGCCGAGCCGCTGCGGCAGCCGTACCGGGACGGGCGTGAACCGGGCCTGCGCCGCGCGCGGGAACACGGACACCTCCGCCGCCTCGACGCGCACGGTGCGGCGGACGGTGCCGCCGGCGTCGTAGACGTCGAGGTCCACCGGGCCGAGCGACCAGCGGCCCCAGCGCAGCGCCGTGTGGTGCAGCGTCACCGTGGACCGGCCGACGACGACCTCGTCCAGGCGCAGCCCCGGGCCGAGCGTGACCCCGGGGTCCAGGCGCACCGCGTCGCCGTCGTGGGCCACCTCGACGCGGACGGTGACCGTGTCGCCCTCGAAGCAGCGCCTCGGCTCGACCGTCGTGGAGGTCTCGACGCGGCGCGCGTGGGCGCGGGGCAGCGCCAGCGCGAGCAGTACCAGCGGCGCGGCGGCGAGGGCCAGCAGCCACGCCCGGCCGGTGAGCAGGGCTGCGGCCAGCGCGACGACGGCGACGGTCAGCAGGCGCAGCGTGCGCTCGCCCGGACGCGGGCCGCCGGGCGGCGGGTGCGGTGGCTGCGCCGGGGAGGTGCGCCCCTCCAGGGCGCGGACCACCGCCGCGCTCGGCACGGGCCCGGGCGCCGGGCCCGTCGCCGGTGCGGGCGGGGTCACGACGGCACCGCGGCCGTACGCCGCGTGGTGGGCGTGCCGACGCTGCCGACGATCTCGCGCAGCACGTCGTCGGTGGACATCTCGCGCACCCACAACTCCGGCCGCAGCGAGACCCGGTGGGCCAGCGCGGGCACCGCAAGGCCCTTGACGTCCTCCGGGACGACGTAGTCGCGGCCGTCCAGCACGGCACGGGCGCGGGCCAGCTGAACCAGGGCGAGTCCGCCGCGCGGTGACGCGCCGATGCTGATCTGGGGGTGCTCGCGGGTCGCGCCGACGAGTGCGACGGCGTACTCCAGCAGGTCGTCGTCGATCTCCACCCGCTCCACGACGGCCCGCCACGCCACGACGTCCTCCGGGACGGCGAGCCGTTCGAGCACCGCCTCGGGTGCGGCCCGGTCGATGCGGGCCCGCAGCATCGCCCGCTCCTGCGCCGCGGTCAGGTACCCCATCCGCACCCGCAGCTGGAACCGGTCGAGCTGGGCCTCGGGCAGCGAGTACGTACCCTCGTACTCCACCGGTTTGGCCGTCGCGATCACCAGGAACGGATCGGCCAGCGGCCGCGTCTCGCCGTCCACGGTCACCTGCGACTCGGCCATCGCCTCCAGCAGCGCGGCCTGGGTCTTGGGCGGCGTCCGGTTGATCTCGTCGGCGAGCAGCAGGTGCGTGAAGACCGGGCCGGGGTGGAACACCATCTCGCCGGTGCGCCGGTCGTACAGGGGCGTGCCGGTGACGTCGGAGGGCAGCAGGTCGGGTGTGAACTGGATGCGGCGGAAGTCCAGACCGAGGGTGGTGGCGAACGACCGTGCCAGGAGCGTCTTGCCGAGTCCGGGCAGGTCCTCGACGAGGACGTGGCCGCCGGCCAGCACGCCCAGCATCACGAGTTCGAGGGCGTCCGGCTTGCCGACGACGGCACGGCCGATCTCGCGCAGTACGGCACCGGCCTGCGCGCCGACCTGCTCGGCGGTGCGGGGCGTTGAGGTGGGTGTCACGTCGCTCGGTCCTTACCGGTACGGGGGCTGGGGGCGCGGGGCGCGTAGAGTGCTTCGAGCCGGTCGACGAGGCGGCGCAGTACGTCGACGGGTATCCCGCCGTCGGGTCCGGCGCCCGGTGGCACGGGCCCGAGCCACGGCCACAGCTGGGGACCGATCAACTCTGCGGCCCGTTCCGGCTGGCGCTCCAGGGAGACGTGGTGGTGCTCGGCGAGCGCCGCGGCGTACAGGTGGCGCAGCTCCGTCCGGAGCACCGCACGGTAGTGGAGGGCGCCGTCGGGTCCGGTGGAGGCGGCCACGTTCCGTCGCCACTCGCCCATGCCCGGCGACCGGGCCCGCAGCAGCCGCACCTCGTCCCGGTACGCGGGGTCCAGGGCGCCCGCCCCGGCGACGTACCGGGCGGCGAACAGGGCCACGGCGGCGAGCACGGCCACGACGGCACCGGCCGCCTCGGCACCGTCGAGCAGCAGGACGAGCAGGGTGCCCGAGCCGGCGACCGCACCGCCGAGCAGTCCGAGCCGGCCCAGCGTGAACACGTTCTCTCGCGAAGTCCTCGTCGTGGAACGGTTCATCGCCCGGCCTCCCGATCCGCACGCGCGGCCCTTTCCCCGTTGACGGCGGGCTCCCCGAGGAGGGACGCGAGCGCCTCCAGGGCGGCGGCCGCGGCCGCCCGGTGCGAGGCGTCCATCGGGTGCGAGGAGTAACGGGCCTCGCGGAAGAGCGCGGTGAGCCGCGGTGCGGCCGGTCCCGGCGCGAATCCCGCGCCGACGGCCCGTGAGAGCAGGTCGGCGGGACTGTCGGAGGCGCGCCGCGGTACCCCGGACGCGGCGAGGGCGTCCTCCATCGCGGCGTAACAGGCGATGACGGCCTCCCGGGCGTCCTCACCGCTGTCCGCCAGGGCGCGGCGGCCCGAGTCCACGGCGGACAGGAGCAGCCGCGCGTCCTCGTCCGGCGGTGCGGCGCCCGCGGGGCCGGGCCGCTGCGGCACCCTCAGCCCGAACCGTCGCAGCCGCCGCACGAGGACCACCGTCACCAGCACGACGGCGACCGCGGCCGCCAGCGCGAGGACGAGGTGGAGCGGCAGGGAGGAAGGCTCCGGCGAACCGTGCCGCAGCCGGGGCGGAGGAGTGCCGGAGGTCGGCGTCGGCATCGGGTCCGTCACGCCCGGCGGGGGAGGCTGCCCCGATGTGTCGTCGCCGGTGGAGAACCGGTGCAGCACCAGGGCCAGGACGCCGACGACGCCCACCGCGGCGAGCAGCAGGGGCCCGGCGGCCTCCCGCAGCCGCTCCTCAGCCGGTGACGACGGCGTGCGGTCCGCGCCGAAACGGTGGCGCACGTTCCCTACGGCCGTCCAGACGCCGAACGTCCAGGCGAGGGACAACCCGATCGCCAGGAAGCCCGAGTGGCCGAGCGGACCCCTGCCGGAGTGCAGCAGCCCCTCGGCGGGCCGCAGCGCGAGCGCGCCGAGGGCCAGGGCCCCGACCACCGCGACGGCGATCACCGCCCCGGGCGCCGCCCGGCGTCCCGTCCGCTCCCCGTGTGCCATGCCACCCCCGCCGAACCCGCCACCCCCGAACGCCTGTTCAGCACCATCCTGGCACACGGCGCACCGCCCGCCCCGGGCCGAACGCCTCCCCGGCCGACGGGGAGGGGCAGGCGGTCCCCGCCCCGCCGGCGGGCAGTCCTCACCCCGGCAGGGGCAGCCCTAACCCCGGTAGCGGGCGCGTCCCGCGGCGGCGGCCACCGTCAGCGGGACGGTGAGGACCGCGGCGGTGAGGAACAGGCCGTGGTAGGCGTGCCGTTCGGCGGGGCCGGCGGCGACGGCGCTGGCGACGGCACTGCCGACGTAGAGGGCCACCCCGAACATCGCGACCCCGGTCGCACGGGCCGTCGGGGACAAGACGGTGGCCCAGGACTGGATCGTGGAGTGCATGAACGACCAGCCGCCGCCGAGCAGCAGGGCGCACGCCACCAGCGCGGGCACCGACCGGTCGGCCGCGGCACAGCCGAAGGCCACCGTGATCTGGACCCCGCCGGCCACGATCAGCCGGACCGGCGTCCACCGCCCGACCAGCCGCTTGACCAGCTGTGCCGCGCCCATCGAACCCACGCCGTACAACGCGGTCACCGCGCCGGCCAGGGCGGCCGAGGCACCCTGGGCCTCCAGCGCCGGCGCGAGGTAGGTGAGGAAGCCCAGCAGCACGGCGCCCTCGAACGCGGCGACGGCCATGACGTACCACTGCCAGCGCGACCGCAGGACGATGCCGAAGGGCGCGAACAGCGCGCCGGGCGCCGCGCGCGGCGGCTCCGGCAGCCGGCGCAGGGCGACGACCAGGTAGGCGGCGATCAGGCCCGGCAGGGCGAAGACCACGCGCCAGCTCGCGTAGTGCGCCAGTACCCCGGCGACGACGGTGGCGACGGCGGTGCCCAGGGCGAAGGCGGTCATCAGCTCGCTGAGCGGACGCTGACGGACCGCGGCGGGCACCGTGTCGCCGACATAGGTGATGGACGCGGCGATGGACGCGGCGAAGCACGCGCCGGCCACGACGCGCGCCACGATCAGCACCGTCGCGCCGGGCGCGAGCACCGAGGCGAGCGCGGCGACGGCCGCACCGGCCAGGGAGATCCGCATGACCCGCACCCGGCCCAGCCGGTCGCTCGCCAGACCCCAGACCGGCTGCATCAGGCCGTAGGCGAGGAAGTAGCCGCTGGCGGCGAGCATGACCGTGGTCAGCGGGACACCGAGCGCGCCGCCGATGACCAGCAGCATCGGAGTGATGCAGAACCGGTCGAAGTTGCTGACGAACCCCGCCGTGCGCAGCAGCCGCAACGCCGCCGGGGGCAGGGGCTCGAAGGCCGGGTCGGCCGGGCCGGGGCGGTCGGCCGCCGGAGGCGGTGCGGAGGTGGTGGGGGACGGGTCGGCCGGGTCCATGGAGTGCTCCTCGAACGGTGGTCACCGGCCTGTCCGACCGGCGTGACCAGCTCATCACCGCGGCCGGCCGCCCCGGACCCGCAGCCGATTACCCTTGCTCACAGCCTGCGGTGCGGTGCGTCGTGCCGGCGCGGGCCGGTGGCGCGAGAGGAGCGAGGACGTGGACGGCGGGGGGGCCAGCGACCCGCGGCGCGAGCTGGGAGCGTTCCTGCGCTCCCGCCGGGAGCGGCTCGGGCCGGCCGAGGTGGGACTGCCCGGCTCACCGCGGCGGCGCACACCGGGGCTGCGACGCGAGGAGGTCGCCGGGCTGGCCGGGGTCAGCGCGTCCTGGTACGCCTGGCTGGAGCAGGGCCGGGTCCGCACCTCGGAACAGGTGCTGCGTTCGTTGGCGCGGGCCCTGCGGCTCACCGCGGACGAAACCGCGCACGTGCTGTCCTTCGTCGAGCCGGCCGCGCCGACCGGGAGGCCGCCGGGCTGGGTGTCGCGGAACCTGCTGTCGCTGGTGGAATCGCTGGCACCGAACCCGGCCGCGGTGCTCGACCCGCACTGGGACCTGCTCGCCTGGAACGCGGGTTACTCGGGGCTGCTGACCGACCTGGCGCGGCTGGCGCCCAAGCAGCGCAACCTGCTGTGGCTGGTGTTCCGCTGGCCGCCCTCCCGCACCCTGCTGGCCAGCTGGGAGTCCGAGGCGCGCAGTCTGCTCGGGCAGTTCCGGGCGAAGGCGGCTCGGCATCCCGAGGACGGCCGGTACGCCGAGATCACCGAGGAACTGCTGCACGACCCGGACGCCGCGCGCTGGTACGGCCGCCGGGAGACGGCGGCGTTCCACCCCGCCGTCCGCCATTTCCGGCACCCCGAGGCCGGTGACCTCCGCCTGCGGTACGTCAAACTCGCCGCCGTGGACGAGCCCGGCCACCACCTGCTCGCCTATCTGCCCGACGACCGGGCGGCGGCCGAGGGACTGGGACTGCTCGCCGGTCAGCGGTGACGGCCCGGGCCGCGCGGAGGCGGTCGCCGGGCCGTCGGGTTCACCGGGCCGTCGGGTTCATCGGGTGCGGCGGCGTCAGGAGGTGAGCACGGCCTTGATCACCGATCCGTCGGCGACCGCGTCCAGCGCGTCGGCGTGCCGCTCCAGTGGGAACGGCGTCACCAGACCCGCCAGGCCGAACCGCTCGGTGAGAGCGGGCAGCAGACGTACGTACTCGACGAGATGGGCACCGGTGAAGGCCCAGGAACCGACGACGTCGAGTTGCCGGTGGACGATCTGGTGCGGGTTGACCGCGGTGTCCCCGGCGTCGGTGTACTGGCCGATGACGAGGTAGCTGCCGCCCCGCCGGGCCAGGGACAGGCCCTGACCGACGGCGGCCGGGACTCCCGCGCACTCGATCACGAGGTCGGCGCCGTCCCCGCCGACCGCGGCCCGCGCCTCCCGCAGGACCGCCGCGGGGTCGGCGGCGCCGGCGATGTCCAGGTGGACGTCACCGATGCCCGCCGCGGCGGCCCGCTCCAGCCGGCCCGCCGGACCGCCGACGATCACCACCTTCGCGGCCCCGGCCAGGTGCGCGAACGCGGCAGCCGCCAGCCCGACCGGACCGCTGCCCTGCACCACGACCGTCTCGCCGAGCCGCACCGGCCGCCGCTCGTACAGCGCGTGCGCCACGGTGGGCCCGGCGCAGGCCAGGGACATAGCGGCGAGCGGGTCGGTGCGCTCGGGGACCTTGATCACGGTGGTGCCGGGCTGGAGCACGATGTGGTCGGCCCAGGCCCCGGACAGTTCGGGACCGTCGGTGAGGGCGCGGTTGACGCCGTAGGTGCGGCGCCGCTCGCACAGGGTCGGTTCACGGTGCAGCCGGCAGGGCGGGCAGACGCCGCAGGAGATGGAGGAGGCCCACATCACCGTGTCACCGGCCGCCAGCGGCGCCCCGGCGGCGTCCCGGTGGGTGCCGGCGCCCAACTCCCGTACGACGCCCAGCCCCTCGTGGCCCAGTACGAGGGGCACCGGGATGTCCAGGTGGCCCTGGCACAGGTGCAGGTCGGTCCCGCAGACACCGCCGTAGCCGCATGCCACGACCATGCCGCCGGCCGGCGGTGCGGGCAGCGGCAACCTGCGCAGCGACAGCGGCTTGCCGAACTCCTCCAGGACGACGGCGCGTCCGGTGGGGGTGCCGGTCGCGGTGCGGCCGGTCACGAGGCCACCGCGACCGGCGCCTGGGAGAACGGCTGGGCCAGCGGGCGCAGCGGTGCCGTGTCGCGGCACACCACGTAGTCCGGGCGGGGCTCGCCCGCGGGCCGCGGAAGGTTCTCGGTGTCGTTGTAGGTGGCGATCAGCAGCCGGCGGGCGAACGGCGACATGTTGGGGGACGAGCCGTGCACGATCTCCGGGGAGAACAGCACGACGGAACCGGCCGGGCCCTTGGGGCTGGTCATGCCGTGGCGGTCGACGTGCTCCGCGAGCTGCGCCGGCGACAGCGAGATGTCGTCCGGGTCGAGGTGCTGCTCGGAGCGGGCGGAGTCCGACCGGCCCCGGTGGACGAGCCCGCGCCGGTGCGAGCCGGGCAGGAAGATGACCGGGCCGTTGAACTCGGTGACGTCGTCCAGGAAGACGCCGATGTTGACCTGGCGCGGGGCCGGCAGGCCGTCGGCGATGCGCCAGGCGAGGAAGTCCTGGTGCCAGGCCCACTTGTCGCCGCCGAAGGCCGGCTTGGCGTTGATCTTGAACTGGTAGACGTAGACGTCGTCGCAGAGCAGTTGCCGCACCGGTGCCAGGATGCGCGCATCGCGGACCAGCCCGGCGTACTCCGGCTGCCGTTGGTGCGAGGAGTAGACCGCGCGGACCTCCGTGCCGCCGTCCTCGGTCACCACCTGCGGCCCGGGGACCTTCGCGTCGCGTTCGAAGGCGGCGCGCAGGGACTCCACCTCCTGGGCGTCGAGGAGGGATTCGAGCATGAGGAAGCCGCGCTCGTGGTACTCGGCGGCCTGTTGCTGGGTCAGTCGCATGCGCTTCTTCTCCTGATGGGTCGGTGGGGGCGAAGAATGTGGGGAAGACGAGGGACGGTCATCCCATGAAGTGACCGCCGTCGACGACGAGTTGCTGACCGGTGACGTAGCCGCTGCGCGCGCTCACCAGGAACTCCAGGGCGTCGGCCATGTCCTCGGCCGTGCCGAGCCGGCCGCGCGGGACGCTGTCCAGGACGGCGCCGAGCCGCGCCGGGTCGTCCAGGCGGTAGCGCTCGGTCACCTCCTCGGTGTCGGTGAACCCGGGCAGCAGGGCGTTGACCCGGACGTGCGGGGCGAGTTCGAGGGCCAGGCACTTGGTGAGCTGGAGCAGGCCCGCCTTGCTCGCGCAGTAGTTGGCGCCGTCGATGCGGGGTCTGATCGCCGTGGTGGAGGCGACGTTGACGACGCTGCCCCCGCCGGCCTCCACCATCGCGGGGGCCAGCGCGCGGGTCAGGTGGAAGGGGCCGGAGAGGTTGGTGGCCAGGACCGTGTCCCAGTCCCGCGCCGTCATCGACAGGAACGGCCGGTCGCGGTTGACGCCGGCGTTGTTGACGAGCACGGAGGGCGCCCCGAGGCGTTCGGTGAGCGACGCGCAGACCGTCCGGATCTCCTCCGGGCGGGCGAGGTCGCAGCGCAGCGTCTCGACCCGGCCGTCACCGGCCTTCTCGGTCTGCCGCGCGGCGGCCCCGTCACTGCGGTAGAGGGCGACCACCCGGTGGCCGAGGGCGGCGAGCCGGAGACTCAGCGCCCGCCCGATGCCGCGGGTGCCGCCGCTGACCACGGCGACCGTCATGACACCTCGGCGACCAGGTCGCCGCGCTTGAGGTCCGATCCCGCGGGCACCTCGGCCGGGTCCGAGCTCACGGCGGCGATGGCGTTGTGCTCGTCGACGAACACGACGTCGGGAACGAAGGAGGCGGCCTCTTCGTCCGTCATGGCGGCGTAGGCGATGAGGATGACGAGGTCACCGGGGCTGATCAGCCGGGCCGCGGCTCCGTTGATACCGAGGACGCCGGAGCCGGCCGGGCCCTCGATGACGTACGTGGACAGCCGGGCGCCGTTGTCGATGTCGACGATGTCGACCTTCTCGCCGGGGAGCAGGCCGGCGGCGTGCATGAGGTCGGAGTCGACGGTGACCGAGCCGACGTAGTGCAGGTCGGCCTGGGTGACGGTGGCGCGGTGGATCTTCGACTTCATCAGGGTGCGGAACATGCTGGCTCCTTCACGTGGGGGGGTGGACGGGGCGGTGGCGGCCGGGCGGCGGTGCCGGGTCACACCGGCCAGGTCGCGTAGCGGCGCATGCCGTACAGCAGGGGTGCCGCCTCGGCGGCGGGGACGTGCGTCTCGGTGTGCAGGACCTCGCCGATCACGACGGTGTGGTCACCGGCCGGGACCATCCGGGTGACGCGGCACTCGGCGGTGGCGTGGGCGTCCTGCGGCAGGACCGGCAGTCCGGTGTGGTGCCCGGCCCGCCAGGGGACGGCGGTGAACCGCTCGGCGGCCGGACCCGCGAACGCCTGGGCGGCGCGCCGCCCGCCGCCGTGCAGCAGGTTGACGGTGAAGGCCCCGCGGGCCGCGAGCA
This sequence comes from Streptomyces sp. NPDC051136, assembly GCF_044455745.1. NCBI lineage: Bacteria > Bacillati > Actinomycetota > Actinomycetes > Kitasatosporales > Streptomycetaceae > Streptomyces > Streptomyces sp. NPDC051136. The sequence continues at coordinate 84,559 of NZ_JBITFE010000008.1, read as the reverse complement.
CCGGCAGGGTGTTCCCGCCCGCCGACGCGCACACCAGCAGCTGCGGCGGATCGAGGGAGACCGAGCACAGTGCGGTGCAGGTGAAACCGTACGGCGTGCCCCGCGCGTCGGCGGTGGTGACGACGGCGACACCGCCGGGGTGCGAGCCCATCAGGGCCCGGAAGGCGTCGTGCGGTACCGCGTGTCCGTCCTCGGCGAGCGGGACGGAGGACGCCGGGGCCGTGGCGCTCGCGGGGGTCACCACGAGAAGGCCCGGGCGTCGTAGAGGTTGACCCCGGTCGCGGCCTTGCCCAGGTACTCCAGGCACTCGTGCGGCTTGGCCGGCATCACGTGGGAGAACTGGACCTCGCGGATCAGCCGTTCCAGCGTGTGGCCGCGGCTGACGGCGGCCGAGCCGCACAGCCGCAAGGTGTCCTGGGCCAGGCTCGGTCCGGTCTCGCCCACGACGTACTTCGCGGCGTGCACCATGGCGTTGGCCTCCAGGCTGCCGCGTTCCGCGGTGACCAGGTCGCCGGCCTCGTGGACCAGGGCCCGGGCAGCCCGCAGGCGGGCGGACATCCGCCCCAGCTCCTGCTGCACGACGGGCGAGTCGGCGCGGCCGGGCACGGCGGTGACGTGGTCGACCGTGTGCCGGAAGAGGGCCTCCACCATGCCCAGGTAGGCGCCGGTGTAGCCGGCGAACATCCAGTGGGGTTCGCGCACCACCTTGAACAGGGACATGCCCTCGACGCCGAGGTAGAGACGGGAGCGGGGCACCACGACCTCGTCCAGCGTCATCGGGGCGGTGCTGGTGCCGTACATCGCCGACAGGTGCCGCACGGAGCCGAAGCCGACGCCCGGGTCGTCGGCGGCGACGACGAAGTGCGAGACCTCGCCGCTCTCCTCGGCGTCGCCGTCGGCGGCGGCCACCACGTAGTAGTCGGCGGCGCCGGCCAGGGACACGAAGTCCTTCCTGCCGTTCAGGACGTAGTGCGTGCCGTCGTCGGAGCGGCGGTAGCGGGTGCGCATGCCGCGGAGCTTCGCGCCGCGGCCGGCCTCGGAGGTGGCGGAGGCGAACATCTTGCGCCCGTCCACCACCTCGCCCAGCATCCCGGTGCGGAAGGCGTCGGCGGCCGGGGACAGCCGGGTTCCGGCTGCTTCGGCGAGTGCGCCGACGACGACGTGGTGCATGTTGAAGCCGAGGGCCGCGGCGCCGTGGTGCGCGCCCAGTTCGGCCAGCACCCGCCAGTAGTCGCCGAAGCCGAGTCCGGCGCCGCCGGCTTCCCGGGGGACGAGCAGGGCGAGCAGTCCCGACTCGCGCAGGACGCGGTAGGCCTCGTGGCCGTCGTCGTCCGCGGCGTCGGTGCCGGCGGCGAGCGGGGCGATCGCGGAGCCGGTGTCCGCGGCGAGTTTGAGGAGGTCGTCGAAGTGGGTCGGCAGCGTCATCGATGTCCTTGGGGTCGGTTCTCGGCCGGTGGGTTGTCGGCCGGTGGGTTGTCGGCCGTGGGGCGTCGGCCGGCCGGTTCTCGGCCGGTCGGGTCCGGACCGGTCGGTCCTCGGTCGGGTCTCGGCCGGTCGGGTATGACCCGCCGTCTGCCCGGGCCGGTCGGGTGACCGGTCGATGCGCGACCGGTGGTGAGGTGATCGGTCGGTTCTCGGCCGGGCGGCTCGCGACCGGTCTGAGGCGGCCGGTCAGTTCTCGACGGGCAGGCCGAGCTGACGGGCCACGGCGACCCGCAACAGGTCGTTCGGGCCGGCGTAGGTCAGGGCCGCCATGGGACTCGCCAGGTCCGCCGCGAGGTCGAAGCCGGGCAGGAAGGCGCGCACGCCGGACAGCGCGGTGGCGTGCTCGGTCATCCGCACGTAGTCCTCGGAGACGGAGATCTTGGTGAGGGCGGCCTCGGCGGCCAACTGGCGGGCAGGCGTCCCGGCGTCGAGCCGGGCGGCCGTCGCGTACAGCTGGACGCGCGAGCGGTGCAGGGCCAGCGCCATGTCGCTGACGCGCGCGGCGACCTGGTGACTCGCGCCCATGCGCCGGCCGAAGTGCTCGCGTCCGGCGGCCCACTCCACGGTGCGCGTCAGCAGACGGTGCATCGGGCCGAGGGCGTAGCCGAGGATGACGGACCGCTCCCAGGCGGTGGTCGACGCCATCACCGCGAGCCCGGAGCCCTCCTCGCCGAGCAGCGCGTCCGCGGGGAGCCGGGCACCCTCGAAGATCAGCTCCCCCATCGGCACGGTGGGCAGCGCCGTCTTGGCGAAGCTCTCGCCGCGCCGGACGCCCGGGAGGTCGAGGGGGAGGAGGAACGCCGACAGGGCGAACGGTGAGCGCCCCGGCGCGGTCCGGGCGAAGACGATCGCCCGGTCGGCCACGGGAGCCGCGGTGACGAACGTCTTCGCACCGTCGAGCACGAACCCGTCGCCGTCGCGCACGGCACGGGTCTCCATGGAGAACGGGTCGCTGCCGCCGCCGCGTTCGGTCAGCGCGTGGCAGAGCAGGGTCCGGCCGTCCTGGACGCCGGCGACCGCGTCCCAGGCATCGGCCGATAGCGTGGCCCGCAGAGGGAACTGCATCCCGAAGACCTGGGAGGCCAGCGCGTAGCACAGACCCGGGTCGACGCCCGCCAGTCCGATGCCCTCGATCATGGCGAGGGCACGGGTGACGGGTCCGGGCGCCGTGGCGTCGGGCGGGGCGAGACGGAGCACCCCGAGGTCGGCCATGGCCCGCCAGCCGGCGGTGAAGTCCAGGTCCCCGGTCCGCTCCGCCAGCGGCGCGGCCAGGTCCCGGTAGGCGTCGACGACGTCCTCGGTCTCCGGTGCGCAGCCGCGCAGCGCCGCGGTGGTCGTCGCGCTCATGTGCGGCCCTCAACGGCGAGGTTGCCGAGCGCGGCCCACAGCGCCCTGGGGCTGCGGAAGTTGGCGGCGACGATCTCGGTGTCGGGCAGGGTGACGCCGGCCTCCTTGTCGAGCGCCGCGACGATCTCCATGATCGCCAGCGAGTCGACCAGGCCCATCTCGAGGAGCGGGGTGTCGGCGGTCAGGGAACCGGCGTCCTCGCCGGGTCCCCAGGTGATGCGGCTGCCGATCAGGTCGCAGAGTTCTTCGACGCTGTTCATACGGTGACGTCCTCCGGGTGCGCGGGGCCGGCCGTGCCGCTCAGGGCGCGGCGGTCGACCTTCCCGCTGGTGGTGGTGGGCAGGGTGGTGAGCGCAACGACGCGGTCGGGCAGCATCCGCTTGGGCAGTACGCCGCGCAGTGCGGCCAGGACCTCGTGCTCGGCGGCGTCGGTCTGCGCGTAGGCCCAGATCTGGCCGCTGTGAGAGCCGTCCGCGGCGTCCTTGGCGACGACGGCGGCGGTGACCACCTGCGGGAGCTCCAGGACGGCGTGCTCCACGTCCATCAGGTCGATGCGGTGGCCGCGCCGCTTGACCTGGTGGTCGCGCCGCCCGCGCAGCAGCACCCGTCCGTCGGGACGGATCCGGCCGAGGTCACCGGTGGGGTAGGCGCGGCGGGCGACGCCGTCGCGGAAGACGGCGGTGACGGTGGGATCCTCGGGCGCCCCGCCGCGCAGGTAGCCCTGGAAGACGACGGGTCCGGCGACGTGGATCTCGCCCTCGCCGTCGGTGGGCCGGCCGTCCGCGTCGAGCACGTCGACGTGGACGCCGCCGATGCCCCGGCCGATGGGCAGCTCCCGGTCGGCCGTCCAGTCGGCCGGCACCCGGTGGTAGGTGCAGGCGTTGGTCTCGGTGGGCCCGTACAGGTTGTAGAACGGCACCCCGTCGAGCAACCGCAGGTACCGCTCCAGCAGTTCGGGGGCGAACGCCTCCCCGCCGAAGGCGGCGATCCGCAGGGTGGCCGGCGGAGCGTCCGCGAGACCGCCCTGCTGGAGCATCGCGTGGTACAGGGAAGGTACGGCCATGAAGGCGGTGACACGCTGGTCGGTCAGCCACGCGACGACATCGCGCGGGAAGACCCGCAGGGCGTCCGGCATCAGGACCGTACAGGCTCCCGCGGCGGCGGCGCTGAACAGGTCGAAGGTGGTCAGGTCGAAGGTGAGGGCGGCCTGGGAGCCGATCCGGTCGTCCGGGGTGAGGCCGAACTCCCGCGCGGCCCACAGCGCGTAGTGCGCGACGTTCTCGTGCGAGAGCAGGACGCCCTTGGGCCAGCCGGTGCTGCCGGAGGTGAACAGGATGTAGCCGCCCTCGTCGGCCGGTGCGGGCAGGGGCGCGGGCCGCGCGCCGGGGGCGAGGGAGCGCAGCAGGCGCAGGCCGTGGTCGAGGGTCTCCTCGGTGGCCGGCCCGCCGTCGAGGGTGCGGGTGACGGCCCGGCGGGCCCCGGTCAGGGCGCGGTCGACCGTGAGGAGCGCCGACAGACCCGCGTTGCGGATCATCCGCGCGGTGCGCTCCGGCGGGTCCGCGGTGTCGAGCGGTGCGGCCACCGCGCCGGCCCGCAGCACCGCGTACAGGGCGACGACGGTGGCGGGGGACTTGGGGGCGTACACGCCGATCCGGTCGCCCGGGGCGACGCCCTCGGCCGACAGCCGGGCGGCCAGCGCGTCGACGGCCCCCTCCAGCCGGGCGTACGTCCAGCTCTCGCCGGCTCCCTCCAGGGCGGTGCGCCCGGGGTGGGTCCGCGCGGAACGGGCCAGCAGGGCGTCGAGGCGGGGGACGGCGGTCACCGGCCGGCTCCCGCGGTCCGCGTCCCGGCCGTGCGGGGATCGGCGAGGAATCCGCGGACGGCGTCGACGACGAGGTCGGGCCGCACCAGATGCGGGTAGTGGTCGCAGCCCTCGGGGACCAGCCGCCGGAACGGGCCGTCCACCGCACGTTCGGCCGCGTCGACCTGGGCCATCGTGCCGTACTCGTCCTCGTCGCCCTGGATCGCCAGCACCGGTGCGGTGACGCGCAGTTCCTCCTCGATGGACCAGTCACGGAAGGCGGGCGAGAGCCAGACACCGCTCCAGCGGTCGAACACCCCTCGGGGGTCGTCGTGCACCATGGCCAGCTTGCGGGCGAGCGGACCCGCCTCGTAGGAAGCGCGGGCGCGCTCGATGCCCCGGCGGTTCTCCTCCTCGAAGCACAGGTGCGGGCCCATCGCGACCACCGCCTCGACCGGGCGCGCCGACGCGTGCAGCAACGCCATGGAGGCGCCGTCGCTGTGGCCGACCAGGACGGGGCGGCGCATGTCCAGCGCGTCGAGCAGGTCCGGCAGCACCCCGTGGGCGTGCTCCTGCATGTAGCGGACGGTGCGGGGGAGCGGGTCGGGACCGCTGCCGCCGTGGCCGTGGCGGGAGTAGACCAGGGCGCGGCGCCCGGTGGCGGCGGCGAGCCGGGCGGGAAAGCGTCCCCAGGCGGCGAGACAGCCGAGTCCGCCGTGCAGGAAGACCAGGGGAGAGAGGTCGGGATCGCCGTCGATGACGACGTGTTCCAAGGGACCGTTGCGCATGGTGATGACCGGCACAGCACAATCCTTCTGAGTGTTAGCGGTGGCGGAGCGGGCATTCCGGCAGGGCGGGCGGACATCGCGCCGTTGTGGTGACGGACGACGCGGTCCGGTGCCCGGCAATGCGCCGGCAGGGCGTCAGGAAAAGACGCGGGAATAACAATCGCGGGGGCGGTGGGTGTCGCGTCCACCGAACGGTCCGGACGGGGCGTCTTTGCGCGCCCTTTGGCCGATCTTTGCGCCACGCCGATTGACGGTGCGCGTCAATATCCCGGCACAGTAACCCCGTTGCCGTCGAACGCACGGTCCGCCCGGCGGCACCACGAAGACTAGGCGCCGCGCAAGGTGAGGGAGAAATGACGTTACCGAACCACCTATACGCTCAGCGAATGAATGTCGAACTGCGCCACCTCCGCTGCTTCCTGGCCGTCGCCGAGGAAGGCGGTTTCACGGCGGCCGCGCACCGGTTGCACCTCGCCCAGCCGACCCTGACGCGCAATATCAGGGCACTTGAGGAGTCTTTGGGCGTGCGGCTGTTCGAGCGCACCACGCGCAGAACGGAACTGACCGGCAAAGGAGAGGCCCTGCGTGACGCGGTCGTCCCGCTCCTGCGGCAACTGGATTCCGCGCTGACGGACCTGCGCAACGGGGACACCCTGCGCGTCGGCTTCAGCTGGGGACTGCCCGAGGGACTGTCCCGGCTCGCCGCCCGGTTCACGGAGGCGACCGGCACCGGGGTCGAGTTCATCCGCTGCGACACCCCCCGGGCCGGGCTCGACACCGGCCGGGCGGACGTGGCCCTGCTGCGCAGCACGCCTCCCAAGGGGCTGCGCGGAGTCCTGCTCTACGAGGAGTCGCGCAGCGCGGCCGTCCCCGCCGGCTGGAAGCTGGCCGAGCGCAGCGAACTCGACTGGGCGGAGCTGGCCGGGCTTCCGCTGATCGTCAACACCGTCAGCGGGACCACCTTCCCCGACATGTGGCCCGCCGGCAGCCGGCCCGTGGTCGGTTCCGAGTGCCGCAACTTCGACGAATGGCTGGAGCAGGTCGCCGTGGGCCTCGGTGTGGGCACCGCACCGGTCTCCGCCGCCCGCCGCTACACCCACCCCTCCGTGCGGATCATGCCGCTGACCGGCGCACCCGCCGTGCCCGCCTACCTCACCTATCCCTCGCACGGCGCCCACCCCCAGGCCGCCCGCTTCGCCGACCACGCCTGGCGCGCCGCCGAGGAACTCCAGCGGGCCTGAGGCGCGGCCGGCCGGCTCGAAGTGCGGCCGGTCTGAGGCGCGCCCGGTGCGAAGGGCGGCCGGGCCCCGGGGCGGCAGGTGTCAACCCCGGCCCACTCCACTCATCACGATTCGTGATCGTGGCGAGAGCGGACTGCGTCTTGGACGGCCCCGCGCCCGGTGCTGGACTTGGGTCACCGCGACTCCCCGGCCCACGGCGCCGGGGCGTACGCCGTCCCGTCCGCAGTCCAGAACGAGTACCGGAGCATGTCATGCCCCTGATCCACGTGCAGCAGACCCCCGGCAAGACCGCCGAGCAGAAGAGCGAGCTGGTGCGTGCCCTGACCGACGCCTACGTCGGCGCCACCGGCAGCAAGCCGGAGAGCGTGTGGGTGACCGTGCAGGAGATCGCCACCGACAGCTGGTCGATCGCCGGGGACACCCTCGCAGCCCGCGCCGCCCGGAGCTGACGGCCCGCAGCCGCCGTTCCCACCGGGAACCGTCCTCCCTCGTTCCCGGCCGGGAACGGCATCCTCATCCCGCAGGAAGTGGCCATGAGAACCGCATCGACACCGGTACCGACGTCCGCGCGGACGTCCTACGCGCTGCTGCTGGCCGTGCTGTGCTCGCTGAACGCCGGTGGTCTGTTCGCGTCCGACATCAACCTGCCGGGCGTGCCGGACACCGCGCAGGCCTTCGGGACCCCGGTCGCGTCCGTGCAGTGGACGTTCAGCGCGTTCATGATCGGCATCGCCGTCTCGCAGGCCGTGTACGGGCCGATCTCGGACGCGTACGGGCGCAAGCGCGTCATCGTCTTCGGGCTCGGCCTGTTCGTCGCCGCCTCCCTGGTCTGCGCCGCGGCCCCCACCATCGAGGTCTTCGGGGCGGGACGCCTGCTCCAAGCGCTCGGTGCCGGGTCCGGCATGGTGCTCGGCAGAGCCGTGATCAGCGATCTCTACGAGGAGAAGGAGGCGGCCAGGACCTTCGCCACGGTCATGCCGATCGTGGGTGTCTCACCGTCCGTCGCCCCCCTGATCGGCGGCTACCTGACCTCGTACGTGTCCTGGCGCGCACCGTTCGCGGTGACCGCGCTGATCGGGCTGACGACGCTGGTCGTGATGGTCACGCGCATCCCGGAGAGCCTGCCGCCGCAGCGGCGCAGCAAGCACCTGGCGGCCACGCTCAGGGGCTACCCCCGCCTGCTGACCCGCCCGCTGTTCTGGGCCTACACGACCAACCTCGCGGTCGCCTACGGCGGTTACTTCGGCTACCTGGCCGCCTCGCCGCTGGTCTTCGAGAAGATGGGCCTGGCCACGGAGACCACCAGCTACTGCTACATCACCGTCTCCGTCGGCTACGTGGCGGGGAACCTGACCTCGCGCGCGCTGGTCCGCACGCGCCGCATCGACCGACTGCTCTGGACCGGCCACGGGTTCTTCCTGGCCGGCGCGGTGCTGATGCTGGCTCTCGGACTGAGCGGCGCGGGCGGCAGGTGGGGCCTGCTCGTGCTGGTCTTCATGCCGGTGATGACCTTCGGCAACGGCTTCCTGCTGCCGCTGTCCATGAGCGCCGGGGTGACGGCCTTCCGCACGACGGCCGGTTCGGCGTCCGGGCTGATGGGCGCGCTGCAACTGCTCGGCGCCTCGCTGGGCATCTTCCTGACCAGCAGGCTGCCCGCCGGTGACCTCTTCGCACTGGGCTGGTTCGTGCTGGCCGCGTCGGTGGCCGGCGGCGTCCTGTTCGCCCTCTTCCTGTCGCTGGCGGGCCGGGAACGCGCGGCCGACGGGACCCGGGCCGGGAACGCCGCGGCCACCGCGACCGTCACCGTGGCACCCACCACGCTCACCGCGCCCACCTTGCCCACCGCATCCACCGCGTCCCGCGCGACAGCCGCCGGTGAGCGTCCCAGGGAGGTACAGGAGGCCGTCGCCGAGTAGGAGGACGGGTTCCGTCGGCGCATCGGCGAAATCCTCACCGAACCGCCACCCCAAGAACCCGTCGTGATCCTCTCCGCCGCGAGCGGCCCTCCCTTGGGGAGGCGCCGCTCGGCGGTATGCGATTATTTTCCTTGCGGCGCCCCCCACCCGCCTGTGTTCGGCGTATTCCATAAAGGGGTCGCCGGTCGCAGAGGGGGACACGTGGAACTGCGTCAGATTCAATACTTCGTCGCCGTCGCCGAAGACCTGCATTTCGGCCGCGCGGCCGAACGTCTGCATATCGGCCAGCCCGCGGTCAGCCAGCAGGTCCGCCGCCTGGAGCGCGAGCTGAGCGCCGAGCTCTTCGACCGCTCCGGCCGCACCGTCACCCTCACGGCCGCCGGCCGGGCCCTGCTGCCCGAGGGACGCGCCGTGCTGGAGGCGATGGACTCCTTCACCGCCAAGGCGCAGCGGCTCGCCGTCCGGGGCGATGCCACCTTCCGCGTCGGCATCAGCTCGGCGCTCGGGCAGCGGCTCGACGACTTCCTGGACGCGCTGCCCGACCGGGGCGCGGCGACCCGCTTCGAGTTCCAGACCCTGGACGCCCACACCCGGCTGGAGGAAGTGCGGGCCGGACGGCTCGACGCGGCCTTCGTCCGCGGCCTCGAAAGCGCCCCTGGCCTGCTGTTTCTCAAGCTCTGGCAGGACCCGCTCGTGGTGGCCCTGCCCGCCGCGCACGAGCGGGCCGGCCGCGACCGCCTGAGCCTGGCCGACCTCGCCCGCCTGCCGTTGCGCATCGCCCCCCGCGCCGAGAACCCCGTGCTCTTCGACACGGTGGTCCTCGCCTGCCGCAGGGCGGGCTTCGAGCCGGCCTTCGGTCCGCCCTCGACCGGTCTGCAGGAAACCGTCGCCGAGATCGGCGCCGGCGCGGACGGCTGGATCCCGATGTACCCGGCGGCGGCCGGCGCGGTCTCCTCGCGCCGCGTCGCGGTGCTGCCCCTCGACGGCGAGCCCATCGCCGTCCGCATGTCCCTCGCCCTGCGGGCGGACGAGGACCCCGGTCGACTGGGACTGCTGGCCGAAACCAGTGCCCGCGTGCGCGAGAAGTTCACGGGTAAAGACCTGACCCGCTGAATTCTTTACCTGGGTATTAAAGTCATGCCCACATCGTGGGATAGCGTGTCCCGTGTCGAAGAACTTCCTTCAGCGTGACGCTGGTTGAATACCGAAGTTCTTCGCGGTTCATCAACGGGGTGATGCGGAGTGGGTCCATCGGGACCCCCCGCAACAGAATGAACGGTTTCCCAATTCTTTGTCGGCCCGCGCGGAAAGCCGCGCGGGCCGTCGCCCCGCCTGCTGCATGCGCCATTCATGGAGGGGTAAAAATGGTCGTCAATCTTGACGTGACGCTGCGCGACGGCGGTTACCGCAACAACTTCGACTTCCCGCTCGACTACGCCCGCCACCACGCCCGGGAGAGCGTCGCGGCCGGCATGGAGTGGGTCGAGATCGGCTACCGGAACGGCTCCTTCAAGCCGCGGCCGGGCATCGGCCGCACCGGGCTGGGCGCCGACGACTACATACGCGCACTCGCCGAGGCCGTCCCGCCGGAGCACCTGTGCATGATCCTGCACCCGAAGAACATCACCGAGGACGACCTGCCGCGCATGTACGAGGCGGGCGTGCGCATGGTGCGGTTCTGCCTGCCCTCCGGTGCGCCGGAGGCCGGACTCGCGCTGCTCTCGCAGGCCGTGGACCTCGGATTCACCACCACCGTCAACATCACCCGCGTCAGCCAGCTCGACGGCCGCCGCCTGGCCGAACTGGCCGCCATGTCCGGCGACTCGGGAGCCGACGTCGTCTACCTGGCCGACTCCAACGGCAGCATGCTGCCGCGCGAGGTCTCCCGGCTGGTGACCCTGGTCCGCTCGGTGACCGACGCGGCCATCGGCCTGCACGCCCACAACAACCTCGGCCTCGCCCTGGCCAACGCCATCGCGGCCGTGGACGCCGGAGCGACCTGGATCGACTCCTCCGTCCTCGGCATGGGCAAGGGACCGGGCAACCTCGTCACCGAACAGTGGCTCGCCTACCTCGGCCGGCACGGGCACACCGACGGCTACGACCTGGGCCGGGTCCTCGCCCTCGCCCACCGCATGGAGGGCGAGTTCACCGAGGCCGCGCCCTCCCTGCCCCTGCCCGACCTGGTCCTCGGCCACTTCGACCTGTCCGTCGAGGAGCGCGCCAAGCTCCCGCAGGGCCACATCTCGGACGCCTTCTCGGCCGCCCGGGAACTGACCGCCACAGGCGCTCGGTGACGCGGCCCGCACCAGGGGCCGAGCCCACGCACGACGCGGCGCCCGTGGCGGCCCGCGTCGTGCTGGGCCGGCCCGACGCCCCGCGCCACGCGGTCGTCCTCGCCCCCGTCCTCGCCCGATGGGACGACGGCGCGTTCTTCCGGCCGATCGCCGGCCCGCTCCTCGACTCCGGCCACCGGGTCACCATCCACGACACCCTGTCCCTCATGCGGGACGGCGACGACCTCAAGAGCCTCGTGCGCCGCTGGGCCCGGTACCTCGCACCGCGGGAGCGGCTGCGCGGCACGGCGCCCGACGCGCACCGCCCGGTGCGGGACGAGGCCCCGGACGTCCTCGTCGGCAACGCCCTGGGCGGCGCCGTCGTCCAGGGCATGCTCACCGAGCCGTGGACCCACCGGGCCAAGGTGCTGCTGCTGTCCGGGCCCACCGTCGCCGACCACGCGCTGAACACCGCACTCGAACGCATCGCCGCGACGGCCGAGGCCGAGGGCCTGCCGGCGGCCACCCGCCTGCTCGAAGAGGTGGTGCGCGGCCCCGAAGGGCCGGCCCGCACCGCGGACCCGGGCTCCGGCCCGCCGGACGCCTCCCGCACCCCGGACGACTCACGTCACCCGGACGCCTCCCGCACCCCGGACGCCGGCGAACCGGCGGCGGCCCGACGGCTTGCGGCCGGACTGCGCCTGCTGCGCGACGCCGACGCCCGGCACGCGGTACGGGACTTCCCCGGACCCCTGCTGCACGTCTACGGCGCACAGTCCCGGCTCGTCCGGCGCACCCACCTGGCGACCGGACCGCTGCCACAGCACCGTTTCGTCGCCGTCGCGCGGGCCGGGATGCGCCCGCACGCCGACCGGCCGGATCTCGTCCGGCACACCCTCACCCGCTTCCTGGGAGCTGAACTCACATGAACCGCAAGACCGTCGCCGTCCTCCCCGGTGACGGAATCGGACCGGAGGTGCTGGACGCCGCGCTGCCGGTGATCGACGCCCTCGACCTCCCCGTCGACCTCGCGTTCGGCGACATCGGCTGGCAGTGCTGGCGCGACGAGGGCAACCCCGTCCCGGACCGCACCTGGGACCTGATCGAGCGCAGCGACGCCGTACTGCTCGGCGCCACCACCACCAAGCCGCGCGACGAGGCACTGGCGGAACTCGCCCCCGAACTGCGCGGGAGCGCCCCCCGGTACATCTCGCCGATCATCCAACTCCGCCGCCGTCTCGACCTGTTCGCCAACCTGCGCCCGGTGGAGAACTATCTCGGCGGCACCGCCCCGTACCGCTACTGCGTGGTGCGGGAGAACACCGAGGGCCTGTACGCGGGACTGGACTTCAGCCCCGTGCCGGACGCCCTGTGGCCGCTGGTCGCCGACCATCCCAACGTCCGCCGCTCCAGCCGCACCGGAGCGGCCGCGTCCGTCCGCCTGCAGACCGCGCACGGCCTCGACCGCATCCTGCGCTTCGCCTTCGAGACCGCCCGCACCCACGGCTACGGGCGCGTCACCCTCGCCGACAAGCCCAACGTCCTGCGCGACTCCAGCGCCTACGTCCTGCAACGCCTCGAGAGCATCGCCGGCGACTACCCGGAGATCCCGTACGAGGTGCTCAACGTGGACGCGGTCGCCCTGTGGATGACGCGCCGCCCGGAGCGGTTCGGCGTGATCGTCGCCGAGAACATGTTCGGCGACATCCTCTCCGACCTCGGCGGCGGCGTCATGGGCGGACTCGGCCTGGCGCCCAGCGCCAACATCGGCGAGACGGGCAACTACTTCGAACCGGTGCACGGCAGCGCCCCCGCGCTGGCGGGCCGGCAACGCGCCAACCCCGCGGCCGCGTTCCTCACCATCGGTCTCCTGCTCACCCACCTCGGCTTCACCGGGCAGGCGGACGCGGTCAGGGACGCCGTACGGCACGTCACCCGGCGGCGCGACCGGGTCACGTACGACCTGGGCGGCTCGGCCACCACCGCCCAGGCCGCCGAGGCGGTCCTCGACGCCTGCCGTGCGCTGCCGCACGCCCCCACCGCCGCCGTCGTCACCGTGGGCGACGAACTCCTGCGCGGCGACCTGGAGGACTCCAACGCGGGCCACGCCTCCCGCATGCTGGCCGAACGCGGCATCCCGGTGCGCGTCCGGCACACCGTGGGCGACGACGAGGCCGGCATCGCCGACGCGGTCCGCTCCTGCCTGGGCCGGGACGACGTCGTCGTGGTCATGGGCGGACTCGGCCCCACCTCCGACGACGTGACGCGCGCCGCCGTGGCCCGGGCGCTCGGCAGGCCGCTGGAGCACCGGGAGGACGCCTGGCGGGCCGTAGTGGCCCGGCTGACCCGCTTCGGCGTCGCCGTCCACGACGACAACCGCCGCCAGGCGCTGTTCGCCGAGGGAGCCGAGCTGCTGCCCAACCCCGACGGCACCGCGTGGGGCTGCCGCGCCGAGACCCAGGGCAGCACCGTCCTGATGCTCCCCGGCCCGCCGCGCGAATGCCTGCCCATGCTGGAGGAGTCGCTGCGCGACGGCCTGCCCCACATCCCCCGGCCGCCCGAGACCACCACCCTCTTCCGCCGCACCCTCGGCGTCATCGAGGCGGACGCGGCGGCCCTGGTCGACTCCCTGGTCAAGGAGGACGGCGGACCGGCCAGGGCGTCCTACCGCTGGCACTACCCCTTCGTCGACATCCGCGTCACCTGCCCGCCCGGGGACGCCGGGCAGCTCGCACGACGCCTCGACGCCGCACTCGCCCGCCACATCGTCACCGACCGCGACCGCACCGCCGTCGAGGAGCTGGCGGCCGTGCTGGACGGGCACGACATCGCCCTGGACGTGGACGACCGGCTGACCGCAGGCCGCTTCGCCGCCGAACTGTCCCGCGCACGCGACACCGGCGACGGCTCGCGCTCCCTGCGGGTCGTCCTCTCCGGCCGGTGGGAGGGCGGGGACCCGACGACCTACACCGGCACCGTCACCCTGAGCTGCACCGTGGGCGAGGGCGCGGACGAGCGGGAGCACACCCTGACCGTCCCCAACCGAAGCGCCGAAGTCACCGCGTACGCCGCCCAGTACGCCGCCTGGACCCTCACCCGGCACGTCACCGGCCACCCGTACCCGAAGGAACCCGCATGACCACCGCCACCACCCCCGCCGACGACATCGGCGAGCTGCGCCACAGGCTTGCGCGGCTGGACACCGCCGCCCTCTCGGACGCCCTGGACAGCCTGCACGCCCCGCCGTCCGTACTGCCGGGCATCCGCCCGCGCACGCCGGGCAGCGTCGCCTGCGGTCCGGCCTTCACGGTCCGCTACCGCCCGCTGGACGACGACGCCCGGGGCTTTCGCAACGCGGCCGACTACATCGACGAGGTACCGGCCGGCTCCGTCGTCGTCGTGGACAACGGCGGCAGCACCACCTGCACCAACTGGGGCTCCCTGCTCAGCACCGTCGCCCGGCACCGCGGCGTCTCGGGCACGGTCGTCCACGGCTCGGTACGCGACGTGACGGAGAGCCGCGCCGCCGGCTACCCCCTCTTCAGCACCGGCGTCACGATGGTCAGCGGCAAGAACCGGGTCGTCCTCGACCGGACGGGGGCGAGCGTGGACGTCGGGGGCACCACGATCGACCCCGGCGACTGGATCGTCGCCGACGACAACGGCGCGCTGCGCGTCCCCGCCGCACTGGCCGGGGAAGTCCTCCGCCGGGCCGAGGCGGTCGACCGCACCGAGGCACGCATCCGCGCCGCCGTGCTCGACGGCAGCCGGCTCGACGCGGCACGCGCCCGCTTCGGCTACGCCCGCCCGTGGGAGGACGGTGGCCACGATGACGGCCGCTGACGGCGGGGCGCGGGCCGCCCGCTTCATCGACGTCCACTACCACAGCGGCCCCGACGCGTACGTGCGCCGCCGCACCGCGACGAGCGCGGGCGCGGCCTACGCCGCGCACGGAGGCTGGGTCGTCCTGAAGAACCACCTGGGATCGACCGCGGCCCAGGCCTGGGAGGCCCGCCAGCAGGGTCTGCCGGTCTCCGGCTCGATCGTCCTCAACGACCTGGCCGGCGGCTTCGATCCGAGGGCGGTGGAACAGGCCGTCGTCCAGCACGGCGAGGACAGCGGCCTGCGGCTGGTCGTCCACCTGCCCACCGTCACCGGGCGCACGCACCGCAGCCGCCTCGTCCGCACGCCCTCCCACCCGCTGCTCGCCGACGGCCTGCGTCCGCTCACCGTCACCGACGACAGCGGCACGCTCCGCCCCGACGTCCGCGAACTCCTGCGCGCCGCCCGGGACCTCCCCGTGGTCGTCTCCACCGGACACGCAGACGGCCACGAGGTGCGGCTGCTGATCGACGAGGCCGTCAGACTCGGCCTGCCCCGCCTGATGCTCAACCAGCCGGCCAATCCCATGACCGGTCTGACCTGCAAAGACCTGGCGGACCTCGTCGGCGCGGAACAGGTCTTCACCGAGCAGACCGCCCTGACCCATCTCCTCGGCTACCAGCCCTGGTCCGACCTCGCCGACGTCCTGACGCTCCTGCCGAGGGTCGTCTACAGCTCCGACCTGGGCCAGCCGTCCCAGCCGGACATCACCCCCTGGCTGGAACAGAGCGCCCAGTGGTTCGCCCAGGCCGGCCTGGGCCCGGACCGCGTCCAGGAGGTCACCCGGGACACGCCCCTGGCGATGCTCTCGCTGTGACGGCACGGCGGGCGGCCCCACGGCCACCGGTCGGGACGCGTCAGACCGACGGGGGCGGCGACGCGATCGACCTGATCACGTCGGGCCCCACCCGGCAGCAGCCCCCGACCAGCCGGGCTCCGGCCGCCCGCCACTCCCGCACCAGCCCGGGCGCGAACGAGGAGCGCCCCCGCCAGGCCCGCGCCCGCGCGTCCCAGGTCTCCCCGCTGTTGGGATAGGCGACGACCGGCTTCCCGGTCACCCGGGCCGCGACCGCGACCGCGCCGGACACGTCCTGCGGTGCACAGCAGTTGACGCCCACCGCGACCACCTCGTCCGCGTCGGCGGCCAGGGCGAAGGCCTCCTCCAACGGCTGGCCGGCCCGGGTGCGGTCCCCGGCGACGGTGTACGACAGCCAGGCGGGCACCCCCAGCCCGCGCACCGCCCTCAGCAGCGCCGCCGCCTCGTCGGCGTCCGGGACCGTCTCCAGCGCGAGGACGTCGGGTCCGGCGGCGGCCAGGACCTCCAGGCGCGGACGGTGGAAGCGCTCCAGCTCACCGGCCGACAGACCGTACCGCCCCCGGTACTCGGAGCCGTCCGCGAGCATCGCCCCGTACGGACCCGCCGACGCCGCCACCCACCGCGGCCGGCCCGGTCGGTCCGTCCGCGCCGACCGAGCGGCCTCCCGCGCCGAGTCCACACTGAGCGCCAGCAGTCCGGCGGCCCGCTCCCGGCCGATGCCGCGCCGGGCGAACCCCTCGAAGGTGGCCTGGTAGCTGGAGGTGATCACCACGTCCGCGCCCGCCTCGAAGTAGGCGCGATGGGCCCGGACGATCGCTTCGGGGTCCTCGTCGAGCAGCCGCGCCGACCACAGCGCGTCCCCCAGGTCGTGCCCGGCCGCCTCCAGCTGGTTGGACAGCCCGCCGTCGAGCACGAGCCCCCCGGAGGCGAGGGCAGCGGCGAAGGAGGAGACGGCGGCACCGTCGGCGAAGTCGCTGGTCATGCCCCCGAGGCTACGACGTGCCCGGCCGGGCGCCCGTCCCGTGTCCCCCGTGCGAGCTACAGCCAGGTGTCCACCGTGAGGTGACGATCTCCCGCCGCCGGATCCGTAGCGTCCGGTGCAGCAGCCCGGGGCGGCGAAGTCCCGGGCCCTACCGAGGAGTTACCGTGCGCTTTGTCTGGCAGTTCCTGGCCGTGCTGGCGGCTTACGCCCTCAGCGGGACGGCCATCCAGGCGGTGAAGGACAACGACTGGCTCACCCTGGTCGTCGGACTCACGGCGGCCGCGCTGATCCTGTTCGTGTACGCGTGGGTGGTGCGGCGCACCGAGCGCCGGCCGGCCCGGGACGTGGCCCTGGAAGGCGCCCTCGCCAAGACCGGCTGGGGCGTCCTGATCGGTGCCGGGATGTTCTCGGCCGTCATCACGAACCTCCTGTCCTCCGGGTACTACGAGGTCGAAGGACTGGGCTCGGTGCAGGGCGCGATCGGGCTGGTCGGCTTCATGGCCGGCGCCGCCGCCACGGAGGAGGTCGTCTACCGCGGGGTGCTGTTCCGGATCATCGAGGAACACATCGGCACCTACCTCGCGCTGGGCCTGACCGGCCTCGTGTTCGGGCTGTCCCACCTGCTCAACGAGGACGCCACGCTGTGGGGCGCCGTCGCCATCGCGGTCGAGGCCGGATTCATGCTCGCCGCCGCCTACGCCGCCACCCGCAGCCTGTGGCTGACGATCGGCGTGCACTTCGGCTGGAACTTCGCCGCGGGCGGCGTCTTCAGCACCGTCGTCTCCGGCAACGGCGACAGCGAGGGCCTGCTGGACGCCACGATGTCCGGTCCGAAGCTGCTCACCGGCGGTGACTTCGGCCCGGAGGGCAGCGTGTACTCGGTGGGCTTCGGGATGCTGCTGACGCTGGTGTTCCTGTGGCTCGCGCACCGGCGCGGGAACATCGTGCCGTTCGGCTCCCGGCGGCGTGCCGCGGGCGTCGACACCGCCGCTACACTTCCCCGGTGATCGATCGCCGACGGGTACCGGAGCTGTGGCGTCGGCTCGATGTCACGGTCCGGGACCTCCCGTTGGGGGTGCTGCTCCTCGCCGCGTCGCTGCTGCCCGCGCTGCGCGGTCACGGCACCGAGGTCGGCGGTCTGCCGACCCGCCCCGGCGACGCCCTGGCCGTGGTGGCGGCCGTCCTGCAGTCCCTCCCGCTGGCCCTGCGCCGCCGCCGGCCGCTCGCCGCACTCGCCCTGGTCTCGCTCGGCTTCGCCCTCGACCAACTGCGCGGTTACCACCTGTTCGCCGGGGCCGCGCTGCCCGTCGTACTGATCAGCGCGGGGTCCTACCTGGAGACGTACCGGCGCGCCACCCTGGTCACCGCGTCCCTGGCCTTCGCGGCCCTGTCGGCCGAGCTCCACCGGCGCGGCCCGGGCGAACCCGCGATCGAGTTCGTCTCGTTCTACCTGGTGCTTGCCTTCACCTGGGGCGTCGGCGCGTGGCTGCGCTCGGCGCGTGCCGCGGAGGCGGAACGCCGCAGCAGGGTCGCCGAGGACGCCCGCAACGCCGAACGCGCCCGCATCGCCCGCGAGTTGCACGACGTGGTGACCCACCACGTGACGGCGATGGTCGTGCAGTCCGAGGCCGCCCGCTATCTCAAGGCCGTGCCCGACCGGCTCGACGAGAGCCTCGCCGCCGTCAGCGACACCGGCCGCCGCGCCATCACCGACCTACGGCACCTGCTGGACCTCCTCAACCCCGACCACGGGACCGCCGAGCCCAGGACGCCACCCGTGGGCCGCGTGCTCACCCTGGTCGAGCAGACGCGCCGGGCCGGACAGCCGGTGGAGTTCACCGAGGAGGGCACCCCGGCCGAGGCGACCGGCAGCTCCGACCTCGTGGCCTACCGCGTCGTGCAGGAGGCCCTGACCAACGCCCTCAAGTACGACCGCGGCGCCAGGACCTCGGTGCTGGTCCGGCACGGCGAAAGAGAGATCACGGTGGAGGTCGGCACGGACGGCTCCGGCACCGCGGCCGCGTCCCCCGGCGGAAGCGGACGGGGCCTGGCCGGCCTGCGGGAGCGGGTCGACGTACTGGGCGGCCAGTTCCACGCGGGCAGTCAGGCGGCCGGCGGCTTCGTGGTCCGGGCCCGGATCCCCGGAGGAGGCACGGCATGAGCGCACCCGTCCGGGTCGTGATCTGCGACGACCAGGCACTGATCCGCACCGGACTGGCGACCATCGTCGACGCCCAGCCCGACCTTGAGGTGGTCGGCGAGTGCGGGGACGGGCGGACGGGCGTCGACCTGGCCCGCCGACTGCGCCCGGACGTCGTGGTGATGGACATCCGCATGCCGGTCCTCGACGGCCTCGAAGCCACCCGCCTGCTGGCCGGCGCCGGGGTGGAGCACCCCGTCAAGGTGCTCGTGGTCACCACGTTCAACCTCGACGAGTACGTCTACGAGGCGCTGCGCGCGGGCGCCAGCGGCTTCCTGCTCAAGGACGCGCCCCCGGACCGGCTGCTGCACGGCATCCGCACCGTCGCGATGGGCGCGGCGCTGCTCGACCCCGACGTGACCCGCCGCCTGGTGGGCCGCTACGCCGCCCGGATCCGCCCCGCCGGGGGCGCCGCCCCGGAGACGCCGCTGACCCCGCGCGAGACCGAGGTCCTGAGGCTGATCGCGGAGGGGCTGTCCAACAGCGAGATCGCCGCCGCCCTCGTGATCAGCCCCGAGACCGTCAAGACCTTCGTGTCCCGCATCCTGACCAAACTCGACCTGCGCGACCGCGTCCAGGCGGTCGTCTTCGCCTTCCGCCACGGACTGGTGACCTGAGGCGCGGCGCGGGCGGCTCAGCCCTGGAGCCGGCCGCGCATCTGCGAAAGACGCCGGTCGAAACGCCGGTTGTGCCAGGCCAGGTAGCCCACGAGCGTGACGCCGAGGACGAGCATCAGGCTTCCCGTGCCGACCGACCCGGTGGCGTACCCCAGGGCGGCCGTGCCGAGGAAGATGACCGCCAGCAGCGGGAACGCCCACCAGCGGTTGCGCCGCAACCGCTCCTGGCGCGAGTCGACCAGCTCCGCCATGGCCCGCCGCTGCTCCGGGTCCCGGGGCGCCGGCGCCCCCTTCAGGATCTGCCGTTCCATGGCGGGCACGTCGTCCGGCCGGGTGCCCGCCGCGCGGGCGTCGCGCACCCGTCGGCGGCGCACCAGGTACACGATCCAGGCGGCGGCCGGGACAGCGCCCAGCAGGGCCGACGGCCACGCCGACGCGCCGTTCATGAGCAGCCTGACCCCGACGGCCACTACCAGGGCCATCACACCGATGCCCCAGAGGCTGTCCTGCCACCGCAGCCGCGGACGGTCTTCGCTTCTCGTCGTGTTCGACATGTCACCTCGCACGGGAGGACGAGTGGGAACGATGCCGGTCGGATACCCGCGTTCGTCCGGAACACTTCGGTCCGCACCGAACCAACCGGCGCCTAGCGTGCGGGACATGAACGACACGCCCACCGCCGCCAGTACCCTCGCACCCGCCGCCGCCGCCGTCACCGGCATGGTCGACCACGTCCTCGCCCTGGCCGCCACCTGGACCCGCTGGGACGGGCGGCCCGCACACGTCGACGGCCGCGTCTACACCCCGCACAAGGCGATCCGCCGGGTCGCCGACCACATGATCGACCACCTCGCGGAACTGGAGGCCAGGTCGGTGGGGGAGAAGCCGCAGCCCGACCACTGGCACGCCTCCGTGATCACCACGGACGCGGACCGCGCCCCCTTCACCGACGAGGACCTCGACGAGGCCCGCAGCCGCCTCACCCGTCTGGCCCGGATCTGGGCCAACCGCCTCGACGCGCTCACCGACGACCGGCTCGACCACTCGCCCGGCGAAGGCTGGACCTTCCGTGAACTCGCCGTCCACCTGGCGGAGTCCGCCTACTACGCCGACGCGGTGGGAGACCTCTCGTGACCGCCTTCGCCGCACTCCACCGCCCGGCGATCCCCTGCTCCTGCCGTGCGCCTGGGACCACGCCTCCGCGTTCGCCCTCGCCGGGCACGGCTTCACGGCCGTCGGCACCACCAGCCTCGGCGTCGCGGCGGCGGCCGGGCGGCCCGACGGCACGTCGGCGACCCGCGACGAGACGCTGCGGCTGGCCCTCACCCTCGGCTCGGGCCCCTTCCTGCTCTCGGTCGACGCGGAGGACGGCTTCAGCGACGATCCGGACGAGGTGGGCGAGTTCGCCCGGCAGCTGGCGGCGGTCGGCGCCGTCGGGATCAACCTGGAGGACGCCCTGGGACCGGCCGACCGGCACGCCGCGAAGATCGCCGCGGTCCGGTCGGCGGCCCCCGGCCTGTTCGTCAACGCCCGCACCGACACGTACTGGTCGGGCGACGGCGACTGGGCCGCGACCCTGCGGCGCCTGGATGCCTACCGCGAGGCCGGCGCCGACGGCGTCTTCGTCCCCGGGCTCACCGACCCCGCCCGCATCGCGGCCCTCACCGCCCGCCTCGACGTGCCCCTCAACGTCCTGTACACGCCGGGCGCCCCCACCCTCGCGCACCTCGCCGACCTCGGCGTGCGCCGCGTCAGCCTCGGCTCGCTGCTCTACCGGCGGGCGCTGGGCGCCGCCCTGGAGACGGCCGCCGGCGTCCGGGCGGGCCGCGACCCGGGCGGCCCGGCACCCACGTACGACGAGGTGCGGGCGCTGACCTAGGGAGTGCCCGGACCCCCGTCGTCCCGGGGCCAGTTCTCCAGCGCCACGTGCAGGGCGTCGACCGCCCTGTCCCAGGACGCCTGTACGTCGCGCGGGGCGCCGAAGCCGCCGGAGGCCTCCAGCGCGCAGTACCCGTGGAAGGTGGAGCGCAGCAGGCGTACCGCGTCGGTGAGGTCCGGTTCGGTCAGGCCGTAGGCGCGCAGCATGCCGTAGGTGATCTCGGCGGTGCGGCGCAGCGCGGGGGAGCCGGCGACCAGGGACTGGTCGATGCGGATCTGGGTGGCGGCGTAGCGGCCCCGGTGGCGCAGGGCGTAGGAGCGGTAGGCGCCCGCGAAGGCGGTCAGGGCCTCCCGGCCCGCCCGTCCGGCGACCGCGGCCGCGATCTCCTCGATCAGCTCCCCGCCCGCCAGCAACGCCATCCGCTCCCGCAGGTCCCGCAGGCCCCGCACGTGCGTGTACAGACTCGCGTCCTTCACCCCGAGGCGCCGGGCCAGCGCGGAGACGGTGACGTTCTCGAACCCGTCCTCGTCGGCCAGGTCGGCGGCGGCCGCGACGACACGGTCGGTCGTGAGACCGGCTCGGGGCATGGGACCACCTTCCGCAACCCGCCCTCTTCCGGCACCACCCTAACGCCGGGCCCGGGCCGCTCCGCCCGCCCCGCCGCGGCAGCCGGCCACCGGGCCGTCAGCCCGCCAGCACCCCGCGCACGAACGCGTTGGTGAACTTCCCCGCCGGGTCCAGCGCACCGGTCAGCGCCCGGAAGTCGGCCAGCCGCGGGTAGAGCGCGCCCAGCCGTTCCGCCGGGGTCGTGAACACCTTCCCCCAGTGCGGACGGGCCGCGAACGGGGCGAGCGCCTCCTCGACGCGGCGCACCACCGGCAGCACCGCCGCCGTGTCCTCGACCCAGGTGAAGTGCGCGGCCACGGAGTCCCGGCCGTGGGCGGGGCTCAGCCACTGCTCGTCGGCGGCGACCGTGCGGATCTCGCAGGTCTGCAGCACCGGCGCGATCACCTCGCGTATCGCGTCCACCGCGTGCAGGGCGGCCAGGGCGTGCTCCCGGGGCATCAGGTACTCCGACTGAAGCTCGGCACCGCTGCTGGGCGTGAACTCCGCGCGGAAGTGCGGCAGCCGCTCGTGCCAGGGCCCCGGCACACCGAACTGCTCCGTGCAGTTGACCGCGGGCATGCCGGGCACCGGATGCATCTTCTCGGCGGCCGGCGCCGCGTACGGGAAGCCGGGCAGCGGCCGGTCGGTGCGCCGCTTGAGCCACACCTGCCGGAAGCCCGGCGCCCGCCAGTCGGTGAACAGGCTCACGCTGTACGCCGCGGCCATCACCGTCTCGAACGTCGCCGTGTCCATCCCCGCCAGCGGCAGCTCGGTGAAGACGTGCTGCTCGACCTCGTAGGCCGGCTCCAGGTCGAGGGTGAGCGCGGTCACCACGCCCAGCGCACCGAGCGAGGTCACCGCGCCGCCGAACCGCTCCTCGCCCCGCGCGACGGTCACCGTCGAACCGTCGGCGGTGACCAGTTCCACCTCGCGCACCACCGACGCCAGCGGAGCGTTGCCCACCCCGGAGCCGTGGGTGCCGGTCGCCACCGAACCGGCGACCGAGATGTGCGGCAACGACGCCATGTTCGGCAGCGCGAGGCCCCGCGCGTGCACCGACCGGGCCAGCTCGGCGTACCGGACACCGCCGCCGACCCGCACCGTACGGGCCGCGGCGTCCACGTCCACCTCGGACGGCAGGCCCGCCAGGGACAGCAGGACGCCCCCGGCGCCCGGCTCGGCGATCTCGTTGAAGGAGTGCCCACTGCCCAGCACCCGCACGGCGGCGCTGTCCGCCACCAGCGCACGCAGCGCGTCCACGGAGTGCGGCCGCAGCAGCTCCCCGGCGGTGTAGGTGATGTTGCCGGCCCAGTTGGTCACCGTGATGTCGCTCATAGCGCGGAAACCTACCCGGCGCGCCTGGAGGGGGACCCGGGCGGGAAGCCGCTGCCCCGGGGGCATACCGTGAGAAGTCGAACGCCGGAGCTGGGAGGAGACACGGGATGGACAGCCGTACCGCGCTGGTCGAGGATCTGATGGAGCGGTTCCCGAACGTACCGCGCGAGGCCGTCTTCAAGGAGGACCTGCTGCGCGGCGGCGTCGCCTTCGATCCGTCGGCGCTGAGCGACAACGAGGACGGCGAGGTCAAGCCGAAGTCGTACTTCATCTTCTCCTTCGACCACGGCACGCTGCCCGAGCTGGGCGAGGCCGCGCTGCGCCGTCCGCCCGAGGAGATCATCCTCACCGGCGGCCCCTACGACCTGCGCCGCACCGTCGTCTCGGTCCGTGTGAACCCCTCCTCGCCCTACCGGGTCGCCGCCGACGAGCAGGGCCAGCTCGGCCTCTACCTCGACGGCAGGCGCATCTCCGACGTCGGAGTGCCGCCCATGCCGGAGTACTACCGGCACAAGCTCTCCAACGGGAAGTCCGTCATGGAGGTGGCCCCCACCATCCAGTGGGGCTACCTGATCTACCTGACCGCGTTCCGCGTCTGCCAGTACTTCGGCGCCAAGGAGGAGTGCCAGTACTGCGACATCAACCACAACTGGCGCCAGCACAAGGCGGCCGGACGGCCGTACACGGGCGTCAAGGACGTCGACGAGGTCCTGGAGGCGCTGGAGATCATCGACAAGTACGACACCGCGAAGATCTCCACCGCGTACACCCTCACCGGCGGCGCGATCACGACGAAGGTCCAGGGGCTGGACGAGGCCGACTTCTACGGCCGGTACGCCAAGGCCATCGAGGAGCACTTCCCCGGCCGCTGGATCGGCAAGGTCGTCGCGCAGGCCCTGCCCAAGCCGGACGTCCAGCGCTTCAAGGACTACGGCGTGCAGATCTACCACCCCAACTTCGAGGTGTGGGACGAGTACCTGTTCAAGATGTACTGCCCCGGCAAGGAGCGCTACGTCGGCCGCGACGAGTGGCACAAGCGCATCCTCGACTCCACCGACGTCTTCGGCGCCCGCAACGTCATCCCGAACTTCGTCGCCGGCGTCGAGATGGCCGAACCCTTCGGCTTCAAGACGGTCGACGAGGCGATCGAGTCCACCACCGAGGGCCTGCGCTTCTTCATGTCGCACGGCATCACGCCCCGCTTCACCACCTGGTGCCCCGAGCCCACCACCCCGCTCGGCAAGACCAACCCCGACGGCGCGCCGCTGGAGTACCACATCCGCCTGCTCCAGGCCTACCGCCAGACCATGGACGACTTCGGCCTCTCCTCGCCCCCCGGCTACGGCCCTCCCGGCGCCGGCAACGCGGTCTTCTCGGTCAGCTCCTTCATGGACAGCCTGCCGGCGGACGCACCCGTAGAGGTGTGACCCGCGGTCCCGCGGTCCTCGGTGGTGCGCTTCCGTGATTAATCGGTGGCGTCGCCCCGGCGGCCGCGTCTAAGGTGACCGATGTCCGAGCGGCGGCCCTCAGCGGCCGTCGCCACAGGGGTACTTCAGAGGAGGTGTCGACCCATGGCTGTCACTGTGGCGGGCGCTGCCCGCATCCAGGAGTCCATCGAGTCCACCTCCTTGGCCACCGGCTGACCTCAGCCACTCCCTGAGATCCGGCGCCGGGGCCGCACCCTGAAGGGTCACCCCTTGTCTTCCACGTCTTCCACCTCCGCTTCGCACGCCCGCTCCGCCCTCACCCCCTACGGCTGGGACGAGGACTGGGCCGACGCGTTCGCGCCGCACGCGGCCGGGGGACTGATGCCCGGCCGGGTCGTCCGGGTCGACCGCGGGCAGTGCGACGTCGTCACCGCGGACGGCCTGCTGCGGGCCGACACCGCGTTCGTCACCCCCAACGACCCGCTGCGCGTCGTCTGCACCGGCGACTGGGTCGCCGTGGACCCCGAGGGCGGCACCCCGCGCTACGTACGGACGTATCTGCCGCGCCGTACCGCCTTCGTCCGCTCCACCTCCTCCAAGCGGTCCGAGGGGCAGATCCTCGCGGCCAACGTCGACCACGCGATCGTCGCCGTGTCGCTCGCCGCCGAGCTGGACCTCGCCCGGATCGAGCGGTTCCTCGCCCTCGCCTGGGAGTCCGGGGCGCAGCCCCTGGTCGTCCTCACCAAGGCCGACCTCGTCCCCGACCCGGTGACCCTGGCCCACCTCGTCCAGGACGTGGAGACCGCCGCGCCCGGCGTGCCGGTGCTGTCCGTCAGTGCCGAGCAGGGCGAAGGGCTCGACGTGCTCGCCGCCGTCGTGTCCGGCGGCACCGCCGTACTGCTCGGTCAGTCCGGCGCCGGCAAGTCCACCCTCGCCAACGCACTGCTCGGCGAGGACGTCATGGGCGTCCAGGCCATCCGCGACGTCGACGGCAAGGGCCGGCACACCACCACCACCCGCAACCTCCTCGCCCTGCCCGGCGGGGGCGTGCTGATCGACACCCCCGGGCTGCGCGGGGTCGGGCTCTTCGACGCGAGCAGCGGGGTCGGGCAGGTGTTCGCCGAGATCGAGGAGCTGGCCGAGGGCTGCCGGTTCCACGACTGCGCCCACGAGAGCGAGCCGGGCTGCGCCGTCCTCGCGGCACTCGACAGCGGTGAGCTGTCCGTGCGGCGCCTGGAGAGCTACCGCAAGCTCCTGCGGGAGAACCAGCGCATCGTGGCCAAGACCGACGCCCGGCTGCGGGCCGAGATCCGCAAGGAGTGGAAGCGCCGGGGCGCCCTCGGCAAGGCGGCCATGGAGGCCAAGAGGGGCGGCCCGCGGTAGCCCGCCGGCCGCCGTGACGCGATGTCCGATTTCCGCCAGCCCGCAGCCGCGGACTGGCGGAGACTGGATCGCATGACAGGGACGGCGGAGTACGAGAAGACACGCGACGACGGCAGGTACGAGGCCGTGCGGAGCCGGGACGCCCGGTTCGACGGCGCGTTCTTCTTCGCCGTCGCCACGACCGGCATCTACTGCCGGCCCAGCTGTCCCGCCATCACGCCGAGACGGCACAACGTGCGGTTCTTCGCGACGGCCGCCGCCGCGCAGGGCTCGGGTTTCCGGGCCTGCCGGCGGTGCCGTCCCGACGCCGTGCCGGGCTCCGCCGACTGGAACGTCCGCGCCGACGTCGTCGGACGGGCCATGCGGCTCATCGGTGACGGTGTCGTCGACCGCGAGGGCGTCGCCGGACTCGCCGGACGCCTCGGTTACAGCGCCCGCCAGGTGCAGCGCCAGCTGACCGCCGAGGTGGGCGCCGGACCCGTGGCGCTCGCCCGCGCCCAGCGGGCGCACACCGCGCGGGTGCTGCTCCAGACCACCGGCCTGCCCGTCACCGAGATCGCCTTCGCCTCCGGGTTCGCCAGCGTGCGGCAGTTCAACGACACGATCCGGGCCGTGTACGCGTCCACCCCGACCGAGCTGCGCGCCGCGGCCCCGGCCCGCGACCGGGCCGTCCGGCACACGGCCACCCCCTCCGCAGGCGTCCCGCTGCGCCTCGCCCACCGGGGCCCCTACCAGCCCGGCCCCGTCTTCGACCTGCTCCAGCGGGAGGCCGTCGCCGGTGTCGAGGAGGTGAGCGGCGAGGACGGCCACCGCGTCTACCGGCGCACCCTGCGCCTGCCGTACGGCACCGGGATCGTCGCCGTCCGGGAACAGCCGGGGCGGCCCGGCACCGGTGGCGGCTGGCTGGACGCCCGCCTCCACCTCACCGACCTGCGCGACCTGACCACCTCCGTGCAGCGGCTGCGGCGGCTGTTCGACCTCGACGCCGACCCGTACGCCGTCGACGAGCGGCTCGGCGCCGACCCCCGGCTCGCCCCGCTGGTCGCCGCCCGCCCCGGGCTGCGCTCACCGGGCAGTGCCGACCCCGACGAACTCGCGGTCCGTACCCTGGTGGGGCGCGCGGAGGCCGAGCGGCTCGTCCAGCGGTACGGCAAGGTGCTCGACGCGCCCTGCGGCACCCTCACCCACCTCTTCCCCGAACCGGCCGCCCTCGCCGGGGCCGCCCCCGACGGCCCCGCCGGTCCGCTGGCCGCCGCCCTCGCCGACGGCACCGTCCGCCTGGACCCGGGCGCCGACCGGGACGAGGCGGAGCGCGCCCTGCTCGCCGTGCCCGGCCTGGACGCCCGTACCGTCGCCGTCGTGCGCACCCGCGCCCTCGGCGATCCCGACGTGGCCCCGCCCGGGCTCACCGTCCCCGACGCCTGGCGCCCCTGGCGCTCGTACGCACTGAACCACCTGCGCGCAGCAGGAGAGTGGGAGAACGACCGATGACCACCGCCACCTACTGGCACGAGATCGACAGCCCCGTCGGGCGGCTGCTGCTCACCGCCGGGCACGACGGGGCGCTCACGTCCCTGTCGGTACCCGGGCAGAAGGGCGGCCGGAGCGTCCTCGACGGCTGGCGGCCCGACGCCGGGCCCTTCCGGGCGGCCGAGGAGCAGCTCGGCGCCTACTTCGCCGGGGAGCTGACCGGGTTCCGGCTGCCGCTGCGCGCCGAGGGCACCGCCTTCCGCGAGCGGGTGTGGGCCGCCCTGGACGACGTGCCCTACGGGGCGACGACGACGTACGGCGAGATCGCCGCACGCATCGGGGCCTCGCGGCCGGCGGTCCGAGCAGTCGGCGGCGCGATCGGCGCCAACTCGCTGCTGATCCTGCGCCCCTGCCACCGGGTGATCGGCGCCGACGGCTCCCTGACCGGGTACGCGGGCGGACTGGACCGCAAGACGCGGCTGCTGGCGCTGGAGGGCGCCCCGCTCAGCCGGCCAGCACCGCTCCCAGCCACGCCCCGGTGATCAGCAGGCACGCGAACAGCTCCGTCAGCAGGTCGGCGCCCCCCTGGCGCATCGCCGTCCGCAGCGACGCCATCGCCTCGCCGTGCCGCCCCAGCCGCGACCGCTCGGCGAGGTAGATGCCGCCCATGAAGCCGGGGACCGCGCCGAGCACGGGGACGAGCACGAAACCGAGGACGGCGCCCGCGCCGGCGTACGCCGTCAGCCGGCGCATCGCCGCGTCCCGGCGTCTCCTGCGGGTGGGCAGCGCCCAGCGCACCGCCCGCGACAGCAGCAGGACGACCGTGGCACCGACGAGAACGGCCCACGCGAGCGGCTGCGGATCCTTCAGTGCCCACCACAGGACCCCGGCCCACACCAGCCACGCCCCGGGCACGCCGGGCAGCAGGACGCCGCACAGCCCGAGCAGGATGACCAGGCCGGCCAGCAGGAGGTCCGACGCTCCCATCTGTCCAGGGTGCCGGAGTCCGGCGCGCTCCGCAGAAGTCCGTGCGCGGGGAGGGGCACCTCAGGGCTTGCGGGCCACCCAGTCCCTTTCGTAGGCGTGCCAGCCCAGCTGGAGCCGGGTGGTCACCCCGGCCAGCTCCATCAGGCGCTTCACGCGTCGCTGCACGGTCCGCAGGCCCAGGTCGAGCTGTTTGGCGACGCTCGCGTCGGTCAGCCCGGCGAGGAGCAGGGAGAGGATCTCCAGGTCGGTGCCGTCGGGGCCGTCCGGGCCGTGCTCGGTCACCCCGGACGTGCCGAGACGCAGCGGGAGCGCGTCCCGCCACACCGCCTCGAACAGGCCGGACAGCAGCTCCAGCAGGCCGCTGGCGTGCACGACCAGCGCTGCGGGCTCCGAGGAACGCGCCGTGAGCGGCACCAGGGCGAGGGAGCGGTCGGCGACGATCAGCTTGGTCGGCACCCGGTCCACGACGCGGACCTGCTCGTCCCGGCCCAGTGCGGCGGTCAGCTCGGTGATGCCGGTCGGCAGGTCGAGGACCGACCGCTCGACCACCACGCGGTAGCCGACCCCGCGCCCGGTGGCCTGCTCCTCCGCGTCGTTCTCCATGCCGGTCACGGCGACCGGCCGGTCGGTGACCAGCGCGCACACCTCCTCGGTGGCACCGAGCTGGAGCTGGAGGAAGCGCCGGGCGACGGCCGCGGCGCCGGTCACCACCTCCACCAGGTCGTGCACGGCGGGCTCGGCCGCCGCCGCCCGGTACTCCTCCGCGAGGAGGGCGGCCGCCAGCTCCGCCCGCTCCAGCTCGTGCCGCTGCTGGGTGAGCAGGGCGCCCAGTGCGACGCCGGGCGGGGCCGCGACCCAGCGGCCCGGGCGGGCCGAGGACTGGGCGGCGAGCCCGTTCTGCTCCAGCCGCCGCAGTGCGCGCTCGGTGTCCTGCTCGCCGAGCTCCAGCCGCCGCGCCAGGTCGGGCACGTCGGCCGCGCCCACCGACACCAGCGCCCGGTACGCCGCCTCCTGCGTGTCCTCCAGCCCCAGCACTCCCAGCATCAGGCGTCGCCCCTCCCCGGAAAACCATGATCATCACGAGTGACGGGGAGGTCCATGGCGGAAAACGGCCACGGCGTAAACCCGCCCTCGCACATCATCGCCGTACCACGGGTCACTCTGCCAAGGTGGCGTCGCCGAGCGGTCCTCCCGTGGGGGGTGGGGCCGCTCGGCCGCGCCTGCCTCGGAGAACTGTTCGACGCGTCCCCCGACACGCCGCCCGGCCGGCTCCGGGCCGCCCGAATTTCCCGATGCCCCGTTTCCATCCGGCTCCCGCGGTGGACAATCAGGAGCATGAGCCAGCAGGGGGGAAGGCCCACCGGTCCCACGGGTCCCACGGGTCCTGAGGACGACTGGTGGGGGCAGCTGTACGACGACTCCACCGGCGACACCGGCCCCACGGCGGCACCCGATTCCCTGGACGACCGCTTCGCCTCGGCGTCCGGCACGGTGGGCGGCCGGCCCGGCCCCGGCACCGCGAACCCGACGGCTGCGCCCTCGTCGGCCCCCACCTCGCCCGAGCCCGGGGCCCCGTGGTGGGACCCGTCGGGCCCCCCGGGCGTCCCCGGCCCGCGCAGCGCGGGCCCGCGGGACGTCCCCGGGCAACGACCGGCGGCCCCGTGGGACCCCCCGCCCGCGACTCCGGCCGGCCCGGCGAGCTTCCCGCCGGGTGCCCAGCGGCCGGGCACCGCGCCGCCGGGGGACGAGCGGCCCGGCCCCATACCGCCGGGTCCCGTGCGGCCCACCACCTCGCCGGGTCCTGAGTGGTCCGGGACTACCGCGCCGGTTCCTGAGCGGCCCACCACCCCGCCCGCAGCGGCCCCGGAGGCGTCCGGCGCCGCAGCGCCCCCGCCCCCGCCACAATCGCCCTCGCAGCCCTCGCAGCCCTCGCAGCCCTCGCAGCCCTCGCAGCCCCCGGCACCCGGGGGCCGGGGGCGAGGCGGTGTCCCGCGTGGGCTCACCACCTCGGGCACCGGGCCCGCCGACCTCTCCGAACCCCCCGCCGCCGTCTCGCCTCCCCGCAGCGCGTCCGACCTGCCTCCGCTCCCGCCGCCGTTCCTCCCCTCGGCGTCCGAGCCGTGGTCCGGGGACGCCCCCGACGGCACCGACCGCGGGTACGTCGGCGCCCGGCCGCCCACCTACGACGCCGAGCCCACCGCGTTGCCGCCCGCCGAACCCGACGGCCTCGACGGGCTGGTCCCGGACACCGTGCTGGAGGGCGCCCGGTACGGGACGTGCACCCTGCGGGCCGTCTCCGTGCGCGGGGACTCCGCGCGGTACCGGGGCGAGCCCCGGCGCGACGCGCTGCTCGTCGCCCGGTTCGGCGCGGGCGAGCGGGCACTGGTCCTGGTGGCGATGGCGACGGGCACCCGCGCCACCGCCGGCGCGCACCGGGCGGCGGCCGAGGCGTGCCGGTGGATCGGCCGGGCCGTGGGCCGCAGCCACGTCCGGCTCGTCGAGGACCTGCGGGCCGCCCGGCGCGGCGACCTGAAGTCCGGTCTGCACCGTCTCACCGACCGCAGCCTCGGCCGGCTCCGAGCCGGCGCCGCCGAACAGGGCCTCGCCCCGCACGAGTACGCGGCCACCCTGCGCTGCCTGCTGCTGCCCGCCGACCCCGAGTGCCGCACCCGGGTGTTCTTCGGCGTCGGCGCGGGCGGACTGCTCCGGCTGCGCGACGGCGCCTGGCAGGACATGGAACCGGCCGTCGGCGAGGTCACCGGTGAGCCCGTCCTCGGCTTCGGCTCCGCGCCCAGGGGCGCGTTCGGGTGGACGCCCGGGGGCGGGCCCCGGCGCACGCCCGAGGACGTGCCGGACGAGACGCCCGAGGGCGACCGGCTCACCATGGACCTCGGCGTCACCACGGCCCCGGGCCCGCACCAGGGGCCGCCCGCGGAGCCGCCCCGCGAGCCCTTCCGTTTCCGGGCCTCCGTCGCCCGCCCGGGTGACGTGCTGCTGATGAGCACCGCCGGGCTCGCCGAGCCGCTGCACGGCGAGCCCGAGCTGGGCGAACTCCTCGCGCGGAGATGGGCGGCCCGCCCGGCGCCCGGGCTGGGGGAGTTCCTCGCCGACAGCGGCGTTCGGGTCAAGGGATACGCGGACGACCGTACGGCTGCCGCCGTTTGGGAGGCGTGAGGCCGCTCGCTGTGGCATAGCTGGACCCATGGCCAAACAGAACGTCGCGGAACAGTTCGTCGACATCCTCGCCCGCGCCGGGGTCGAGCGCCTCTACGGCGTCGTGGGGGACAGCCTCAACCCGGTGGTGGACGCCGTGCGCCGCCACTCCGGCATCGAATGGGTGCACGTGCGGCACGAGGAGACAGCCGCCTTCGCCGCCGGAGCGGAGGCCCAGATCACCGGGAAGCTGGCCGCGTGCGCGGGCTCCTGCGGACCCGGCAACCTCCACCTCATCAACGGGCTCTACGACGCCCACCGCTCGATGGCCCCCGTCCTCGCCCTGGCCTCGCAGATCCCCTCCAGCGAGATCGGCCTGGGCTTTTTCCAGGAGACCCACCCCGACCAGCTGTTCCGCGAGTGCAGTCACTACAGCGAGCTGATCTCCAGCCCGAAGCAGATGCCGAGGCTGTTGCAGACCGCCATCCAGCACGCCGTCGGCCAGGGCGGCGTCAGCGTCGTCTCGCTGCCCGGCGACATCGCGGACGAGCCCGCCCCGGAGAAGGCCGCCGAGACGGCACTCGTCACCTCCCGGCCGACCGTCCGCCCCGGCGACGAGGAGATCGACCGGCTGGTGCGGATGATCGACGACGCCGAGAGGGTCACCCTGTTCTGCGGCAGCGGCACCGCCGGCGCGCACGCCGAGGTGATGGAGTTCGCCGGGAAGCTCAAGGCACCGGTGGGGCACGCCCTGCGGGGCAAGGAGTTCATCCAGTACGACAACCCCTACGACGTCGGCATGAGCGGGCTGCTCGGCTACGGCGCCGCCTACGAGGCCACCCACGAGTGCGACCTGCTGCTCCTGATCGGCACGGACTTCCCGTACAACGCCTTCCTGCCGGACGACGTGCGCATCGCCCAGATCGACGTACGGCCCGAGCGCCTGGGCCGGCGCTCCAAGCTGGACCTCGCGGTGTGGGGCGACGCGCGGGAGACGCTGCGCTGCCTGATCCCGCGGGTGAAGGAGAAGAAGAGCCGCCGCTTCCTCGACCGGATGCTGAAGAAGCACGCGGACGCCCTGGAGGGCGTCGTCAAGGCCTACACCCGCAAGGTCGACAAGCACGTGCCGATCCACCCCGAGTACGTGGCCGCCATGCTGGACGAGATGGCCGACGACGACGCGGTGTTCACCGTCGACACCGGCATGTGCAACGTCTGGGCCGCCCGCTACATCTCGCCCAACGGCCGTCGCCGCATCATCGGTTCCTTCTCCCACGGCTCCATGGCGAACGCGCTGCCGATGGCGATCGGCGCCCAGTTCACCGACCGGCGCCGACAGGTCGTGTCGATGTCCGGCGACGGCGGCTTCACCATGCTGATGGGCGACTTCCTCACCCTGGTCCAGCACGACCTCCCGGTGAAGGTCGTACTCTTCAACAACTCCTCGCTCGGCATGGTCGAGTTGGAGATGCTCGTCGCCGGCCTGCCCTCGCACGGCGTCGCCAACAAGAACCCGGACTTCGCCGCCGTCGCCGAGGCCTGCGGCGCCTTCGGCGTACGGGTGGAGAAGCCCAAGGACCTGGCGGGCGCGCTGAAGGCGGCGTTCAAGCACAAGGGCCCGGCCCTCGTCGACGTCGTCACCGACCCCAACGCCCTGTCCATCCCGCCGAAGATCAGCGCCGACATGGTCACCGGGTTCGCCCTGTCCGCCTCGAAGATCGTCCTGGACGGCGGCGTCGGACGCATGCTCCAGATGGCCCGCTCCAACCTGCGCAACGTGCCCCGGCCGTGATCCACCGGACAATCGTCCGGAAACTGGATGACTGCCGAGGGCCCGAACGGGCAAGGCTTCCCCCGTGAAGATGTTCGACCCGAGCGGGACAGACGGAGGGAAGCGACATCAGCGCGCCGACGGGGGACATGAAGGAGCAGGCGGAGCCACAGCTCAGGCGACGGCTCGGCCGGGCGGACCTGCGGGCGGTGCCCGAGGCCCGGCGAGCCCTGCGTGAACTGCTGCGGCACTGGGGCGGGCCCGGGCAGTCACAGGTCGCGGAGCTGCTCACCAGCGAGCTGGTGACCAACGCGCTCGTGCACACGGACGAGGGCGCCGTCCTGACCGCGACGGTCGGGCCGCGCGCCCTGCGGGTCGAGGTGCGGGACTTCACGGGCCGGGGGCGGCAGCCCCGTCCGCGCGCCCCGCGGGAGGAGAGCACCAACGGCAGAGGACTGGTCCTGGTCGAGTCGCTCGCCGACGACTGGGGGGTGCGGCCCTGCGACGTGGGCAAGTCGGTCTGGTTCGAACTGGGCGCGGAAGCGGACACGGAAGCGGCCTGAGGCTCCGGGACGATCCCCGGTGCCTCAGGCCGTCGGCCCGCCCGTCGCGCCCCGGGCTAACCGAACTGCTGCTCCAGATCCTTGAGCTTGCGCTCCAGGGAGTCCAGACGGGGCAGGGCCTGGGTGTCGTCCTCGGCGGTGAGGTCGACGGTCTCCACGGCCGGCTGCTCAGACCCGCTGCGCACGGGTTGCAGGGAGGGACGCCGGGTCGCTGCGGGCAGCTGCTCCGGGGCCGATATGGCAGGCTCCGCGGTGGCGCGTTCCGAGCCCCGCTCGACCTGCTGCACCTCGACCTCGACCTGACGGCCGCCGCGGCCCGGGAAGCCGCGGTGGCCGTGCCCGCGGCTGATCGCCTTGAGCTGCGCCCGCTCCAGCCGCTCCTGCTCGCGCCGCCGCAGCTTCTTCTCCTCCTTCTGACGCCGGTCGTCGCGCACCTCCTCGACGGCCTCGTCCAGACTCCGCACCCCCTCCAGGAGCATCAACGACCAGGCGCGGTACGTCTCCCGAGGGGCACGCAGCCAGCGGACCATGCGGATCTGCGGCAGCGGGCGGGGCACCAGACCCTGCTCGCGCAGCGCGGCCCGGCGGGTCTGCTTCAGGGCCCGGTCGAAGAGCACCGCCGCCGAGAGGGACATGCCCGCGAAGAAGTGCGGGGCACCCGCGTGCCCCAGACCGCGCGGCGCGTGCACCCAGTTGAACCAGGCCGCGGCGAACGCGAAGGCCCACACGAGTATCCGCGAACCGAGCGCCGCGTCGCCGTGGCTGGCCTCGCGCACCGCGAGGACGGAGCAGAACATCGCCGCACCGTCGAGCCCGAACGGGACCAGGTACTGCCAGCCGTCGCTCAGGCCGAGGTTCTGCTCGCCGAAGCCGACCAGACCGTGGAAGGAGAGTGCCGCGGCGACCGCGGCGCAGCAGAAGAGCAGGACGTAGGAGAAGGTGCCGTAGAGGGCCTCCTTGCGACGGCGGCGCTCCTCCATGCGCTCCCACGAGTCGTCCGCGCCCGCGTCCTTCCCCGGGGAACGCTTGCCGCGCGCCAGCACCGCCACCGCCGCCAGCATGCCCAGGAGCAGCACGGCGCCCGGAAGCAGCCAGTTCAGCGATATGTCGGTCAATCTCATCTGGGGTCCCTTGCAGTGGGATAGGGCGTAACGCCCGCCATGGTGGCCCAAACCCGGCGGCCCTCAGGGGGTTTCGAGGCAAGAGGCCGCCAAGGAGGTGCGAGGGGGGTACCCAGGGCGGCATTCTGCTCGAACTGCCGCATGACGGGCGGGAGTTGAGTTCGAATAAGACTACCCGTACGAGTGGTTCGGCGGAAAGTTGCCGCGACGCGTGGGGAGGTTGTGAAACAGCGTCGCCGATCCTAGTCGACGATCCCGACTGTGCTGACCGGCCGTCAGCCCGCCGTGGCGAGCAGCTTGTCGACGCGGTCCGCGTCGCAGGTCCGCGGGCAGGTGGCGCAGGTGTCCTCGGGGCGCAGGGTGTAGAACATGCAGCAGCTCGCCCGGTCCCGGGTGTGCAGCGGCGTGCCGTCCGGTCCCTTCAGCTCGCGGAACGCCGCGTCCCCGACGTACGGCTTGGTCGCGCCCGGCAGCAGCAGCTCCAGCTCGTGCCGTGCCCGCTCCTGCTCGCCGAGCAGATGGGCGACGTACCACAGCCCCTCGACGACCTCGTCGGTCGCCATGCCCCACAGGGCGCGTCCGCGGCGCCGCATCCGGGGGCCGAATCCGGCCAGCACCGGCTCGAGGTGCTCGGCGGCCGCGGCCCGCACCTCGGCGCGCAGCGCCTCCTCGTCGGCGACCACCCGGGCGCCGGGCAGGCCGGCGGCCGGGTCGCCGGGCAGGCAGGCGAAAGAGGCGGGGCGCACGGCCATCAGGCCGAGGGGGAGTCCGGCGGCCGTGCGGTCGTAGGACACGTGGGCCGCGGGGAGGCGGGGCACGCGGCGGTGCAGGAACCAGGGCACGGTGATCATCAGGCAGGCCGGCCACGCGTACCGGTGCAGACCGAAGCTCGCGATCACGTCCGGCCGGGCCCGCTGCCCGTAGTCCCGCAGCACCTGGGCCTCGTCCTGGGCGAGGAACGCCGCCAGCTCCTCGCCGCCCGCGGCGAGCGAGGAGGCCGAGACCCAGCCGTCGCCGCCCGGGTCGGGGTCGGCCGCGTCCAGTTCGGTGACGCCCAGCCCGGGGAGGACCTCGGACAGGCGCGCGTAGGCGTCCGTGAAGGCCGTACGGGCGACAGGCATGCGGGACCACCGATCCACGTCGGGTCAACGGGCTGCTAAAGGTAAGCCTTACCTTACCCAAGATCCGCGGGATGTGAACTGGTGGCCCCCTGCGCTTATGGTGCTTGACGGACAGGTGACAACCCGCCGTAATGACCTCAAGTACCGACACGTCCCGCAGGAGGACCCGTGGAGCACAGCGCGCAGGGCGCCGCAGGAGCGGGTACGGGCACGGCGGCCGACGCGGTGCGGATCCCGGCGCAGCCGGGAGCGGCGGACCGGGCGCCGGCCCGCGGCCGGGCGCGCGGCGCCGGGGAGGCGGACGGCGCGGCGCGCGGTGAGCACACCCACGGCGAACCGTCCGCACCGCGCCCGCGCGGCCTCGTCCGGCGTTCCTCTGTGCGCGGGCAGATCCTCGACTTCCTCCGCTCCGCGCTGGCCACCGGCGACCTGCGGCCCGGCGAGGTGTACTCGGCGCCCGTGCTGGGCGAGCGGTTCGGCGTCTCGGCCACCCCCGTGCGGGAGGCCATGCAGCAGCTCGCCCTGGAGGGAGCCGTCGAGGTCGTCCCCAACCGCGGTTTCCGCGTCGTCGAGCGCGGCGACCGGGAGCTGGCCGAGCTGGCCGAGGTCCGGGCCCTGATCGAGGCCCCGGTGTGGCTGCGGCTCGCCCGTACGGTGCCCGCCGAGCGCTGGGCGGAGCTGCGCCCCCTCGCCGAGGCCACCGTCCGCGCCGCGTCCTCGGGCTGCCCGGCGACGTATGCCGAGGCCGACCGTGCCTTCCACCGCGCGGTGCTCGCCCTGGCGGGCAACGAACAGCTCGTCCGGGTCGCCGCGGACGTGCACCGCCGTGCCCAGTGGCCGCCGGCCGGCTCGCCCTCCGCACGGGGGCGGGCCGACCTGGTCGCCGACGCGCACGAGCACACGGCGCTGCTCGACGCGCTGATCGCCTGCGACCCGGACGTGGTGCGGGCCCTGGTGGAGGACCACTTCCCGGGCGCCCGCTGAACGCGGACGCCACGGCACCTCCTGCTGCTACGGCACCTCCTGCCGTTCGGCGCGGCCCGCGGGCGTCCGCTTCCCGGTCCGGCCGGCCTTCCCCGTCCCCTCCCTGCCACCGTCCGCGCCGCCCCTGCCCCGCGCGGAGCGGGACCGCGCGCCGCGTCCGTGCAGCTCGACGGCGAGCGGGGCGGCGGTGAGGACCGAGGAGTACGTCCCCACCACCACGCCGATCAGCAGCGCGAGCGCGAAGTCGGTCAGCGAGTCGTCGGCGAGGACGGCCAGCGAGGCGAGGATGAGCAGCGCGCCCATGCCCGTGTTGACCGTGCGCGGCAGGGTCTGCAGGATCGCGTCGTTGGTCAGCCGGGCGAACGGTGACGTCCGTTCCCGGCGCAGCAGCTCCCGCACGCGGTCGAAGAGGACCACCGAGTCGTTGACGGAGTAGCCGATCACGGTCAGCAGCGCGGCCAGGAACACCCCGTCGATCGGTTTGCCCAGCCAGGCGAACACCCCGACCAGGATCACCACGTCGTGGGCGAGCGCGCCGACCGCGGCGGTGCCGAACAGCAGCCGGAACCTGGCCGCGAGGTACGCCAGCTGGGCGGCCAGCGCCAGCCCGAGGGCGATCAGCGCGTCCCGGCGCAGCTCCGCGCCGAGGCTCGGGCCGATCAGCTCGTCGCGCACCTTCTCGGTCCCGCCGCCCAGCCCGGCGACGACCCCGGTGACCTCCGCCGCCTCGGCGTCGGTCAGCTCGTGCGTGCGCACCGTGAGGTCGCCGTCGCCGGAGGACTGGACGACGGCGCGCGGCAGGCCGGCGTCGGCGAGGGCGGCGCGGGCCCGGTCCGGGTCGACCTGTACGGCGGTGGAGTACTCGATGAGCCGCCCGCCGGTGAACTCGATGCCGAAGTCGAGGCCGCGCACCAGGATGCCGGAGCCGGCCGCCACCAGCACGGCCAGCGAGGCCGCCAGCCAGCGGCGCGGCCGGCGCATCAGGAACGGGTCGCGGCGCAGCAGGGCGTCCCGGACCGGGCCGGTGGACGAGATGCCGGTGACGCGGGGGCGCCGGAGGACCGCCGGACGGCCCACGGCGTACTCGGCCAGTACCCGGGTGATCACCAGCGCGCTGACCATCGAGGCCAGCACGCCGATGCCGAGGGTGACGCCGAAACCCTTGACCGGGCCGGAGGCCAGGAAGAAGAGCAGGGCGGCGGCGATCAGGGTGGTGACGTTGGAGTCGGCGATCGCGCTGAACGCGCTGCGGAAACCGGTGGTCAGCGCCGACCGGGTGCTCGGACGCGTGCGGGCCGCCTGTTCCTCGCGGGCCCGTTCGAAGACGAGGACGTTGGCGTCCACCGCCATGCCGATGGCCAGCACGAAGCCGGCGAGGCCGGGCAGCGTCAGGGTCGCGCCGACCGCGGCCAGCGCGGCGTAGGAGATCAGGCCGTAGCAGAGCAGCGCCACGGTCGCCAGCGCGCCCATCAGCCGGTAGACGACGACGATGAACAGCGCGGTCAGGGCGGTGCCGATGACCGCGGCCCGGGTGCCGGCCGAGACCGCCTCGTCGCCCAGGGTGGCGCCGATGGTGCGCTGCTCGACGGTCTCGACCGGCACGGGCAGGGCGCCGCCCTCGACGAGCAGGGCCAGCTCACGGGCCTCGGCGTCGTCGAAGGAACCGGTGATCCGGGTGGAGCCCCCGGTGATGCCCGCCCCGCAGGACACGGACGCGTCGACCTGCGGCGAGGAGATGATCTTGTCGTCGAGCACGACGGCGACCCGGCGCCGGGGATCACCGGCCGGATGGCAGGCCGCCTCGCCGGTCACCCGGGCCCACCGGTCGCTGCCGGCGTCCCCGAAGTCGACGGTGACGTGCCAGCCCGCGCCGCTCTGCTGGTCGAAGCGGGCGTCGGCGCCCTTGACGTCCTGCCCGGTCAGCGCGGCGTCCGCCAGCCGCAGTGACTGCCCGGACTCGTCCGGCAGCACCTGCTCGCCGTTCCCGCGGGCCTCACCGGCGGTGCCGCTCCGGCCTGCCGCGCCGTCCTCGCCGGTCCGGCCGGACGGCTGCTCGGCCGGACCGAGCACCGGGTGGACGGTGAGCTGCGCGGTGCGGCCCAGGACGTCGGCGGCCTTCTTCGGGTCCTGTACGCCCGGCAGTTCGACGACGACGCGGTTCTCGCCGGAGCGGACGATGGTCGGTTCGGCGACGCCGAGGGCGTCGATGCGGCCGCGCAGCACCTCCACGGTCCGGTCGGTGGCCTCCCGGCCGGCCTCGGCGGTCTCCGTCGACCGGGTCTCCAGCACGATCTGGGTACCGCCGCGCAGGTCGAGCCCGAGGCGGACCGGCATGGTCAGGGCGATGGCCGCGGACACGGCGAGCACGGCGAGCCCGACGAGCGCACGGACGTCGCGGGAACGGGACCGCGACCGCGGACGCGGGCGGGAAGGGGGGCGGGAGCGTTTCAACACGGGCCTCCGGCGGGCATGCCGCGGCGGCGGCCGAGCGCGGCCGCGGCGGAAGAAGGTGGGGGTCAGGGGTGTGCGGTGTCTCGGATGCCGGAGGAGACGGGAGGCGCCCGGCCGCTGTCGTGGCTCGTACGGCCGGGGGAGACCGGCACAGGGCCGGACCCGGCCGGGGCCCGGGTGCGGGCGGCGGGGACGGCGCCCGCACCCCGTGCAGGGGTGGCCGCGGGGTGATCCGGTGCCGCGGGGCGCTCGGCGAGCTGGTCGTGCCGGGCCCGGGGCTGCACGGCGCAGTCCGGTGTGCACCCGTCGTCCACGTGGAGGTCCGGGGCGGGACGCGGTACGGCGGTGGCGCCCGCCACCGCGTGGGCACCGGCGTGCCCGGCGTGGGCACCGGCGTGTCCGTCGGCCCCGGGGCCGGCCTGGACCACGGACAGCAGGAGCGTCAGCAGGACGGTGAGCACGGTCGCGAGCCGTCGGCGCATGCACCGTCCCCTTTCATGGCGGGCGGGCGGGTGAGGGGGCGGGTGGGAGCCCGGGCTCCGGCCGGGGAGTGGGCGGCCAGAGCCACGGGCGGTTCGAGGGAGCGTCAGGGCTCGATGAGCCCGGCGCGGATGGCGTACCGGGTCAGCTCCAGGCGGTCGCGCAGACCGAGCTTCTGCAGCAGGTTCGCCCGGTGGCGCTGGACGGTCTTGATGCTGATGAAGAGGATCTCGGCGATCTCCTTCGAGGAGTGGCCCTCGGCGACCAGCTTGAGGACCTCCTCCTCGCGCGGGGTGAGGATGTGGTCGGAGGTCTCCTCACCGTGCCGTACCCGGTCGAGGTAGTTGCGGATCAGCGCCGTCACCGCACCCGGGTACAGGAAGGGCTCGTCGCGCATCGCGGCCCGGCAGGCGGCGACCAGGTCCCGGTCGGCGACCGACTTGAGCACGTATCCGCAGGCCCCCGACTTCAGCGCCTGGAACAGGTACTGCTCGTTGTCGTGCATCGTCAGCATCAGGATGCGCAGCCCCGGTTTCAGCGCGGTCAGTTCGCGGGCCGCCTGGAGACCGGTGAGGCGGGGCATCGCGATGTCCAGGACGGCGAGGTCCGCCTCGTGGGCCCGCGCCATGTCGATGGCCTCCGCACCGTCCCCTGCCTCGGCGACCACCTCCAGGTCCGGCTCGCGGTCGAGGATGAGACGCACCCCGCGCCGCACCAGCGCGTGGTCGTCGGCGAGCAGGATGCGGATCTTCACCGGGGCGGACGCCCGGGACGCGCCGGGCACGGCGGAGGCCGCGTAACCGGCGTAGGCGGACGGTTCGTCCTGCGCGGACCGCTCGTACGGCTCGTACGGCTTGTTCCGCGCGGACCGCTCGGACGGCGCGGGCCCCTCGGGCAGGGACGGGTCGGTCATGGTCGGGCTACTTCCTCAGGAGGGGTGCGGTGAGCCGGATGCGGGTGCCGGAGCCGGGGGCCGACGTGATGTCGAGGGCGGCCCCGATCAGCAGGGCCCGTTCCCGCATGCCGCGGATGCCGGCGCCCTCGTGCGCCGCCTCGATGCCCCGGCCGTCGTCCGCGACGGTGAGCGTCACGGCGCCGTCGGCGCGGCCCAGCCCCACCTCCAGGCGCTCGGCGTCCGCGTGGCGGGCGGCGTTGGTCAGGCTCTCCTGCGCCACCCGGTAGAGGACCAGTTCGGTCTCGTGGTCCAGGACCGGCAGGTCGGCGTCGAACCGGCGGACCACCCGCAGACCGGTGTGGGTGGCGAAGTCGTGGGTGAGCGAGGACAGCGCGCT
The DNA here is from genome assembly GCF_044455745.1 of Streptomyces sp. NPDC051136. Classification (NCBI taxonomy): domain Bacteria; kingdom Bacillati; phylum Actinomycetota; class Actinomycetes; order Kitasatosporales; family Streptomycetaceae; genus Streptomyces; species Streptomyces sp. NPDC051136. The sequence goes on along the minus strand of NZ_JBITFE010000008.1, from coordinate 43,184 downwards.
GACCAGGCCGAGGTCGTCCAGGACACCGGGCCGCAGCCGGCGCACCAGGCGGCGGACCTCGTCCAGGCTCTCCCGGGTGATCTCCTGCGCCTGGTGCAGCTCGCCGCGCAGCGGCTCCTGCGCGTCGTCCGCGGCCCGCCCCAGGACCAGCAGGATCGCCGTCATGCTCTGCCCCACCTCGTCGTGCAGCTCCTGCGCGATACGGCGCCGCTCCGCCTCCTGGGCGAGCAGCACGCGGGCGCTGCTCGTGGCCCGCTCGGTCTCCAGGCGGTCCAGCATGGCGTTGAACGTGCGGATCAGCTCCGGCACCTCGCCGCCGCCGGAGACCGGCAGCCGCTGGCCGGGGCGCAGCAGGTCGACGGTGGTCATCAGCTTGGTGAGCCGCCCCAGGGGTGCCAGTCCCCAGCGCAGCAGCGCGCCGTTCGCCACCAGCATCACGCCCATGCCGACCACCAGGACGACGGCCTCGGTCAGCAGGATCGGCACCGAGACGGTCACCGGAGCCCACAGCAGCAGCGCCGTGGCGAAGCCCAGCACCACCGCGTTGAGCCCGAAGATCCGCCAGAACAGGGACACCGGGGGTACGCCTCCTTCAGCGACGTGTCGACTGGTACGCCTCTACTGTCGGTCATGTCGGTCATGTCGGTCATCGCGCGCCCTCGGTGGGAGCTGCGGTCCGGGTGGCGACCGAGCAAGCGACCAGCGTGCCCTGCCGGAACCTCCCGGTCGATGGGTGGCGACCCCCATTTCCGGGTTGCCGTGCACCCACGTGGGCCTCGGGCGCACCGCCCGGTGGATCCCGGGCCCCCGGGCAAATGGGTCCTGCGCCCGATGGGTTTCCCCGGGCCGCCCGGCCATGGTTGAGGACGACCGGGACCGACCGGCCCCGGCGCCACCGCACATCCGCGGCACCCTCCGGGGTTCCGCGGCAGCCTCGCGGAACCCGCGAGCACCCCGGGAACCCGCAGCACCTTCCGAGAAGAGGACCACGCACCGTGTCGCTCGACGCCTCCCGCATCGAACCCCGCCCCGAGCGGCTGACCGCTCACGAGGCGCGCCAGCGTCTCGAACACGCCCGCAACACCCGCCTGACCCAGCTCCGGGCCCTCGACGAGAGCGGCCAGGCGGACGACCAGCTGATGTCCGCGCAGAAGGCGGCGATCGAGCGGGTGCTCAAGGAGATCGACCAGGCCTTCGCCCGGGTCGAGGACGGCACCTACGGAGCCTGCCTGGGCTGCGGCAAGCCCGTCCCGGGGGAGCGCCTGGAGATCCTCCCCTACACGCGGTACTGCGTCGCCTGCCAGCGCCGCGCCGCGGCCTGACCGACCTTCCCGCCCCCCGTTCCCGTCTCCCGTCCCCCTCTTGTCCCTCCCGCCCTGCCCAAGGGGTGAAGTGGTGAACCAGCAGATCACCGGCGACCGCGGCACGCGCCCGGCGCCCCTGTCGCCCGAGGACCTCGCCGCGCTCCGGGAAAACCTCCACGAGCAGCGGCTGTTCCGCGAGGAGCAGTTGCGGCGGCTCGCGGTGGTCCCGTCCCGCGCCGACGAGCCGGCCGAGCGGCCGTCCGCCGCGCGGGAAGAGGTCCCGGTCGAACCGGCGGCCTCGGCGCGCATGGTCCTCGCCGACGTGGAAGCCGCCCTCGACCGCATCACCGAGGGCCGCTACGGCCGATGTCACCTGTGCCGGCGTGCCATCCACCGCGACCGGCTGGCCGTAGTGCCGCAGGCCCGCTACTGCGCCCGCTGCCAGCAGGTGCGGGAGGCCGGACGATGACCGTGCTCCGGTGGCCCCGCGCCGCCCTGACCCGCCACCGGCCCTGGCCGCTGTGCCGGCGGTGCGGCGGCGTCGCCCTCGACCTGGGCAGCGCCCGTACCCGGGCCTGGGTCGCCGGGCGGGGGATGATCCTCGACGTGCCGACGGTGACCTTTCCCGGCGCCGGCGCGGTGTACCCCGTCCAGCGCGGCTCCATCGTCGACACCCAGGGCACCGCGCGGATGCTGGAGCGGCTGCTGGGCCACCGGCTGCCGCGCTTCGCCCGTCCGGTGGTCGTGGTGACCGCGCCGGTGCTGGACGGGCCGGCCTTCCGGACCGCGGCCCGAACGGCCGTGGAGGTGCTGCGTCCGCGCACCGTGCTGACCGTTCCCGGCGCGCGGGCGGTGGCCCTCGCGGCGGGCGCCGACCTGTCCGGGCCGCTGCTGGTCATGGACATCGGCGCCCATCTCACGGAGGTGGTGCTCCTCGTGGACGGCGCCGTCTTCGACGCCCGCCGCGCCGCCCTGGGCACCGGGGACGTCGACGACGACACCCCCTCCGCGCGGCTCGGCGAGGTGCTGGCCGGCATGACGACGTCCATGCTGCGGCAGGACGCCACGTCCCTCACCGTCGAGGCGCTGAACCGGGGACCGCTGCTGGCGGGCGGCGGCGCACTGCGCCCCGAGATCACCTGCCGGCTCGCCGACCTGCTGCACGTACCGCTGCGGGCGGTGCCGGCACCGCACACCGCCGCCGTGCGCGGCGCCGCGAAGCTCCTGGAGGCCACGCATCCCCACCCGCCGGTCACGGGCCCGGACTCCGCAGACGACGACCATCCGCACTGAACCCGCCCCGAGCCAGGAAGGAGCGACACCGTGGCCGGAGAGACTCCCCGGTCCCAGCCGACCCCCGCCGACCCCGGGCCCGGGTCCGAGGCCGGGGCCGTGGGGCACCCGTACCTCCTGCCGCGGCGGTGGCGCCGCAACCCGTTGCGGCGCCCGACCGACCGGCTGCGGGCCCGGATCGGGCTCGGGCTCGTGCTCGCCGTGCTGGTGGCGGCCCCGGCGGCGATGTTCCGGGTCGGGGACAGCGCCTACCGGCACTACGTGGGCACCGCCGCGCACCAGGCGCAGACCCGTGACCACCGGCCCGCGGTCCTCACCCACGACGCCCCGCGCCACCCCGAGCCGGGCTCCGACGAGGCGAAGAAGACCCGCTACCCGGTCACGGTCCGCTTCACCGGCCCGGACGGCGCCGTACGGACCGGGACGACCGAGGTGGCACCGGGGCTGCCGGCCGACAGCACCGTCCTGGTCTGGGTCGACACGGAGGGCGTGATCACCGGGCCGCCGCTGACCACGGAGGAGATCCGCAGCCGCACGATGGGCTGGGCGGTCCTCGCCTTCCTGGGCGTGGTCCTCACCGGCCTCGCGGCCCACGCCGTCACGGGGTGCGTGCTGCACCGGCGCAACCTCGCCCAGTGGGACGCGGACTGGGCCGCCACCGCCCCGCGCTGGTGCGGACTCCCGTGAGGTCCGGGGACCGCGGGCCGCTCAGGCCGTCGCCGCGTCCGCCGCCGGTGGGGCCAACTGCCGCGCCAGCCAGGTCGGTACCCCGCCGAGCAGCCGGAACAGCCGCCGCGCCTCCTCCCGCAGCCGGGACGCCTCCGGCTCCGACTCGGCGTCCGCGAGCGAGGCCAGTGCGGGCGCCGTACCGACGAGGTAGCCCAGCTCCTCGCGGATGCGCAGCGACTCGGCGAAGCCGTGCCGTGCCTCGGTCAGTTCCCCCTCGCGCAGGGCGAGTCCGGCCAGATGGCGCCAGGTGAAGGAGAGGAGCAGCGGATCGGCGTGCGCCGTCGCGCCGGCGTGCGCGCGCCGGTACGCCGCGCGGGCGGCCTGCGGCGACCCGGTCAGGTTCTCCGCGAGGAGCCCGCGCCGGAAGTCCAGGAGCGCCCGCCCCTTCGCCCCCGGCGCGATCAGCGCGGCCGCCCGGCCCAGCGCGGACCGCGCCTCGTCGGCCCGGTCACGCGTCTGGTGCACCGTGGCGGCATAGGCGAGTTGACCCCGTTCACAGGCCGCGGCCCCGCGTTCGTCGTCGCTGTGGGCCAGGGCCTCCGCGGTGCGCAACGCGTCCTCCGCCTCGGCCCAGCCCTGCTCCGTGTACAGGCACCGCTCCACCAGCAGCGCGGTCCGCTGCAAGGCGGTGTCCGCGGTGACCGGCTCCAGCAGGGCGGCCGCGTCGGCCCAGCAGCCGCGCGAGCGCAACCGCCACACCGCGGTCTGGAGCGGATCGTCACCGTCGGTCGTTCCCCAGCCAGAACCAGCCATGGCGGAATGCGCCACGTCGCCCTCCCCTTAGCACGCCATCGAGCTCTCGAGTGGTGGCCGCATCTCAGCACGGATCCGGCGGCCCGGCCAAGGGGATGGGTGAAAGATTTCACAAAGTCGTGGACTTCCCGCTCCCGGGGTTTGGGACGGGGTGCGGCCCTCGGGAGCCCCGCGCCTCAGCTCATCCGCAGGGCCAGGAAGAAGTCGAGCTTGTCCTCCAGGCGCGACAGGTCACGCCCCGTCAACTGCTCGATCCGCCCGACGCGGTAGCGCAGCGTGTTGACGTGCAGGTGCAGCCGGCCCGCACAGCGCGTCCAGGAGCCGTCGCTCTCCAGGAACGCCTCCAGCGTGGGGATCAGCTCGGCGCGGTGACGGCGGTCGTAGTCCCGCAGCGGGTCGAGCAGCCGGGCGGTGAAAGCGCGCCGCACGTCGTCGGGGACGAAGGGGAGCAGGAGCACGTGCGAGGCCAGCTCCTGGTGGCCGGCCGCGCAGACCCGCCCCGGCCGTGCCGCGGCGACCCGGCGCGCGTGCCGGGCCTCCTCCAGCGCCCCGCGCAGCCCCTCCGCCGAGTGCACGGCCGCGCTGACGCCGAGGGTGACCCGCCCGTCGCCGTCCAGACCCGCCGCCAGCGGCTCCCGTACGGAGGCGAGCAGCACGTCCGCGACGACCCCGCTCTCGGAGCCGTCGTGCTCGCTGGAGACCGCCGGAAGCGGTACGAGGGCGACCGCCTCCTCGCCGGTGTGGGCCACGGCGATGCGGTCGGACTGCTCGGGCCCGGTGGTGCGCGGGTCGACGAGGATCTCCTCCAGCAGGGTCTGCGCGATGCGGCCGGTCTGCTCGTCGCCGTCCGCCCACTCCACCCGGGCCACCACGACCTGCCAGTGCGGTGCCGCGCCGAGTCCCGGCAGCAGCACCGGTGCCGCCACCCGGAGCCGGGCCGCGATCTCGGCCGGCGCGGCGCCCGTCTGGACCAGTTCCAGGACCTCCTGGGCCAGGCGCCGCCGCACCGTGCGCGCCGCGTCCCGCCGGTCCCGCTCGACCGCGATCAGCTGGGTGACGCCGTACAGCAGGTCGAGGCGTTCCTCGGCCCAGTCCCCGGCGTCCGCCTCCACCACGAGGAGCCAGTCGGACAGCACCGTCTCGCGCACGTCCCGGCCGGCGCCGGGGCCCTGCGTCCTGGCGCCCGGGGGCGTCACCGGGGTCTGCCCGCGGCCGCGCACCGGGAAGAGGCTGTACGTCGTGGAGCCGACGGCCACCCGGTGCGGCGCGCGCCGGCCCGTGCGGGTGGCCGCGAGGTGCTCGGCCGCCAGCTTGGCGCACACCTCGGCGCTCAGCGCGGGCTCCGCGTCCTTCGGCCCGGCGACCTGCCGTCCGGTGGGGGAGAGCACCCAGGCCCGCAGGTCGAGATCGGAGCCGAGCAGATCCAGGACGACGTCGGGGCCGCCGCCCGCGGGACCGGAGGTCATCATCCGGCGGTGCCGGTCCACCACGGCAGCCAGGTCCCCGGCGCGCTCGCCGGAGACCTGGCGCACCACGTGCTCGGTGACCGTCGCGAAGGCCACCGACTCGTGCACCGCGAACAGCGGCAGCCGGTGCCGCGCGCACGCCTCCACCAGGTCCTCGGGGACGCACCCCAGCTCCGCCTCGCCGGCGGCCAGCGCGACCACCTGCGCCTGCACCAGGAGGCGGACGAAGGGCTCGGAGTCGGCGGCGTCCCGGCGCCAGGCCAGGCCGGTGAGCACCAGCTCGCCGCCCGACAGGTAGCGGCTGGGGTCCCGCAGGTCGGTGGTCATCACGCCGCGGACCGTGCGGTCCAGCTCGTCCTCGCCGCCGAGCAGCTTGAGGCCCAGCGCGTCGGTGTCCAGCAGTGCGCGCAGCCGCATTCTCGTCGCCGCCGTTCTTTGTCTCGAAGTGTTCCAGGTCACGCGGCCGTGTCGCCCGATTCCAGAGGAGAACAGGGAGGCATTTGTGCACCTCCGTTCATACGAATCTACAAGATGCCCGCCCTGGCCAGCCAACTCCTTCATGGTTTCTGCGACTGACCCTGGTGGAGCACACGACGGTGTACTGAGGCCATTCCACGTGAACAGCACATGAACGAGCCGGGCCACCGCCCACGTGGATGGCCTGATCTCTACGGCCGCCACAGGCCCGGCCACGGTACGCACGGCCACCGCACGCACGCACATCGCACGCACGGACATCGGACCCGGACACCACCGCACGCAGACGAGGAGGAGAGCCGGTCATGGACTTCCTTCGCCCCGCCCGCTGGGAGGAGGCGCTCGCCGCGAAGGCCGAGCACCCCACCGCGGTGCCGATCGCGGGCGGTACCGACGTGATGGTCGAGATCAACTTCGGTCACCGCAGGCCCGAGTACCTCATGGACCTGGGCCGGGTCACCGACCTCGCCGAGTGGGAGGTCGGCGAGGACTCCGTACGGCTCGGTGCCTCCGTGCCCTACACCAGGATCATGGAGAACCTCAGCACCGAGCTGCCGGGTCTCGCCCTCGCCTCGCACACGGTCGCCTCCCCGCAGATCCGTCACCGCGGCGGCGTGGGCGGGAACCTCGGCACCGCCTCCCCGGCCGGTGACGCCCACCCGGCCCTGCTCGCCGCCGGCGCCGAGGTCGAGGTCGAGTCGGTGCGCGGCGTGCGCCGCATCCCCATCGACGCCTTCTACACCGGCGTGAAGCGCAACGCGCTGGAGCCCGACGAGCTGATCCGCGCCGTGCACGTCAGGAAGGCCGACGGGCCGCAGCAGTTCTCCAAGGTCGGCACCCGCAACGCCATGGTCATCGCCGTGTGCGCCTTCGGCCTCGCCCTGCACCCCGGCACCCGCACCGTGCGCACCGGCATCGGCTCGGCCGCGCCCACCCCGGTCCGCGCCGGGGCCGCCGAGGAGTTCCTGAACGCGGCGCTCGAGGAGGGCGGCTTCTGGGACAACGGCAAGATCGTCACGCCCTCGGCCGTCAAGCGGTTCGCCGACCTGTGCGCCGCCGCCTGCAACCCGATCGACGACGTCCGCGGCACCGCCGGCTACCGCCGCCACGCGGTCGGCGTGATGGCCCGCCGGACGCTCACCTGGACGTGGGAGTCGTACCGGGGAGCCCGCCGCACCACGGAAGGAGCCGCGTGATGCGCGTCAACTTCACCGTCAACGGGCGTCCGCAACAGGCCGACGACGTGTGGGAGGGCGAGTCCCTGCTGTACGTGCTGCGCGAGCGGATGGGCCTGCCCGGCTCCAAGAACGCCTGCGAGCAGGGCGAGTGCGGCTCCTGCACGGTCCGCCTGGACGGCGTGCCGGTGTGCTCCTGCCTGGTCGCGGCCGGACAGGCCGAAGGCCGCGAGGTCGTCACCGTCGAGGGCCTGGCGGAGTTCGCCCGGCGCCGCGCCGGGGGCGACGCAGCCGGCGCCCGCGCCGGGGAGAGCGCCTCGCTGGACGCGGCCAGGCGCTGGCAGGCCGGCGGAACCGACTCGCAGACCGGCGAGAACATCGAACTGGCCCCGATCCAGCAGGCGTTCGTCGACGCCGGCGCCGTCCAGTGCGGCTTCTGCACCCCCGGCCTGCTGGTCGCCGCCGACGAACTCCTCGAACACCACCCGGACCCGACCGACGAGGACATCCGCGAGGCGCTGTCGGGCAACCTGTGCCGCTGCACCGGCTACGAGAAGATCATGGACGCGGTCCGCCTGGCCGCGGCCCGCCAGGGCGAGGGGGCCTGAGATGGCTGCCGACGGCGCACCCACCGGCATCACCCAGGGCACCCGGACCGGGGGCGGCATCGGTGAGTCCACGCTCCGCCCGGACGGTGTCCTCAAGGTCACCGGCGAGTTCGCGTACGCCTCCGACATGTGGCACGAGGACATGCTCTGGGGCCAGATCCTGCGCTCCACCGTCGCGCACGCCGAGATCCTCTCCGTCGACACGGCCGAGGCCCTCGCCACCCCCGGCGTGTACGCCGTCATGACGTACGACGACCTGCCCACCGACGTGCGCCACTACGGACTGGAGATCCAGGACACCCCGGTCCTCGCCCACGGCAAGGTCCGCCACCACGGCGAGCCGGTCGCGATCGTCGCCGCCGACCACCCGGAGACCGCGCGCCGCGCCGCCGCCAGGATCAGGGTGGAGTACCGGGAGCTGCCCCTCGTCACCGACGAGGCCTCCGCCACCGCCCCCGGCGCGATCCTGGTCCACGAGCACCGCGACGACCACCACTCGGGCCACGTCCCGCACCCCAACATCGTGCACCGCCAGCCCGTCGTGCGCGGCGACGCCGACGCGGCCGCCCGGCGCGCCGACGTGATCGTCACGGGGGACTACCGCTTCGGCATGCAGGACCAGGCCTTCCTCGGCCCCGAGTCCGGTCTCGCCGTGCCCGGCGAGGACGGCGGCGTCGACCTGTACATCGCCACCCAGTGGCTCCACTCCGACCTGCGCCAGATCGCCCCCGTGCTCGGCCTGCCCGAGGACAAGGTGCGGATGACCCTGTCCGGCGTCGGCGGCGCCTTCGGCGGGCGCGAGGACCTGTCGATGCAGATCCACGCCTGCCTGCTGGCCCTGCGCACCGGCAAGCCCGTCAAGATGGTCTACAACCGCTTCGAGTCCTTCTTCGGCCACGTCCACCGTCACCCGGCCCGCCTCCACTACGAGCACGGCGCCACCCGGGACGGACGGCTCACCCACGTCAGGTGCCGCATCGTCCTGGACGGCGGCGCCTACGCCTCCGCCTCCCCGGCGGTCGTCGGCAACGCCGCCTCGCTCTCCGTGGGACCGTACGTGTGCGACGACGTGGACATCGAGGCCCTGGCCCTGTACTCGAACAACCCGCCGTGCGGCGCCATGCGGGGCTTCGGCGCGGTCCAGGCGTGCTTCGCCTACGAGGCGCAGATGGACAAGGTGGCCGCGGAACTCGGCCTGGACCCGGTGGAGTTCCGCCGGATCAACGCCATGGAGCAGGGCACGGTGATGCCCACCGGACAGCCCGTCGACTCCCCGGCACCCGTGGCCGAACTCCTGCGCCGCGTCCAGGCGATGCCGATGCCGCCGGAGCGCCAGTGGGAGTCCAGCGAGGGCGCCGACGTGCGGCAGCTGCCCGGTGGCCTGTCCAACACCACGCACGGCGAGGGCGTCGTACGGGGTGTCGGCTACGCGGTCGGCATCAAGAACGTCGGCTTCTCCGAGGGCTTCGACGACTACTCCACCGCCCGGGTCCGCCTGGAGGCCGCCGGCGGCCGGCCCGTCGTCACCGTGCACACGGCGATGGCGGAGGTCGGCCAGGGCGGCGTCACCGTCCACGCGCAGATCGCCCGCACCGAGCTGGGCGTCACCCAGGTCACCATCCAGCCCGCCGACACCCGTGTGGGCTCGGCCGGCTCCACCTCGGCCTCCCGGCAGACCTACGTGACCGGCGGCGCCGTCAAGCACGCCTGCGAGCTGGTGCGCGAGCGGGTCCTGGAGATCGGGCGCCGCAGGCTCGGCCCCTACCACCCGGCCTGGGCCACCGCCGAACTGCTCCTGGAGGGCGGCAAGGTCGTCACCCGCGCCGGGGAGGTCCTCGCCGACCTCGTGGACGTCCTGGAGGACGAGGTGGTCGAGGTCGAGGAGGAGTGGCGGCACCGGCCGACCGAACCCTTCGACCGGCGCACCGGCCAGGGCAACGGACACGTCCAGTACTCCTTCGCCGCGCACCGCGCCGTCGTCGAGGTCGACACCGAACTGGGCCTGGTCAAGGTGATCGAACTGGCCTGCGCCCAGGACGTCGGCAAGGCGCTGAACCCGCTCTCCGTGATCGGCCAGATCCAGGGCGGCACCGTCCAGGGCCTGGGCATCGCGGTGATGGAGGAGATCGTCGTCGATCCGGTGACCGCGAAGGTCCAGAACCCGTCCTTCACGGACTATCTCCTCCCCACGATTCTCGACACGCCGGCCCTACCGGTCGACGTGCTCGAACTCGCCGACGACCACGCGCCCTACGGGCTGCGCGGAGTCGGCGAGGCACCCACCCTGTCGTCCACCCCGGCGGTCCTCGCGGCCATCAGGGACGCGACCGGGCTGGCGCTCGACCGCACGCCCGTACGTCCGGAACACCTCACCGGCACGGCGGGACCCGATCGGCACCCCCAGGACCCTCCGGGCGGCGCACGGAACGTCACACCCTCCGCGCCGCCCGGAGCACCGACCAAGTCCCGCTCCGCTCGCGGCACTTGAAGCACCATCGGCACCACCACGAGTATCACCGGCACCACCACGAGTACCAGCAGCACTGTCAGCACCGCCAGCCACATCCGTACCACCACACATGCGTTCGTCTCGGGCCGTCCCCCGGGTCGTGCATATCCCAAATCCCGCGGCCGCCCCAGCGGCCGGCCGGGTGCACCTATGAACCTTGGGAGACGGCCCCATGACCCAGCAGTCAGTGGAGCCCAAGATCACCGCCGAAGACGCGGGCGCGGGTTCCCGCGTCCCCGGCGGACGGTCTTGGCTCGACCGGTACTTTCACATATCCCATCGGGGATCCACGGTCGCGCGTGAGGTGCGCGGCGGTATCACCACCTTCATGGCGATGGCGTACATCGTCCTGCTCAACCCCGTGATCCTCTCCGGCAAGGACGCGGCCGGGGACACCCTGGGCCAGAAGGCCCTGATCACCGCGACGGCGTTCGCCGCCGCGCTCACCACGCTCCTCATGGGCTTCGTCGGCAAGGTGCCGCTCGCCCTGGCGGCCGGGCTCTCGGTCTCCGGCGTGATCGCCGGACAGGTCGTCCCGCAGATGACCTGGCCGCAGGCCATGGGCATGTGTGTGATGTACGGCGTGGTGATCATGCTGCTCGTGGTCACCGGGCTCCGTGAAATGATCATGAACGCGATCCCGCTCGCCCTCAAGCACGGCATCACCATGGGCATCGGCCTGTTCATCGCCATCATCGGTCTGGTCAAGGGCGGTTTCGTCCATGCCGGCAAGGCGACCCCGCTCACCCTCGGCCCCGCGGGCGAACTCGCCGGCTGGCCGGTCCTGCTCTTCGCGGGCACCCTGCTCCTGATCTTCATGCTCCAGGCCAGAAACATGCCCGGCGCCATCCTGATCGGCATCGTCACCGGCACCGTCGTCGCCGCGATCCTCAACGCCGCCGGGGTCATCGACCCCGAGCAGTGGGCCAACGGCGCCCCCGAGCTGCACGGCAGCGCGGTCTCCATGCCGGACTTCTCCCTCTTCGGCAACCTGGAGTTCGGCGGCTGGGGCGAGGTCGGCGCGATGACGGTCGGCATGATCGTGTTCACGCTGGTGCTCGCCGGGTTCTTCGACGCGATGGCCACCATCATCGGTGTCGGCACCGAGGCCAAGCTCGCCGACGAGAAGGGCCGCATGCCGGGTCTGTCGAAGGCGCTGTTCATCGACGGCGCCGGCGGTGCCATCGGCGGTGTGGCGGGCGGCTCCGGCCAGACCGTCTTCGTCGAGTCCGCGACCGGCGTCGGCGAGGGGGCCCGTACCGGACTCGCCTCGGTCGTCACCGGTGTGTTCTTCGCGGCCTGCCTCTTCTTCACCCCGATCACCGCGATCGTGCCGCAGGAGGTCGCCTCGGCGGCCCTGGTGGTCATCGGCGCGATGATGATGATGAACGCCCGGCACGTGGACTGGGCCGACCGGGCCACCGCGATCCCGGTCTTCCTGACCGTCGTCCTGATGCCGTTCACGTACTCCATCACGGCCGGTGTCGCCGCCGGCGTCATCTCCTACGTCGCGATCAAGGTCGCGCAGGGCAAGGCCAGGGAGATCGGCGCGTTCATGTGGGGCCTGACGGTGATCTTCATCGTCTACTTCGCCCTCAACCCGATCGAGAGCTGGATGGGCGTGCACTAGCCGCCACGACGGGAACCCTTCACGTACCCGTCGCCCGAGGAGGACCGGAAGATGCTGGACATCGCCGAGGAGCTGCACCGGTGGGTCGAGCAGGGACGCGACTTCGCCGTGGCCACCGTGGTGGCCGTCGGCGGCAGCGCCCCTCGGCCGACCGGCGCCGCCCTCGCGGTGGACGCCGACGGCACGGTGGTCGGCTCGGTCTCCGGCGGGTGCGTGGAGGGAGCCGTGTACGAGCTGTGCCGGCAGGCCCTCCAGGACGGGGGCACCGTCACGGAGCGCTTCGGATACAGCGACGAGGACGCCTTCGCCGTGGGGCTGACCTGCGGCGGGACCATCGACGTCCTGGTCACCCCGGTCCGGGCGGGCGACCCCGTGCGCCCCACCCTGGCCGCGGCCCTCGCCGCCGCCGCGCGCGGGGAGACGGCGGCCGTCGCCCGGGTCGTGAGCGGCCCGGCCGAGCTGGTGGGCCGCGCGCTGGTCGTCCGGGCGGACGGCTCCCGCACCGGCGGCTTCGGCGGCCATCCCGGGCTGGACCGCACGGCGGCCGCCGAGGCGGGCGCCTTCCTCGACGCCGGGCGCACCGGCACGCTGCGGATCGGCGAGCGGGGCTCGCGCTGCGGAGCCCCGCTCACCCTGCTGGTCGAGTCCTCGGTCCCGGCACCCCGCATGATCGTCTTCGGGGCGATCGACTTCGCCTCGGCGCTGGCCCGGGCCGGCAAGTTCCTCGGCTACCACGTGACGGTGTGCGACGCCCGCCCCGTCTTCGCCACCCGGGCCCGCTTCCCCGACGCGGACGAGGTCGTCGCCGAGTGGCCCCACGAGTACCTCGCCCGCACCGCCGTGGACGCCCGCACGGTGCTGTGCGTGCTGACCCACGATGCCAAGTTCGACATCCCGCTGCTCCGGCTGGCGCTGCGCCTCCCGGTGGCGTACGTCGGCGCCATGGGCTCGCGCCGCACCCACCTGGACCGCGAGGCCCGGCTGCGCGAGGTGGGCGTCGGCGACCTGGAACTGGCCCGCCTCAGGTCGCCGATCGGCCTCGACCTCGGTGCCCGCACCCCGGAGGAGACGGCCCTGTCCATCGCCGCCGAGATCGTCGCGAGCCGCCACGGGGGTACCGGCGCCGCGCTGACCGGCGCCCGCACGCCCATCCACCACGACGGCCGGACGGGCCCGGCGGGGCGCATCGGCTCGGTGGCGTAGGCCCCCGTGGGCGGCGGTGACCGGTGGCTCGGTCGAGCCGCCCTCAGTCCCGGCCGGACCTGCTCCGGGACAGGGACACCTCCGCGACCACCGGCCGGTGGTCCGAGGCCGCGGGTTCCCGAGGGACCGCGACGTCGCGCACCCGCACGCCCTCGCCCACGGCCACGTAGTCGATCCGCTTCACCGGGTCCTCGGCCGGATACGTGTCCGCGGCCCCCGCGCCCGCGTCGCGCAGCTCCTTCCACAGCGGCGCCAGCTCGGGCGCCGAGGGCTCGGCGTTGAAGTCACCGAGCAGGAACTGGCGGACACCCGGCAGTCCCGCCCGCTCCCGGGCCATGATCCGGCGGGTGTCGGCGACCTGGGCCTGCCGCACCGCCGGGTCCGCGCGGTAGTCGAGGTGGGTCACGAACACCTGGACCGGCACGCCCCGCACCTTGAGCGTCACCTCGCCGAACCCGGGCGCGGGGGCGGGCACCGGGTTCTCGTCCTGCGTGGACAGGCGCGTGATCTCGTGGTTCACCGCGGAACGGACCGGGAAGCGGGACAGCACCGCCACGCCGTACTCGCGCCGGGGCTCCCCGGCCGTCACCGGATCGAGGCTGTAGATCGGTGCGAACGACACCCGCATGCCGAGCCGTCGCGCCAGCTCCCCGGCCACGTCGAGCCCCTGACTGCGGGCTCCCCAGTGCACGTCGACCTCCTGGAGTCCGATCACGTCCGCGTCCAGGGCACGCAGCGCGGCGGCCTGCCGGTCGAGGTCGAAGACGCCGTCGGAACCGGCCCCGGCGTGGATGTTGTACGTGGCGATGCGCAGCGGCACGGGGCGGCCCTGGCCGGCGGAGGCGGGCGGCGCCTCCACGGCCACGGTCAACAGGGCTCCGGCGACGGACAGTTGGATGAGGGTGCGCGCTCTGGGAGACATGCCGGCACGGTACGCGGGAAACGACCGGGACGGGGCCCGCGCCACCTTTCCGACACCGGCCGGTCCCTCGCGGGTGGCCGGCGGTTCACGGGACGCGCGGCCGACGGTTCACGGGGCGCGCGGCCCGGGGTCACGGGCTGCGCAGCAGGTGGTCCACCGTGCGGCCGAAGACGTACCGGCCCGAGCGGCCGAGGACTCCGTCGAAGAGGGAGGGGAGGAGCCGGACGTCCAGTTCCTCGCGCCAGCCGACGCGGGTGCGGCCACCGGGCCCGGGGCGCACCTCGATCTCCGCCCAGCCCCGGACCACCCGGCCGCGCTTCTCCAGCCGGCACCGGCCGGGGGAGTCCTCCCGCGGCGGCCGCCAGACCGTCACCTCCATCGCGTCGTCGAAGACGAGCCGCCCGGCGCCCGTGCGGGCCACGACGACCGTGCCCCGGCGGGTGGGACCCGGCGGGTCGGCGGTGACGCGGGTCAGCGGCACGGTGTCGCCGTGCCGCTCCCAGCGGGTGAGCCTGCGCCAGGCCTCCTCCGGGGCGAGCGGGGCGGTGCGTACGAACGAGAAGGTGGCCACCGGACGATCGTAGGCAACGACGGGCCCTCCTACCGGTAGACCTCGCCCGGCTCGGCCTTTCCGGGGGCGAGCAACTGGGGGACCGTCACGAAGACGTAGCCGCGCTTCTTGAGCGCGTCGATGATGCCGGGTACGGCGGGCACGGTGCCGTCGTAGATGTCGTGCAGCAGGATGATGCCGTCCCGGGACGACTGGTCCAGGACCCGCTCGGTGATCAGGTCGGAGTCGTCCGTCTGATAGTCCTTGGCGGTCACGCTCCACAGCACCTCGGAAAGTCCCAGTTCACGGCAGATGTCGTGCACCGTGTCGTCCGTGCGGCCCTGCGGCGGGCGCATCAGCGTGGGGCGCTTGCCCGTCAGGCGCTCTATCTCCTTGTTCGGGCGCTCCAGCTCCTGGCGTATCTCCTCCGGGCCGGCGTCGGTGAGGATCCTGTGCGTCCAGGTGTGGCTGGCCACCTCGTGGCCCTCGTCCGCCATGCGCCTGACAAGCTCGGGGTACGTGTCGATGTGCCGCTTGCCGAGCAGGAAGAAGGTCGCCGGGACCTGCTTGTCCTTGAGTATGTCGAGCAGGCGTGCGGAGTTCTCGCTCGGTCCGGCGTCGAAGGTCAGCGCGATGCACTTGGCGTGCGCGCAGTCGGCGGTACCCAGTCCGGCCGCACGGGCCTGGGTGCCGGCGGCGTTCCGGGCGGAGCTGGGGGAGTTCGTCTCCAGCTTCGTGCAGCCGCTCAGTGCGAGGGTCAGCGAGGCGGCGGCCGCGAAGGCCGCGAGTGCACGCAACCTGTTCCCCGGTTTCGTCATCTTCCTGGTCAGTGAAGGCATGCGAGGACTATACACAGCGAGTATATACGCAGTTTATAGTCCCCCTTCGAATGCGAGTTCGGGGTAGTGGGGGTGTTCGCCGGGTTACTCAGCCGACACGCACGTGACGGCGAGAGTGAGGAGAAGCCCGTGAGCGAGAGCACCGGGGCCGTCGGCCCCAGAAGCGGACGGACCTGGCGCCGGGCCCTGGTGACCGGCGGCGCCGGGTTCGTCGGATCCCACCTGTGCGGCCGTCTGCTCGACGCCGGTACCGACGTCGTCTGCCTGGACAACCTGGCCACCGGCTCGCGCGCCAACGTGGCCGAACTGGAGCGGCGGCGTGGATTCCGGTTCGTCCGGGCCGACGCCATCGACCCGGAGGCCCTGCGCGGTGTGCCCGGCCGCTTCGACCTGGTCCTGCACTTCGCCTGCCCGGCCTCGCCCGTCGACTACCTCCGGCTGCCCCTGGAAACCCTCGACGTCGGCAGCACCGGCACCCGCAACGCCCTGGAGCGGGCCCACGCGGACGGTGCCCGCTTCCTGCTCGCCTCCACCTCCGAGGTGTACGGCGACCCGCTGGAGCATCCGCAGCGCGAGACGTACTGGGGCAACGTCAACCCGATCGGCCCGCGCAGCGTCTACGACGAGTCCAAGCGCTTCGCCGAGGCCCTGGTCACCGCCCACCGTCAGGTGCACGGCACCGACACGGCCATCGTCCGGATCTTCAACACGTACGGGCCGCGGATGCGCACCGGGGACGGCCGGGCCGTACCCACCTTCATCGCGCAGGCGCTGGACGGCATGCCGCTCACCGTCGCCGGCGACGGCGGCCAGACCCGCTCCCTGTGCTACGTCGACGACACCGTGACGGGCGTGCTGGCCCTCGCCGCGTCCGGGGAGAGCGGGCCGATGAACATCGGCGGCGCCGACGAGATCACCATGCTGGAACTGGCCCGCCGGATCGTCGAACTCACCGGCTCGGGCTCCCGTATCCGCTTCGTCGAACGCCCCGTCGACGACCCCGGCCGGCGCAAGCCGGACACCACCCTCGCCCGGGAACGGCTGGGGTGGCGGCCCGGCGTGAGCTGGAACGAGGGCCTGGAGCGGACCATCGGCTGGTTCGCACACGCCGTCGCCGCCTGAACGGCGCCGCCCGGTCCGGGCCCCGCCTCAGGCCGGCGCGTGGCCCGGGCTCTCGCCGGTGCGGCCGGGTCGAGTCCCCCTTCGTACGGCGGCCGCCGCGCTGTACCCCGCCTTCGGCCGGTGCCGCCTGACCCGGCCTCCGACCTCCCTCGTTCGGCTGGGGCTCCGATCCGGTTCTGCCTGCACGGTCCTGACCGATGCCGGTGCCGCCGTGCCTGGGCGCGCCGGGCCCCCGGCCATGCGCGGTGCGGCCTGACCGGGGCCTGCTCTCCATCGCCTGGCCAGGACCTTGGACCGGTTCTGTCTGTCCGGGCCCTGACCGGTGCGACCCGGCCCCGGCTTCGGCCGACGCTGTCCCCTTCCGGGTCCCGGCGGGCGTTGGCCCGACCGGATCCCCGGGCTGGCCGGGCCGGGCCCAGGGCCTTTGAGCCACGTCTTCGACCCACGTCTTCGACCCACAGTGCCTGGCCCTGCGCGCCCCTGTCGTGCGCCTGCCCCGGTGTCCGTCTCATCGCCGCTGGGCCGAACCCCGGCGTGTTACGGAAAGTGATGACATCCCTTTTTTCTGGAATCGACCAGTTTCCAAGTGTTTGAGGCAACTCGCCCGCGGCACCCGCGACGCCGAGAGAGGAGCCCGCCCCATGCGCATCCTTGGTGTCAACGCCCTGTTCCACGATCCGGCCGCCGCCCTCGTCGTCGACGGCCGGACCGTCGCGGCCGCCGAGGAGGAGCGGTTCAGCCGGCGCAAGCACGGCAAGCGCCCGGTGCCGTTCTCCGCCTGGGAGGTCCCGGAGCTGTCCGCGCGGTGGTGCCTGGAGCACGCCGGGATACGGCCGGGCGAGCTCGACGCCGTGGCGTACTCCTTCGACCCCAAGCTCGCCCGGCCCGCCCGGGACATGGGACTGGACGACCCCTGGGACCCGCTGCGGCTCGAATACGCCCGCCGTGCCCCCGAGTTCCTCGCCGAGGCGCTGCCCGGACTCGATCCCGACCGGGTCGTCTTCGTCCCGCACCACGTGGCGCACGCCGCCTCCGCCGGACCCGCCTCGCCGCACCCCGACAACGACGTCCTCGTCCTGGACGGCCGCGGTGAGTCCGCCTCCCACCTGGCCGGCCGCTACCGCGACGGCAAACTCGACGTCCTCGCCACCCAGACGCTGCCGCACTCGCTCGGCCTGGTCTACGAGGAACTGACCGAGCACCTGGGCTTCCTGCGCAGCAGCGACGAGTACAAGGTGATGGCCCTCGCCTCCTACGGCACCCCCCGCCACCTCGGCCGGCTCCGCGAGCACCTCCACGCCACCGGCGACGGCGGCTTCCGCGCCCACGGCGTCGACTGGGCGGCTCTCGCCCCGCCGCGCGCCGAGGGCGAGGACTGGACGAAGGACCACGCCGACCTGGCCGCGAGCACCCAGGCCGTCCTGGAGGAACTGCTCCTCGAACTCGTCCATTGGCTGCACCGCGAGGCCGGGGGCGAGGCGCTCACCATGGCGGGCGGCGTCGCGCTGAACTGCGTCGCCAACTCGAAGATCGCCGCTCGCGGACCGTACCGGCACGTGTGGGTGCAGCCGGCCGCGGGTGACGCCGGCACCGCCCTGGGCGGCGCCCTGCACGTGGCCGCCGCCCAGGAGGGCACCGCTCCCGAACCGATGCCCGGCGCCGACCTCGGCCGCGGCTGGAGCGACGACGAGATCCGCGCCTGGCTGGAGACGGCCGCGATCCCCTACGAGGAACCCGACGACATCGCGGAGACGGTCGCCGAGGAACTCGCCCGGGACGGCGTCGTCGCCTGGTTCCAGGGCCGCAGCGAGTTCGGGCCGCGCGCCCTCGGACACCGCTCCCTGATGGCCCACCCCGGACGTGCGGAGAACCTGGAACGCCTCAACCACGTCAAGGGCCGTGAGGAGTTCCGCCCCGTCGCGCCGATGGTGCTCGCCGAACGCGCCGCCGACATCTTCACCGGGCCGGTCCCCAGCCCGTACATGCTCTTCGTGCACGACGTCGACCCCGCCTGGCGCGACCGCGTCCCGGCCGTCGTCCACGTCGACGGCACCGCCCGCATCCAGACCGTCGAGGAGCGGCGCGAACCGCTCGTCGCGCGGATGCTCGCCGCCTTCGAACGGCGCACCGGGCTGCCCGTCGTCGTCAACACCAGCCTCAACACCGCGGGCCGGCCCATGGTGGACGACCCGCGGGACGCGCTGGAGTGCTTCGGTTCGGCCCCCGTGGACCTGCTGGCCATCGGCCCGTTCGCGGTGCGCCGGGGACGGGCGTTCGCATGAGCACCGCCCCCGGGACCGGCGGCCCGCGCACCGGCTACGCCGTCGTCGTCCCCACCCTCGTACGCGACACGCTCGCCGACTGCCTGGCCGCCCTGGTCGCCGCGCACGGGCCGCGCCCCGACGAGGTCGTGCTGGTCGACGACCGGCCGGACCCGGACGCCGACCCCGACGCGCTGGAACACGCCCTGACCGTCCTCGGCGACCTGCGCGAGCGCACGGTGGTGCTGCGCAGCGGCGGACGCGGTCCCGCCGCCGCCCGCAACACCGGCGCCCGGGCGGTCACCTCGCCCTGGACCGCGTTCCTCGACGACGACGTGCAGGTCGGCCCGCACTGGTGCGACCAGTTGATCCAGGACCTCGCCGAGGCGGCGCCCGACACCGGAGCCGTGCAGGGCGTGATCGCCGTGCCGCTGCCGGGGGAGCGCCGCCCCACCGACTGGGAACGCGGCACCGCCGGCCTCGCGCAGGCCCGCTGGATCACCGCCGACATGGCCTACCGCACCGACGTGCTCAAACAGGTCGGCGGCTTCGACGAACGCTTCACCCGCGCCTTCCGCGAGGACGCCGACCTGGCGCTGCGCGTCCTCGACGCGGGGTGGCGGATCCGGCGGGGCCGCCGCACCACCCGCCACCCCGTACGCTCCGCCGCGCGCTGGGTCTCCCTGAAACAGCAGCGCGGCAACGCCGACGACGCCCTCATGCGGCGGCTGCACGGCCCGAACTGGTGGGCCAAGGCGGTCGCTCCCCGGGGCCGCATCCGCCGCCACGCCGCGATCACCGCCGCCGGCGCCGCCGCCCTCGTCCTCGCGGCGGCCGGACGCCCCCGCGCCGCCGCGGTCGCCGGGGCCGGCTGGGCCGCGGGAACCGCCGAGTTCGCCTGGGCCCGCATCGCGCCGGGTCCGCGTACCCGGCACGAGGTGACGACCATGCTGGTCACCAGCGTGCTCATCCCGCCCGCCGCGACCTGGCACCGGCTCAGCGGACTCTGGCGCCACCGCGCCGCCCCCGCCTGGCGGGAGGTGGTCGCGTGAGGCCCGCCGAACGCCCGCTGAAGGCCGTCCTCTTCGACCGCGACGGCACCCTCGTCCACGACGTCCCCTACAACGGCGACCCGGAGCGGGTCCGGCCCGTCGACGGCGCCCGCGAGGCGGTGGCGCTGCTGCGCGAGCACGGCATCCGCGTCGGCGTCGTCACCAACCAGTCCGGCGTGGCCCGCGGGCTGATCGGCGACGGCGACGTCCGGCGCGTCAACCGACGCGTCGACGAACTGGTCGGCCCGTTCGACGTCTGGGCGGTCTGCCCGCACGGCCCCGACGACGGCTGCCACTGCCGCAAGCCGCAGCCGGGCATGGTCCTGTGGGCCGCCGGACGCGTCTGCACCCGCCCCGCCGACTGTGTCGTCGTCGGCGACATCGGCGCCGACATGGAGGCCGCCGAACGGGCGGGCGCCCACGGCATCCTCGTCCCCAACGACCGCACCCGCCCGGAGGAGACGGCCGCCGCGCCCCACGTGGCCCCCGACCTCCTCACCGCCGTCCGCGCCGTCCTCGAAGGCCGGCCCCGACGGGGACGGGCCCCGGCGGACGAGCGGACCGTCGACCGGCACCGGAGGCCGGCATGAGGGCGCTCGTCAGCCGGCTCGACAGCTTCGGGGACGTGCTGCTCGCCGGGCCCGCCGTACGCGCCGTCGCCGCGCGGGCCGACCACGTCACCCTGCTGTGCGGGTCACGCGGCGCACCCGCCGCCCGGCTCCTGCCCGGCGTCGACGAGGTGCTGGTGTGGGACGCCCCGTGGGGCGGATTCGCGCCGCCCGAGGTGCGGCGCGAGGACATCGACGCGCTCGTGGACCGGATCGACGCCGACACCGCGCTGGTCCTCACCTCCTTCCACCAGTCCCCGCTGCCCACCGCCCTGGTGCTGCGCCTCGCCGGCGTCCGGTACATCGCCGCGGACAGCGTGGACTACCCGGGCTCCCTCCTGGACCTGCGTCACCACCGCGCCCCGCACGCCCACGAGGCCGAGGCCGCGCTCGATCTCGCGGAGGCGGCCGGGTTCCCCCGCCCCGACGACGGACGGCTGCGCGTGCATCCGCCGCCGCGCGACGAGGCCCTCACCGGCCCCGGCCCCTACGTCGTCCTCCACCCCGGCGCCAGCGTCCCCGCCCGCGCCTGGAGCCCGGAGCGCGCCGCCGAGGCCGTACGCGAACTGGCCGCCGCCGGGCACCGCGTGCTGGTCACCGGCGGCCCCGACGAGCGCGACCTCACCGCCCGCGTCGCCGGTGAGCACGGCACCGACCTCGGCGGCCGCACCGGCGCCCCCGAACTGGCCGGCGTCCTCGCCGGGGCGGCCGTCGTCGTCACCGGCAACACCGCACCCGCCCACCTGGCCGCGGCCGTCGGCACCCCCGTCGTCTCCCTGTTCGCACCCGTCGTCCCCGCCGAGCGCTGGCGGCCGTACGGCGTCCCCTACGTCCTGCTGGGCGACCAGGACGCCCCGTGCGCCGACAGCAGAGCCCGGGACTGCCCCGTCCCCGGGCATCCCTGCCTGAACACCGTCACGGCCACCGACGTGGCCGCCGCCGTCGAGAAACTGATGGGGGAGCCGTGAGGATTCTCATCTGGCACGTGCACGGGTCGTGGACCACGGCCTTCGTGCAGGGCCCGCACACCTACCTCGTCCCCGTCACCCCCGACCGCGGACCCGACGGCCTCGGCCGCGCCCGCACCTGGGACTGGCCCGGATCCGTCGTCGAGGTACCGCCCGAACGGCTGCGGGACGAGGACGTCGACCTCGTGATCCTCCAGCGCCCGCACGAACTCGGCCTGGTCGACCGGTGGCTGGGCCGCCGGCCGCCGCTGGTCTACCTGGAGCACAACGCCCCCGACGGCGACGTGCCCCGCACCCGCCACCCGGCCGCGGACATCCCGGGCGTCACCCTCGTCCACGTCACCCACTTCAACCGGCTGATGTGGGACGCCGGTTCCACGGACACCGCCGTCGTCGAGCACGGCATCGTCGACCCCGGCCACCGCTGGACCGGCGAGCTGGAACGCGCCGCCGTCGTGGTCAACGAGCCGATCCGGCGCGGGCGTACGACCGGAACCGACCTGCTGCCCGCGTTCTCCCGCGCGGCCCCGCTCGACGTGTTCGGCATGCGCACCGAGGGTCTCGCCGCACACATCGGCGTCGACCCCGAGCGCTGCCGCACGCAGGACGTCCCCCAGAGCGACCTGCACACCGAGCTGGCCCGCCGTCGCCTCTACGTCCACCCGGTCCGCTGGACCTCCCTGGGCCTGTCCCTGCTGGAGGCCATGCACCTGGGCATGCCCGTGGTCGCCCTCGCCACCACCGAGGTCACCGAGGCCGTGCCCCCCGGCGCCGGAGTGGTGTCCAACCGCATCGACGTACTGACCGACGCCGTACGCGACTTCCTCGCCGACCCGCCGCACGCACGGGCGGTCGGCGAGGCGGCCCGCGCGGCGGCCCTGGCCCGCTACGGGCTGTCCCGCTTCCTGGACGACTGGGAGCGGCTGCTGAAGGAGGTGACCCGATGAGGATCGCCATGGTGTCCGAGCACGCGAGTCCGCTCGCCGCACTCGGCGGCGTCGACGCCGGTGGACAGAACGTCTACGTGGCCCGACTCACCGAGGAGTTGGCCAAGCGGGGCCACGACGTCACGGTCTACACCCGCCGGGACGCCACCGACCTGCCCGACCGGGTACCGCTGCCCGGCGGCGCGGTCGTCGAACACGTGCCGGCCGGACCCCCGGTGCCGGTCCCCAAGGACGAACTCTTCGCGCACATGCCCGCCTTCGGCGCCCACCTGGCCCGCGCCTTCGGCCGGGAACGGCCCGACGTGGTGCACGCCCACTTCTGGATGTCCGGCATGGCCGCGCAGATCGCCGCAGGCCCCCGCGGAATCCCCCTCGTCCAGACCTTCCACGCCCTCGGCACCGTCAAGCGGCGCCACCAGGGCATGCGGGACACCAGCCCGTACGAGCGCATCGGCATCGAGCGGCAGCTCGGCCGGGGCTGCGCACGCGTCCTGGCCACCTGCACCGACGAGGTCGTCGAACTCGGCGACATGGGCGTCCCGCCCCGGCAGGTCTCCGTGGTGCCCTGCGGGGTGGACGCCGAGCACTTCAACCCCGCCGCCGACACCGGCCGCACCCCGGAACGACGCCTGCGGCACCGGCTGCTCGCCTGCGGACGGCTCGTCCCCCGCAAGGGCTACGACCAGGCCGTCCGCGCGCTGGCCCACATTCCCGACACCGAACTCCTCATCGCCGGCGGCCCGCCGGCCGGCGCGGTGGAGACCGAACCCGAGGCACAGCGCCTGACCGGCATCGCCCACCGCGCCGGCGTCGCCGACCGGGTCAGGCTGCTCGGCGCGGTCGACCCGGACGACATGCCCGCCCTGCTCCGCAGCTCCGACCTGGTGCTGTGCACCCCGGTGTACGAGCCGTTCGGCATCGTGCCGCTGGAGGCCATGGCGTGCGGCGTCCCCGTCCTCGCCACCGACGTCGGCGGCCACCGCGACTCCGTGGCCGACGGGATCACCGGCCGCCTGGTCGCCCCGCAGAACCCGTGCGCCGTCGCGGACGCCGCCCGCGAACTCCTCGCCGACGAGCGGCTGCGCCGCCAGTACGGCAGGAACGGCCGCGAACGCGTCCTGCGGCACTACACCTGGGCCCGCGTCGCCGACGGCGTGGAACAGGTGTACCGCCTGACCCGGTCCGAGGACGCGATGACGACGGAGGTGGCGTCATGACCGTGCACCCGCCCGTCGTCGGGCACTGCGACGAACTCCTGCACGCGCTCGGGGCGTTCCGCGCCTCCGCGCACGTCACCCAGCGCTGGGGCGACCGGCTCGCGGCCGTGCTGAGCGGCGGCGGGCGGCTGCTCGCCGCGGGCAACGGCGGCAGCGCCGCCCAGGCCCAGCACCTGACCGCCGAACTCGTCGGCCGCTACCGCGACGACCGCCCGCCGTTCTCCGCGATCGCGCTGCACGCCGACACCTCCTCCACCACCGCCATCGCCAACGACTACGGCGTCGACGAGGTGTTCGCCCGCCAGGTCCGCGCCCACGGCCGCGAGGGCGACGTCCTGATGCTGCTGTCCACCAGCGGCGCCAGCGCCAACCTGCTCTCCGCCGCCGACGCGGCCCGCACGGCCGGGCTGCGGGTGTGGGCGCTCACCGGGTGCGCCCCCAACCCGCTGATGGCGGGCAGCGACGAGTCCCTGTGCGTCGACGCCCCGTCGACGGCCACCGTCCAGGAACTCCACCTGGTCGCCGTCCACATGATCTGCGCGGCCTTCGACGCGGCCCTGGAACGCGGCGCCCGCGGTGCGCGGGGAGCGGGACGCGCGGCCCAGCGGAAGCGCAGGTGAGGGGAGACATGACTGCCATGGCCGACAGGACACCGCTGGTCGTGGTCGGCGACGCGCTGCTGGACCGCGACCTCACCGGCTCCGCCGACCGGCTCGCACCGGACGCCCCGGTGCCGGTGGTCGCGGAGTGCGCCGAGCGGATCCGCCCCGGGGGCGCCGCGCTCGCCGCGTACCTCGCCGCCCGCGACGGCCGCGAGGTCACCCTGATCACCGGCGTCGGCGACGACCCGGCCGGTCGCGCCCTGCGCGAACTGCTCACGCCCTGGCTGACGCTGGTCCCGCTGCCGTTGACCGGCACGGTGCCGGAGAAGACCCGGGTCCTCGCCCAGGACCGTCCCGTCGTCCGCCTCGACCGGGGCGGCGGCCGGGTCCGCGAGGCCACGGACGAGGCCCGCGACGCACTGCGTGCCGCCCGGGCCGTCCTGGTGTCCGACTACGGCCGGGGTGCCGCGGACGCCCTGCGCGACGTGCTCGCCGCGCGCCCGCCGCTGGTCTGGGACCCGCACCCGCGCGGGGGCCCGCCGGTGCCCGGCACCCGGCTGGTGACACCCGCCGAGAAGGAGGCCCGCGGCTTCGCGCCGGAGCACGGCGGCCCGGGCGGCGGTCTGCGCGCCGCCGCGCTCGACGCCGCCGCCCTGGTACGCGACTGGCGGGTGGCCGCGGTGACGGTGACGCTCGGCTCGCGCGGCGCGCTGCTGTCCTACGGCGAACACCCGCTGCTCGTCCCCGCGCCCGCCGCCCACCACGGTGACTCCTGCGGCGCGGGCGACCGGTTCGCGGCCACCGCGGCCGGGCTGCTCGCCGACGGGGTGCTGGTGGGGGAGGCCGTCGAGGGCGCGGTGAGCGCGGCCACGGCCTTCGTCGCGGCGGGCGGCGCGGCCGCCGTACCGCCCGCCGACTCCGGCCCGGCGCCCGCCACGCCGCCCGACACGGACGACCCCGGCGTCCTCACCGCCCGGGTCCGCGCCGAACACGGCACGGTCGTCGCCGCCGGCGGCTGCTTCGACCTCCTGCACGCCGGGCACGTGGGCCTCCTCCAGGCCGCCCGCCGGCTCGGCGACTGCCTGGTGGTCTGCGTCAACTCCGACGCCTCGGTACGCCGTCGCAAGGGCGGCGGCCGCCCCGTCAACCCCCTCGCCGACCGCGTCCGCGTCCTGCGCGCCCTCGCCTGCGTCGACGCGGTGGCCGTCTTCGACGAGGACACGCCCGAACGGCTCCTGGGCGACCTGCGCCCCGACGTCTGGGTCAAGGGCGGCGACTACGCCGGCGCCGACCTCCCCGAGGCCGCGCTGCTCCAGGAGTGGGGCGGACAGGCGGTCCTCCTGCCCTACCTCGACGGCCGCTCCTCCACCGCCCTGCTGGCCCGCGCCGCCGAGGGGGCCCGATGAGGCCCGGCGCCCGGAACACCGGGGGCGCGGGGAGCGACGGAAACGCCGGGCACGGCGACGCCCCGGCTCCCGGGTCGGCGGGCGGGCCGGTCACCGGGGACCCGGTGCATCCTGCGCCCGCGGGGGTGGTGGACACGGCGGGGGCCGGTTCGGAGGGGGCTCGGCGTGAGGTCGGGGCGTGGCGAGGGGCATGGGGCCGGCGTGAGGGTGGGGCCCCGGCTGCGGGGTCGGCGGGCGGGCCGGTCACCGGGGACCCGGTGCATCCTGCGCCCGCGGGGGTGGTGAACGCGGGAGGGACAGGCTCGGAAGCGGCCCGGCACGAGGGCGGGGCCAGGCCCCGTGTCCTGGTGCTGCGGGCCCTCGGGCTCGGGGACCTGCTGGCCGGGGTTCCCGCCCTGCGGGCGTTGCGACGTGCCTACCCGGGGCACGAGCTGGTGCTGGCCTGCCCCGCGGAGCTGGCCCCCGTGGCCGCCGCGACCGGCGCCGTGGACCGGGTGCTGCCCGCCGCCGAACCCGGGCGCGCCGTCCCGCGCACCCTCGACTGGACCGGACCGCCCCCCGACGTCGCCGTCGACCTGCACGGCAACGGACCGCCCAGCCACCGCCTCCTGGCCCGCCTGCACCCGGGGAGACTGCTGGCCTTCGCCCACCCCGGCACCCCCGAGGTCGACGGCCCTCCCTGGTACGCCGACGAGCACGAACGCGACCGGTGGTGCCGCCTGCTGCGCGCCTACGGCATCGACGCCGACCCCGCCGACCTGCGGCTGCCGCGCCCCGACGCACCGTCCCCCGCCCCCGGCGCCGTCGTCCTGCACCCCGGTGCCGGCGCGCCCTCCCGCTGCTGGCCCGTGGAACGGTACGCCGCCGTCGCCGAGGCGCTGCGCGCACGCGGACGCCGGGTCGTGGTGACCGGGGGAGCGGACGAGGCGGACCTGGTGGCCCGGCTGGCCAAGCTCGCCGACCTGCCGGACACCGACGTGTTCGGCGGCGGCCTGCCGCACGACCGGCTCTCCGCCCTGGTCGCCCGCGCCCGTGCCGTCGTCAGCGGCGACACCGGCATCGCCCACCTCGCCGTCGCCCACGCCACCCCCTCCGTCACCCTCTTCGGTCCGGTACCGCCCAGCCGCTGGGGCCCGCCGCCCCACCCGCGGCACCGGGTCCTGTGGCACCCGGGCCCGGACGGCGACCCGCACGGCCGCACGACCGACCCCGCGCTGCTGCGGATCACCCCCGACGCCGTACTCGACGCGTTGGACGCACTCGACGCACTCGACGCACTCGACGCACTCGACGCACTCGACACCCTGGACACCCGGCACGCCCCGGAAGAGGGACCATGAGCCACGCCGCGCACCACGGCCCCACGGCCACCCGCGAACGGCACCACCCGGACCCCACGCCCCCCGCACCCGTCGGCATCGTCATCGCCACCCGCAACCGCCGCGCGAGCCTCTCCGTCACCGTGCGGCACCTGCTCGCCCTCCCCGAGCGGCCCGAGGTGCTCGTCGTCGACAACGCCTCCACCGACGGCACCCGCGCCATGCTGGCCCGGGACTTCCCCCAGGTCCGCCTCCTCGCCCTGCCCCGCAACCGGGGTGCCCTCGCCCGCACCCACGGGGTCCGCGCCCTGGACACCCCGTACGTCGCGTTCAGCGACGACGACTCCTGGTGGGCGCCCGGCTCCCTGAGCACCGCCGCCCGCCACTTCGACCGGCACCCCCGGCTCGGCCTGCTCTCCGCCCGCACCCTCGTCGGGCCCGCCGACACCGCCGACCCCCTCAACGACCTGCTCGTCGACTCCCCCCTCGGCACGGCCACCGATCTCCCCGGCACCCAGGTGCTCGGCTTCCTCGCCTGCGCCGCCGTCGCCCGCCGCACCGCCTACCTCGACGCGGGCGGCTACCACCCGCTGCTCTTCTTCGGCGCGGAGGAGACCCTCCTCGCCTACGACCTGGCGGCCCGCGGCTGGGGCGTCACGCACTGCCCCGACGTGATCGCCCACCACCACCCCGACCCGCGGCCCCGCACCGGACGCCCGGCCGTCGTACGCCGCAACGAACTCCTCACCGCGTGGCTGCGCCGCCCGCTCCCGTACGCGCTGGCCCGCACCCGGGCCCTGGCCGCCGACGCCCGCCGGGACCCGCACGCCCGGCACGCCCTGCGCGAGACGCTCGCCCGCCTGCCCGCCGCCCTGCGCGCCCGCAGGCCGCTGCCCCCGCACGTGGAACGGGCCGCCCGCCTCCTCGACGAACCCGGCACCGGGACAGCCGGCGAAGCCGACGGAGCGGCCTCATGACGGACTCCCGGACCACCGTCGTCGTCATCACCCACAACCGGTGCGCGGAACTCCTGCGCACCCTGGACCGGCTCGCCGAACTCCCGGAGAAACCCCCGGTCGTCGTCACCGACAACGGCTCCACCGACGGCACCGCCGCCGCCGTCGCCCGCCGGCACCCCGGCGTCCGTCTCCTGCGCCCCGGCCGCAACCTCGGCGCCGTCGGGCGCAACCTGGCGATACGTCAGGTCCGCACCCCCTACGTCGCCTTCTGCGACGACGACTCCTGGTGGGCGCCCGGCTCCCTGTCCGGCGCCGCCGACCTGCTCGACCGGTACCCGGCGGTCGGCACGGTCACCGCCCGCATCGTGGTCGAGCCCGACGGCACCGAGGACCCGATCGTCGAGGAACTGCGCCACTCGCCCGTCCCCGGCCCGGACTGGCTCCCGGGACCGGCGCTCGGCTCCTTCCTGGCCGCCGCGACCGTCCTGCGCACCGACGCCTTCCGCGCGGCGGGCGGCTTCCACCCCCGGCTGTGGCTCGGCGGCGAGGAGGAGCTGCTCGCCGCCGACCTGGCCGCCGACGGCTGGTGGCTGACCTACGCCGACCACCTGACGATCCATCATCATCCGTCCCCGGTACGTGACTCGACGGTGCGGCGGGCGCACGGCATCCGCAACACCCTGTGGTTCACGTGGCTGCGCCGCCCGGTCGGTCCCGCCCTGCGCCGCACCCTGCACCTGGCCCGCACCGTCCCCCGCGACACCGCGTCCCTGCGTGCCTTCGCGGAGGCGACGGCCGCACTGCCGTGGGTGCTGCGCGAACGCCGGGTGCTGCCGCCGGAGGTGGAGAGCCGGCTGCGTTCGCTGGAACCCGCCCAGCGCGACTCGACGGCCCGCAGCTACATCGGCTGACCCGGCCCGGCGGGCGCCCGCGAGCGGGCTACCCGCCCTCCGTCCAGCGGCACAGCAGCCGGAACGCCGCGAACAGCGTCACCGGCCACACACCGGCGAACGCCCAGATCACCCCGGGCGCGGACGAGACGATGCCGACGACCATCAGCGACACCGACACGGCGAGCAGCAGGAGAACGGTCACGGCGCGCGGGCGGTGGGCCGCCGGCCGGGCCGGGTCGGGGCAGCGGCGGACCCGCAGCGTGCGCAGACGGCGGTCGAGGCGGCGGTCGAGGCGCAGGGCGCGTTCGATCTCGTCGAGTATGCGCTGCTCGTGATCGGGGAGCCGGCCGATGGACACGATGTCTCCTCCTGGTGCGGACCGACCACCGCCGAGTGCCCCCACCGCCCCGCGCCAACCCGCCCGCCTCGCGCCGCACCCGTACCGCCCGCGCCAACCGCCCTGCGGCTAACCGCCCGGCCGTCCGGGTCGCCCCGTCTTCGCCCCGTCCGGACCCCCGGCGCCCGCCCGCAACGCTTCCACCAGGCCGTCCGCGCCGTCCGGCCACGCGGCCGGCGCCGAGTCGGCCGCCCCGAACGCCGCCCCGATCCGTGCCGCCTCCACCCGTCCGTCGGCCAGGCACCAGTCCCACCAGCGCCGCAGCTGAGCCTCGGCCGCCGCCCGGCCCGGTGTCCGGACGAGCCGTTCGGCGGGCAGCAGGGCGGGCCAGCCGCAGGCTCGGGCCTGCGCCGTCACCTTCGCACCGCCCTCGACCGGGTCCACCGCCAGCACCGGGACCCCGGCCCGCAGCGCGAGGACCAGCCCGTGCAGCCGGTCGGTGACGACCAGGTCGAGCCGGGACAGTACCGCCTCCAGCTGGGCCGGGGTGCCGCACAGCCGCCAGTCCTGGGCGTCCAGCCGGGTCTCCAGCTCCAGCCGGGCACAGTCCCGGCCGCCCAGCCAGCGCGTCAGCACGGCGGCGACCTCCTCGTGCCGTCGCCGCCCCCCGTACTCGTGCTGCCCGCGGGTGAGCACCACCCCGACGACGGGCACCGCCGGGAGCGCCGGAGCGCGGGCCGCGAGGTCCAGCCCGGGGCCGGTGCCGGCGGGGTCCCGGGCCAGCACCCGGTGGAAGCCGGTGACGGCGGGGGAGTCCGGGTCGACCACGGAGACGCCGACCGCGATCCGCACGCAGTGCGCGAACCGCCGGTGCACCTCCTCGACCTGCGCCCCGTGCACCGGCCCGCACACGAACACCAGCCGCGTGTACGCCGCCGGGTCCACATCCGCGAAGTGCGTGCCGTCGGCCCGGAAACCGGGGCTCCACACGACGTCGTAGGCCAGCCCCGCGTCCCGCAGCACCCGCTCCACGCGGGCCAGCGCCAGCACGTCCCCGGCCGTCGCCTCCCCGTGCAGGAAGCTGAACCAGCCGGTCACCAGGATTCTGTCCCGTGTGTGCACAGTGCCTCCGGGTGCCCCACCGGCGACCGGGCAACCACCGGCGGGACGACCACGCGCGACGGCCCGGAGTCGAAGGAACGGAGAATGCCGGGGCAGCGGCGGACCCGCACCGCGGGGGCCTGCACCGCGCGGACCCGCACCGCGGGGGCCTGCACCGCGAGGGCCTGCACCGCGCGGACCCGCACCGCGCGGACCCGCACCGGGACCCCCGGCTTGCCGAACCGCACCGCCGTTGCGCCCGTCGTGGTCCCGGTACCGTGCCCGTATGACGACCAAGGCAGGAACGACGGCCCCCGTCCTCGGTGTCCGGGCCCTCAACCGCGCCACCCTGGAACGGCAGTTGCTGCTGCGCCCCGCGAGGATGTCCGCCGAGGCCGCCGTCGCGCATCTCCTCGGTCTCCAGGCGCAGGCCGTCAAGCCGCCGTACTACGCGCTCGCCGCCCGCCTCGACGGCTTCACCCCCGAGCACCTCTCCGCGCCCATGGCCGACCGGCGCGTCGCCCGGCTCGTCACCCTGCGCTCGACCATCCACACCCACACCGCCGACGACTGCCTCACCCTGCGGCCCCTGGTGCAGGCCGCCAGGGACCGGGAGCTGAACGCCTTCCGCAAGCACCTGACCGGTGTCGACCTGGACCGGCTCGCGGTCCTCGCCCGCGCACTGGTCGAGGAGGAGCCGCGCACCCTGGGCCAGTTGCGCGAGGCCCTCCTCGCCGAGTGGCCCGACGCCGACCCGCAGGCCCTCTCCGTCGCCGCCCGCTGCCGGCTCCCGCTCGTACAGGTGACGCCGCGCGGACTGTGGGGCAGGAGCGGTCAGGTCACGCTCACCACCGCCGAGCACTGGCTCGGACGCCCCGCGCGGCCCGCCCCGGCACCCGACGACACCGTGCTGCGCTACCTCGCCGCGTTCGGGCCGGCGTCGGTGAAGGACATGCAGACCTGGGCGGGTCTGACCCGGCTCCGGGACACCTTCGAACGGCTGCGGCCGCGCCTGGTCACCTTCCGGGACCCGGCCGGCACCGAGCTCTTCGACCTTCCCGACGCACCCCGCCCCGACCCGGACACCCCGGCCCCGCCGCGTTTCCTGCCCGAGTTCGACAACCTGCTCCTCTCCCACGCCGACCGCAGCCGCCTCGTCCCGCCCGCGCACAAGGGCCGGACCTGGCGGAAGAACCAGGCCTTCCGCGTCCTGCTCGTCGACGGCTTCGTGGCCGGGCTGTGGAAGCTCGACGACGGCGACCTGGTCGTCGAGCCCTTCGACACCCTCTCGAAGAGCCGGCGGGAGGAGGTCGTGGCCGAGGGCGGGCGGATGCTCGCCGCGATGCACGGCGACGCCGCGTACGACATCCGCTTCGGGACGGTACGCGGCTGAGGAGGCGGCGGGGAGGCGGCGGGGGGAGGCCGGGACGCGGAGACGGAGCAGACGTGGAGAGGGAGCGTTGCGGGCCGCTCGTGGAGGCTCGCAACGCTCCCCGGTCTTGCGCCTGAGGGATGCTCAGGGGATCAAGGGGCGGCCGGTCTGGAGCGGGTGAACCGGGGCATGAGTCTCCTCAAGTGGTTGCCGGTGGGGGGTCGCCCGGGCGTGGGGGGTTGGACGGGAGTCTCGGGACAGACCCCCGTATGCCCGGGCGAGCGGCACGTGTTCACGCTAGAACCGGTGGTCCGGACCGCCCAATGAGGGAACCCCCTAAGGGCCTCGGGCAGGGAAAACCCTCGGTGTACCGCCGGTAAACCCGACGGTTGCGGAGGGGCCGGAGCGGCCGTGCTCAGTCCGGACGCCGGCCCGCCGCCAGCCGGACGATGTCGACCCGGGACCGGATCCCGAGCTTGCGGTACACCCGGGTCAGCGTCGCCTCGACGGTCTTGACGCTGACGAACAGCCGGGTGGCGATCTCCCGGTTGGTCGCGCCTTCCATGACGAGCGCGGCCACCTGGCGCTCCATCGGGGCGAGCCCCGCGAGACCGTCCGGCTCGGCGTCCGGCACCGGCGGCGGTCCGTCCGCCCGTGCCGCGGCGGCCGCCTCCACCCGCCGCAGCCAGGGCAGCGCCCGGCACCGCCGGAACAACCGCGCCGCCTCGTCGTACGACGCCGACTCCGGGGCCCGCCCGGCCCGTTCGGCGTGCAGCTCGGCCAGCGCGAGGACCGTCCGGGCCTCCTCAAGACCGAACCCCAGCGCGGCCAGCCGATCCCGCGCCGACGTCAGCCGGGTCACGGCCGCCCGGTGTTCGCCCCGCGCCGCCCGCACCAGCGCCTCCGCCCGGTCGAGCACGGCGAGCACGCTCCCGCGCCCCAGCCGCAGCGCGTCCGCCCGGGTGACCTCGACGACGTCCATCGCCTCGGCCGGCTCCCCGATGCGCACCAGCGCCTCCGCGAGGTCAGCCTGCCAGCGGCCGCGCGCCGGGTCGGTGATGCCCGCCCCGGCCTCCAGCTCCCGCACCCGCCGCAGCGCCCGCACGGCCGCCGCCGCGTCGCCCGCCACCAGGTGGGCGTGACCGAGCGCGGCCAGCGCCCGCGACAGGTACACGGCGTCGCCGTCCTCCTCCGTCCGCCGCACCGCCTCCCGCGCCAGCTCCAGCGCCCGGTCCGGATCGCCGCCCGCGGCCTCGGCGAGTGCCGCCAGCATCACGCCCGCGCCCTCGCCGATACCCGCGTCGCGGGCCAGGGTCAGGCTCTCCCGGGCCAGTTCGAGGGCCCGCCCGCAGTGGCCCGCGTGCAGTTCGGTCTCGGCGAGGAACCGCAGGTAGTGGACCTCGCTCTCGGCCATGCCGCGCCGGCGCACCTCGCGCAGCAGCGCGGTGACGGCGGTGCGCGCCTCGGCCAGCCGGTCGCTCATCACCAGCCAGCGGAACCGGGAGGAGCCCGCCCCGTTGTGGTGGCACGCCACCCGCGGGTCCTGCGGCTCCTGTAGCGCCCGCCGGATGGTCGCCTCGGCGTCCGGGTGGCCCATCAGCGTCTCAGACTGCGCCTGGAACGCCAGCGCGAGCAGTTCGGTGCTCCGGTCCCCGGCCCGCGCCGCCAGCCGGGCCGCGTGCGCGGCCTCCTCGCGGCCCTGGGCGAAGTCGCCCTGCACCACGAGGGAGCGCCAGGCCAACTGGTAGTGGACCAGGGCGAGCAGCCGCGGGTCGTCACCCGCGTCGGCCAGCGCCTGCGGGAAGACGGCGTCGACCTCGCCGATGGCCTGCCCGGCCGCCTCGATCACCGCCATCCAGGCCCGTACCCGCTCGCCGGGCTCGGTGGCCCGGGTCAGCACCTCACGGGCCACGTCCCGGGCGAGGTCCTGCTCGCCCGCGGTGATCGCGTCCTCGGCCGCCGTGAGCCGGCGCTCGTCCGGGCCCGGTGTGCCGTCCGGCGGGGTGTGGCGGGCGGCGAGCAGCCCCAGCGAGGCGGCCACCGACGGCGCCCCGCGGTCCCGGGCCAGCGCCGCGGCCTCCGCCAGCCGGGCCGCCACCCGCGGGTCGGTGCCGGTGGTGGCCAGTGCCAGGTGCCGGGCGCGTTCGATCGGGTCGGACGCGGCCGTGGAGAGCGCCGCGTGCGCCGCCCGCCGCTCCGGCGCCGGGGCCTCGGCGTACAGCGCGGCCGAGATCAGCGGATGCGCGAACCGCAGTGTCGGTCCGTCCGGGTCGGGCGCGAGCAGCCCGAGCGCCGCCGCCTGCGCGGTCTCCGCCTCGGCGTTCTCCCGGCCGGCCGCGTGCAGCAGGGCCGGGGTGGGGCGGGCGCCGGCGCTGGCCACCAGGAGGGTGCGGCGCGCCTCGTCCGACAGCATCTCCAGGCGGGACAGGACCAAGGCGCGCAGCGAGGTCGGCACCGGCAGCGGCTCGCCCGGCCGGGGTGCGGCCGGGCTCTCGGCCAGGGCGCGGCCCAGCTCCAGGGCGAACAGCGGGTTGCCGCCGCTGGTGCGGTGGATGTCGCGGACCGTGGAACGGGGCAGGCCCGCGTAGCCGCGCCCGTCCAGCAGCGTCGCGACCTGGGCGCGGGTCAGCGGCCCCAGGCGCACCGCGCGGGTGTCCGGCGGCGAGGCGCGCAGATGCCGGTCGTACTCGGCGTCCTCGCTCTCCGGACCCTCGGTGCGCACCGCGCACAGCAGACGCACCGGGGTGTCGCCCAGGCGGCGGGCGGCGAAGCCGAGGAGCTCCGCGCTGGCCGGGTCGAGCCACTGGAGGTCGTCGGCGACGACGAGTACGGGGCCCTCGGCGGCGAGGGCGCGCAGCGCGGACAGGACGGCCAGCCGCAGCGCGAGACCGTCGCGCCGGAGGGTGGACTCGCCGCGCCCGGTGAGCGCCGCCTCCAGCGCGGTGCGCTGGGCGGCGGGCAGGGCGGGGGAGACCTCGTCGAGGACCAGGCCCAGCAGATCGGCGAGGGCGAGGAAGGGAAGGTGGGATTCGGACTCGGTGGCCGAGCAGCGCAACACGGTGTGCGACGTGCGGGCGTATTCCGCGGCCAGGGTGCGCAGGACCGTCGACTTCCCGATTCCGGCGGGTCCGTGCAGCAGCACACTGCCGCCCCGGGAGAGTTGCTCACGCGCCGCGTCGAACGAGTCCTCCCGCCCGATGACCAGGTCGGAGCGGCTTCCGGCAGTCTCCGCGAAGTCCCGTGGCACGGTGACCGCTCCCCTCCGTGTGTCGTGTCCGGGCCAATATTAGGCACCGAGGCATCGCATGACGGAGATGCGACGAGGTGAGCCGGACAACAGACAACGGGGCACCGGAATCAAACACCGCCGCGACATGCGCGACCCGGCTCGCGTCCTACGGCAGCCACCCCGTTCTGCGGGCCGCCGCGACGGCCTCCGTGCGGGTGTGGGCGCCCAGCTTGCGCATCGCCGAGCGCAGATACCCCTTGACCGTCTCCGGACCCACCCCGAGCCGCTCGGCCGCCGCCCCGTTCGTCGCGCCCGCGGCCACGCAGGCCAGTACGTCCACCTCCCGCGGCGCCAGCCGGGGCCCGGGGAGGGGCCCGTCCCCGGCCGCCAGCAGACCGCACGCCCGCAGCAGCTCGTCGCGCAGTGCCGGGTCCGCGATCCTGGGCGCCAGCGCCCGCAGCGCGGCGTGCGCCTCGCGCACCTGCTCCCAGGACGCACCGTCCGCCGGACCGTGCGCGGCCGGCCGCGCCGGCGGGGGCGCGGCCGTCGCCAGCAGGCCGTCCGCCTCGTCGCGCAGCACCAGTGCCTGCTCCACGTCCCGCGCCGCCGCCACGGCCGCGCTCAGCGTGCGGTCGCCCAGCGGCTCGGCGGTGCGCAGGGCGCCGTACAGCACTCCTCGCACCCGGCGCCGTACCACGACCGGCACCGCGAGGACCGAGCGCAGGCCCTCGGCGGCGACGGGCAGGTCGTACTCGTGGCTGATCTGCCGGGAGACGGAGTAGTCGGTCACGGCGCACGGCCGCGACAGTGCCACCGCCCGGCCGCCCAGCCCGTTGCCCGCCGTCACGGCCAGCGCGCTCAGCGCGGTCGTGGCCGTGCCGCTCAGCTCGCTGATGCGCACCCGGCGCCGCCCGGGCTCCACCAGACCGCCGAAGGCGACGGGCAGCCCGGTCGTGCGCCGCAGCCGTACCAGCGCGCTGCGGATCTGCGCCGCGTCCGCCGCGTCCACCGCCACTCGTTCCGCCTCCCTCGCGACCGCCGCGGGACGCCCACCCCCGTTCGGGGGTAGTGAGACCCACATCACGGATTAGACGATGGCACGGAGCCGCCCGGCAAGGTCCGGCACCGAGGAGGACAGATGACGACGGCCACGGAGCTGTTCCGCAGCGCACGGGACTTCCTGCTGGAGCACCGCGAGGACTACCCCGCCGCCTACGAGGGGTTCCGGTGGCCCCGCCCCGACCACTTCAACTGGGCGCTGGACTGGTTCGACGTGATCGCCGACGGCAACGGGCGCACCGCCCTGCACATCGTCGAGGAGGACGGCCGGGAGGTCCGGGTCTCCTTCGCCGAGATGTCCGCCCGCTCCGACCGCGTCGCGAACCGCCTGCGCGAGTGGGGCGTCGGCCCGGAGGACCGCATCCTGGTGATGCTCGGCAACCAGGTGGAGCTGTGGGAGACCGCGCTGGCCGCGATGAAGCTGCGCGCGGTGGTCATCCCGGCCACCCCCCTGCTCGGACCCGCCGACCTGCGCGACCGGGTCGACCGCGGCCGGGTGAGGCACGTGATCGCGCGCTCCGAGGACACCGGCAAGTTCGACGACGTGCCCGGCGACTACACGCGCGTCGCGGTCGGCGGCGCTGCGCCCGCACCCGGCTGGCGGCCCTACGAGGACGTGTACTCGGCCTCCGACGGGTTCGTGCCGGACGGCCCGACCGCCGCCGACGACCCGCTGATGCTGTACTTCACCTCCGGCACCACCGCCCGCCCCAAGCTCGTCGAGCACACCCACGTGTCCTACCCCGTGGGACACCTGGCGACCATGTACTGGATCGGCCTGACCCCCGGCGACGTGCACCTGAACATCTCCTCGCCGGGCTGGGCCAAGCACGCCTGGTCGAACCTGTTCGCGCCGTGGAACGCCGAGGCGACCGTCTTCCTGTACAACTACACCCGCTTCGACGCGGGCCGCCTGATGGCCGAGATGGACCGGGCCGGGGTGACCACCTTCTGCGCCCCGCCGACCGTGTGGCGGATGCTCGTCCAGGCCGACCTCACCCGGCTCGCCACCCCGCCGCGCGAGGTCGTCGCCGCCGGCGAGCCGCTCAACCCCGAGGTGATCGAGCAGGTCCGCCGCCTGTGGGGCAGGACCGTCCGGGACGGCTTCGGCCAGACCGAGACCGCCGTCCAGGTGTCCAACAGCCCCGGCCAGCTGCTGAAGACCGGCTCGATGGGCCGTCCGAGCCCCGGCTACCGCGTCGAACTCCTCGACCCGGTGACCGGTGCGCCCGGCGCCGACGAGGGGGAGATCGCCCTCGACCTGTCCGCGCGTCCCGTCGGCCTGATGACCGGCTACCACGGCGACCCGGACCGCACGGCCGAGGCGATGGCCGGCGGCTACTACCGCACCGGTGACATCGGCGCGCGCGACGAGGACGGCTACCTGACCTACGTCGGCCGGGCCGACGACGTGTTCAAGGCCTCCGACTACAAGATCAGCCCGTTCGAGCTGGAGAGCGCCCTGCTGGAGCACGAGGCGGTCGCCGAGGCCGCGGTGGTGCCCGCCCCGGACGCACTGCGTCTGGCGGTGCCGAAGGCGTACATCGTGCTCGCGGCCGGCTGGGAGCCCGGCCCGGACACCGCGAAGGTGCTCTTCGAGCACTCCCGCCAGACCCTCGCCCCGTACAAGCGGGTACGCCGCCTGGAGTTCGGCGAACTGCCCAAGACCGTCTCCGGCAAGATCCGCCGCATCGAACTGCGCGAGGCCACGGCGGCCGGCTCCGCCGACGAGTACCGCGAGGAGGACTTCCGGTGACCGCGCCCTCGGCCCAGCCGTCCTACGCCCACGGCACCAGCACCTCCCCGCTGCTCGGCGACACCATCGGCGCCGACCTCGACCGCGCGATCGCCGCCCACCCGGGCCGCGAGGCCCTCGTCGACGTCCCGTCCGGACGGCGCTGGACCTACGCCGAGTTCGGCGCCGCCGTCGACGAGGTGGCACGCGGACTGCTCGCCAAGGGCGTCACCAAGGGCGACCGGGTCGGCGTCTGGGCGGTCAACTGCCCGGAGTGGGTCCTCGTCCAGTACGCCACCGCCCGCATCGGCGTCATCATGGTGAACGTCAACCCGGCCTACCGGGCGCACGAGCTGGAGTACGTGCTCAAGCAGTCCGGCATCACCCTGCTGGTCGCCTCGCTCGCCCACAAGAGCAGCGACTACCGGGCGATCGTGGAGCAGGTCCGCGGCCGGTGCCCGGCGCTGCGCGAGACCGTCTACATCGGCGACCCGTCCTGGGACGCATTCACGGCGGGCGCCGCCTCCGTGCCGCGGGAGCGGGTCGACGCGCTCGCCGCCGAGCTGAGCTGCGACGACCCGGTCAACATCCAGTACACCTCCGGCACCACCGGCTTCCCCAAGGGCGCCACCCTCTCCCACCACAACATCCTCAACAACGGCTACTGGGTGGGCCGCACGGTCGGCTACACGGAGCAGGACCGGGTATGCCTGCCGGTGCCCTTCTACCACTGCTTCGGCATGGTCATGGGCAACCTGGGCGCCACCTCCCACGGCGCCTGCATCGTCATCCCCGCCCCGTCCTTCGAACCGGCGGCGACGCTGGAGGCCGTGCAGCGCGAGCGGTGCACGTCCCTGTACGGGGTCCCGACCATGTTCATCGCCGAGCTGAACCTGCCCGGCTTCGCCTCCTACGACCTCACCTCCCTGCGCACCGGCATCATGGCGGGCTCGCCCTGCCCGGTGGAGGTGATGAAGCGGGTGGTCGCCGAGATGCACATGGAGCAGGTCTCCATCTGCTACGGCATGACCGAGACCTCCCCGGTGTCCCTCCAGACCCGCATGGACGACGACCTCGAACACCGCACCGGTACCGTCGGCCGCGTCCTGCCCCACATCGAGGTGAAGGTCGTCGACCCGGTCACCGGCGTGACCGTGCCCCGCGGCGAGGCGGGTGAACTGTGCACCCGCGGCTACAGCGTGATGCTCGGCTACTGGGAGGAGCCGGAGAAGACCGCCGAGGCCGTCGACCCGGGCCGCTGGATGCACACCGGGGACCTCGCGGTGATGCGCGAGGACGGGTACGTGGAGATCGTCGGCCGGATCAAGGACATGATCATCCGCGGCGGCGAGAACATCTACCCGCGCGAGGTGGAGGAGTTCCTGTACGCCCACCCGAAGATCGCGGACGTCCAGGTCGTCGGCGTACCGCACGAGCGCTACGGCGAAGAGGTGCTGGCCTGCGTCGTCGCGCGCGACGCCGCCGACCCGCTCACCCTGGAGGAGCTGCGCGCCTACTGCGACGGACGGCTCGCGCACTACAAGGTGCCCAGCCGCCTCCAGCTCCTGGACTCCTTCCCGATGACCGTCTCGGGGAAGGTGCGCAAGGTGGAGCTGCGGGAGCGGTACGCCCGCCCGTAG
This sequence comes from Streptomyces sp. NPDC051136, assembly GCF_044455745.1. Taxonomy (NCBI): domain Bacteria; kingdom Bacillati; phylum Actinomycetota; class Actinomycetes; order Kitasatosporales; family Streptomycetaceae; genus Streptomyces; species Streptomyces sp. NPDC051136. The sequence goes on along the minus strand of NZ_JBITFE010000008.1, from coordinate 3,899 downwards.
CGACCGCGCCGGCCGCGACGACTCAGCCGGCCGCGACGACTCAGCCGGCCGTGGCGTCCAGCGCCACGGCCGGCGCGTTGACCGGACGCGGTACTCCCGTCGGGTCGAGCACGAAGAGCGGCACGTCCAGCAGGTCGGCGCGGGCTCGGGCCTCCTCGGCGTACCCGGCCAGCGAGAAGTGGACGCCCCGCGCCGACTCCGCCATGGCCGTCAGCCACAGGCACTCCACGTCCCGCGCCGAGACGGGGCCCGCCGTCGGATCCACCTGGACGACGATGCCGGGCGCGGCCAGGCCGATGCCGGACAGGGGCCGCTGGTCGGCGCGGCGCACGTTCCGGTGACCCAGCCCCCGCAGATACAGGACGGCGGCGGTGACCGCGTCGCGGGCGGTGCGGATCGGGACGGCCCGGTGCGCCGGGACCCGTGACCCGGGGACGCGCCCGGCCCGGCCCGTCGCCACCGGGTCCACCGGCACGCACAGCACCGTCCCGCACGGGCAGCCCAGCTCCGGCCGCGGCCAGTGGCTCTCGGCCCCGCAGGCCGCGCAGCGCAACCCGATCCACTCCTCGTCCCACGCCCGGTGGGTGACCTCGGTGGCGGCCCCGAGCGGATCCAGCTCCGGGGCGACGGGCGCCCCGCAGGCGCAGGGATACGACGGTGCCGTGTAGCGGTGCCGGCGCCCGCAGGCGGTGCAGCACACCGAGATGGTCCCGGACATGACCCCCATCGTCCTCTCTTGACGGCCTCCGGCTGCCCACTTACATTACTTCCAGATCGTAGAAAACAAATTTCGCTATACGGAAGTTGCTACGGAAGAAGCTCACCGCGGGGCGCGACGGGAGTGCGAATCCGACAGCCGGAGCAGGAGTACTCGATGGCTCGTATGACCGCTGCCCGAGCGGCAGTTGAGATTCTCAAGCGCGAGGGTGTCACCGACGCGTTCGGTGTGCCGGGCGCGGCGATCAACCCCTTCTACGCGGCGCTCAAGGCGTCCGGCGGCGTCCAGCACACCCTCGCCCGCCATGTCGAGGGCGCCTCGCACATGGCCGAGGGCTACACCCGGACCAACCCCGGCAACATCGGTGTCTGCATCGGCACCTCGGGCCCGGCCGGCACCGACATGATCACCGGCCTGTACTCGGCGATCGGCGATTCGATCCCGATCCTGTGCATCACCGGCCAGGCGCCGACCGCGGTGATCCACAAGGAGGACTTCCAGGCCGTCGACATCGCCTCGATCGCCAAGCCGGTCACCAAGATGGCCGTCACCGTCCTGGAGGCCGCGCAGGTCCCCGGCGTCTTCCAGCAGGCGTTCCACCTGATGCGTTCCGGCCGCCCCGGCCCGGTCCTCATCGACCTGCCGATCGACGTCCAGCTCACCGAGATCGAGTTCGACCCGGAGACCTACGCGCCGCTGCCGGTCTACCGGCCCACCGCCACCCGCGCGCAGATCGAGAAGGCCATCGGCCTGCTCAACGCCGCCGAGCGCCCGCTGCTCGTGGCCGGCGGCGGTGTCATCAACGCCGACGCCGCCGACCTGCTGGTGGAGTTCGCCGAGCTGACCGGCACCCCGGTCGTGCCGACCCTGATGGGCTGGGGCATCCTGCCCGACGACCACGAGCTGAACGCCGGCATGGTCGGCCTCCAGACCTCGCACCGCTACGGCAACGCGACCTTCCTGGAGTCCGACTTCGTCCTCGGCATCGGCAACCGCTGGGCCAACCGCCACACCGGCAAGCTGGACGTCTACACCGCCGGGCGGAAGTTCGTCCACGTCGACGTCGAGCCGACCCAGATCGGCAAGATCTTCGCCCCGGACTACGGCATCGCCTCCGACGCCAAGGCCGCCCTGGAGCTGTTCGTCGAGGTGGCCAAGGAGCTGAAGGCGGCCGGCAGGCTGCCCGACCGCTCCGCGTGGGCGGCCTCCGCGCAGGAGCGCAAGGCGAGCCTCCAGCGCCGTACGCACTTCGACGACATCCCGATCAAGCCGCAGCGCGTCTACGAGGAGATGAACAAGGCCTTCGGCCCGGAGACCCGGTACGTCTCCACCATCGGCCTCTCCCAGATCGCCGGCGCCCAGATGCTGCACGTCTACCGCCCGCGGCACTGGATCAACTGCGGCCAGGCGGGACCGCTCGGCTGGACCGTCCCGGCCGCCCTCGGCGTCGCCAAGGCCGACCCCGACGCCCAGGTCGTGGCGCTCTCCGGCGACTACGACTTCCAGTTCATGCTGGAGGAACTGGCCGTCGGCGCCCAGCACAAGATCCCCTACGTCCACGTCCTGGTGAACAACTCCTACCTGGGCCTGATCCGCCAGGCGCAGCGGGCGTTCGAGATCGACTTCCAGGTCAACCTGGAGTTCGAGAACATCAACTCGCCCGAGCTGGGCGTCTACGGCGTCGACCACGTCAAGGTCGCCGAGGGCCTGGGCTGCAAGGCGATCCGGGTGACCGACCCCGCCGAGCTGGGCACCGCCCTGGAGCAGGCCAAGAAGCTCGCCGCCGAGCACCGGGTGCCGGTCGTCGTCGAGGCGATCCTGGAGCGCGTCACCAACATCTCCATGTCCGGCACCAACGACATCAGCAACGTCGTCGAGTTCGAGGAGCTGGCGACCGAGCCGGGCCACGCCCCGACCGCGATCAAGCCCCTGAAGGCCTGACGCACCCTGCGCCGAGCGCGCTGAACGCCGAGAGCGGTCCGTCCCCCCCGGGGGGCGGGCCGCTCTCGGCGTGCGTACGTCATGCACCGGTGTACGCGGTACGCGTCCGTGCGCTCAGTCCGAGCCCCCGCCCCCCGAGCCGCAGCCCCCCGCGTGGTCCCCGTGGCCGCTACCGCCCCAGTCGCCGGAGACCGAGTCCTCGTACTCGTCGCGCCACCTCAGGAACCTGCCGCGGCCCAGCGAGAAACGCACCCCCTCGGCCGGCCCGCCCGGATCGACGAGCCCGGTCCGCAGCGCGAAGCGCGGCAGCAGCAGACGCAGCGCGGCATCGCCGTGCAGGGCGACCGCGAGCAGCGTGTCGCCGTCCGTCAGCCCGTGCCGGACCGCCGGCAGCGGGTGCCGTTCCCGCCAGAACGCCACGCGCCGCCGGGCGCCGCGGGTCGGCCTGAGCCAGGGATGGCCCAGCAGCCCGTCCTCGGCCAGCGGGATGCGCGTCAGGGCCAGGGCGAGGCGCACGTCCGGGTGCCGGACCAGCTCCCGGGCGGTGAGCGGCTCGTGCAGACAGTCCAGGACGGTCCCCTCGAACGGTCCCAGCCCGTCCGGCTCGGGACCCGCCGCGCACAGCGTCCTGCGCGGGCCGCTCTCTACGGCGCCCAGCAGGTGCAGGGCGACCAGCGCCACCGTCACGGCGGCCGGCGGACCGCCGCCCAGCAGCGCCACCTGGTGCGGCTCCCACCCGATCTCCGTGCCACCGTCCACGACACCACCCCCGTGCGCCCCGTGCTGTGCCCGGGTTGTGCCCGCTGGGCGGGTCTCCTACGCGCGCTCAGTCCGCGTGGTGCTCGTGCAGCCCGGGCCAGTCCTCCGGCCCGCCGCCCTGCCACTCCACGAGGTCGCTGTCCTCGACGTCCGTCACGTAGAGGTCGGCCAGGCGCAGCAGTTCGGCGACGTCGTCGAGGTGCGAGGCGACGCCCAGGGTCTCCGCGCCGGAGGTGACCCGACGGGAGCCGTCGAGGGCGGGGGAGTGGACGACGATGTGCGGGTGCCCGGACGGGTGTGCCGTTGCCATGTCTCCAGGCTGCTGCGCGGCCGGGCGATCCGCACCCCGGCAGGCCCCCGGGCCCGCGGAGCAACGCCGCGGACGCGGGGGGGGGGGGGGGGGGGGGGGGGGGGGGGGGGGGGGGGGGGGGGGGGGGGGGGGGGGGGGGGGGGGGGGGGGGGGGGGGGGGGGGGGGGGGGG
>NZ_JBITFE010000007.1:0-537768 GCF_044455745.1 Streptomyces sp. NPDC051136 | reverse complement strand
CCTCTCGGGCTTTCCTCCGGGCGCTTCCCTTCGGTCTTGCGTTTCCGACTCTATCAGATCTTTCCGATCCGATTTCCTCGGTGCTTTCCAGGTTCCCGCTTTCGCGTTTCCCTTTCCGGCGGTTCCGACTTTATCAGAAGTTTCGAGGCCGTCTTACCGGCCGTTCGTTTCCGATTCATCGGGAGAGTGCTTCATCGAATTCGTTGAGTTCGGGAAGCAGATAGATGTTCACCGTCGCCCTCCGGGGTGAACCCGTCTGCAGGCAACTGTTCGAATCTACCTCCCCGCTCGCTCCGTGTCAACGGCTCTTGCGGGAACGAAGAGGACAGTAGCAGCTCGTCAGGGGTGGATGCACATCAGGCGGCCGTCGGCACGGTGGCGCTGCGTTCGGCAGCCTCGACGTCACCCGTGGCACCGGCCCGCACCGCGCGGCCGCCCAGGACGTAGACGTAGGCGAGGAAGGCCGACTCGGCGACGACGCCGATGGTGACGCGGGCCCAGGTGGGCAGGCCGGACGGGGTGACGAAGCCTTCGATGGCGCCGGACACGAAGAGGACGAGAGCCAGTCCGACCGCCATGCCGATGGCAGCCCGGCCCTCTTCGGCGAGCGCGATGCGGCGGGTGCGGGGGCCCGGGTCGACGAGGGTCCAGCCCAGGCGCAGACCGGTACCCGCGGCCACGAACACCGCGGTCAGTTCGAGCAGGCCGTGGGGCAGGACCAGGCCGAGGAAGGTGTCGAGGCGGCCGGCCGACGACATGAGTCCGAAACCGACGCCGAGGTTGAGCATGTTCTGGAAGAGGATCCAGATGACGGGCAGCCCCAGGAAGACGCCCAGGATGAGGCAGAGCGCGGCGGCCCAGGCGTTGTTCGTCCAGACCTGGGCCGCGAACGAGGCGGCCGGGTTGCTCGAGTAGTACGTCTCGTACTGGCCGCCGGGGCGGGTCAGCTCGCGCAGTTCGCTCGGTGCCGCGATGGTGGACTGCACCTCCGGGTGGGTGGCGATCCACCAGCCCAGGAGTGCCGCGACGGCGGTCGACAGGAGGGCGGTGGGAACCCACCAGTGGCGTGCGCGGTAGACGGCCGCCGGGAACTGCTGGGTCAGGAAGCGCGTGACGTCGCGCCAGGAGGCGCGTCGGGTGCCTGTCACGGTGCTGCGCGCGCGTGCCACGAGTTGGCTGAGCCGTCCGGTGAGCTGGGGGTCGGGGGCGCTGGACTGGATCAGGGACAGATGGGTGGCCGTGCGCTGATAGAGGGCGACGAGTTCGTCGGTCTCGGCGCCGGTCAGCCGGCGTCGGCGCCGGAGGAGGGCGTCGAGGCGGTCCCACTCGGCGCGATGGGCGGAGACGAAGACGTCGAGGTCCATCGGTGTGCCTGCTCCTCGGCTATCGTCGGCGGCTCGTCGTGGATCAGCTTGTCGTACTGCGGCGCGGTGCGTCCTCAGCTTGGCAGACTGGCGGGGACGGGGGCAGTCAGGGGAAGGGCGTCGGGCGTGAGTGAGCTGGTGACGGGCGAGGCGGTGACGCTGGAGCTGCGCGCCGCGCGGCTGCCCAGCAGGGCACTGGCCGTTCTGCTCGACCTGGCGGTGGCCGTGGCCGTCTACGTGGCGGTGACCATCGCGCTGGTGGTGTCCACTTCCTCCCTGGACGTGGCGGCGCAGACCGCGCTGTCGATCGCGACCTTCGTCCTGGTCCTCGTGGGCGGGCCGATCGCCGTGGAGACGCTCAGCCATGGCCGCTCGCTCGGGAAGGCGGCGTGCGGGCTGCGGGTGGTGCGGGACGACGGTGGTCCGATCCGGTTCCGGCACTCGTTGGTGCGGGGCCTGATCGGCGTGATCGAGATCCTCATGACGTTGGGCGTGGTCGCCTGTGTCGCCTCCCTGGTGTCCGCACGGGGACGGCGGCTCGGTGACGTGTTCGCGGGCACGCTCGTCGTGCGGGAGAGGGTGCCGTCCTCGTCGGCGGGTTTCATGCCGCCGCCTCCGCCGTGGCTGGCGGGGCGCTTCGCTGGGCTCGACCTGTCCGCGGTGCCCGACGATCTGTGGCTCGCCGTGCGTCAGTACCTGACCCGGATGGGACAGCTGGACCCGCGGGTCGGCTGGGCGATGGCCGAGCGGCTCGCCGCCGACGTGGCCGCCCGTACCGGTTCTCCGGTGCCGCGGGAGATTCCGCCGCCCGCCTACCTGGCGGCGGTACTGCAGGAGCGACAGGTCAGGGAGGCCCGGCGGGCGACCGGCGACGCGCCGGCGGGTGGGGGCGCTCCTCCGGCGGCGGCCGTGCCGCCCGGGGTGCCGGTGCTTCCGGTGGCTCCCGCCTCGGCCGTCCCGCCGCCGCCCCCTGCGCCGGCCGACCGTCCGACCGGGCCGCCGGCGGGGGGCCGCCCCGAAGGGTCGGGGGACGAGCCGCGGGGCGACCGACCCGGCACCGGGTTCGTACCGCCTGCGTAGGCGCGGCTCGCCCGTCCGGCACCGGGTTCGTACCGCCCGCGTAGGCACGGACCGCCCGCGTCGGCACGGCCGGCTGCGCCGCTCACCGGAACACGGACGGTGGTGTCTCCAGGTCTTCCAGCTCGATGCCGGGGGCCGCGAGGACGACGTCACCGGCGATGTGCACGGAGTGCTGTTCGCCCGTGTCCAGAGCTGTGACCTGGTATTCGTCCACGGTCAGGGGTCCGTTGTCAGTGGCGTGTGCTTCTCTGTTCAGCAAGGCCCAGGACTGGTCCACGGTGCGGGGGGCGAGGACCGGGTCGGTGAGGGCGACCAGTCGTACGCGGGTGGCTGACGGGGAGGGGGCGAGACGCAGGAGACGGGTCACGGCGACGAGGAAGGCCGGGGACGTGCCGGTGAAGGCGTGGGCGCGCGCATTGCCTTCGGCGGCGTGGAGTCCGGTGGGGTCGGTTCGGACCCAGGTGACTCCGTCGATGGCCGCACCGCGCACCTGCCAGTCGGCGGCGTGGACCTCCAGACGGATGGGCCGGCCGAGTTCGTCGAGGGCGAGGTCGACGGAGCCGAGGTGGTCTCCGGTGGGGGCGGTCAGCCGGGAGACGTAGCGCCAGCCGGAGGGGCCGGGGGCGCATTGGAAGTGTTCTTCTGAGAGGGGGGTGTGGTCGTGCGGATCGTGGAGCGAATATCGGCCGCGGGGCATGGGCGTCCTGGATGGTGACGGGCCGGTCCGGCCGCTGACGCGGACGCGGCACCGATGGGGCAGGCCCCCGACACGGGGGTGCGGGGGCCTGCCTCGGAGGAACCGGTGACTCAGTAGCGGTAGTGGTCCGCCTTGTACGGGCCCTCGACCTTGACGCCGATGTAGTCGGCCTGCTCCTTGCGGAGCGTGGTCAGCTTGACGCCGAGGGAGTCGAGGTGGAGCCGGGCGACCTTCTCGTCCAGGTGCTTGGGCAGCACGTAGACGTCGGTCGGGTACTCGTCGGGCTTGGTGAACAGCTCGATCTGGGCCAGGGTCTGGTCCGCGAAGGAGTTGGACATCACGAAGGACGGGTGCCCGGTGGCGTTGCCCAGGTTCAGCAGGCGGCCCTCGGAGAGGACGATGAGCACCTTGCCGTCGGGGTAGGTCCAGGTGTGGACCTGCGGCTTGACCTCGTCCTTGACGATGCCGGGGGTCTTGGCGAGGCCAGCCATGTCGATCTCGTTGTCGAAGTGGCCGATGTTGCCGACGATGGCCTGGTGCTTCATCTTGGCCATGTCCGAGGCCATGATGATGTCCTTGTTGCCGGTCGTGGTGACGAAGATGTCGGCCTTGTCGACGACCTCGTCCAGCGTCGTGACCTGGTAGCCGTCCATCGCCGCCTGCAGGGCGCAGATCGGGTCGATCTCGGTGATGATCACGCGTGCGCCCTGGCCGCGCAGGGACTCCGCGCAGCCCTTGCCCACGTCGCCGTAGCCGCAGACGACGGCGGTCTTGCCGCCGATGAGGACGTCGGTGGCGCGGTTGATGCCGTCGATCAGGGAGTGGCGGCAGCCGTACTTGTTGTCGAACTTCGACTTGGTGACCGCGTCGTTGACGTTGATCGCCGGGAACAGGAGGGTGCCGTCGCGGTGCATCTCGTACAGGCGGTGGACGCCGGTCGTGGTCTCCTCGGTCACGCCGCGGATCTCGGACGCCAGCTGGGTCCACTTCTGCGGGCTCTCGCTGACCGTGCGGGTGAGGAGTTCGAGGATGACGCGGTGCTCGTCGGACTCGGCGGTGTCGACCGAGGGGACCTTGCCGTCCTTCTCGTACTCGACGCCCTTGTGGACGAGGAGGGTGGCGTCACCGCCGTCGTCCAGGATCATGTTCGGGCCGCCGGTGGGGGTGTTCGGCCAGGTCAGCGCCTGCTCCGTGCACCACCAGTACTCCTCGAGCGTCTCGCCCTTCCAGGCGAAGACGGGGACGCCCTGCGGGTCCTCGGGCGTGCCGTTCGGGCCGACGGCGATGGCGGCGGCCGCGTGGTCCTGGGTGGAGAAGATGTTGCAGGAGGCCCAGCGGACCTCGGCGCCGAGGGCGACCAGGGTCTCGATGAGCACGGCGGTCTGCACGGTCATGTGCAGGGAGCCGGTGACGCGGGCGCCGGCGAGGGGCTGGGCGTCGGCGTATTCCTTGCGGATCGCCATCAGGCCCGGCATCTCGTGCTCGGCGAGAGTGATCTCCTTGCGGCCGAACGCGGCCAGGGAGAGGTCGGCGACCTTGAAGTCCTGTCGGCTGTCGACAGTCGTCATTACGGGCTGCTCCTCGGGTTGGGTCGAGGTGGGTACGGCTGACCTGCGCGGCGGCGGACACAGGGGTGCCCGGAAGAGGACACAGGCATGCCCGCGTACGCGCAGCGCAGTCCGTCGGAGGCCCTCTCTCCCTCGGCCGGCCCGTCCGGGGCCGCCCGACCGCCATCAGCAGCGACGTCTGGCTCCGATCCAAGCTACACCGCGCGCGCCCGCCGTCCCCAGTCCGCCTCCGAACACTTCCGGACGTTCACGAAGGGTGACAGCGGGCGGGGACAGCGGGCGCGGGGCGTCGGTCAGTGGGCGGCGGGCGGTGTGGTGGGGCCGCCGGGGGTCGCCTCCGGGTCGGGGCCCTTGGCGGCCTCGGACTCGCTGTAGATGTCCGGCTCCAGGTAGATGACGCGGGCGATCGGGACCGCCTCGCGGATGCGGGACTCGGCGGCGTCGATCGCGGAGGCGATCTCCGTCGCGGTGCCGTCGTGGCGGACCGCGATCTTGGCGGCGACGAGCAGTTCCTCGGGGCCGAGGTGGAGGGTGCGCATGTGGATGATGCCGGTGACGGTGTCGCCGGCGACGGCCGCGGTCTCGATCCGCCGGACGACGTCGGCGCCGGCGGACTCGCCGAGGAGCAGCGACTTGGTCTCGGCGGCGAGGACCAGCGCGATCAGGATGAGCAGGATGCCGATGCACAGCGTGCCGATGCCGTCCCAGACGCCGTCACCGGTGAGCAGGGCGAGGCCGACTCCGCCGAGGGCGAGGACCAGACCGACGAGGGCGCCGAAGTCCTCCAGGAGGACGACCGGCAGTTCCGGGGCCTTGGCGTGCCGGATGAAGTCCTTCCAGGACTCCTTGCCGCGCTGGGGGTTGGACTCCTTGATGGCGGTCCGGAAGGAGAAGCCCTCGGCGATGATCGCGAAGACCAGGACGCCCACCGGCCAGTACCAGTGCTCCAGTTCGTGCGGGTGCTTGATCTTCTCGTAGCCCTCGTAGAGGGCGAACATGCCGCCGAGCGAGAAGAGCACGATGGAGACGAGGAAGGCGTAGATGAAGCGCTCGCGGCCGAAGCCGAAGGGGTGTTGCGGCGTCGCCTGGCGCTGGGCCCGCTTGCCGCCCAGGAGCAGCAGGCCCTGGTTGCCGGAGTCGGCGACCGAGTGCACCGACTCGGCGAGCATCGACGACGATCCGCTGAAGAGGAACGCCACGAATTTCGCCACCGCGATCGAGAGGTTGGCGAGCAGTGCCGCCACGATCGCCCTGGTACCGCCTGACGCGCTCATGTGTCGCGTGTCCCTTCGCCTGCGTCTGCTTCGTCTGATCGGTCTGCGTCTGTGCACCGGTGGGCACGGCCGGTACCGGCTTTGCCCCTCCTTTGCGGTGCGCCATTGTTGCAGCCCGCTCGGACCCCGAGGTGCCGGATGCCCCGTCGGGGGCCCGGCAGACCCGTGTGAGGCAGGTGTCAGACGCGTACGGTGGCCCGGAAGAGGGTGCCTGTTCCGGACACTTCGGCCTTTTCGTGCGCCGGGACGAAGACGGAGCGGCCGGGGGCCAGTTCGTGCTCGCCGGCCCGTACGGTGCCCGCCGTGCAGAGCAGGATCTGCGGCGTGGCCAGGGTGAGTTCGTGGGGTGCGGATCCCTCGGGCAGGACGTAGCGGGACAGGCGGAACTCGTCGATCGGGGTGTCGTAGACCTCTTCGCCGTCGGGTGACGCCTCCGGGCGCAGGACGCCGGGGTCGCCCGCCTCGAAGCGGACGACGCGCAGGAGTTCGGGGACGTCGACGTGCTTGGGGGTGAGGCCGCAGCGCAGGACGTTGTCGGAGTTGGCCATGATCTCGACGCCGAGGCCGTTGAGGTAGGCGTGCGGGATGCCGGCGCCGAGGTACAGGGCCTCGCCGGGCTGCAGGCGTACGTGGTTGAGGAGCATCGCGGCGAGGACGCCGGGGTCGCCCGGGTAGTGGTGGGCGATGTCGGCGTACGGCCGGTAGGCGCCGCCGAGGCGGTCGCAGGCGGCCGCTGTCTCGGTGACCGTGTGGGCCATCTCGTCGGGGTCCGCGGTGAGGATCGCGGTGAGCACCTCGCGCAGGGCGGCGTCCTCGGGGTGGGCGCGCAGCAGGTCCACGTACGGCTTGAGGGAGGCGACGTCGAGACCGTCGAGCAGGTCGGCCGTCTCGGCCGGGGCGCGGAAGCCGCACAGCCCGTCGAAGTCGGTGAGGGCGCAGACCAGTTCGGGCTTGTGGTTGGCGTCCTTGTAGTTGCGGTGCGGGGCGTCCACGGGGACGCCGCGGCGCTCCTCGTCCTCGTAACCGGCCCTGGCCTGGGCGAGGTCGGGGTGGACCTGGAGGGAGAGCGGGGCGCCGGCGGCGAGGAGCTTCAGGAGGAAGGGCAGGCGCGGGCCGAATTTGGCCACGGCGGCGGCGCCGAGTTCCTTCTCGGGGTCGGCGTCGACGACGTCGGCCAGGGTGCCCCGGCCGGTGCGGGAGGGCGCGCCGGGGTGGGCGCCCATCCACATCTCCGCCTGCGGTTCACCGGTCGGCTCGGTCCCGAGCAGGGTCGGGATCGCGGTGGTGGAACCCCAGGCGTAGGGGCGGACGGTGTTGTCGAGGCGGTCCATGGGCTCTCTCTGCCGGTGCGTGCGCGGTGGTACGCGGGTGGGCGTACGGGGAGGTCGGCCGTGGGGGCCGTCCGTCGGAGATGGTGCGTGGGGTTCAGGCTCCCGAGGCGAGTGCCAGGTAGACGGCGGCGAAATCCGTGATGGCGATCAGTTCGGCGAGGGTCTCCAGTTCGCCGCCCTCTTCCGGCTCCAGCTCGCTGATCGGCGTGTCGTGACCGAGGGCCAGGTCACGGGCGTTGGGGGCGGCGGTGAGGCCGCCGGTGGGCCGGTCGCGCAGGAGCACCACGCGTGCGTGCAGGGCGGCCGGTTCCTCGACGCGGTCACGGAAGAAGTCGTCGGGGTCGGCGCCCGCGGCGAGCCGGCCGGCGAGCAGGGCGCTGTGCGCGGCGAGCGCTTCGGGCAGCTCGGCGACGACCGCCGGGGTGCCGGACAGCTCGGCGAGGGCGGCGGCGAAGCGGCGGCCCGCGGGGCCGGCGGAGGTGCCCTCGGTCCAGACGACGGGGAGGGAGTCGGCCAGCTCCGCCGCGAGGGTCTTGGCGGGGTTGCTGTAGGTGACGATCGCCGGCCCGCAGCGCTCGGCGATGCGGTCGAGTCGGTCGGCGACCTTGTCGACGGCCTCGGGCGGCGCCTCCAGCAGCCCGGTGCGGTCCAGCAGCGCGAGGAGCGGGGTGAGCAGCGCCCACAGGACGCCGGGGGCGGCACCGGCGAGCGGTTCGTCGTGGTCGTACGGGGCGGTCGCCATCGGGATGAACAGGCCGCGGGAGGCGCTGACCGCGTCGTTGAGCGGGGAGCTCGCGGGGGCGACGGCGACGACCGTGCAACCCCGCCGGTAGGCCTGCTCGGCGAGCAGGGACAGGCCCGGCTCGGCCCCGTCGGGGGTGGCGATCAGCAACAGGTCCACGGAGCCGGCCCAGCCGGGCAGCTCCCAGCGCAGGGCGCCCGCAGCGGGGGCGACGCCGGTGGGGGCGAGGCGGGTCACGGGGCTGCCGGCGCCGGCCAGGGTGCCGAGGAGGTCGGCGGCATGGGTGGCCGCGGCGCCGGGGCCTGCGATCAGTACGGCGCGGGGGCGGCCGTCCGGCTTGAGGTTGCCGACGCCGGCCTCGGCGGCGTGCCGGGCGGCGGTGCGCACGCGGGCACCGGCCTCGGCGGCGCCGCGGAGCAGGCCGCGGCGGTCGGCCTCGGTGAGGCGCTCCGGGGCGTCGAGGAGCGATTCGTCGAGCATGGCGGCAGGTCTCCGATCGCCGGGGCGTTCGTTCGATTGCGCGGGGTCGTCGTCGCCGGGTTGCCGGTCGCCCGGGCGGCCGTTATCCGGGGCGGCGGGCTTCGTCGACGAGGAGGACGGGGATGCCGTCGCGCACCGGGTACGCCAGGCCGCAGTCCTGACCGGTGCAGATCAGCTCCGCGTCCCGCTCCTCGAGAGGGGCGTGGCAGGCGGGGCAGGCGAGGATCTCCAGGAGGCCGGCTTCGAGCGGCATGGGGGTTCCCTTCGGGGGCGGTGGGGCTTGTGTGGATGTGCTGGTCAGGGTACCGCCGGGACGGGACTCGCGCGGAGGGCCTCCGTCGATTCCGGCGTCACCGCCGAGGGGCGGGGTCCGGAGCCCTCCGGGGCGGCTGCGCGCACCCGGGCCGCCCCGGCGGTACCTCTGCCCGCGGTTGCGGCCGGACGGACGGCACGGCTGCCCGCGGCGGCGGAGACACGGCCGTCCGCGGCGGCGGGGGACGGCCGTCCGCAGCGGCCAGGGGGGTGTCGTTCGGATCAGGCCGGCTCCGGGGGAGGGTTCCTCGTTGCCGGCCCGAGCGCGGTCTGATGCGTGCGGCCGCGCGGCAGGACCCAAAGGTCATCCCTTAGGCGCGGATGATCGCCAGAGCCTCGTCCCGCACCTTGGCCATCGTCGCCTCGTCACGGGCCTCCGCGTTCAGGCGGAGCAGGGGCTCGGTGTTGGAGGGGCGGACGTTGAACCACCAGTCGGGCGCCTGGACGGTGAGGCCGTCCAGCTCGTCCAGGGTGACGTCGTCGCGGTCCTCGTACGCGGCCCGGATCGCGGCGAGACGGGCCTGCTGGTCGGCGACGGTGGAGTTGATCTCGCCGGATCCCGCGTAGCGGTCGTAGGCGGCGACCAGGTCGGACAGCGGCCCCGCCTGCTCGCCGAGGGCGGCGAGGACGTGGAGGGCGGCCAGCATGCCGGTGTCGGCGTTCCAGAAGTCACGGAAGTAGTAGTGCGCGGAGTGCTCGCCGCCGAAGATGGCACCCGTCCTGGCCATCTCGGCCTTGATGAAGGAGTGGCCCACACGCGTGCGTGCCGGGGTCCCGCCGTTCTCGCGCACGACCTCCGGGACGGACCGGGAGGTGATGAGGTTGTGGATGACCGTGCCGCGGCCGCCGTTGCGGGCCAGTTCGCGGGCGGCGACGAGGGCGGTGACGGCGGACGGGGAGACCGGGTCGCCGTTCTGGTCGACGACGAAGCAGCGGTCGGCGTCGCCGTCGAACGCGAGTCCGAGGTCGGCGCCCTCCTCGCGGACGCGCTTCTGCAGGTCGACGAGGTTGGCCGGGTCGAGCGGGTTGGCCTCGTGGTTGGGGAAGGTGCCGTCGAGCTCGAAGTACATCGGCACGAGGTCGAGGGGCAGGCCGGCGAAGACCGTCGGGACAGTGTGGCCGCCCATGCCGTTGCCGGCGTCGACGACGACCTTGAGGGGCCGGATGGTGCGCAGGTCGACGAGGGAGCGCAGGTGGGCCGCGTAGTCGGCGAGGACGTCGCGCCGAGTGACGGTGCCGGGGCGGGCCGCGGGTTCCGGGGCGCCGGAGTCGCTCCAGCGCTCCACCAGGGCGCGGATGTCGGCGAGGCCGGTGTCCTGGCCGACGGGGGCGGCGCCCGCGCGGCACAGCTTGATGCCGTTGTACCGGGCGGGGTTGTGCGAGGCGGTGAACATGGCGCCGGGCAGGTCCAGCGCGCCGGACGCGTAGTACAGCTGGTCGGTGGAGCACAGGCCGATCCCGGTCACGTCGGCACCCCGGGCCGCCGCCCCGCGCGCGAAGGCACCGGACAGGCTCGGGGACGAGGGCCGCATGTCGTGGCCGACGACGAGGGCGCTCGCGCCGGTCAGCTCGACGAAGGCCGCGCCGAACAGCTCGGCCAGCGACTCGTCCCACTGGTCCGGGACGACACCGCGCACGTCGTACGCCTTCACGATCTGCGACAGATCAGCAGCCACGGCCAACCTTCCTGAAAGTCCTGTCGGGCCCCACAAACTACCCCGTGAGGACCGCCGGGCCGCCCGGGTGGTTCCCGGAGGTCAGGGCAGCATCCAGCCCAGGACCACCGTGGACTGCCCGACCACGATCAGGCACATGACCAGCAGCAGGCCCAGGCTCCAAGGCAGCACCTTGCGCAGCAGGTCGCCCTCGCGGCCCGCGAGTCCGACGGCGGCGCAGGCGATGGTGAGGTTCTGCGGCGAGATCATCTTGCCGAGGACGCCGCCGGAGCTGTTGGCGGCGGCCAGCAGCTCCGGCGAGAGACCGGACTCCCGCGCCGCGGTCACCTGGAGGGCACCGAAGAGCGCGTTGGCCGAGGTGTCGGAGCCGGAGACGGCGACGCCGAACCAGCCGAGCACCGGGGACAGGAAGGCGAGCCCGGCGCCCGCGGCCGCGACGAAGTGGCCGATGGTGGCGGCCTGTCCGGAGAGGTTCATGACGTAGGCGAGGGCGAGGACCGAGGTGACGGTGAGGATCGCGAACCGCAGTTCGTGCACGGTGGCGAGCCACTCCCTGACCGCCACGCGCGCGTGCACGCCGAGGACGGCGGCGGTGGCCAGCCCGGCGAGCAGCACGAGGGTGCCGCCGGTGGAGACGATCGGCCAGGAGAAGACGTTGCCGCCGACCCGGGTGCCCTCGGCGTCGGCGACGTCGAGGAACGGCCAGTCGTAGGACTGCGTGGCCCGCGCCAGCCAGTCCTTCACCGCGGGGATCTGCGCCACGGAGAACACGGCGACGATCAGCGCGTACGGCGCGTAGGCCCGCACCACCTCCCGCGGGGAGTCCTCCGCGTCCAGCTCCTCGCTGCGTACGCCGGTCAGCACGGAGGCCCGTACGGGCTCGGCGGCGGGCCTGCGGGAGTGCGGTACGGCGACCAGGGCGCCGGCGCCGATCAGCGCGGCGGCGATGTCGGCGAGCTGGGCGGAGACGTAGTTGGAGGCGGCGAACTGGGCGACGGCGAAGGCCACTCCGCAGGACAGGGCCGGGATCCAGGTCTCGCGCAGTCCGCGCCGTCCGTCGACCAGGGCGACCAGGGCGACCAGGAGCAGCGGGACGACGAGGGCCAGCAGGGGCGTCTGGCGGCCGACCACGGAGGCGACGTCGTCCAGGGGCAGCCCGGTGACCTGGGCCAGGGTCACCACCGGGGTGCCCATCGCGCCGAAGGCGACCGGCGCGGTGTTGGCGACCAGCGAGACGACGGCGGCGCGCACCGGGTCGAATCCGAGGGCGACGAGCATGACCGAGCAGATCGCGACCGGCGCGCCGAACCCGGCGAGGGCCTCCAGGAGGGCACCGAAGCAGAAGGCGACGACGAGGGCCTGGATCCGGGGGTCGTCGGAGAGCCGGCCGAAGGAGCGGCGCAGGATGTCGAAGTGCCGGGTGCGGACGGTCATCCGGTAGACCCACAGGGCGTTCACGACGATCCACAGGATGGGGAAGAGGCCGAAAACGGCTCCTTGCACGGCGCTGGAGGCCGTCTGGTCCAGCGGCATGCCGTAGGCGAGCCAGGCGACCAGTACGGCGGCCAGGAGACCGATGAGGCCGGCCAGATGGGCCTTCATGCGGACGCCGCCCAGCAGGACCAGGACGATCACCAGCGGCAGGGCCGCCACCAGGGCGGACAGGCCGAGTGAACCGGCGACGGGTTCCAGCTCCTGCACGTACACGGACGCCTCCCCGGATTCCGCCATGTGAAAGCGATTTCTCGCGGCTTCCGGAATGGTCGTGTCCGCGACAAGGGGGAGTCAATGGGTGTGCGGCAACGGATGTGACCGAGCACACGGCGCGTGGGGGGTGAGATCCCGTCGGGCGGGGCTCAGTTGTCGGGCGAGCGCAGCACCCGCAGGTGGCCGCGGCGCGCGACCTCCATCGGGTCGGCCGTCCGCGCACCGCCGCCGGCCTCGGCCGCCCGCTCCTGGGGCCGGGCCGCCTCGCGCACCGCGTTGGCGAGCGCCTCCAGGTCGTCGCCGCTGGGGCGGGCGGGGGCCGATCCGTCGAGCAGGCGGACGACCTCCCAGCCGCGCGGGGCGGTGAGGCGCTCGGAGTGCTCGGCGCACAGGTCGTAGCAGTGGGGTTCGGCGTAGGTGGCGAGCGGGCCGAGGACCGCGGTCGAGTCGGCGTAGACGTACGTCAGCGTCGCGACGGCGGGACGGCCGCAGGCGGTGCGCGAACAGCGACGTACAGGGCTCACGATGTTGGACGGTACCGCACTCTTGAGCGGGCCGCGACGACTGGCCACCGGGTCACACCTCCGTGTCGTGGCGTGAAACGACCTGCACCCCTTCCGGAACACCCCCTTTCGACCTGCGCGGACGCCCGTCTCGGCGAGACCGCGCGGCCCGCCGGACGGTCACGACCCGATACAAACAACGACATTTGCCTTGGGTTTCACGGTCACGGAGGGATACGAAATCGAGCCCAACCTTGGCTGGAATGGTCATCCGGCGACAAGCGGAGCAAGTCTCCGCCACACCGCCGCCGAGGCGCGCGCGGTCCGGCGCCGCGCCCCGGCGGGGACTACCCTTCACCAGTGATGGACAACCCCGTGACGCCCCGTGATGCCGGCCGCCCAGGACCCCGCCGTCGTGATCGCCACGGTCGGGGCATGCGCGGCCCGGTCGCACCCCCGCAGGTGCCACTCGCCGCCAGCCGTGGCGAGGTGTTCGCGGACCTGGTGCAGGACTCCGTGGAGCGCCTGGAGCGGCGCTGGCCGCAACTCGCCGACATCGACTTCCTCGTCCTCGACGTGCCCCGGCCGGCCTCGGCCGGAGAGGCGTGGAACGACGAGACCGTTCCCCTCGGGGGCATGGTGCCCTCGCGGGACGGGCGCCGGGGCCGGGTGGTCGTGTACCGGCGACCCGTCGAGATCCGCACCAAGGGGCGCGACGAGCGCGCGCTGCTGGTGCACGAGGTCGTCGTCGAGCAGGTGGCGGAGCTGCTGGGGCTGACCCCGGAGACGGTGGATCCGCGCTACGGGGAGGAATGAGCGGCGGGGGCCCGCAGGCCCCCGGCCGCTACTGCTGCAGGACCGACAGGTCCTCCTCCGCGTTCGGCACCGAGACCGTGCCCCGGTCGTCGGGGAGGGTCTGCACGGTGAAGGACGCCACGTCGTCGTCGGAACCGGTCAGCATCCGCGACGCGTGGACCGGGCCGCCCGACACGGTCTCGACGGTCAGCGCGTAGGAGCCCTTGAGTCCGGCGGGGACCGGCGCGTCCACGTTCTGCGTCGTACCGGCCTTGACCGTGTACGTCTCGGTCGCCGTCGAGCCGCCCTCGGTGCCCGCGGACGCCGTGACCCTGACCTTGGCCGTCCCGCCGGGTGCGGACAGGGCCAGCGTGGTGTGCTCGGCCCGGTTGTCCGCGGCCGTCGCGCGCGCGCCGACCGGATCGGCGGCCGGGATGAACGCCGACTCCTGCTCGTCACCCTTGCCCCGTACGACACGGACCGCGGCGACGACCGGCACGGACCGGTCCGTCGGTGTCAGCACCAGCGACCCCGCCTCGCCGCGCGTCACCTCGCCGAGGTCGACGCCGGTCGTCATACCGGCCTTGACGTGCACCGTCTCGTGACCGGCGGGCGTGATCAGCCCCGACGGCGAGGCGAGGCGCACCTTCAGGTCGGCGTCGGTGCCGCCGGGTGTGAACAGCACCAGGCGTACGGCGGTGGCGTCCTTCGGGATGCCCGGCAGCACGAGGTCGCTCGCCGGGTCCGCGGCCGCGGGCAGCCAGTCGCCGCCGGTCTTGTCGTCCAGCGCCTGCACCGCGGCGCCGACCCGCCCACTGCGCACGCCGACGTGCACGGTCAGGTCGGTCTGCTTCACGTCGCTGAGCGTGGACAGCAGCAGGGACTCACCGGAGTGCGGCGGCACCGTCACGCCCTCCCCCACCGTGGACTTCAGGGCTCCGTCCTTGCCGTAGAGCTCGATGTCGACGACGGCCGCCGAGTCGTCCGGGTTCGTCAGGTGCACGTAGTCGGTGCGGCCTGCCGCGGTGCTGGCGCCCGGGAACCAGAACTCCGTGTCCGGGGCCGCGCAGTTGACGCCCTGCAGTCCCCGGCCGGTCCCGGCGGCGACCTCGGTGGTCTGCTGGACCGTCCAGCCCGGCGCGCTGCCGCCCTCGGCGGTGCCGATCAGGGCGGGGGTGTCGGCGCCGGAGGTCTTCCCGGTCACGGGCGTGCCGGGCGCCTTCGGCCGGACGACCGGCTCCTCCTTGCCGCCCTTCTCGCCCTTCTCGTCCTTTTCGCCAGACTTGTCGTCGGCCTTGCCGTCCCCGGGGGCGTCGGCCGGCTCCGCGGCCGCGAGGGCGGCGCCGCCCTTCTCGTCGGCGCCCTTGGTGACGGGCGTGAAGGACGTGTACGCCGTCTCGGCGAGGTCGGAGGTGCTGGGCGCGGGGCACAGCAGGCTGGTGCGCTCCACGGGCAGGCGGGCGGCCGGCGCGGCGGTGTCCGTGCCGGAGCCGTCCGGGGCGGACACCGCCGCGAAACCGGTGACCGCGGCAAGCGCGGTCGCGCAGGCGATCAGGGACAGGGTCGTGCGCTTCACTGCTGGCTCCCGTCGGGGCGCTCACTGCCCGTGCCGTGGGGCTGCTGCTGGTCCTGGGGCGGTTCGTACGGCGTCTCGTAGCCGCCCTGGCCGTACGCCTGGCCGAACGCCGGATCGTAACCCGCGTCCTGACCCTGCGTCGGATCGCCGTAGGCGTACGGGTCGTACTGGCCCGTCCCGTACGGCGCCCCCTGGCCGTCCTGACCGCCCTGGTAGGCGTCCTGCCGGTACGGGTCCGTCGGGTAGGGCTGCCCGGCGTACGCCCCCGGGTCGTACGGCTGGGCGCCTTGGCCGCCCTGGTACTGCTCGCCGCCGTAGGTGCCGTCGTAGGAGCCGTACTCGGCGGCGTACTGCGCCGAGTCCCATGCGCCGTACGCCGGCTGCTGCGGAACCGGCGCGGGCGCCTCGGCGGGCGGCTCGGGCTGCTCGGCGGGCTCGCCCGCCGTCCCGGGATGCGGCTGCGGCTCCGCTCCCGGCGCCGCCGGGGCCTCCGCCTCGGCCTCGGCCTGGGCGCGCAGTCGCCGTGCCCGGCGGCCTTCGCCCTCGACGGGCCGGGCGGGGACGAGCGGCTCGTCGGGCAGGTCGTCGTCGACGTCACGGCGCCTGCCGGGCAGGGCGAGGACGACGAGGACGACGCCGAGGAGCCCCTGCACCCACAGCCAGGCCGTGTGCGTGAACGGGTCGTCGTAGGTGACGTCCAGCCGGCCGCCGGAGGCCGGGAGTTCGAAGCCCTGGGCCCAGCCGTCGACCGTGGTGCGGGTGAGCGGCTTGCCGTCCAGGGTGGCCGTCCAGCCCTCGGCTGCGGTGTCGGCCAGGCGCAGGACGCGGCCGTCGGTGCCCGCCTCGATGTCCGTGTGGATCTCGACGGGCCCGGCCGCCACGGGCCGGGGCTCGCCCGCGCCGGACTTCCCGGCAGCGGACTTCTCGCCGGACACGATGGTCGCGCGCGCGACCTC
Source organism: Streptomyces sp. NPDC051136 (assembly GCF_044455745.1). Taxonomy (NCBI): domain Bacteria; kingdom Bacillati; phylum Actinomycetota; class Actinomycetes; order Kitasatosporales; family Streptomycetaceae; genus Streptomyces; species Streptomyces sp. NPDC051136. The sequence continues at coordinate 521,707 of NZ_JBITFE010000007.1, read as the reverse complement.
CTGGTCCACCCGCCACAGTCCGCTGCCGTCCTGCTGGCTGAGCCTGCTCAGACCGGGCGTGGCGTCCAGGACGCGGGTGACCTCGCGCGGCGCGCCCTTGTGCACGAGCACGTAGCGCACGGCAAACCCGCCGAGCTGGTCGGCCTGGTCGGCGCCCGACCCGGCCACGAGGTTGGCGACGACCTTGTCCAGCGTGCCGTTCCCGCCGTCGCCGGTGGCCAGTTCACCGTCGCCCAGGCGGGCGCCGGAGCCGCGGACCAGCATGTAGCCCACGTGCGCCGCGGAGTCGCTGTCGAGGACGAGGGTGCGGGCCTGGTCGCGGGTGTGGCTCTCCTCGGCGACGAACGCGGGCACCTGCACCGGGTCGCGTCGCTCCACGGGGCCGTCGGCGCCGCCGAACATCCAGCCCGCGGCGGCGATCAGCGGGCCGAGGGCCGAGGCGAGGGCGATCAGGGCGGCGACGGGCTGGCGCCAGCCGAAGCTCTGCTCGGCCACCCGGAAGCGCGCTCCGTCGGCGCCGAGCGTGGCGGCGGACAGCAGGGCGATGCCGTAGACGAGGGTGGCGGGCCCGGCCCAGGCGGAGCGGTTGGACAGGACCGCGAAGACCAGGGCGACCAGGGCGACGGCCCAGGCCGCCCGGACGGCCAACTGGCGCTCGGAGCGCAGCAGGGCGGCCAGCGCGGCCAGCACGATGCCGATGAGGAACAGCCCGCCGACGGTGCCGGGCCCGCCGGGGCCGGCACCGAGCAGGTCGAGCGCGGAGGCGGCCGAGGCGCCGTACTCCAGCCCGGCCTCGTCGAAGAAGCCGAAGGGCAGCAGCGACAGGGACCAGGGGGCGAGCAGCAGCAGCGGAGTGCCGAGCTGGGCGAGGAAGCGCAGCCCGTAGGCCGTGATCTCGGCGCGGCGCAGGGCCAGGACCCCGGCACCGAGGACGAGCGCGACGGGCCACACCACCGGCGTGAAGGCGGTGGTGACGGTCAGCAGCAGGGCGTACGCCCAGGTGGCGCGCCAGCTGCCGCGGACACCGGAGGAGTTGGCCAGGCCCGCCGCCGCGACGCCCGCGCGCGCGACGAGCGGCAGCAGTACGGCGAGGACGGCGGTGCCGATGCGGCCGCCGGCGAGGGCGCCGGTGACGGCCGGCAGGAAGGCGTAGGCAACGGCGGCCCAGGCGCGCAGCAGCCGGGACTGGACCAGCGGCCGGGAGGCGAAGTACGCGGTGGCGCCCGCAAGGGGTACCGAGCAGACCAGCAGCAGGGTCAGGGCCAGGCCGGTGGACCCGAGCAGCACGGTCGCGAGCGTGGCGACGATCGCGAGGTAGGGCGGCGCCGAGGCGGTGCCGCCGGTGCCCACGGTGTGCCAGGCGTCCGTGTACCGCGACCACAGCTCGCCCGCGCCGGCCGGTGCGGGCAGCAGCGCGCCACCGGCCAGGGCGCCGCCGCCGAAGAGCGCGCGGCAGGCGGCCAGGGAGACGAGCAGCAGCACCAGGAAGAGCACCGGGCCGGGCTTGCGGGCGATGCGCTTGAGGCGGGCGAACTGCTCGATCTCCAGGAAGTCGGCGTCGTCGCCGCCGGGTCCGGACTCGATGCCCCCGCCGTGCCGTCCGGCGCCCGCGGCGGCCTCGGCGTCGGAACCGCCGAAGAGATCGCCCGCGACCTGCTCGACGGTGGCGCGGACGGTCGCGCCGGGCGGCGGGAACAGGGGCCGCAGCTCGTCCTTCTCGATCTGCGGGCGCCCGCGTTCGCGACGGCCGGCGATGATGCGCTCGGGTCGCAGCAGGACGCTCAGCAGGCCGCGGATCTCGTCGAGGGCCTGACCGGGGACCTTGCCGACGAGGTAGGCGACGGTCCGCAGCAGGGTGCCGAGGACGATGCGCAGGAGCACCCAGGGCAGGGCCGCGGTGCGGACGTTGACGAGGAGGGTGTGGACGGCGCCCGCCTTGTCCACCTTGTGCGGGGAGGCGGTGGTGCGCCCCGCGCAGTCGACGGCGCGGCGCTCGCGCGAGGCGGCCTCGGCGTGGCGGACGACCGCCTCGGGGGCGACGAGGACGCGCAGCCCCTCGGCGTGCGCGCGCCAGCACAGGTCGACGTCGTCGCGCATCAGGGGCAGCCGGCGGTCGAAGCCGCCGAGCCGCTCGAAGACATCGCGCCGGACGAGCATGCCGGCGGTGGACACCGACAGCACAGGGCGGACGTGGTCGTGCTGGCCCTGGTCCTGCTCGCGACGGTCCAGCCCGGTCCAGCGGCGGCCGGAGTTGGCGATGGAGACGCCGACCTCCAGCAGCTGACGGCGGTCGTACCAGCCGCGGAGCTTGGGGCCGACGACGGCGACGTCCTCGCGGCCGAGTTCGTACTCGGTGTCCACGACGCGCAGCAGCTGGGCGAGGGCGTCGGGTTCGGGGGCGCAGTCGTCGTGCAGCAGCCACAGCCACTGGACCGGCTCTCCGTGCGGGAGCTCCGGCATGTCGTAGGCGTCGTCGCGCCAGGTGCGCGTGACGGGGTCCCAGCCGCTGGGCCGGCGCAGGTACGGCAGGTGCTCAGGGGTGAGGAGGGGGGCGGTGCGCGCGGCCTCCTCCACGGCCTGGCCGAAGCCGGTGCGCCGGGCGAGATGGAGCACGCGGTCGTCACCGAGGGCGTCGGCGACCAGCCGGGAGGAGTCGTCGGCGCTGCCGGTGTCGGCGGCCACGGCGTACTGGACGGGGCGCTCCTGGCCGAGCAGCCCGGCGAGCGCGTCGGGCAGCCAGCGGGCTCCGTCGTGGGCGACGAGGACCGCGGTCACGACGTGACGCGGGAACTCAGGTGTGGCAGCGAGGTCTTGCTGGGCTGCCGTGTGACTCTGCACGGACATCGAGGTACGGGCCCCGGTTCGGTGGACTGCGGTGGACGCCCGTGCCTGTGGGGGGCGGCGGGGCGTCTCGGACGAGCGCCCACACTATCGGCTGGACACAGGGGCGGCCCCCCGCCTGTGGACAACCCACCGGCGACGGGCCGTTGCCGCTGTTCGGACCGTTTCTGCCCCAAGTCCGGCCACAGTCGGTCAACCTGTGGCCGTCACGCCGGCGGCCCACGAACCGCCGCTTCTCGACCGCCGCCCGCTGCCGCGTCCCGGGACCGCGTTCCCGGAGCGCGCCCTCAGACCGCGGCCTTCTTCAGGCGGCGGCGTTCTCTCTCGGACAGCCCGCCCCAGATACCGAACCGCTCGTCGTTGGCAAGGGCGTACTCGAGGCATTCGGAGCGGACCTCACAGGCGAGGCAGACCTTCTTGGCCTCGCGGGTGGAACCGCCCTTCTCGGGGAAGAAGGACTCGGGGTCGGTCTGGGCGCACAGTGCGCGCTCCTGCCAGCCGAGTTCCTCGTCCGCGTCGTCGACCAGCAGTTGCTGCACCAGCTCGGTCATGTGCGCCCCTCGTCTGTCTTTCGCGTCCCCGTGATCCAGCCGTTATCGATTCCGGCTGAACGACACGAGTGAAATTACAAGTGTGCTGCTCCGGGCGAGTCAAGCCGAGATCTGCTATTGGGCCCCTTATTCACTCTGCGGAACCAAGGCCATGCAGTAAGTGTTCAAATCACCATAAAACTTGACATACCGATGAGGCCCGCCAGAGGACCCGTCCCGTTCAACACCTGCACCGGGAAGGACGCCCCGGCGATCGATCCCGTTCCGATACACGTGCCGAAGCGAACCTGATCACATTCGGGTCACGGGATCGCAACGGGGGTTGTGCGCCCGGCTTGTGCGCCATGTGTCCCGGAAGCCGCCTGAGCAAACCTTTCGGCAGCACGATCAACCGGATGAGGTGAAACATGTCCCACAAAACGGGCATCGAGTTGACAGTGCTGGTGTGAACCGCTGTCCTTGAGGGCATGCTCGCGAACTTGGCGCTCACCTCGACCCGCACCGCCGGGTCCCACGGTGCTGCCCGCGCTCGCTGTAGCTGTTGCCGCTGTTCCAGCTGTTGAGCCGACCGCGCTCCGGCTGTCCCCGAGTCCACGCGACTCGACTGCTCCGTTCCGCCCCACCAGGGCGTTCTTTGTTCATCGCTCCGCTCCGCCGCACTCTTCCGCCGAGGAACCCCCGCACCCATGAACAGCGACAGCGACCTCCAGATCGCCGGCGACATCCTCGAAGTCCCCCACCTCCTGCAGTCCCCGCGCGAGCACCCGGCCACGGTCGCCGAGTTCGCGGGCCTGGTCCGCGAACTCGCCGCCGACCGCTCCGCGTGGGAGCACCTCGTCCGGTACGACGCGACGACCCGCTGGTACCACCGGCTGCGCACCGGCCCCGGGTACGAGGTGTGGCTGCTGTCCTGGCTGCCCGGGCAGGGCAGCGGACGCCACGACCACGGGCCCTCCTCGGGCGTCTGGACGGTCCTGGAAGGCACCCTCACCGAGCACACGGCGCGCGGCACGCGCGCGATGGAGGCCGGTACGCAGCGCGTGTTCGCGCCGGGCCACGTGCACGAGGTGGTCAACGACGCGCTGGAGCCGGCGGTCAGCCTGCACGTCTATTACCCGGGTCTGACGGAGATGCCGATGCACGCCCCGCAGTGCTCGGCCGCCGCGTTCCGGGACAGCGGCGCCGACGCCGCACCGGCACGGTGACGACTGGCTGACGCGCTGTCGTACCCGCCTGCGAGACTGGGGCCATGCGCATTGTGGTTCTGGCAGGCGGCATCGGCGGTGCCCGGTTCCTGCGTGGTCTCAAGCAGGCCGCGCCGGACGCGGACGTCACGGTCATCGGCAACACCGGGGACGACATCCACCTCTTCGGGCTGAAGGTCTGCCCGGACCTCGACACGGTGATGTACACCCTCGGCGGCGGCATCAACGAGGAGCAGGGCTGGGGGCGGGCCGAGGAGACCTTCCACCTCAAGGAGGAGCTCGCGGCGTACGGTGCCGGACCGGAGTGGTTCGGTCTCGGCGACCGCGACTTCGCCACGCACATCGTGCGGACCCAGATGATCACCGCGGGCTTCCCGCTCAGCGCGGTGACCGAGGCGCTGTGCGACCGCTGGAAGCCCGGGGTGCGGCTGATCCCGATGACCGACGACCGCGTGGAGACGCACGTCGCCGTGGAGCTCGACGGAGAGCGCAAGGCGGTCCACTTCCAGGAGTACTGGGTGCGCCTGCGCGCCTCCGTCCGCGCCGAGGCGGTCGTGCCGGTGGGGGCCGAGCAGTCCAAGCCGGCGCCCGGTGTCCTGGAGGCCATCTCGGAGGCGGACGTCATCCTCTTCCCGCCGTCCAACCCGGTCGTCTCCGTCGGCACGATCCTCGCCGTGCCCGGCATCCGGGAGGCGATCGCCGACGCCGGGGTGCCGGTGGTGGGCCTCTCCCCCATCGTCGGCGACGCGCCCGTGCGCGGGATGGCCGACAAGGTGCTCGCCGCGGTCGGCGTGGAGTCCACGGCCGCCGCGGTCGCCGAGCACTACGGCTCGGGACTGCTCGACGGCTGGCTGGTGGACACGGTCGACGCGGACGCCGTCACCCGCGTGAAGGCGGCCGGCATCCTCTGCCGCGCCGTACCGCTGATGATGACCGACCTCGACGCGACGGCGCAGATGGCCCGGGAGGCGCTGACGCTGGCGGAGGAGGTGCGTCAGGCGTGAGCGACGAGACGCGCGGCGAGGCGGCCGGCCGGCGGGACCGCTACCGGGTGTGGGCCCTGCCCGGCCTGCCCGAGGTGCGGCCCGGCGACGACCTGGCCAAGCTGATCGCGGCCACCGAGCCCGCGCTGGCCGACGGGGACGTGCTGCTCGTCACGTCCAAGATCGTGTCGAAGGCCGAGGGACGCGTCGTGGAGGCCGCCGACCGGGAGGCCGCGATCGACGCGGAGACCGTCCGGGTGGTGGCCCGGCGCGGCCCGCTGCGCATCGTCGAGAACCGCCAGGGCCTGGTCATGGCGGCGGCCGGCGTCGACGCCTCCAACACTCCGGCCGGGACCGTGCTGCTGCTCCCCGAGGACCCCGACGCCTCCGCGCGCGGGATCCGCGAGGGGCTCCGCGACACGCTGGGCGTGGACGTCGGCGTCATCGTCACCGACACCTTCGGGCGTCCCTGGCGGGCCGGGCTCACGGACGTGGCGATCGGCGCCGCGGGCGTCCGCGTCCTCGACGACCTGCGCGGCGGCACGGACGCGCACGGCAATCCGCTCGGCGCCACCGTCGTCGCCACCGCCGACGAGCTGGCCGCCGCGGGGGACCTGGTCAAGGGCAAGGCCGCGGGACTGCCCGTCGCCGTCGTGCGCGGGCTCCCGAGTCTGGTCGCCGACGACGACGGCGAGGGCGCGCGGGCCATGGTGCGCGGCGCGCGCGACGACATGTTCCGCCTCGGCACCTCGGAGGCGGTACGGCAGGCGGTCACCCAGCGGCGTACGGTTCGGGCCTTCACCGACGAACCGGTCGACCCCGGGGCCGTGCGCCGGGCGGTGGCCGCGGCCGTGACCGCACCGGCGCCGCACCACACCACGCCGTGGCGGTTCGTGCTGCTGGAGTCCGAGGAGTCCCGCACCCGGCTCCTCGACGCGATGCGGGACGCCTGGATCGCGGACCTGCGGCGAGACGGCAGGAGCGAGGAGTCCATCGCCAAGCGCGTGCGGCGCGGCGACGTCCTGCGCAACGCGCCCTACCTCGTCGTCCCCTGTCTCGTCATGGACGGTTCGCACACCTACGGGGACGCGCGCCGCGACGCGGCCGAGCGGGAGATGTTCGTCGTCGCCACCGGCGCGGGCGTGCAGAACCTGCTGGTCGCGCTCGCCGGGGAGCGGCTGGGCTCCGCGTGGGTGTCCTCGACCATGTTCTGCCGGGAGGTCGTGCGGGAGGTGCTGGAGCTGCCGGGCGACTGGGACCCGATGGGCGCGGTGGCGGTCGGGCATCCGGCCGAGGAGCCCGGGGCCCGGGCCGAGCGGGACCCGGAGGCGTTCGTCGAGGTGCGGTGAGGCGGTGCCCCGAGCCTCTACCCTCGTAGAGGCCCGCCTCTACCCTCGTAGCGGCCCACCCCACCTCTCAAGGACCTCTCTCGTGGCAGGACGCTTCGCTCCCCGCCCCACGCGCGCCACGGTGCGCGGCGGTGAGACCGTCGTGCCCGCCGCCGTCCCCCGGCAGGCCGCCGCGCCGGGCGCGGTGCGGATGTGGGTGCCGGACGGGCCTCTTGACCTGGGGCTGGTGCTGGGGCCGCTGCGGCGCGGGCCGGGCGATCCGACGTTCCGGACGACGCCGGACGGCTCGGTGTGGCGGGCCAGCCGCACGCCGGCCGGGCCGGGCACCCTGCGGGTCACCGCCCGCGGTGGTGAGGTGCGGGGTGAGGCCTGGGGGCCGGGGGCCGAGTGGCTGCTGGAGCAGCTGCCGCGGATGCTGGGCGCCGAGGACGACCCGTCCGCGTTCGTGCCGCGACACCGGCTGCTGGCGTTCACGGCGCATCGGCGTCCGGGGCTGCGGCTGGGGCGGACCGGGTTGGTGCTGGAGTCGCTGATCCCCTCGGTCCTGGAGCAGAAGGTCACGACGCTGGAGGCGTACCAGGCGTGGCGGCTGCTCGTGCGGAGGTTCGGGGAGCCGGCGCCGGGCCCCGCGCCCGCGCGGATGTGTGTGATGCCGACGGCGCGCACGTGGGCGCTGATCCCGTCCTGGGAGTGGCATCTGGCCGGAGTGGACGACAAACGGGCGTCGACGATCCTGCGGGCCGTGCGGGTCGCCGCGCGGCTGGAGGAGGCGGCGGGGATGGAGCCGGCGGCCGCGCAGGAGCGGCTGGAGCTGGTGTCCGGGATCGGGCCGTGGACGTCGGCGGAGACGGTGCAGCGCAGTCACGGGGCGGCGGACGCGGTGACGGTGGGGGATCTGCATCTGCCGGGGATCGTGGGGTTCGCGCTCGGCGGCGACCGGTATGCGGACGACGCGGAGATGCTGCGGTTGCTGGAGCCGTACGCCGGGCAGCGGCATCGGGCGGCTCGGTTGGTGCTGTTGAGCGGGCGGGTGCCGGGGCGGCGGGCGCCGCGGATGGCTCCGCGGGGGATCGAGCGGTTGTAGGTGGTCCGGGGTTCGTCGCGTTTCCGGGTTCGTCGCGTGTCCGGGGTTCGTCTCGTGTCCGGGGTCCGTCTCGTGTCCGGGGTGGGTGCGGGGCGGGGGGCGCAGCCCGGCGCCGACGGGGTGCCGCTGCGCCCACCCGTGCCGCCCCAGCGGCACGACTGCCCGCAGCTACGGGGGGGGCCTGCTTGTTACGAGGCGTCCGACGAGAAGCGTAGGGCTGCTGGGGGGATGTGGGCGTCGCACCAGATGCGGGCGCCGGAGCGGAGTTCGTTGTCGGCGCCGATGACCGCGCCGTCGCCGATGACGGTGTCGGTCAGGACCGAGCGGGTGCCGACGCGGGCGCGGGTGCCGATGAGCGAGTCGGTGATGACGGCGCCCGGCTCGATGACCGCCCCCGGCAGGATCGTGCTGCCGAAGACACGCGCCCCCTCCGCCACGAAGGCGCCCTCGCCGACCACCGTGCCGCCGGCCAGCTTGGCGTCGGCCGCGACCCGTGCCGTCGGCAGGACGAGGCGGTCGCCGCAGCGGCCCGGTATGGCCGGGGACGGTGCGCGGCCCAGGACCAGGTCCGCCGAGCCGCGTACGAAGGCCGCCGGGGTGCCCAGGTCCAGCCAGTAGGTGGAGTCGACCATGCCCTGGAGGTGCGCACCGGTGGCGAGGAGCTCGGGGAAGGTCTCGCGCTCGACCGAGACGGGGCGGCCGGCCGGGATCGTGTCGATGACCGAGCGGCGGAAGACGTACGCGCCCGCGTTGATCTGGTCGGTGACGATCTCCTCGGGCGTCTGCGGCTTCTCCAGGAAGGCCAGCACCCTGCCGGCGTCGTCGGTGGGGACCAGGCCGTAGGCCCTCGGGTCCGTGACCTTGGTCAGGTGCAGGGAGACGTCCGCGCCCGTCGTCTCGTGGGTGCGCACCAGTGCGCCGATGTCCAGGCCCGTCAGGATGTCGCCGTTGAAGATCAGCACCGGCTCGTCGGGGCCCGAGTGCAGCCGGGACGCCACGTTGCGGATCGCGCCGCCCGTGCCGAGCGGCTCCTCCTCCGTGACGTACTCGAGGTGCAGGCCCAGCGCCGAGCCGTCGCCGAAGTACGGCTCGAAGACCTCGGCCAGGTAGCTGGTCGCGAGCACGATGTGCTCGACGCCGGCCGCCTTGGCGCGGGCCAGCTGATGCGTGAGGAACGGCACTCCGGCCGCCCGGACCATGGGCTTGGGCGTGTGCACCGTCAGCGGGCGCAGCCGCGTGCCCTTGCCGCCGACCAGAAGGATCGCTTCCGTCACCTGTCGTCTCTGCTTCCTGCCGGGACCGGCCGAACTGTCTTTCGGCGGGCCAGTGTATGCAGACCGTTCGTCGGCCGTTCCCCGGCCGCTCGGTGGCCGTTCCGTGACGCCTTCGACGGCCGCGCGGTGTGCCGCGCTCAGCGGCCCTGGTACTTCGCCGCCTTCGCGCGGGCCGTGCCGAGCTTGTCGTAGAGCTTCTTGCCGGGGCAGTTCGTGGCGAAGCCGTCGCGGTGGCCGGAGATGACGTTCAGCCGTACCTTCTTGCCCTTCCGGTAGAGGTTGCCACCGCCGGACTTCAGGTATGTCTTCCCGCGCGGATTCATGCCGTAGAGCCCGACCTTCCACGCGGTGAGCCGGGCGATCGCCTTCAGGGCGGCCGACGACGGCTTCTTCGAGCTGTACGTGCCGAGGACGGCGATTCCCATGCTGTTGGAGTTGAATCCCAGGGTGTGTGCGCCCAGTACCGGCTCGGACACGCCTCCGGCCCGGCCCTCGTAGATCTTTCCGCACTTGTCGACGAGGAAGTTGTAGCCGAGGTCGCGCCAGCCCATGCTGGTGACGTGGTAGCGGTAGATGCCGCGGATGACCGAGGGCGCCTGCGAGCAGCGGTAGTTGTTGCCGGTGTCCGAGTGGTGCACGAAGGCCGTCTTGACCTTCTTGGTGTACACGAAGCCCTTCTCGCGCAGCTTCTCGTCCGCGCCCCAGCCGCGACGCGTGATGATGCGCGGGCGGGGACCCACGTGCGGTTCGGTCTTCTGCCGCACGGTGAGCGCGGGGAGCGCGGGGAGCACCGCGGGTTCGGGCTCGTCCGCCGCGCGGTTCGCCGGCGGCGGGACGTCCTCGCCGGGGTCGACGAGTTCGAGGCGCAGTCCGGCGGGGATCCGTGCGGGGGCCGGCGCGGTGCGGGCGGCCGGGAGCGCGCGGGCGGCCTCGTGGGCGTCCTGCGCCCGGACCCGCACCTCCACGCCGTCGGACTCGCCCACCCACAGCGGTGCGGTGGCGCCGCGGACGCGGCCCGAGGTGCTCTCGGGGGTGCCGGGGTCGGCGGCGTGGTCGGCGTTGTGGGTGTCCAGCTCCCGCCATCCGGACCAGGCGCCGGTCGCGGTGGCGCGGGTACGGACCTCGACGCGGCCGTGGAGCGGGGTGGCGGGGTCGTCCCAGACGACGCCGACGAGTGAGAAGTGCCGTACGTCGCCGCGGCGCAGGCCCTGTTCGGGCGTGCCGGGCGCCCGGTCGCGGGCGCGGGGGGTGAGCGGGAGGGACTGGGTGCCGCCGGGGGCGTACGCCGTGGCGCGTGCCGTCGGGATCGTCGCGGGTGGGGCCGAGGAGGTGGTGGCTGCCGCGGGCGGGGCGAGCGGGAGGGCCAGGGCCGCCGCGCACGTGACACCGGTCGAGGAAGCTAGGAATCCACGCATGCCCCTGATTTTGTACATCGTCAGACATTCATGTCCATTTGGGATCTGACGGGCCGTTGGTTCTCGGCGCCCGATCCGGTGGTGCCGCGGTACGCCGTCCGCGCGGTGCGCGCCGTCCGGCCCGCGTACGCTTGCGCGGGTGAACGCGACCGACCGCACCCCTGCCGACCTGCTGAGTTCCGCGCTCGCCGCGGACCCGGGACGCCCCCTGGTGACCTTCTACGACGACGCCACCGGCGAACGCGTCGAACTGTCCGTGGCCACCTTCGCCAATTGGGTGGCCAAGACCGCCAACCTGCTCCAGGACGAACTGTCCGTCGAACCCGGGGACCGGGTGGCGCTGCTGCTGCCCGCCCACTGGCAGACGGCGGTGTGGCTGCTGGCGTGCGCGTCGGTGGGTGTCGTCGCCGACGTGGCGGGCGACCCCGGGGCGGCGGACGTGGTCGTGAGCGGTCCGGAGCCGGAGTCGCTGGAGGCGGCGCGGGCGTGCTCGGGCCCGCGGATCGCGCTGGCGCTGCGGCCCCTCGGGGGGCGGTTCACACCGGCGCCGCCGGAGGGCTTCGCCGACTACGCGGTGGAGGTGCCGGGGCAGGGGGACCGGTTCGTGCCGTACGCGCCGGTGGACCCGGAGGCGCCGGCGCTGATCGTGGCCGGGCGGGAGTTCAGCGGAGCGGAGGTCGTGGAGCGGGCTCGGGCGGAGGCGTCGGGGCTGGGGCTCACGGGGCCGGGGGCGCGGATTCTGTCCGGGTTGCCGTACGACACGTGGGAGGGGCTGAGCGCCGGGTTGTACGGGCCGCTGGCCGGCGGGGGGTCGGTGGTGCTGTGCCGGCACCTGGAGCGGGCGGGGGCGGGTGTGGTGGACCAGCGGATCGAGGCGGAGCGGGTTTCGGCTACGGCGCGGTGAGGTTCCCCGGGGGTGCTGGTGGGCCGGGGGCGGGGTGGGCGCCGGTGAGACGGCGGCTCGGGGCTGACCGGTGCCCGGCGCCGGTGTGGGCGCGGGGTGGGCACGCGGACCGGCGCTGACCGGTGCCCGGCGCCGGTGTGGGCGCAGGGTGGGCACGCGGACCGGCGCTGAACGGGCGCCGCCTGCGCCCACCCGTGCCGCCCCAGGCGGCACGCATGCCCGCAGCTTGGTGGACCCGGCGCTCGGTGATCTGACCCGTTCGGCCTACGTGCGTTCTGTCTTCCGTGGTCGCCCGGGGCATGGTCGTACCAGCGCGCTGGTGTGGACGGAGGCAGGCGTGGGCGATGACGCGGGTACGGCGGCCTCCGGTGGGGGCCGGGGGCAGGGGGCGTCCGCGAGCGGCGACGGGCTGAAGCGGCGGCGGCGCAGGCGGCGGCTGGGCATCGCCGGGATCGTGACCCTCGTGCTCGCCGGGGGTGCTGCGGGCGTCGGGTGGGCGGTGTACGCCAAGCTCAGCGGCAACATCACGTCGGACGAGGCGGCGGCCGCCGAGCTCGCCCGGTACGAGAAGGAGCGGCCCGCCTCGCAGGTGCGCGGCGCGCAGAACATCCTGCTGATCGGCTCGGACTCGCGCGCCGGGGACGGCAACGCGCGCTACGGGCGGGACTCCGGGACCGAGCGGTCGGACACCACGATCCTGCTGCACCTGGCCGCGGGCCGGGACAGCGTCACCGCCGCCTCCCTCCCCCGCGACCTCATGGTGCGGGTCCCCGGCTGCCACCGCCCCGACGGGTCGCTCACCGCACCAGCCTTCACGCAGTTCAACTACGCCTTCGCGGTGGGCGGTTCGGCGTGCTCGATCCGTACGGTGGAGAAGCTGACCGGTGTCCGGGTCGACCACCACGTGGTCGTCGACTTCGAAGGCTTCAAGGAGATGGTCGACGCGCTCGACGGCGTCCAGGTCTGCCTGCGCAAGCCGGTCGACGACAAGGACGCCAAGCTGCGACTGCCCGCGGGCCGGGTGACGCTCGACGGGGAGCAGGCGCTCGGGTACGTCCGCGCCCGCAAGTCGCTCGGCGACGGCAGCGACACCGACCGGATGGACCGGCAGCAGCGCTTCCTGGGGGCGCTCGTGAGCAAGGTGCAGAGCAACGGCGTACTGCTGAATCCGGTGAAGCTGTATCCCGTTCTGGACGCGGCGACCTCGTCGCTCACCACGGACCCGGACCTGGCGAGTCTGCGCGGTCTGTACGACCTCGTGCGCGGGCTGCGCGGGGTTCCCACCGAGCGCGTGCAGTTCCTGACCGTGCCCCGGGAGTCGTACGCGGGCGACGCCAACCGGGACCAGCTCGTGCAGCCCGACGCCGAGAAGCTCTTCACCCGCCTGCGGACGGACGAACCGGTGACGGTCGCGGCGCGGCGCGGGGACTCGGCCGACGGCACCGGGCGTTCCGGCGAAGCGGGCGACGCCGCCTCCCCCGCGCCGACGTTCAGCGGGAACACCGCCGACGAGGACATCTGTGAGTAAAGCGCACTCCAAGAAGGGGCAACCCTCGGGCAAGGCGGACACCCGCGTGCGGACAGTTGTCCGAGGAATGCGGCGGATTGCCCGGTTGTAAGCGCCGTGGCGTGCGTCACTGCCATCGACCCGCGCCCGACGGGCCGGTTAATGTGAGCGATCCGGTGTGCCCGGCCGCGGAGTTCTGCCCCTGGCCACGCACTGAACTGACGTGAGCGAGACCTGGCGCCCGGAGGGGAGGGCGCCGCGTGGCCCCGACGGAGGATTCGGACGACCGTGGACGCGCAAGGCCGTGGGCAGGCGGAGGACATCGACCCCGCAGACCAGTGGGTACTCAACCCGGACACCGGCGACTACGAACTGCGACTGCCCTCTTCCGCACCGCAGTCACCGGTACCCGGCCCCCGCCGGGGCACACCTCCACCCGGCCGTGAGGTCCCCGCGCCGCGCAGGCGCCGCGCGGCGCCCGAGGAGCCGCCGCCGGAGCGGCGCGACCGCCGGCGGCCGGCGAAGAAGAAGTCCAAGGGCAAGAGGATCCTGCTGTGGACCGGCGGCACGATGGCGTTCGTCATCCTCGCCGTCGGCACCGCCGGGTACCTCTATCTGCAGCACCTCAACGACAACATCGACTCCCTCCCCGACGACGGCGCGAGCACCGGTGGGTTCAGCAAGGACCAGGCGATCAACATCCTGCTGATCGGCACCGACAAGCGCACCGGCTCCGGCAACGACGGCTACGGCGACAAGGGCAGCGCCGGTCACGCCGACACCACGATCCTGCTGCACGTCGCCAAGGACCGCTCCAACGCGACCGCGCTCAGCATCCCCCGCGACCTGATCGTCGACGTCCCCGACTGCCCGACGACGCAGGAGGACGGGAGCACCAAGGTCATCCCGGGCTCCACCGGCGTCCGTTTCAACACCAGCCTCGGCCAGAGCGACCGTACGCCGAGCTGCACCATGCGCACCGTCACCGAGCTGACCGGGGTGAAGCCGGACAACTTCATGGTGGCCGACTTCAACGCGGTCAAGACCCTGTCCTCCGCGGTCGGCGGCGTCAAGGTCTGCCTGGCGAAGGACATCAACGACCCCGACTCGCACCTGAACCTGCCGGCGGGCGAGCACACCATCGAGGGCGAGGAGGCGCTCGCCTTCGTCCGCACCCGCCACTCCGTCGGCTTCGGCGGCGACCTGAGCCGTATCGAGCTCCAGCAGCAGTTCCTCAGCTCGCTGATGCGCCAGCTGAAGTCCAACGACACGCTCACCAGCCCCACGAAGATGGTGAAGCTGGCCGAGGCGGGCACCGAGGCGCTCACCGTCGACTCCAAGCTGGACAGCATCGGCAAGCTGAAGGATCTCGGTCTGGAGCTGGGCAAGCTGGACACCAAGAACCTGACGTTCGCCACGGTCCCGGTGGTCGACAACCCGGCCGAGCCCAAGCCGGTGACCGTCGTCCTCAAGGAGGGGTCCGCCCAGCAGGTCTTCGACATGGTCAAGAACGACGTCTCCTTCACCGAGGTCAAGAAGAAGGAGAAGGAGAAGCGGAAGAAGGAGGACGCCGCGGTCGCCGCCCGGCTGGAGGGCGAGAAGTCCGAGCCCGGCGAGATCCGCGTCCGCCTCCTGAACGGCGGCGCCTCCTCCGGCAGCGCGGGGCGGGAGCTGACCTACCTCCAGAACGAGGAGGGCGTCACCAAGTCGGAGAACGCGGGCAACGCCCCCGCCGACCTCGCGAAGACCACCCTGGAGTACGCCCCCGACCAGGCCGACCAGGCCCGCGCCCTCGCCGAGATCCTCGGCCTGTCCGGCGCCGCCATGAAGCCCGGCGAGAGCGTCACCAACTCCCAGGGCCTGCCCACCATGACCCTCACCCTCGGCAAGGACTTCAAGGGCGCCGGGGTCAAGCTCGACGCCACGTCGGGGAAGGCGCCGGAGGACCTCCAGAAGTCCACGGCGGACAAGGTCGAGTGCGCGAAGTGACCTGAGGGGCCCCACGCGCATCTGACAGTACGACAGTCCGTCGGTCGGCCGGTCCACCAGCCGACCGGTCCCCGGTTCTCCGGGCGACCGGTCGGTGGTTCTCCGGGTGATCGGCCGGTGGTTCTCCGGGTGATCGGCCGGTGGTTCTCCGGGTGATCGGTCGCCCGGTCCGCCGGCCGATCGTCACCCGGTGAACAATCCACCGGTCGCCGTACAGCCAACGAGGGGCTTCGTACGTCCAACTGTGCGAGCAGGGCGCGTACGGGAGCACGTTCGCGGGCCCGAGGGTGGGAGAAGGACATGACGCAGAGCGGTGTGCGCGGGGAGGAAGCGCGACCCGACACGGTCCGCCACGCCCGCGGCAGGCGGGCCGGACGCGGCGGCGGGGAGGACGGCGGCACCGGAGCGTCCGGTCGGCGGGGCCCGGGCGGCCGCGGGGACTCGGGGGGCCGCTCGGGCGGCAACGGCAGGCGCTCCGGGCGGCGGCGCGCCGGACGGCGGCACCGAGTGCTGAAGTGGACCGCGACGACCCTCGCCGTACTGGTACTCGGCACGGCCGGTGCCGGATATCTCTACTACCAGCACCTGAACGGCAACATCGACAAGGGCGAGCGCAGCAGCGGCGACTCCAAGGCGCACAGGACCGAGCCGAACGCGGCCGGGCAGACGCCCCTGAACATCCTGCTGCTCGGTTCCGACAGCCGCGCCTCCGACGCCAACGTGGCGCTGGGCGGCGGCAAGAACCACCGCGACAACCCGCCGCTGGCGGACGTGCAGATGCTGATCCACCTGACCGCGGACCGCAAGAGCGCCGCCGTGGTGAGCATCCCCCGGGACACCCGCGTCGACATCCCCGCGTGCAAGGACCCCGACTCCGGCGAGGAGTTCCCGGCGACCAACGCCATCATCAACACGACACTGGCCCGCGGCGGCGCCGGCTGCACCCTGGCCACCTGGGAGAACCTCACCGGGGTCTACATCGACCACTGGATGACGATCGACTTCGCGGGCGTCGTGTCGATGGCGGACGCGGTCGGCGGGGTCGAGGTCTGCGTGAACCAGAACGTGTGGGACCGCCCGCTGCCCGGCGTGCCCGGCGGCTCGGGCCTGAAGATGACGGCCGGCCCGCACAAGGTCAAGGGCGAGGAGGCGCTGCAGTGGCTGCGCACCCGGCACGCCTGGGGCAGTGACCCGCTGCGGGCCCGGGCCCAGCACATGTACATGAACTCGATGATCCGCACGCTGAAGAGCCAGAACGTCTTCACCGACGCCGGCCGGCTGATGGGGCTGGCGGAGGCCGCCACGAAGTCGCTGACGGTCTCCGAGGAGGTCGGCACCGTCAAGAAGCTGTACGACCTCGGCATGCAGCTCAAGACGGTCCCCACGGACCGCATCACCATGACGACGATCCCCACCGTCGAGGACCCCGAGGACGCGAACCACCTGCTGCCGGCCGACGACGCCGACAAGATGTGGGCCATGCTCCGCGACGACGTGTCCTTCGACGACAAGGGCGCGAAGGGCGGGAAGGACTCCGGCAAGAAGGACTCCGGCGAGGGCGACGGCGAGGACGCCGCCGCCCGGGGTGACGCCGCCGCGCCGTCCGACGAGCCCGCCGCCGACTCCGAGATCGGTGTCCTCGTCCAGAACGCCACCCGCTCGGCCACCCTCGGCCCGGTGACGGGCCGGGCCGGTGACGTCGCCGGAGCGCTGGTGCGCAAGGGCTTCGGCAAGGCGGCGAAGGACACCTCCGCGGCGCTCTCCGAGGAGCGCACCGTCGTCCGCTACCCGAGCGACGAGCTGGCGGGCGACGCGCGCCGCGTCGCCGAGGCACTGGGGATCCCCGCGGACGCGGTGCGCAAGTCGGCGGACGTGTCCGGGATCACGCTCGTCGTGGGAGCTGACTGGCGCCAGGGCACGTCCTATCCGAAGCAGAAGACGCCCGAGGCGGGAGACCTGCCGGAGTCCAGCGACGCGATCAACGGATCGGACACCGGCACGTGCATGGACGTCTACAAGCCCTACCGATGGTAGGAGTTCACGAAAATAGGGAGGATTGCCCTGTTGTAGGGGTGACGATCCTGACACCAGTGTCGTTCGACGCCGAACCGGACGGATAGTGTGAGCGCTCCGGTGCCCCGTGCCGCGAGGTCCGCCCTGGCGTCGTGCACTTGTTGACTCTTTTATCGTGCGCCTTCAGTGGAAGGTGCCGCGTGGCCCCCGACGGAGGATTGGGAGACCGTGGACGCGCAAGGACGTGGGCGGGCAGACGACGTCGATCCCGCAGACCAGTGGGTGCTGAATCCACGGACCGGTGAGTACGAGCTGCGACTGTCCCCATCCGCACCGCGGCCGTCCGTGCCGGGCCCGCGCACGGAGGGGCGCCGCACGTCCGCTCCGGGCCGCGAGGTGCCGCCCCAGCGACGGCGTCGTCCGGAGCCCGAGGCGCCGGCGCCCGGGCGGCGCGGACGCCGGCCGGAGAAGAAGAAGTCCCGGGGCAAGAAGGTCCTGCTGTGGACCGGCGGCAGCATGGCCTTCGTCGTCCTCGTGGCCGGCGTGGGCGGCTACGTCTACCTCAAGCACCTCGAGGGCAACGTCTCGACGACGGACGTCGGCACCGCCGGAAGCAGCAGCTTCAAGAAGAACGAGGCCTTCAACATCCTCATCATCGGCACCGACAAGCGCACCGGTGAGGGCAACGAGGGCTACGGCGACAAGGGCAGCGCCGGGCACGCGGACACCAACATCCTGCTGCACGTCGCCGAGGACCGCTCCAACGCGACCGCGCTCAGCATCCCGCGCGACCTGATCGTCGACATCCCCGACTGCGAGACCAAGCAGGAGGACGGGAGCACCAAGGTCATCCCGGGCTCCTCCGGCGTCCGCTTCAACCAGAGCCTCGGCGACCTCGGCCGGGACGCGGGCTGCACGATGCGCACGGTGGCGGAGACCACCGGCATCAAGCCCGACCACTTCATGATGGCCGACTTCAACGCGGTCAAGACGCTGACCTCGGCGGTCGGCGGCGTCGACGTGTGCGTGGAGCACGCCGTGGACGACCCGAAGTCGCACCTCCAGCTGCCCGCGGGCGAGTCCACGGTCAAGGGCGAGCAGGCCCTGGCCTTCGTCCGCACCCGGCACGCCTTCGGCAACGAGGGCGACCTGGACCGCATCAAGGTGCAGCAGCAGTTCCTGGGCTCACTGATGCGGAAGATGTCCTCCAGTGACACCCTCACGAGCCCCACCAAGCTGGTGAAGCTCGCCGAGGCCGCGACCAAGGCCCTCACCGTGGACAGCGCCATCGGCAAGGTCGGCACGCTCAAGGACATGGCCCTGGAGCTGAAGAAGGTGCCGCCGAAGAACATCACGTTCACCACGGTGCCGGTGGTCGACAACCCGGCCGAGAAGGTCAAGGCCACGGTGGTCGTGAACGCGTCGAAGGGCCCTCAGGTCTTCGACATGATCAAGAACGACATCTCCTTCACCGAGGTCAAGCAGAAGGAGAAGAAGGAGAAGGCCGCCGTCGCCGCCCGGCTCAAGGGCGCGAAGTCCGAGCCGGGCGAGGTGCGCGTCCGCGTGATGAACGGCGGCGCCCCCGCGGGCAGCGCCCAGCAGGAGCTGAGCTACCTCCAGACCCAGGCCGGCGTCTCGAAGTCGGAGAACGCGGGCAACGCCCCCGCCGACCTCGCGAAGACCACCCTGGAGTACGCCCCGGACCAGGCCGACCAGGCCCGCGCCCTCGCCGAGATCCTCGGCCTGTCCGGCGCCGCCATGAAGCCCGGCGAGAGCGTCACCAACTCCCAGGGCCTGCCCACCATGACCCTCACCCTCGGCAAGGACTTCAAGGGCGCCGGAGTCTCGCTCGATCCCGCCTCCGTCAAGAAGCCGGACCTGGACACCGAGTCCACGGCCGACCAGAAGCTGTGCGCAAGTTGACCTGAGGGGCCTGTCGTACGTCTCACAGGGCGGCGACGGGCCCACGTGGTGGCCCGGGGGCGGGGAGGGACGCGGACGTGACGCGGAGCGGTGTGCAGGAGGAGGACACGCGGGAGGGCGCGGCAGACGCGTCCGAGCGTGCGGAGGCCGGCCGGGGGGACGGCGACAACGGTGTCGACGCCACCGACGACGGCACCGCGAACGGCACCACGGACGGCGGCGGGAAGGACGGCGGACGGGACACCGGCGAGCCCGGCGGTCCCGGGCGGCGCCGGCGCCGCCGGGTCCTGCGCTGGACCGCGGTGGTGCTCGCGGCGGTCCTGGCCGGCACGGCCGGGGCGGGTTACCTCTACTACGAGCACCTGAACGACAACATCAAGCAGGACGTCCTGAACCTGGGCGACAACAAGGTCGCCGCGCCGACTCCGAACGCGGCCGGGCAGACCCCGCTGAACATCCTCGTCATCGGCTCGGACGCCCGGGACAGCGAGGAGAACCAGCAACTGGGCGGCGCTCGCGAGACGTTCGGCTCCACGCCGCTGGCGGACGTGCAGATGCTGGTGCACCTGTCGGCCGACCGCAGCAACATGTCGGTGGTCAGCATGCCGCGCGACACGCTGCTGGAGATACCCAAGTGCACCGACCCCGACGACGGTGAGGTCCACCCGGCGAGCCGGGGCCGGGTGATGACCAACCAGAGCCTCGGGCACGGCGGTCCGGGCTGCACGGTGGCCACCTGGCAGGAGCTGACCGGCATCCACATCGACCACTTCGTGATGGTGGACTTCGCGGGCGTCGTGTCGATGGCGGACGCCGTCGGCGGCGTCCCGGTCTGCGTGGACGCCAACATCCACTCGCGCGACAGCACGGGCCACGGCTCCGGTCTGAAGCTGGCGCGGGGCACGCACCCGGTCAAGGGCGAGCAGGCCCTGCAGTGGCTGCGCACCCGGTACGGCTTCGAGGACGGCAGCGACCTGGCGCGGGCCAAGGCCCAGCACATGTACCTGAACTCGATGGTCCGGGTACTGCGCGAGAACGCGACCCTGAGCAGCCCGAACAGGCTGCGCAGGCTCGCCGAGGAGGCCACCGCCGCCCTCACCGTCGACCCGGGCCTGGACACCGTCAAGAAGCTGTACGACCTCAGCACCGAGCTGCGCGGGGTGAAGCCCGAGCGCATCACCATGACCACGATGCCCAACCGGTACGTGGGTGCCCGCGTCGAGCCGACCGAGGACGCGGAGCAGTTGTTCCGGCTGGTGCGCGAGGACATCGCCCTGGACGGCAAGGACGCGAAGAAGAAGCCCGCCGAGCCGGAGCCCCCGGCCGACCCGGCCGCGCCCGACGACGAGCTGGCGGTCCGGGTCCTCAACGGCACCCGCACCGACGATCTCGGCACGGCCCCCGGACGCGCGAACACGATCGCCGGGCTGCTGGCCGACAAGGGCTTCACGAAGGCCGTCGCGGACCCCTCGGTGCTGCCGAGCGAGGACCGTACGGTGGTCCGCTACCCGAGCGCCGACCTGGAGGGCGACGCGCGGCGCGTCGCCGAGGCCCTGGGCGTCCCGGCGAGTTCGGTGCAGCGGTCCACGGACGTCTCGGGCGTCACGCTCGTCGTGGGCGCCGACTGGCGCGAGGGCACGGCCTACGAGGCGCCCGGGAGCGACGACGGCACCCCCGAGTCCGCCGAAGCCCTCAACGGCGCGGACGACAGCGCCTGCATGCACGTGAACCCGGCGTTCACCTGGTCCTGACGGACGCCGTCACCGCGTACCGGCGGCGTCCGTGGCGTCCGTGGCCTCGGCGTCGGGCTGGACCGCCGGGCGCCGCGAGGCGATGACCTTCCTGGCCAGGGACTTCGGACTGGTCAGGAAGCCCCAGCCCCACGACATGTGCATGGTCGCCAGCGCCACCGGGATCTGCGCCCGCGCCTTCAGCCCGAGGCCCTTGCCCGCGGGCAGCGAGCCGGCCACGATCGCCGCGAGGTAGCCGCCGGGTACGACGAAGCCCCACGGGGTCAGCGCCGCGCCCACCACGACACCGGCCGCGATGGCGCACACGGCGGTCGGCGGGGCGAGGTAGCGCAGGTTGATGGAGCCCGAGTGGTAGCGGGCGACGACGTGCCGCCAGCGGCCGTAGTCCTTGTACTGCTTGGCCAGCGCCCGCACGGACGGCCGGGGCCGGTAGGACACCTTCAGCTCGGGGGAGAACCAGATCAGGCCGCCGGCCTCGCGGATGCGGAAGTTCAGCTCCCAGTCCTGGGCGCGGATGAACTCCTCGTTGTAGCCGCCCTGCCGCTCCAGCGCCTCGCGGCGGAACACGCCCAGGTACACGGTCTCGGCGGGGGCGGCCTCACCGCCGGTGTGGAAGGCTGCGTTGCCCACGCCGATCTTCGACGTCATCGCGGCGGCGACGGCGTCCTCCCAGGCGTTCTCGCCCTCGGCGTGCATGATGCCGCCGACGTTGTGCGCGCCGGTCTCCTCCAGCAGCCGGACGGCCGTGGCGATGTAGCCGGGCGACAGGATGCCGTGACCGTCGACGCGGACGACGACGGGATGGCGGGAGGCCTTGATCGCGGCGTTCAGCGCGGCGGGCGTGCGGCCGGTGGGATTCGGCACGGTGTGCACGCGCGGATCCTCGGCGACGAGTTCGGCGGCGATCTCTTCCGTACGGTCCGTGGAGGGACCGACGGCGATCACGACCTCCATCTCGCCGGCGTACTCCTGGGCGAGGATGGCGCGGACGGCGCCGCGCAGGTGCCGCTCCTCGTTGAGGACGGGCATGATCACGGAAACGGCGGGCAGCCGCGCGTCGGACTTGGCGTTCATCGGTGCTCACGTTACCGCGAACGGGGGACACGGGTGCGCGCCGCGGGGGTCGCAGCCCCGGGCAGCAGATCGTATGGGCCTACGGTGCTCACGAATACCACGTCCGGCCCACGTCCGGCCCCAGGTCCCGCCCCCGCGGAGGTGTCACCTTGCCCACGCCGCCCCGCTCCCCCCGGGTCCCGGCCTCGTCTCCCCGGGGCGGCCCGCCGCCGCAGCGCGGCGGCTCCCGGCCCTCCCGGCGCCCGCCGAGGCCCCCCGTACGGCGGAAGAAGCCGCGCTGGGCCATGCGGGCGGTGACCGCGCTGTCGGTGGTGGTGCTCGCCTCCGCCGGGATCGGGCACGCGGTGCTGACCGGCCTGGACTCGGACCTCTCGCGGGTCGACGCGTTCAAGGACATGAAGAACCGGCCGCGGGCGGGCGACGGCATGAACGTCCTGATGGTCGGCACCGACGGCCGGGACGAGATCACCAAGGAGGAGCGGCGCAAGTACCGGCTGGGCGGCGCCCCCTGCCACTGCACCGACACAATCATGATCGTGCACATCTCGGAGGACCGGGAGCGCGCGAGCGTGGTCAGCCTGCCCCGCGACTCGTACGCCGAGACACCCGGCCACACCGACCGCACCACCGGCGAGCACCACCACGGGCACCCGCTCAAGCTGAACGCCGCCTACGCCGAGGGCGGCCCGCAGCTGACCATCCGCACCGTGGAGGCCATGACCCGGGTGAAGATCGACCACTATCTGGAGGTCGACTTCACCAGCTTCATGAAGACCGTGGACGTCCTCGGCGGTGTGCAGATCTGCACGGTCCAGCCGCTCAAGGACAGCTACACCGGGCTCGACCTGCCGGCCGGCACCCACACCCTGATGGGCGGGCAGGCGCTTCAGTACGTGCGCTCCCGCCACCTCGACGGGGCCTCGGACCTGAGCCGGATGAAGCGCCAGCAGCGCTTCCTGGCCGCCCTGATCGAGCGGGCGACCTCCTCGGGCATCCTGCTGAACCCGCTGAAGTTCCGGGACGTCACGCGGGCGGTGCTGGGCTCGGTCCGGGCCGACCAGGGCTTCGGCACCGATGAGCTGCTGACGCTGGGGCGGGCGATGCGGGACTTCTCGCCGTCGTCCTCCGAGTTCACCACCGTGCCGATCGGGCGGATGGGCTACGCCGTCAAGGGCGTCGGATCGACCCTGAAGTGGGACCCGGCGAAGTCGGAGCGGCTCTTCGCCGCCCTGCGCGAGGACAAGCCGCTGACCGCACCGAAGCCGAAGCCGAAGGGCCCGGCGCCGGTGCGGGTCCCGGTGGACCCGAAGCAGATCCGCGTCCAGGTGGAGAACGGCACCCGCACCCCGGGGCTCGGCAAGCGGGTGGACGACGCGCTGGCCGCGACCGGGTTCCGCACCACCAGGGCACCGCGCAACGCCGCCGACCGGGCCCTGGAGCGGACCGTCGTCGCCTTCGACCCGCGCTGGGACCAGTCGGCGAAGTCGCTGGCCGCCGCCCTGCCCGGCAGCACGCTGAAGCCGGTGAAGGGGCAGGGGGCGACCCTGAAAGTGATCACGGGCGCCGACTTCACGCGGGTGGCGAGGGTACGGCCGGCCGACCCGCCGCAGGAGTCGGGCACGGTGGTGCGCGGCGACGAGGTGGTCTGCGGCGACCAGTGACTCCCGCCGCCGGGGCCGGCTCAGTTGCCGGAGACGGTGACCTTCTCGTCGTTCTTCAGCTCCTGGACGAGCTTCTTCACCTTGGCGTCGTCCCACTTGAGGTTGCCGCCGACGCTGCCCGAGATCGGCATGTTCATCGAGGTGCCCTCGCCGCCGCTGACGTTCTTCATCGCCCAGAACATGCTCGCCAGGTCGAACAGGCCCATGTCCTTGTCGACGGTCAGGGAGTCCAGGCCGGCGCCCATGGTCGGGTAGAGCTTGAACGGGTTGAGGACCGTCGACGGGGTGGCCACCTGGCCGGCCAGCGCCGACAGGAACTTCTGCTGGTTCTTGGTGCGGTCCAGGTCGGAGCCCGCCAGCGCGTACCGGGTGCGGACGAAGGCGAGGGCCTGCTCGCCGTCCAGCGTCTGCTTGCCCTTCTTGAAGTCGGCGCCCGACTTCTTGTCCTTGATGTCCTGCGGGATGTCCATCTCGACGCCGCCGACCGCGTCCACGATGTTCGCGAAGCCGGCGAAGCCGATCTCCACGTAGTGGTCCAGGCGCAGCCCGGTGTTGTGCTCGATGGTGCGCACCAGCAGCTCGGGGCCGTCCTCGGCGTACGCGGCGTTGAGCTTGGTGTGCCGGCCCGTGCCCGGGTACTTCTTGCCGGACTCGGAGCCGACGAAGCTCGGGATCTCCACGTCCGAGTCGCGCGGCAGGGAGATCAGCGTCGACCCGTTGTCCCCGGTGTGCAGGATCATCATCGAGTCGGTGCGCTTGCCCTCGGCGGAACCGGTGTGGAGGTCCTTCTTCTGCTCGTCGGTCATGCCCTCGCGGCTGTCGGACCCGACGATCAGGTAGTTCGTGCCCTCGCCGGCTCCGGGCCGCTCGATGACCTTGGACAGGTCGACCTCGCGGTTGAGCTTGGAGTCGGCCCAGAAGTAGGTGCCGACGGTGGTGACGACCAGCACGGTCACCACCGTGATCGCGGTCCACTTGATCCGGCGGCGCCAGTTCGGCGCGGGCCGGCCCTGCCGGCCGGCGCCCTGGCCGCCGCCACCCCCGCCGCCGTAGACCTGGCCGGTGTTGTAGCCGCTGTCGTACCCGTCGTCGCCGTACCCCTGGCCGTCGGTGTACGACGGCTGCTGGGGCACCCCGGCGCCGTACGGCGGTGCCGACGGGCCCGGGCCGGGCGGCGGCGTCGCGCCGCGGCGGACCTGACGCATCACGCGCGCGCTCTCGGGCCGTGCGCTCGCGCTGCCGCGTCCGTATCCGCTGCCGCGGTTGTCACCGGACCATCCCTCGGGCCAATCATTCATGCGCCCAGTGTGCAGGGCGGCCCGGTGGGCGTTACAAGGTATGTCGGAAAATCAGGGCAGCGCTGTTGCCAACCCGACACAAAACCACGCCCGGGTGGCCCCGGCATAAGGTGGAGGCCATGACAGACCAGGCAGAACAGGCCTCGGCCGCGCAGTCGGCGCCTCCGGAGATCCCGGGCAAGCCGACCTCGGCCTCCCGCACCACCCTCAGTCACATCATGACGCACAGCGACACCAACCTTCTGGGCACGGTGCACGGCGGTGTGATCATGAAGCTTGTCGACGACGCGGCCGGTGCCGTGGCCGGACGGCACTCCGGCGGACCCGCCGTCACCGCGTCCATGGACGAGATGGCGTTCCTCGAACCGGTCCGCGTCGGTGACCTCGTCCATGTGAAGGCGCAGGTCAACTGGACCGGCCGCAGTTCCATGGAGGTGGGCGTCCGGGTGATGGCCGAGCGCTGGAACGAGTCCACCCCGGCCACCCAGGTGGGCTCGGCGTACCTGGTCTTCGCGGCCGTGGACGCGGACGGCAAGCCCCGCACGGTCCCGCCGGTCCTGCCCGAGACGGAGAAGGACAAGCGCCGCTACCAGGAGGCCCAGATCCGCCGCACCCACCGCCTGGCCCGCCGCCGCGCGATCATGCAACTGCGGCAGCGGCGGGTGGCGGAGGGGTACGAGGACTGACCGCCGCCACGGACGCAACGGACGACTCGGGCGGCCGAGGGGTCAGAGCATGAGCAGGAGGCGGGTGTTCGCCACGAGCTTCCGGTTCACGCTCGTGCTCTGCACGAAGATCGTGAAGTCGTCGTTGTGGTCGGGCCTGATGCGGACCTCCACGTCCGGCAGGCCGAGCAGGGCGCGGGCCTCGGGCCCCGTGTACACCCGGTCCGTCTTCTTCTCCAGCACCGATATCTGCTTCTTCGGCTGGACCTTCTCCGACTTGCTCAGCTGGTAGAACGCACCGCCGGTGCGGTAGGTGTGCCCGCGCTCGACGACCCAGTCCCGGATCGCCACGTCGCGGGTCACGTCGATCAGCCGGTACTTCGACGACTCCACCGGCACGAGGCCGGCCGCCTCGATCGTCTCCTTGTTGACCGCGTCCGCGCCCGTGGAGAACACGGCCCGCGACCCCCGGATGCCCTTGGTGCGGCCCACCATGAACTTCTCGGTGGCCTCCTGGATGACCTGTCCGGCCTCCTCCAGGCCCTGGGTGCTGGTGGCGTCCCAGATGGCGATGTTGTCCTTGGGGAAGCCGTACTGCATGGCCTCGCGCTTGCCCATCTGGTCCGGCACGAGGACGGCCAGCGTCCAGTTGTCCGCCTGGGTCTCGATCATCGTGGCCACGGCCTCGACCAGGGCGCGCGGGTCCCTCGCGGGGGCGTCCGGGCAGCGGTGGCTCACGTTCTCCTGCCCGTCCGTGAGGACGAAGGTCAGGAAGCTGTGGTCGCCGTAGAGCTGGGCGGTCTGCGCCAGCTCGCGCTGCGACTTCAGCGTGGCCGCCAGCAGCGCCGTCATGCCGCCGACGCGGTACATCTGCTTCAGCGACGGCATCCGCAGCACGTCCTTGTCGTAGATGACGCACTCCACCTGGTCGGCGAAGACGTACACCGTGACGCGGGTCTCCTGGTCCAGCTCCTGCGACCGGCGCGCCAGGTAGGCGATCTGCTGGTCGGCGACC
Source organism: Streptomyces sp. NPDC051136 (assembly GCF_044455745.1). Classification (NCBI taxonomy): domain Bacteria; kingdom Bacillati; phylum Actinomycetota; class Actinomycetes; order Kitasatosporales; family Streptomycetaceae; genus Streptomyces; species Streptomyces sp. NPDC051136. The sequence continues at coordinate 495,205 of NZ_JBITFE010000007.1, read as the reverse complement.
TCGACCACCTTGTGGCTCAGGCGGCGCATGGACGAGCTGGCGTCCAGCACGAGAGCGACGTGGTTGATGTAGTTCTGGCCTCCGGACATGGCGGCTTCCCCCTCTTACCGATTGCCGTCACCGGCTTCCCGACTCGATGGATCCACCGTCTCACCCACCACTGACAACGGGTCACGACGAACGAGGGGCGCCCGTCGCCGGACGCCCCTCGCCGCGAAAACCCTGGCCGCTACGGCAGGTTGCGTGCCATGACGATGCGCTGGACCTGGTTGGTGCCCTCGTAGATCTGGGTGATCTTGGCGTCGCGCATCATGCGCTCCACCGGGTAGTCGCGGGTGTAGCCGTAGCCGCCGAGCAGCTGGACGGCGTCCGTGGTGACCTCCATGGCCACGTCGGAGGCGAAGCACTTGGCGGCGGCGCCCTGGAAGGTGAGGTCGGCGTCCCCGCGCTCGGACTTGGCGGCGGCCGCGTAGGTCAGCTGGCGGGCGGCCTCGATCTTCATGGCCATGTCGGCGAGCATGAACTGGATGCCCTGGAAGTCGGCGATCGGCTTGCCGAACTGCTTGCGCTCCTGGACGTAGCCCTTGGCGTAGTCCAGGGCGCCCTGGGCGATGCCGAGGGCCTGGGCGGCGATGGTGATGCGGGTGTGGTCCAGCGTCTTCATCGCGGTGGCGAAGCCGGTGCCCTCCGCGCCGATCATGCGGTCGGCGGGGATGCGGACGTTGTCGAGGTAGACCTCGCGGGTCGGGGAGCCCTTGATGCCGAGCTTCTTCTCCGGCGCGCCGAAGGAGACGCCTTCGTCGGACTTCTCGACGACGAAGGCGGAGATGCCCTTGGAGCGCTTGCTCGGGTCGGTGACCGCCATCACCGTGTAGTACTCGGAGACCCCGGCGTTGGTGATCCAGCGCTTGACGCCGTTGAGCACCCAGAAGTCGCCGTCGCGCACGGCCTTCGTCTTCATGCCGGCCGCGTCGGAGCCCGCGTCGGGCTCGGAGAGGCAGTAGGAGAACATGCCGTCGCCCTTGGCGAGCGGGGTCATGTACTTCTTCTTCAGCTCCTCGGAGCCGGACAGGATCACCGGGAGCGAGCCGAGCTTGTTCACGGCCGGGATGAGGGAGGAGGAGGCGCAGGCGCGGGCCACCTCCTCGATCACGATGACCGTGGCGAGCGCGTCGGCCCCCGCGCCGCCGTACTCCTCGGGGACGTGCACCGCGTGCAGGTCGTTCGCGGTGAGCGCGTCGAGGGCCTCCTGCGGGAAGCGGGCCTCCTCGTCCACCGCGGCGGCGTGCGGCGCGATCTTCGCCTCGGCCAGCGAGCGGACGGCGTCGCGGAGCATGTCGTGCTCCTCCGACGGGCGGTACAGGTCGAAGTCAGCCGATCCGGCCAAGGTGTCTCACGCTCCAAAACGCGGTGCTGCTGGGCACGCTAACTACCGTTAAGTAACCCAAATTTTAGAGGCCGCCCGCGTCCGTGGATAGGTGAGCTTGACGACAGCCGACGGAAAGGCTTTTCCCGCGTCCCGGTTATGCTCGGGCGCGCAACCGTGCCGTACACCTCTGGAGCACCCATGGCCCTGAAGATCACCGTGATCGGTACCGGCTATCTCGGCGCCACCCACGCGGCGGCCATGGCCGAGCTCGGTTTCGAGGTGCTGGGGCTCGACGTGGTGCCCGAGAAGATCGAGATGCTCCAGCGCGGCCAGGTCCCGATGTACGAACCGGGTCTGGAGGAGCTGCTGGGCAAGCACGTCGCGGGGATCGGGGGCTCCAGCGGACGGCTGCGCTTCACCACCGACTTCGCCGAGGCCGCGGCCTTCGGCGACGTGCACTTCCTGTGCGTGAACACCCCGCAGAAGCACGGCGAGTACGCCTGCGACATGTCGTACGTCGACTCCGCGCTGGCCTCGCTCGCCCCGCATCTGACCGGCCCCGCGCTGGTCGTCGGCAAGTCGACCGTGCCGGTGGGCTCCGCCGACCGGCTGGCCGCCTACCTGGCCGAGCACGCGCCGGCCGGCCACGAGGCCGAGCTGGCCTGGAACCCGGAGTTCCTGCGCGAGGGTTTCGCCGTGCAGGACACGCTGCGCCCGGACCGGATCGTGGTCGGTGTGCGCAGCGAGCGGGCCGAGAAGCTGCTGCGCGAGGTGTACGCCACGCCGATCGCCGAGGGGTCGCCGTTCGTGGTCACCGACTTCCCGACGGCCGAGCTGGTGAAGACCTCGGCGAACTCCTTCCTCGCCACCAAGATCTCCTTCATCAACGCGATGGCGGAGGTCTGCGAGGCCGCCGACGGCGACGTCGCCAAGCTGGCGGAGGCCATCGGGTACGACGACCGGATCGGGCGGAAGTTCCTGCGGGCCGGGATCGGTTTCGGCGGCGGCTGCCTGCCCAAGGACATCCGCGCCTTCATGGCCCGCGCCGGTGAGCTGGGTGCCGACCAGGCGCTGACCTTCCTGCGCGAGATCGACTCCATCAACATGCGCCAGCGCGGCCAGATGGTCGAGCTGACCCGGCAGGCGCTGGGCGGCGGTCCCCTCCTCGGCAAGCGGATCGCGGTGCTCGGCGCCACCTTCAAGCCCGACTCGGACGACGTGCGGGACTCCCCCGCGCTGAACGTCGCCGGGCAGGTGCACCTCCAGGGCGCCCAGGTCACCGTGTACGACCCCAAGGGCATGGACAACGCCCGGCGGCTCTTTCCGACCCTCGGGTACGCCGACTCGGCGCTGGAGGCGGTGCGGGGCGCGGACGTCGTGCTGCACCTCACCGAGTGGCGCGAGTTCCGCGAGCTGGACCCGGAGGTGCTGGGCGAGGCGGCGTCGTCCCGGGTGATCCTGGACGGGCGCAACGCCCTGGACCCGACGCTGTGGCGCAAGGCCGGCTGGACGTACCGGGCGATGGGCCGCCCCACCGCCTGACGACGGCGGGCAGGACGCCGGTTCGGCCGAGGCTCAGTCGGCCGAACCGGCGCCGTCCGCATTCTGCCGCACGGCGCGGCCCCGCGACCGGTGAAGCGGGCGTCGTTTACGACTCCTTGGCCCGGTACCGGCGCATCTTGGCGCGGGCCCCGCACACCTGCATGGAGCACCAGCGGCCGCGCCCGGCCGGGCTGCGGTCGTAGTACGCCCAGTGGCAGTCGGGGGCCTCGCACGCCTTGAACCGGCTCCAGGTGCCGGCCACCAGGGCCTCCGCGACGGCCGCGGCGACCCGCGCGGCGAGCGAACCGCCGCGGGCGGGAGCGAGAGCGGCCGAGCCGTCGGCCGGGTCGACCGTGACGACCAGCGGGACGGCGGCCAGCAGCTCGCCCAGCGGGGTCACCGCGCGGTGCGGCCGGTGACCGGCGTGGGCGAGCAGGGTCGCCCGCAAGGACTCGCGCAGCTCACGGGCCGCGGGCACCTCGCCCTCCGTCAGGCCGAGACGCGCCCGGCCCTCCTCCGTGTCCAGCGAGTCGGCGCCCGTCTCGAGATCCACCGTGTTCACCAGGGTCTCGACCAGCGCCAGGCCGCCCGGCGCGGGCGATCGCTCACTCATGCTTGCGACGTTACTGCCTATAGGGCAGCATGCAGTAACCGTTACCGGTTACCCGCACAGTACTGGTAACACGTGCCGCACACCGTGCCGGCCACACCGACCGCGTGCTTCAAGGAGGAAGTCATGGCTGTCGCCGAACTGGGCACCGTCGTCCTGGACTGTCCCGACCCCCGTGCACTGGCCCGCTTCTACGCCGACGTCCTCGGCGGCACCGTCGAGGGCGAGGGCGACTGGGTCGACCTGAAACTGGCGGACGGGCGGACGCTGGCTTTCCAGGCCGCCCCGGGGTTCGTGCCGCCGAAGTGGCCCGCGCCCGACGACTCGCAGCAGTTCCACCTCGACCTCACCGTCGCGGACCTGGACGCGGCCGAGAAGGCGGTGCTGGAGCTGGGCGCGCGCCCGCTGGACGCGGAGGACCGCACGCGCACCTTCCGGGTGTACGCCGACCCGGCCGGACACCCGTTCTGCCTCTGCGCCTGCTGAGCGCCGGTCTCCGCGCCCGCGCCCGCCCAGCGTTCCGCCTGTGCCTGATCGAGCGCCGAGCACCGCTGACCGCCCACCGGCGCCCGTGCGCGGGCTCAGCCGTCCAGGTCGGCGATGGTCGCCGTGGACGGCTCGCGGCGCAGCTGGGCCGCCTTCGCCGTGAAGGCCGCGGCGCGCAGGACGCGCTGGACGTTGCCCCAGGTCAGCAGGGCCACGTCCGCCTCGTCCCAGCCGCGGCGGAGCAGCTCCGCGATGAGCCGGGGGTAGCCGGAGGGGTCGCCCAGCTCCAGCGGGTGCGCGGTGCCGGTGTCGAAGGTGCCGGACAGGCCGACGCTCTGCGGGCCGGCCACCGTGCGGACGTGGTCCAGGTGGTCGGCGACGTCCCGGACGGTGGGGCCGGTCTGCTCGGCGGTCAGCGGCACCATGCACAGGCCGCCGGCCGCGCCCAGCTCCACCAGCAGGTCGTCGGGGAGGTTGGCGGGGTGCGGGCGCAGGGCGCGGGCGGCGGAACGGGTGCACAGCGCGGGCGCCTTGGACACCGCGAAGGTACGGCGGACGGTCTCGGCGGAGGCGCCGGAGAGGTCGGCGACGACACCGAGCCGGTTCATCTCACGGACGACCTCCTCGCCGAACCGGGTCAGCCCCGCCTCGCTCGCCCAGCTCACCCCGGACAGCGTCAGCGCGCGCAGGCCCAGGGCGTGCAGGGAGCGCAGGATGCCGAGGCGGTCGCCGAGCGCGGCGGCACCCGCGGGTCCCGGCAGCACGGCGATCCGGCCGCAGTTGCGGGCGTCGATGGCCTGGCCCGCGTCGTACGCCAGGCGCAGCCCCTCGGGGTGGGCCCGCACGACCGTCTTGACCAGGTCGAGCTGCTCCAGGGTGGCGCCGACCGCACGGTCACCGGCGACGGACTCGGGCAGGTGCAGGGACCACAGCAGCGCGCCCACCTGCCCCTCGCGCAGCCGCGGCACGTCGGTGTCGACGGCGCTCTCGCCCAGTTCCAGGTCGTACCAGGGCAGGCGCCCCAGCACCGAGGCCAGCCCGTTGCAGCCGTCGGCGACGGGGTGGGCGGCCAGCACGGCCCGGGCCCGGGTGAGCGGCTCGTCGTCGGGATCGGACACGGGCGCGTAGGGCTCCGGCCCGAAGGCCTCCGCGGCGAGCGGCACGGGCAGGTCGTCGAGCCCACCGGCCTCGGTACCGGTGTGCAGGTCGTCCTGGAGGTCTGCCATGGCGGTGCTCCGTACGGTCGTCGTGAGATACGGCCACCGTCGCACGGAGCGTCACGGGCTTCCTGGTGGGTGGGGCGTTCGGGGGTACCCGGCTCAGCCCCCGGCCGCGTCGATCACCTCGTCGAGGGTGTCCCGGGAACGGAGCAGGTCGGCGATCATCCGGTCGATGCGGGCGCGCTCGGCGGCGAGGTCCGCGACCAGCTTCGGCGTGGCGACGGCCGAGGGTCCGCCGTCCCCGTCCCGCATGCAGGGCAGCAGCTCGGCGATCTTGCCGCTGTGCAGCCCGGCCGCGTACAGCTCCTGGATCCGCACGACCCGGTCCACGGCCGCCTCCGGGTACGCGCGGTGCCCGCCGGACGTGCGCTCGGCCACGAGCAGCCCCTGCGTCTCGTAGTAGCGCAGCGAGCGTTCGCTGACGCCCGTGCGCCGGGCCAGTTCACCGATCCGCATGGAGCACCTCCGGGCTTGAATCTGACATCAGTGTCAGATTCTAGCGTACGGACATGTCGAACTCCACGGCGCTCTTCGCGTCCGCCCCGCTCGGTCCGCTCACGCTTCCCAACCGTCTCGTGATGGCGCCGCTCACCCGCAACCGCGCCGAGGCCGACGGCACCCCGACGCCGCTCATGGCCACCTACTACGCCCAGCGCGCCACCGCCGGGCTGATCATCGCCGAGGCCGCCACGCCGAACGCGGTCGGGCAGACCTACCCGAACATCACCGCCGTGCACCGGGCCCGGCACGTGGCGGGCTGGCGGCGGGTCACCGAGGCCGTGCGGGAGGCCGGCGGGCAGATGTTCCTCCAGCTCCAGCACGGCGGCCGGGTCGGACATCCGGCGACCAGCGGGCTCACGCCCGTCGCGCCCTCGCCGGTGCCGCTGCCCGAGACGGTCTTCACGCCCGGCGGGCACCGGCCGGCCGTCGTCCCGAGGGAGATGAGCACCGAGGACATCCGGACCACCGTCGCCGACTTCGCCCGGGCCGCCCGCAACGCGCTCGACGCCGGGTTCGAGGGGGTGGAGGTGCACTCCGCCAACGGACACCTGCTGCACCAGTTCCTGTCCGCCAACACCAACCTGCGCACCGACGGCTACGGCGGCTCCGTCGCCGCGCGGATCCGGTTCACGGCCGAGGTGGTGGAGGCCGTCGCCGCGGAGATCGGCGCCGAGCGGGTCGGGCTGCGCGTCTCCCCGGGCAACACCGTCAACGGCATCGCGGAGGGCGAGACCGACCAGCTGTACCCCGCGCTGGTGGAGCGCCTCGGCGGGCTGGGGCTCGCCTACCTGCACCTGGTGCACGCCGACCCGGACGCCCCGCTCTTCGGCAGGCTCCGCGCCGGGTGGCCCGGCGTGCTGATCGCCAACCCGGTCCTGGACGAGTCCCCCTCGACGGACGCCGTGCACCGCGCCGCCGAACGGCTGCTGGCCGCCGGGTCCGACCTGATCGCGCTCGGCCGGCCCTTCCTCGCCAACCCCGATCTGGTGGCGCGGCTGCGGCTCGGGGCACCGCTGAATCCGGTACGCGGCCGGTACCTGATGTACGTGGGCGGGGCGACCGGATACACCGACTACCCCGCCCTCGAAGACTCCGCGGCTCAGCCGTCGAGCTCCTCCAGCGAGGCGTTGGACGGCCCCCGCGTCGCCTGAAGGCTCCGGGCCACCTCCTCGGCCGCGTCCAGGACGCGGACCGCGTTCTTCCAGGTCAGCTTGGCCAGGTCGGCTTGGGACCAGCCGCGGTCGAGCAGCTCGGCGATCAGGTTGGGGTACCCGGAGACGTCGCTGAGACCGTCCGGGGTGAAGGGCGTGCCGTCGTAGTCGCCGCCGATGCCGAGGTGGTCGACGCCGGCGACCTCGCGCATGTGGTCGAGGTGGTCGGCGACCGTGGCCACGGTGGCGACGGGACGCGGGACGCGCTCCTCGAAGGCGGCGTGCACCTTCATCGCCTCGGGACCGGAGTCGAGGTGGTGGAAGCCGTGCGCGCGCATGTTCTCGTCCGCCTCGGCCGTCCAGTCCACGGCCGCCTGGAGCACGAACTTGGGCACGAACGTCACCATCGCCACGCCGCCGTTGGCGGGCAGCCGCTCCAGCACGTCGTCCGGGATGTTGCGCGGGTGGTCGCACACGGCTCGGGAGGACGAGTGCGAGAAGATCACCGGTGCGGTGGAGGTGTCCAGCGCGGCGCGCATCGTCGTCGCCGCGACGTGCGAGAGGTCGACGAGCATGCCCTCGCGGTTCATCTCCCGCACGACCTCGTGGCCGAAGGCGGACAGTCCGCCGACGGCGGGCTCGTCGGTCGCCGAGTCCGCCCACGCCACGTTGTCGTTGTGGGTGAGCGTCATGTAGCGCACGCCGAGCGCGTACAGCGCGCGGAGGGTGGCCAGCGAGTTGTCGATGGAGTGGCCGCCCTCGGCACCCATGAGCGAGGCGATACGGCCCTCGGCGCGGGCGGCCTCCATGTCGGCGGCGGTCAGCGCGGCCCGCAGCTCGCCGGGGTGGCGCTCGATCAGCCGCCGGACGCAGTCGATCTGCTCCAGCGTCGCCGTCACCGCGCCCGGCAGGTCGGATCGGACGTACACCGACCAGTACTGGGCGCCGACGCCGCCGGACCGCAGCCGGGCCAGGTCGGTGTGCAGGTGGGCCGACTGGTCGGCGGCGATGTCACGGGCGTCGAGGTCGTAGCGGACCTGCTCGCGCAGCGCCCAGGGCAGGTCGTTGTGGCCGTCGACGACGGGGAACTCCCGCAGCAGCTCGCGGGCCCGGTCCAGGGACGTCATGGGGCTCACTTCCCGAAGCCGAAGCCGGCCGCCGAGCCCGCGACCTTGTTGCGCAGCCGCTTGCCCTTCTCGGTCGCCTGGTCGTTCAGCTCCTGCTGGAACTCGCGCATCCGGCCGAGCAGGTCCTCGTCGTGGGCGGCGAGGATGCGGGCGGCCAGCAGTCCGGCGTTGCGGGCGCCGCCGACGGAGACGGTGGCGACGGGGACGCCGGCCGGCATCTGCACGATGGACAGGAGGCTGTCCATGCCGTCCAGGTACTTCAGCGGCACCGGGACGCCGATGACCGGCAGCGGGGTGACGGAGGCGAGCATGCCGGGCAGGTGGGCGGCGCCCCCGGCCCCGGCGACGATCGCCTTCAGCCCGCGGCCGGCGGCCTGCTCGCCGTACGCGATCATCTCGTGCGGCATGCGGTGCGCGGAGACGACGTCGACCTCGTAGGGGATCTCGAACTCGTCGAGTGCCTTGGCGGCGGCCTCCATGACGGGCCAGTCGGAGTCCGACCCCATGACGATGCCTACGACCGGGCTCACCGGGCTGGCCTGGCTCATTCGGTGATCGTCCCTCTCAGGTAGCCGGCAGCGTGACGGGCGCGCTCCAGCACGTCGTCCAGGTCGTCGCCGTAGGTGTTGACGTGGCCGACCTTGCGGCCGGGTTTCACGTCCTTGCCGTACATGTGGATCTTCAGCTGGGGGTCGCGGGCCATGCAGTGCAGGTACGCGGAGTACATGTCCGGGAAGTCGCCGCCCAGGACGTTGACCATCACGGTCCACTTCGCGCGCGGGCGCGGGTCGCCGAGGGGGAGGTCGAGGACCGCGCGGACGTGGTTGGCGAACTGCGAGGTGATCGCGCCGTCCATGCTCCAGTGGCCGGAGTTGTGCGGGCGCATCGCCAGTTCGTTGACGAGGACGCGGCCGTCGCGGGTCTGGAACAGCTCCACGGCGAGGTGACCGACGACGCCCAGCTCCTTGGCGATGCCGAGCGCCATCTCCTCGGCGCGCAGGGCCAGCGCCTCGTCGAGGTCGGGGGCGGGGGCGATCACCGTGTCGCAGACGCCCTTGACCTGCTGGGACTCGACGACGGGGTAGGCCACCGCCTGGCCGTGCGGGGAGCGGACCACGTTGGCGGCCAGCTCGCGGACGAAGTCGACCTTCTCCTCCGCCAGCACGGGCACACCCGCGCGGAAGGGCTCGGCGGCCTCCTCCGCGGAGTCCACGACCCACACGCCCTTGCCGTCGTACCCGCCGCGCACCGTCTTGAGGACGACGGGGAATCCGTCGCCCTCCGCGGCGAAGGCGGCCACGTCGGCCGGATCGCTCACGATCCGGTGCCGCGGGCAGGGCACGCCGATCGCGACGAGCTTCGCGCGCATCACGCCCTTGTCCTGGGCGTGCACGAGCGCCTCCGGTCCGGGACGCACGGGGATGCCGTCCGCCTCCAGGGCCTTGAGGTGCTCGGTCGGCACGTGTTCGTGATCGAAGGTGATCACGTCACAGCCGCGCGCGAACGCGCGCAACGTGTCCAGATCGCGATAGTCGCCGACGACGACTTCGTTCACGACCTGCGCCGCGGAGTCCTGGGGAGTGTCACTGAGGAGCTTGAACCTGATGCCGAGCGGGATGCCCGCCTCGTGTGTCATACGAGCGAGCTGGCCGCCGCCGACCATACCGACTACGGGGAACGTCACACCCCTAGCGTATCGGCCGCGTGGAGCCCACCTGTTTACCGGCCGTTTCCTGCCCCGCTCCCCCCTCTTTCCGGGCCCTCCCGCTGCCCTTTCGGGCTCCGGGGGTCCGTCCGCAGGAAGATCGCGCGTCCGGGTGGTTAGCATGAACGGATTGACGCCAACCGACGGACGGGGGCCTGCACGACCATGGAACATGGTTCCTCGGGTGCTCAGACGGCTCCCTCGACGCCCCGGGCGCCCCGTGCGGGGGTGCGGGGGCGGGTCCACCGGCTCGTGCGCGAGGTCGCGAAATTCGGCGCCGTGGGCGGTGCGGGGGTGCTGGTCAACCTCCTCGTCTTCAACTTCGTGCGGCAGGTGAGCGACCTCCAGGTCGTGCGGGCCAGCATCGTCGCCACGGTCGTCGCCATCGCCTTCAACTACGTGGGCTTCCGGTACTTCACCTACCGCGACCGCGACAAGAGCGGCCAGACCCGCGAGATGTCGCTGTTCCTGGTGTTCAGCGCCGTCGGGCTGGTGATCGAGAACGGCGTGCTCTACACGGCGACGTACGGTTTCGGCTGGGACAGCCCGCTGCAGAGCAACATCTTCAAGTTCCTCGGCATCGGGATCGGCACCCTGTTCCGCTTCTGGTCGTACCGCAGCTGGGTCTTCCGGGCGCTGCCCGCCCGTGAACCGGCCGCGACGCCGGCCCAGGCCCTCCTGGAGCCCGGGCACCCGACCGTGGTCCCCCGCGCGGACGAGGCTCCCGCCGTCCACCGCTGACCGAAGCGGCGCGGACGAGGCTCCCGCCGTCCGCCGCCGACCGGCTGCGCCCCACCCTCCGGCGCCCTCAGCGCACCGTCTGGTCCTGGTCCCCGGCGGCCTTCTTCGGCGGCGGCGTACGGGACAGGAACAGCCCGAAGACCGGCGGGCGCCCCTGGAGGAGCTCCAGGCGGCCGCCGTCGGCCTCGGCCAGGTCACGGGCGACGGCGAGGCCGATGCCCGTGGAGTTGCGCCCGCTGATCGCCCGCTCGAAGATCCGCGCCCCCAGGTCGCCGGGGACGCCCGGTCCCTCGTCGGTGACCTCGACCACGGCCTGGTTGCCGGTCACCCGGGTGCGCAGGGCCACCGTGCCGCCGCCGTGCATCAGGGAGTTCTCGATCAGCGCGGCCAGCACCTGCGCCACGGCGCCCGGGGTGCCGACGGCCGTCAGGTGGCGCTTGCCCGAGCTGACGATGGCCCGGCCCTCTCCGCGGTAGGCGGGGCGCCACTCGGCGATCTGCTGCTGGATGACGTCGTCCAGCTCGAAGGTGACGGCGGAGCCGCTGCGCGGGTCGCGAGAGTTGGTCAGCAGCCGGTCGACGACGTCCGTCAGCCGCTCCACCTGCGACAGCGCGATCGTCGCCTCCTCCTTCACCGTCTCCGGTTCGTCGGTGAGGGTGATCTCCTCCAGCCGCATCGACAGCGCGGTCAGCGGCGTGCGCAGCTGGTGGGAGGCGTCGGCGGCCAGCCGGCGCTCGGCGGTGAGCATCCGGGCGATGCGCTCGGCCGAGGAGTCCAGGACGTCCGCGACCCGGTCCAGCTCGGGGACGCCGTACCGCTTGTGCCGCGGGCGCGGGTCCCCGGAGCCGAGGCGTTCGGCGGTCTCGGCGAGGTCGGTGAGCGGCGAGGCCAGCCGGTTGGCCTGCCGGATCGCGAGCAGTACGGCGGCGACCACCGCGAGCAGCGCCACCAGGCCGATGATCAGCAGGGTCCGGCCGATCTCCCGGGTCACCGAGGACCTGGGTTCCTCGACGAGGACCGTCTCGCCCTCCTCGCCGGTGGCCCTGCCCTGGAGGACGTCGCCGGAGGGCTTGCTGCCGACCTCGACGACCGGCTCGCCGGGGATGCGGATCACGGCGTACCGGGCGTCGCGGATCTGCTCCCGCAGGAACTGCTCGTCCACCGAGCCGGTGCCGATGAGCCGGCTGTCCACGATGCTGGCCAGCCGCACCGCCTCCAGGTCGACCCGTTCCTGTGCGGTGCTGCTGATGGTCCGGGTCTCGACGATGACGAGGGAGACGCCGAACACGGCGATCACGACGAGCACCACGGCGAGGGTGGACTGGATCAGTCGACGGCGCATGTCCTCTTACCCGCAAGGCCCCCCTCGGGGCTCGCTCAGTTCTTCTCGAAACGGAAGCCCACGCCGCGCACGGTGGCGATGTAGCGGGGGTTGGCCGCGTCGTCCCCCAGCTTCTTGCGCAGCCAGGAGATGTGCATGTCGAGGGTCTTGGTCGACGACCACCAGGTGGTGTCCCAGACCTCGCGCATCAGCTGGTCACGGGTGACGACCCGGCCGGCGTCGCGCACCAGCACCCGCAGCAGGTCGAACTCCTTCGCGGTGAGCTGGAGCTCCTCCTCGCCCATCCAGGCACGGTGCGACTCGACGTCGATGCGCACGCCGTGGGTGGCGGGCGGCTGCGGGGGCTCCACGGCGCCGCGCCGCAGCAGGGCCCGGACCCGGGCGAGCAGCTCGGCGAGGCGGAAGGGCTTGGTGACGTAGTCGTCGGCGCCCGCGTCCAGGCCCACGACGGTGTCCACCTCGTCGGCGCGCGCGGTCAGGATCAGGATCGGCACCGCGTGCCCCTCGGACCGCAGCCGGCGGGCGACCTCGAGACCGTCCATGTCCGGCAGGCCGAGGTCCAGCACGACCAGGTCTATGCCGCCCTGCAGCCCCGCGTCCAGTGCGGCTGGTCCGTCCTCACGCACCTCGACCTCGTACCCTTCCCTGCGCAGTGCGCGGGCCAGCGGCTCCGAGATGGACGCGTCGTCCTCGGCGAGCAGTACACGGGTCATGAGGTGATGGTAGACCGCTCGGAGTAACGCCCGGGGCAAGATCGCCCCGCGCACCGCCCGCCCGCGCAGGGCCTGTGAGGCGTCTGTGGAGCACTGTCGGGCAAGCCGGACATCCACCGCCCGAACCGCCGCCCGACCCGCCCCCGCGACCCCGCGTCCCGGCCTGCGGCTGTGGGGTGCCATCCTGTGATGGACCTTCGAATGATCGTTCGCGGTTCCGCCATGGCCTGTGATCCGTGTCTCAAGTCCTTCCATACCGGGCGGTGTCCTGCCGTATGGTGAATCAGCGCCTGTAGCACCCAGAGGACCTTTGGCGACCGTTTCGACGCTGAAGGTCTCTTTCGTGTGCGGGCCGGCCCCCACGGCCGGCCATGAAAGGAATGACCTGTGGCCGGGCCTCACCGCGTGCAGTGACGCGCGCAGAGGCGTGGATCCCGGTGGCCGCCGCCCAGCGCTTCGCAATCCGGAGCGGACTCCCCCAGGCGTGGGACGGGCGGGTAAGGCCGCCGGTGCCGGCCGCCCCCCACCGGGCGCGCATCGCCTCGATGAGCGCGTCCCGACCAGCAAGGATCGACCATGGCGTCCAGCCTGACGAAGGACTCGGTCACCCCGGGCACCCCCGGCTCCGAGAAGACCTTCTTCGGCCACCCCCGCGGACTGGCCACACTCTTCATGACCGAGATGTGGGAGAGGTTCTCCTACTACGGCATGAGGGCTCTGCTCCCGCTGTACCTGGTGGCCCCCGGCGGTCTCGGCATGAACGCCGGCACCGCGACCGCGATCTACTCGGTGTACGTGTCGCTGGTGTACCTGCTCGCGATGCCGGGCGGTTGGTTCGGCGACCGCGTCTGGGGCCCCCGCAAGACCGTCGCCATCGCCGGCGGCGTGGTCATGCTCGGCCACCTCACGCTGGCGCTGCCGACCTCCGGGACGTTCTTCGCCGGCCTGGCGCTGGTCGCCCTCGGCTCGGGCATGCTGAAGTCCAACATCTCCACGATGGTCGGCCAGCTCTACAACGGTCCCGACGACCCGCGCCGCGACGGTGGCTTCACCGTCTTCTACATGGGCATCAACCTCGGCGCCTTCGCGGCGCCGCTGGTCATCGGCACCATCGGTGAGAACGTCAACTGGCACCTGGGCTTCGCGCTCGCCGCGGTCGGCATGGGCCTGGGCGTGCTCCAGTTCCTGATCGGCAGCCGCCACCTGGCCGAGCACTCCAACGTGGTCCCGAAGCCGCTGTCCGTGGAGGAGAAGACCTCGACGCTGCGCAAGGCCGCCTTCTGGGCCGCGCTGGCCGTCGTCTTCTACGCGATCGTCGGCTTCTCCGGCCACTACACCCTGAACTGGATCCTGGTCCCGCTGACCCTGCTCGGCGTGATCATCCCGGTGCTGGTGCTGACCCGCATCAAGCGCGACAAGTCCCTGGACCGCACCGAGCAGTCCAAGATGTCGGGCTACATCTGGTTCTTCGTCGCCGCGGCCGTCTTCTGGATGATCTACGACCAGGGCGGCTCGACGCTGGCGATCTTCGCCGACTCGTCGACGAACAACACCGCCTTCGGCTGGGAGTTCCCGGTCTCCTGGTTCCAGTCCGTCAACGCGGTCCTCATCATGGCCCTGGCCCCGGTCTTCGCCACGGTGTGGCTGGCTCTCGCCCGCCGCGGCAAGGAGCCGAGCACGGTGGTCAAGTTCGCCTTCGGCCTGATCCTGGTCGGCGCCTCCTTCTTCCTCTTCCTGGCCCCGCTGGGCATCGCGGAGGGCGGCCACGAGGCGGCCGCCATGTGGCTGGTGGCGATCTACTTCGTCCAGACCTGCGGTGAGCTGCTGCTCTCCCCGGTCGGCCTCTCGGTCACCACGAAGATGGCGCCGATGAAGTACGCGTCCCAGATGATGGGCGTCTGGTTCCTGGCCGTCACCGCCGGTGACGCCACGACCGGCCTGCTCTCCATCGCCGGCGTCAACCTCAACAAGACGGGCATCGTCGCCGCGGAGGCGACCCTCGCGGTGGTCGCGGGCATCGCGATCTGGATGTACCGCAGGCGCGTCAAGGAACTCATGGGCGACGTCCGCTGACTTCGCCGCGCGGCTTCCTCTGACGGAGGGGCACCTCGTCCGGACGGACGAGGTGCCCCTCCGCACGTGTGGGGCGGACCTCGGCGGCCGGCGGGGCGAGCGCCGCCTCCGCGAGCGCGGCCACGGGAACACCGACCTATGGGGGGAGGGGGACGCAGTCCCCCGCCGGGGTAGGAGGCGCCGGCCCAGGGTCGGCTCGGCCTGCCTGGCGAGACGGGTGGGCGAGGGGGCGGGTGGGCACAGGCAAGGGCGGAAAGCCCGTCGGCTACGCCGGCGCGCCCAGCTCCGCCCAGACCCGCTTGCCCGCGACTCCCGGCGTCCGCACGACGCCCCAGTCCAGGCACAGCCGCTCCACGATGAACATCCCGTGGCCGCCCGGGCGCCCGGCGCGGTGCGGGGTCCGCGGCGCCGGCTGCCCCGTACCGCGGTCGGAGACCTCCACCCGGATCACCTTCTTCTCGCAGGTGATCCACAGCTCGTCCGGCCCCTCGGCGTGCAGGCAGGCGTTGGTGACCAGCTCGGACACCACCAGCAGCACGTCCTCCGCGGCGGCACGCTGGTCCGCGGTGGCGGACGGCAGCCATCCCCAGGCGTACAGCGCCTCGCGGGTGAAGTCACGGGCGAGCGGGACGACGCCGCTCGCGTCCTCGAAGCTCAGCCTGCGGGCCTGCCGCCCGCCGCCACCGCCTGGCTCGGAGCCGGACGCCGCCCCGGCGGCCCCGGGAACCCCGGAGGAAGGCACCGACGCGGGCGCGGACGCCCCGGAAGCGCCACTGGGCTCCGGACCGCGGTCGCCCGGCGAGTAGGGCCGGGTGGTGCTCATCAGCGCTTCACCTCACCGATTCACCAGTTCACGTTTCAAAGTTGCGGACAGCAAAGTCGTACACAGCCGGTTCAGGGACTCTCCTGCCCGACCGGACCGTCCGAACACCCCTGTATTCGGCACGAATCCCGGCGCGGCGTGAAAACGCCCGCCCCGGGAAGCACACGCACCCCTCCGTCGGCCGGACAAGGACCGGCTCAGCCGGACTCGGCGGCCAGGGCGGCCGCAAGCGTGTCGTGCAGGGTGAAGACTGCTTCGGCCCCCGTGATCTCGAACACGCGCGCCACCACCGGCTGCATGGCCACCAAATGCACTCCGCCCCCCGCGGCCTCCGCCTTCAACCGCGCGCCGAGCAGGACGTTGAGCCCCGTGGAGTCGCAGAACTCCAGGCGTGAGCAGTCCACGACGAGCCGGTTGAATCCCTTAGTGAGACAGTCCTCCAGCGGCTCGCGCAACAGATCGGCGGTGTGGTGATCCAGCTCACCCGCCGGGGTTACGACCGCACTGGGGCCCTCTTCCCGTACCTCGACCAGAAGCCGGCCCGACTGGGCACTGCCGACCGTCCCGCGGTCCATGCCGTTTCTCTCTCCCGAGGTCGTGACTGCTTACTGACGCCCTCGAACACTACGCCTTCCCGCCGCACTCCGACACCCGAACAACCGCACACAAACGGACATACCCGCACAGAACACACTTGCGGTCGGCTCGGTAAACCCGGTAGGGCTAGTAGGACACGTAAACCGACACGGCCGGCTTTGGAGGCGCCGCACACCGCAGTGCACGTATTTGGCTTCGGCAGCCGCATGCCGAGAACGATGGAGGACATCATGTCACCCCGGCTCGACGGATCGCGTACCCATGAAGCGACGTCGACACTCCCTCCGGAACATCTGGATCCCATCGAGCATCACGACCCGGCCGTCGACCCCGACGGCTCACTCGCCGGGCTTCCGGACATCCCCGCATACGACGAGGTCGCTCCGGCGGACGCCAGGGCCCTGTCCAAGACCCTCTTCGCGCGGCTGGAGTCGCTGGAGGAAGGCACCCATGAGCACGCGTACGTACGCAACACGCTCGTCGAGCTGAACCTCGCCCTGGTCAAGTTCGCCGCCTCCCGCTTCCGCTCACGCAGCGAGCCGATGGAGGACATCATCCAGGTCGGCACCATCGGCCTGATCAAGGCGATCGACCGCTTCGAGCTGTCGCGCGGCGTGGAGTTCCCCACGTTCGCGATGCCGACCATCATCGGCGAGATCAAGCGTTTCTTCCGCGACACCTCGTGGTCCGTGCGGGTCCCGCGCCGCCTCCAGGAGCTGCGGCTCGACCTGGCGAAGGCCGGTGACGAGCTGGCCCAGCGCCTCGACCGCGCCCCCACGGTGGCCGAGCTGGCCGAGCACCTCGGCCTGTCCAGGGACGAGGTCGTCGAGGGCATGGCGGCGTCCAACGCCTACACCGCCTCCTCGCTGGACGCCCAGCCCGAGGAGGACGAGGCGGAGGGCGCGCTCGCCGACCGCATCGGCTACGAGGACCACGGGCTCGAGGGCATCGAGTACGTCGAGTCGCTGAAGCCGCTGATCGCCGAGCTGCCCTCGCGCGACCGCAGGATCCTCTCGCTCCGGTTCGTCGCGGGCATGACCCAGTCGGAGATCGGCGAGGAGCTGGGCATCTCCCAGATGCACGTCTCGCGTCTGCTGTCGCGGACGCTCGTACGCCTGCGCAAGGGGCTCACGGTCGAGGAGTAGCCGGCACGCACCGACCGGGTGACGCTTGCCCTCCAGGGGGGTGGTCCGCGAACGGGCCGCCCCCCTTCGGGTTGCCGCCGCCCTTCAGAGGGGGTCGGCGATCAGCACGGCCGTCGGCAGCAGCGGGGCCAGGGCGCACAGGAGCCAGAAGGTGCGCGGCGCGAGGGAGGTCCGGCGTCGCAGCGGCGCGTTGACCAGCCACCAGATCATCGTGAAGAGCGCCACCACGGGGACGACGATCACGAGCCAGAGCGCCATGCCGTCGTTCTCCGTCGGCTCGCGCACGGTCCAGCCCAGTTCCGCCAGCGGCCAGTTGGCCATCAGGTACCAGACGAGCCAGAACGGGACGACGCCCGGAATCCCGAGCAGCACGTTCACCAGGAACGGCGTCCACCAGTACCTGGCCATCCGTCCCCCGCCCCCGGTTCACCCGCTGATCACACCCTACGCACTCCCCGCCGCCACACGCCCGCGACCAGCGGCACTCCCGGCCGGTAGGCCAGGTGGACGTGGCTCGGGGCGTCGAGCAGCGTCAGGTCGGCGTACGCGCCCGGGACGACGCGGCCCACGTCGTCGCGGCGCAGGGCCGCCGCGCCGCCCGCGGTGGCCGACCAGACCGCCTCGTCCGGCGTCATCCCCATGTCCCGCACCGCGAGCGCGATGCAGAAGGGCACGGAGGACGTGAAGGACGAGCCGGGGTTGCAGTCGGTGGACAGGGCGACCGTGGCGCCGGCGTCGAGCAGGCGCCGGGCGTCGGGCCACTGGGCACGGGTGGAGAACTCGGCGCCGGGCAGCAGGGTGGCGACCGTGCGGCTGCCGGCGAGGGCGTCCACGTCGGCGTCGGTGAGGTGGGTGCAGTGGTCGGCGCTGGCGGCGTCGAGTTCGACGGCGAGCTGGACGCCGGGTCCGTGGGAGAGCTGGTTGGCGTGGATGCGGGGGTGCAGCCCCCTGGCCTTGCCCGCGGTGAGGATCGCGCGGGCCTGGTCGCCGTCGAAGGCACCCTTCTCGCAGAACACGTCGATCCAGCGGGCGTGCGGCGCGCAGGCGTCGAGCATCTCGCCGGTGACCAGGTCGACGTAGGCGGCGGGGTCGTCGGCGAGTTCGGGGGCGACGATGTGGGCGCCGAGGAAGGTGACCTCGTCGGTGTGGCGGGCGGCGACGCGCAGGGCGCGGGACTCGTCGGCGGTGGTCAGGCCGTAGCCGGACTTGGTCTCGAAGGTGGTCGTGCCCTGCCGCAGGGCCTCGGCGAGGTAGCGGGTGAGGGACGCCTCCAGTTCCGCGTCGCTCGCGGCGCGGGTGGCGGCGACGGTGGTGCGGATGCCGCCCGCGCTGTAGGGGCGGCCGGACATGCGGGCGTTGAACTCCTCGGTGCGGTCGCCCGCGAAGAGAAGGTGGGAGTGGGAGTCCACGAAGCCGGGGAGGACCGCCCGGCCCTCGGCGTCGACCCGGTTGTCAGTGGCGGGTGCTTTGCTTGACTCACCGGTCCACGCGACCCGTTCGCCCTCGATGACGACGGCCGCGTCCCGGACCAGACCGAGCGGGGAGTGGTCGCCGAGGGAGGGGTCGTTGGTGACGAGTGCGGCGATGTTGGTGATGACGGTGCTGCTGCTCATGGGATCCCTGGTGTCCTCGTGGGGGCGGGGGCTGGTGCGCGGCCGGCGGACGGTGTTCAGGCGCGCAGGGCTTCGACGGCCCGCGCGAGGGCCCGCGGCACGTCCGGTACGAGGGTGTGCGCCCCGTCGCGTACGACGTGCCGCCCACCCACGATGGTGTGCCGTACGTCCGCTGCGGACGCGGCGAATACGGCCGTCTCGGCGCCGAGCCTGGGCAGTGGCCCCGCTGTTCTGACCGAGTCCAGCGCGATGGTCGCGAGGTCGGCGCGGGCCCCGGCCTCGATGCGGCCGGTGTCGTCCCAGCCGAGGGCGGCGTGGCCGTCGGCGGTGGCGGCGCGCAGCAGGGCGGCGGCGGTCCAGTGGCCGCGGGTGCGGGTGCGCAGGCGTTCGTTCAGCTCCATGGCGCGCGCCTCTTCCAGCAGGTCGACGACGGCGTGGCTGTCCGAGCCGAGGCAGAGCGGGGAGCCCGCTCGCTGGAGCGCGGCCGCCGGGCCGATGCCGTCGGCGAGGTCCCGTTCCGTGGTGGGGCACATGCAGGTGCCGGTGCGGCTGTCACCGAGGAGTGCGACGTCCTCGTCGGTGAGGTGCGTGTTGTGGACGCCGGTGGTGCGGGGGCCGAGCACGCCGTGGTCGGCCAGCAGCCGGGTGGGGGTGCGTCCGTGGGCCCGCAGGCAGGCGTCGTTCTCGGCCGTCTGCTCGGACAGGTGCACATGCAGCGGGGCCCGCCGCTGCTCGGCCCAGTGCGCCACGGTCGCCAGCTGGTCCGCGGGCACGGCCCGTACGGAGTGGATCGCGGCCCCGATCCGCGCGTGATCCCGGTCCTTGAGAACTGAACAGCGTTCGGCCCAGGCCTCCGCCGTGCCGTCGGAGAAGCGCAGTTGGTGAGGGTTGGGGGGTTCGCCGAAGCCGGAGGACAGGTAGCAGGTGTCGAGGAGGGTGATGCGGACACCGGCCTCGGCGGCGGCCTCGATCAGGGCGTCGCCCATCGCGTTGGGGTCGGCGTAGGGGGTGCCCCCGTGGGCGTGGTGGACGTAGTGGAACTCGCCGACGGTGGTGATGCCGGCCAGCGCCATCTCGGCGTACACCGCGCGGGCGAGATCGAGGTAGGTCTCGGGGGTCAGCCGGTCGGCGACGGAGTACATGACCTCGCGCCAGGTCCAGAAGGTGCCGGAGCCGACCTGGACGGTGCCGCGCAGGGCGCGGTGGAAGGCGTGCGAGTGGGCGTTCGCCAGTCCCGGCAGGGTGAGTCCGCGCAGGATCTCGGCGCCGGGCGGCGGGGTGGTGACGCCCTGGTGGACGGCGGTGATGCGGCCGTCCCGGCCTCCGGGGGAGCCGCCGACGGACACCGTCACGGCGACGTCCGGCTCGACGTGGGTGCCGAGCCAGGCGTGTTCCAGCCAGTAGGTCCGGGTCCGTTCGGTGGGGGTCACGTGCAGGCCAGCCCTTCCAGTACGTCGGCGAGTGCGGTCACCCCGGCCACGCAGTCGTCCTCGGCGGCGTACTCGGCCGGGGAGTGCGAGACGCCGGTGGGGTTGCGCACGAACAGCATGGCGGTCGGGATGCGGTCGGAGAGGATTCCGGCGTCGTGTCCGGCGCCGGTGCCGAGGACGGGGACCCTGAGGTCCGTCCCGGTGCCCAGGATGCGGGCGAGTTCGTCGCGCAGGGCGTGGTCGAACTCGACGACGGGCGTGAAGGACTCGCGGACGACGTCGAGGTCCACGCCGTGGACGGCGGCGTACTCGCGGGCGGCCTTCTCGATGCCGGTCACCACGGTGTCCAGGCTCGCCTGGTCGGCGGCGCGGGAGTCGAGCCAGCCGCGCACCAGGGAGGGGATGGCGTTGACCCCGTTGGGCTCGACGCCGATTTTGCCGAAGGTGGCGACGGCACCGGCGAGTTCGGCCTCGCGGCGGGCGGCGAGGACGGTCTCGGCGTAGGACAGCATCGGGTCGTGACGGTCGGCGAGGCGGGTGGTGCCGGCGTGGTTGGCCTCGCCGCGGAAGTCGAACCGCCAGCGTCCGTGCGGCCAGATGGCGGAGGCGATGCCGATCCGGTCGCCGGAGAGGTCGAGGGCGCGGCCCTGCTCGACGTGGAGTTCGACGAAGGCGCCGATGCGGGCGAGCCGTTCGGGGTCGGGGCCGAGGCTGTCGGGGTCGTACCCGGCGGTCTCCATGGCCTGCGGGAGGGTGATGCCGTCGCCGTCGGTGAGCCGGTGGGCCTGCTCGGCGGTGAGCGCGCCGGCGGTGAGGCGGGAGCCGACGCAGGCGAGGCCGAAGCGGGCGCCCTCCTCGTCGCCGAAGTTGACGATGCCCAGGGGTCTGGTGAACCGCGCTCCCCTGTGGCGCAGTTCGTCCAGAGCGGCGAGGGCGGAGACCACGCCGAGGGGGCCGTCGAAGGCGCCGCCGTCGGGCACGGAGTCCAGGTGGGACCCGGTGACGACGGCGTTCCCGGCGGCCGGGTCGCCGAGCCAGGCCCACTGGTTGCCGTTGCGGTCCGTCTCGTAGGCGAGTCCGCGTGCCTCGGTCTGCTCCCGGAACCAGGTCCGGCAGTCGGTGTCGGCGCCGGTCCAGGCGTAGCGGCGGTAGCCGCCGGAGGCGGAGCTGCGGCCGACCGGCAGCAGCTCCGCCCACATGCTGTGGAAGCTCACGCGCCGTCACCCTCGCGCGTCGCGTCGCCCTCGCCGGTCTCGCCGCCCGCGCGCGTCTCGCCGCCCTCGCCCTCGCGCATCGGCACCCGCACGCCCCGCTCCCCGGCGACCGACTCCGCGATGTCGTACCCGGCGTCGACGTGCCGGATGACGCCCATGCCGGGGTCGTTGGTGAGGACGCGGCGGATCTTCTCCCCGGCGAGCGGGGTGCCGTCGGCGACGGTGACCTGCCCGGCGTGGATCGAGCGGCCCATGCCGACGCCGCCGCCGTGGTGGAGGGAGACCCAGGAGGCGCCGGAGGCCACGTTGACCATGGCGTTGAGCAGCGGCCAGTCGGCGATGGCGTCGGAGCCGTCGAGCATGGCCTCGGTCTCGCGGTACGGCGAGGCGACGGAGCCGCAGTCGAGGTGGTCGCGGCCGATGACGATCGGGGCGGCCAGCTCACCGCTCGCGACCATGTCGTTGAAGCGCTCGCCTGCCTTGTCGCGCTCGCCGTAGCCGAGCCAGCAGATGCGGGCGGGCAGGCCCTGGAAGTGGACCCGCTCCCCCGCCATCTTGATCCAGCGGGCCAGGGACTCGTTCTCGGGGAAGAGGTCGAGGATCGCCTTGTCGGTCTTGGCGATGTCGGAGGCCTCGCCGGACAGGGCGGCCCAGCGGAAGGGGCCCTTGCCCTCGCAGAAGAGCGGGCGGATGTACGCCGGTACGAAGCCCGGGAAGGCGAAGGCCCGGTCGTATCCGGCGAGCTGGGCCTCGCCGCGGATGGAGTTGCCGTAGTCGAAGACCTCGGCGCCGGCGTCCTGGAAGCCGACCATGGCCTCGACGTGCCGGGCCATGGACTCGCGGGCCCGGGTGGTGAAGCCGGCCGGGTCCTTGGCGGCGGCGTCGGCCATGTCCTCGAAGGCGATGCCGGTGGGCAGGTAGGCCAGCGGGTCGTGCGCCGAGGTCTGGTCGGTGACGATGTCGATCGGGGCGCCCATGGCGAGGAGCTGCGGGACCAGCTCGGCGGCGTTGCCGAGGACGCCGATGGACAGCGGCTTGCGCCGGTCGCGGGCCTCGGTGGCCAGCCGGAGGGCGTGGTCGAGGGAGTCGGCCCTCACGTCGAGGTAGCGGTGCTCGATGCGGCGGTCGATGGCGCGCGGGTCGCAGTCGACGCAGATCACGACGCCATCGTTCATGGTGACCGCGAGGGGCTGGGCGCCGCCCATGCCGCCGAGGCCGGCGGTGAGGGTGATGGTCCCGGCGAGGGTGCCGCCGAACTTCTTCGCGGCGACGGCGGCGAAGGTCTCGTAGGTGCCCTGGAGGATGCCCTGGGTGCCGATGTAGATCCAGGAGCCGGCCGTCATCTGCCCGTACATGGTCAGCCCGAGGGCCTCCAGGCGGCGGAACTCCTCCCAGTTGGCCCAGTCGCCGACGAGGTTGGAGTTGGCGATGAGGACGCGCGGGGCCCACTCGTGGGTCTGCATGACGCCGACGGGGCGGCCGGACTGGACGAGCATCGTCTCGTCCTGCTTGAGGGTGCCCAGGGTGCGGACCATGGCGTCGAAGGAGCGCCAGTCGCGGGCCGCCTTGCCGGTGCCGCCGTAGACGACGAGCTTGTCGGGGTGCTCGGCGACCTCGGGGTCGAGGTTGTTCTGCAGCATCCGCAGGGCGGCCTCCTGCTGCCAGCCCAGGGCGCTCGGCGTCGTCCCGCGTGGGGCTCGGACAGTGCGGGGTCCGGACATGGTCTGCCTCCTGGTGGCTTGCTCCCGGCGGATGTTGCTACGGCTATTCATATCCTCGCTTCGTGAATAGAGCTAGTCAACAGGGTCGTGTCCCGCAGGGTGCGCGTGCGAGTGTGGAAGGGACGCGTCAGGGCAGGCGGCGAGGGCAGGGAGGCTTGGCGTGAGCGACGGCACGGACATGAGCGGCGGCACCGGCACGGAGCGGGCGGCGCGGCGGGACGACGCGGTACGGGCGGCCGTGGAGCAGGGGCTGCTGGGACCCGGCACACCGATCGTCGGGCTGCTGGACGTCACCGGCATCCGGGAGTCGGCCGCGGCGCTGCGCTCGGCGTTCGAGGCGGTGACGGCGCCGGGGACACCCGTGCTGCACGCCTTCGCGGTGAAGGCGTCCCCGCTGGTTCCGGTGCTGCGGCTGCTGCACGAGGCGGGCATCGGCGCCGAGGTGGCGAGCCCGGGCGAGCTGGCTCTGGCGCGGGCGGCCGGGGTGCCCGCGGAGCGGACGGTGCTGGACTCGCCCGCCAAGACGCCGGACGAGCTGCGCGAGGCGCTGTCGCTGGGCATCGCCCTCAACGCGGACAATCCTCAGGAGCTGGAGCGCCTCGACGCTCTGGTGAAATCCGCCCCGGGCACCTCCTCACCGCTGGGCATCCGGGTGAACCCACAGGTCGGCGGCGGTTCCATCGAAGCGCTCTCGACCGCGACGGCGACCTCGAAGTTCGGGGTGGCCCTCCGCGACGAGGGAGCGCGCGAGTGGGTGGTGCGGGCGTACCTGGACCGGCCGTGGCTGACCCGCCTGCACGCGCACACCGGGTCCCAGGGCATCCCGCTGCCCCTGATGGCCGAGGGCGTCCGGGAGACGTACGCGCTCGCCGAGGAGATCAACGAGCGGGCGGGCCGCACCCAGGTCGACACGCTCGACATCGGCGGCGGCCTCCCGGTGAACTTCGCGTCGGACGGGACGGCACCGACGTACGCCGAGTACGCGCGCCTGCTGAGCGAGACGGTGCCGGGGCTGTTCGACGGGCGGTACGGGCTGGTCACCGAGTTCGGCCGGTCGCTGCTGGCCAAGCACGGCACGGTCGTCGCGCGGGTGGAGTACGCCAAGAGCGCCGGGGGGCGGCCGGTCGCGGTGACGCACGCGGGCGTGCAGGTCGCGACGCGGACGGTGTACGCGCCGGGGGCGTGGCCGCTGCGGATCGCCGCGTACGACGGCAAGGGGCGGCCGAAGGAGGGGCCCGACGTGGTGCAGGACGTGGCCGGCCCGGCCTGCTTCGCGGGCGACCTGCTGGCCGTGGGCCGGGCGATGCCGCTGCTGGAGCAGGGGGACTACGCGGCGGCGCTGGACACGGGGGCGTACTACTTCGCGCACCACTACGCGTACAACTCGCTGGCGCGGCCCGCGGTGTACGGGTTCGCCGGGGGCGGGGAGGCGGGCGTCACCTTCGCCGCGGTGCGCAGGGCGCAGGCGGTCGAGGAGATCGTGGCCGAGGCGGGAGGGGAGTACGCCGACTCGCTGACCGGGGGCCTTCTCCGGGGCCGTGGAGGCGCTTCGTAGGCCGCGGCAGGCCGCGCGCGACGGGGTGCTTCGGGAGGCGCGCGCCGTGGGTGCTTCGTAAGCCGGGCGCGCCGTGGCCGCTTCGTAAGCCGGGCGCGCCATGGGTGCTTCGTGGGCCGGGCGCGCGCCATGGTCGCTTCGTAGGCCGGGCGCCGTGGCTCACGGCGCCCGGCTGGTGCGGCCGGGCCGTGCCACGGCCCCGCGCCCCGGCCGCCGACCGGCGTCAGACCGCCGCCACCGTCTTCCGCCTCGCCCCGCCCGGCGCCGCGTCGCCCGCCGCGATGCCGGTGCTGCGGTAGGCCTTCACCGCCTTGCCGGCGGGGCGGCCGGCGTTGCCGGAGAGCCAGTCCACGCGGACCCACAGCAGGGCGTCGCCGGACTGTTCGCGACGGCCGAGCCAGGCCGACTTGAGCCACAGCCCGGCGCCGCAGCCGGCCAGCAGCATGCCGCCCGCCGCGGGGACGGCGAAGGCGCTCCCGAGAGCGGCGAGGAAGGCGAGGAGCAGCCACCAGCGGTGACCCCGGCGCCAGTTGCGTACGGTGACGCCGCGGTCCTGGAGCACGTCGTGCTTGCCCGCGCGGGCGGCCGAACCGGCCAGGGCGGTGTAGCGCCGCCGGCGCACCCACGCCACGACGGACGTGGCGACGATGAAGAGCGCAGCACCCGCCAACACCCCGATCCGGCGTCCCGTCAGTCCCGGCACCAGCACGCCGATGCCCGCCGCGAACACGCCCAGCCACCACAGGGGTGCGGCGCCCGCCCGTACGACGACGGCCACCCGAGCCAGCCCCACCTGTCCTCCGCGCGCCACGTCCTGCCTCCTCTTCCGTGCCGACCCGTGCGACGCGTCCCGTGCGATGCGCCTGTGCGACGCGTCCGAAGGGTGTGTCAGGCGCCGCACTGTAACGGGGCAAGCTGAGACGAATCTGAGAGGCCGTCCGCCGACCGGGGCACGAGACTAGGCGTGGCCGGTAGGTCGCTCACGCGGTAGACCGCCGTCACTCACCCGGGCGAGTTCTGACCCGCACCACCAGGCGACGGGCGTTGAAGCCCCGCATGCTGATGGAGCCCCCACGTACCTTGCGGGCGGACGAGCGCCCGCTCTCCCCTGGCACGGTCCGACAACGCGACCCAAGAACGGAGCCCGACTCATGCAAGCAACTGTCGGCGACAGAATCCGAATGCGCAGCCACTCGGGCGCCTCAGCGGACGGTGAGATCGTCGAGGTGAAAGGGCAGAACGGCGAACCGCCGTACCTGGTGATGTTCGATGACGGTCACCAAAGCCTGATTTACCCCGGACCCAACTCCGACTGTGAAATCAATCCCGAGGCTTGAAGATCGACCGGACACGCCCTGGACGGGTCAGTCCACGAAGAGCCCCCGTGCCACGGCCTTGGCGTCGAACTCCTCAAGCCGGGCCTGCGCGTCGGGCAGGTCGTCGCACATCGCCTCCAGCAGCATCCGGCCGAGCAGCATCGGCGCACAGGCGGTGTCGAAGGCGAGGCCGGTGCCGACGGCGGCGGGCAGCAGCAGGTCGGACACCTTGGCGACCGGCGCGAAGGCGGAGTCGGCGACGGTCACCACCGTGAGCCCCGCTTCCTTGGCATGGGCGAGCGCTTCGACGACCTCGCGCGGGTGCCGGGGCAGGGCGAAGCAGAGCAGGGTGCCCGCCCCGGCGCGGACGGCGGCGTCGATGCGGTCGCGGAGCATCGTGCCGCCCTCGCCCAGCAGCCGGACGTCCGGGTGGACCTTGGCGGCGAAGTAGGCGAAGCCGTGCGCCTGGGCGGCGGCGGCCCGCAGCCCGAGCACCGGCAGCGGCCGGCTCCCGGCGAGCAGACGGCCCGCCTCCCGCACCGGTCCCGGGTCCGCCAGCACCTCCGCGAGGTGCCGCAGGTTCTCGATCTCGGCCGCCACGGCCTGCTGGTACTCGTTGACGGTGCCGGTGTCCGCGACCGGTTCCGCGGGGGCGACCTCGCGCAGGTGACGGCGCAGGGCCGGATAGCCGTCGAAGCCCAGGGCGACGGCGAAGCGGGTCACGGACGGCTGGCTGACCCCGGCCAGTTCGGCCAGCTCCACGCTGGACAGGAAGGGCACGTCGGACGCGCGGCGCACCATGCTGTGCGCGATGCGCCGCTGGGTGGGTGTCAGCCGGTGCCCCTCGAACAGAGTTTGCAGCCGTGCGGCCGGGCTGTCGGCCGCGCCGCCACCGGCCGCCCCGTTCGTTCCGCCGCTCCCGCCAGTCCCGTTCACGACATGGCCCCCTTGACCTATTCACTCACCCCGACTCCTGCATACCGTTATACAGGCCGTCGGCGGACCCCCGCACC
Organism: Streptomyces sp. NPDC051136; assembly: GCF_044455745.1. Classification (NCBI taxonomy): domain Bacteria; kingdom Bacillati; phylum Actinomycetota; class Actinomycetes; order Kitasatosporales; family Streptomycetaceae; genus Streptomyces; species Streptomyces sp. NPDC051136. The sequence goes on along the minus strand of NZ_JBITFE010000007.1, from coordinate 468,198 downwards.
GGGCCGAGTCGGCCGGCGCCGGTGAGGAGCCGTTCGGCGGGCGACCGCGTCCGGGGGTCGCTGATGATCGACCGGGCCTCCGACGCGCCCTGGCCCGCCGCGAGGGCCGGTGACGATCCGCGTCGCGGGGGCGGGGGCCCCGGTGGGCCCCGGAACCGCGCCGCGGAGGCCGGTGCCACCGGCCGGCCCCCGCCGGAAACGGGGGCTGTCCCCAGTGCCGGGGCCGCCCCGGCTGCCTACGGTGAGGGCCATGACGGGAATGGACGCGCACGACGCCGACCTCAAGAGGGAACTCGACGCCACCCTGCGCACCCGCAGGGAACTGGGTGAGGAGTACGAGTCCGCGCTGGTCGACTCGTTCCTGGAGAAGGTCGACCAGCGCATCGACGGCGCGGTGGAGCGCCGGGTGCGCCGGCAACTTGCCGAGCAGCAGATGACGGCGGCCCGCGACAGCCGGTCGCCGAGGCCCACGGACTCCTTCGGCGAGCGGTTCGGCTTCGGCATCGTCTCGCTGGTGCTCGCGGTCCCGCTGTCCGCGATCGGCGGCGGGGTGGCGGACCTCTCGGGGATGCTGGTCGCCTGGGCCGGCATCGTCGGGGTCAACGTCGTCCAGGCGGCCCGGACCAACCCGGAGCTGTTCGGCCGCCGCCGTGCGAGCAGGGCCGAAGCCTGGGAGGACTGAACCGGGGAGGACTGAGCCGGGAGGACCGGCCCGGGGACAGGCCGCGAGCCGGCCGCGAGCGAAAGACGCGAGCGAAAGAACTGCGCGGGGACCGCCGCACCCCCAGCGCTGGGGGGCGGGACGACGGCGGTCCCCGCGGGGGACGCGCGGTACCGGCCTCACGACCGGGCGGCGCGCCCGTGGCGTCCTTGGAGGTCCGGGAGCCGCTCCGGAAGGTCCGTGACGCCGTTCGGCGCCGGCGGGACGGGGAGTCTCCTCCCGGGCTCGACGCCCGGGAGCCGCGCCCCCCTGCCCTGCCGACACCGCATACTCTGCCGGTCCCGTGTTAAGCGACTGCTGCGCGCACGTGACGTGCGCGTACCACTTCCGCGAAGTCCACGAAGATCGGCAACCGGCCGTCGGCCGTTACTTGCCCCGGGCGAGGAAGGACAGCAGGTCCTGCCGGCTCACCACACCGGTCGGCTTGCCCTCGACGAGGACGATCGCCGCGTCGGCGCCGCCGAGCACCGACATCAGGTCCGCGACCGGCTCGCCGGAGCCGACCTGGGGCAGGGGGGCGGACATGTGCTTCTCCAGCGGGTCCTCCAGCGAGGCGCGCTGGGTGAACAGCGCGTCCAGCAGCTCGCGCTCCACGACCGAGCCGACGACCTCGGCGGCCATCACGTCCGGGTGGCCGGCGCCGGGCTTGACGATCGGCATCTGCGAGACGCCGTACTCGCGCAGCACCTCGATGGCCTCGCCGACGGTCTCGTCCGGGTGCATGTGGACGAGGGAGGGGATGTGGCCGCCCTCCTTGTGGTTCAGGACCTCGGCGACGCGGGCGCTGGGGCCGGCGTCCTCCAGGAAGCCGTAGTCGGCCATCCACTCGTCGTTGAAGATCTTGCTGAGGTAGCCGCGCCCGCTGTCCGGCAGCAGGACCACGACCACGTCGTCCTCGCCGAGCCGGGCCGCGACCTCCAGGGCCGCGACGACCGCCATGCCGCAGGAGCCGCCCACCAGCAGACCCTCCTCCTTGGCGAGGCGGCGGGTCATCTGGAAGGAGTCCTTGTCGGAGACGGCGACGATCTCGTCCGCGACCTCACGGTCGTACGCCGTCGGCCAGAAGTCCTCACCGACGCCCTCGACCAGGTACGGGCGCCCGGAGCCGCCGGAGTAGACGGAGCCCTCGGGGTCGGCGCCGATCACCCTCACCGCGCCGTCACTGGCGTCCTTCAGGTACCGGCCGGTGCCGGAGATGGTGCCGCCGGTGCCGACGCCGGTCACGAAGTGGGTGATCTTCCCCTCGGTCTGCTCCCACAGCTCGGGGCCGGTGGAGTGGTAGTGGGAGAGGGGGTTGTTCGGGTTGGAGTACTGGTCCGGCTTCCAGGCGCCCGGCGTCTCGCGGACCAGCCGGTCGGAGACGTTGTAGTAGGAGTCGGGGTGCTCGGGGTCGACCGCGGTCGGGCAGACGACGACCTCGGCGCCGTACGCGCGCAGCACGTTGATCTTGTCGGTGGACACCTTGTCAGGGCAGACGAAGATGCACTTGTAGCCCTTCTGCTGGGCCACGATGGCCAGGCCCACGCCCGTGTTGCCGCTGGTCGGCTCGACGATCGTGCCGCCCGGCTGCAGCTCTCCGCTCTTCTCGGCGGCCTCGATCATGCGCAGGGCGATGCGGTCCTTCACCGAGCCGCCCGGGTTGAAGTACTCCACCTTGGCCAGGACGGTGGCCCTGATCCCCTTGGTCACGCTGTTGAGCCGCACCAGCGGGGTGTTGCCGACGAGGCTGATCATCGAGTCGTGGAATTGCACCGTGGTCTCCGGATGCCGCAAATGAGGGGTCGATATCGGTCCTGCCAGCCTATGGCCTGGCGGCCCGGGCATGCCCCGTCACGGTCGTTCACCCTGCGTTGAGATTGGGCGACCGTCCGTACGGGGCAAGGAGTGGGTGTACGGGTTTCGGGAGGTGGCGGCGACGCATGACGAGCATGTCGAGGGCGAGGGTGGCCCGGCGGATCGCGGCCGGCGCGGCGTACGGCGGCGGCGGCATCGGGCTGGCCGGCGCGGCGGCGGTCGGGCTGGTGGTGGCGGAGGTGCAGCTGGCCAGGCGCCGGGTGGGCGTGGGCACGCCCACCCGGGTGCCGAACGCGCAGGGGTTGTACGGCGGCACCCTGCCCACGGCCGGTGAGCCGCCGCTGCGGCTGACGATGCTGGGCGACTCCACCGCCGCCGGGCAGGGCGTCCACCGGGCCGGGCAGACGCCGGGCGCCCTGTTGGCGTCGGGGCTCGCGGCGGTGGCGGAGCGGCCGGTGCGGCTGGGGTCGGTCGCCCTGCCGGGGGCGTGCTCGGACGACCTGGACCGGCAGGTGACGCTGGCGCTCGCGGATCCGGACCGGGTGCCCGACATCTGCGTGATCATGGTCGGCGCCAACGACGTCACCCACCGGATGCCGCCGACCCGCTCGGTGCGGCACCTGGCCGGCGCGGTACGGCGGCTGCGCACGGCCGGCGCGGAGGTGGTGGTCGGCACCTGCCCCGACCTGGGCACGATCGAGCGGGTGCGGCAGCCGCTGCGCTGGCTGGCCCGGCGCGCCTCGCGGCAGCTGGCGGCGGCGCAGACCATCGGGGTCGTCGAGCAGGGCGGGCGCACGGTGTCGCTGGGCGACCTGCTGGGCCCGGAGTTCGCGCAGAATCCGCGGGAGCTGTTCGGGCCGGACAACTACCACCCCTCGGCGGAGGGGTACGCCACGGCCGCGATGGCGGTCCTGCCGTCGGTGTGCGCCGCGCTCGGCCTGTGGCCGGCCGACGAGGAGCACCCGGACGCGCTGCGGCGCGAGGGCTTCCTGCCGGTGGCCCGGGCGGCGGCGGAGGCGGCGTCCGAGGCGGGCACGGAGGTCGCCGCGGCGATGCCCTCGGGGCCGCGGGGGCCTTGGGCGCTGCTGAAGCGGAGGAGGCGGCGCCGGGTGTCGGAGGCGGAACCGACCAGCCCGTCCGGCGTTTGAGGACGAGGCCGTCCAGGCCGAAGGGGGGTCCGGGAGCGCAGCCTCCCGCCCCTCCCCCACCCACCAATGCACGCCGCCCGCCCTCACCAGCCCGTCCGGCGTATGAGGACGAGGCCGTGCGGGACGAAGGGGGTCTGGGGGCGCGGCCCCCTGGGAGGCCCACAGCGCCCGGCACGGGGACACCGCCCCACCGCCGGAGGCAAAAGCAAGCGCTTAGACACTTGCGGTCCATGTCACATGCCCAGAGCCGTGACCCGGGCCATACGGCCGGGTAACTTCCCAACCAGCGCTGCCCGCCCGTACCGCCTCGCCACTGGAGCCGTGATGCCCGAAGCCGTGATCGTCTCAGCCGCCCGTTCCCCCATCGGCCGCGCCTTCAAGGGCTCCCTGAAGGACCTGCGCCCCGACGACCTGGCCGCCACGATCATCCAGGCGGCCCTCGCCAAGGTCCCCGAGCTGGACCCGCGGGACATCGACGACCTGATGCTGGGCTGCGGCCTGCCCGGCGGCGAGCAGGGCAACAACCTCGGCCGGATCGTCGCCGTCGAGATGGGCATGGACCACCTGCCCGGCTGCACCGTCACCCGGTACTGCTCCTCGTCCCTGCAGACCTCCCGCATGGCCCTGCACGCCATCAAGGCCGGTGAGGGCGACGTCTTCATCTCGGCCGGTGTCGAGATGGTCTCCCGGTTCGCCAAGGGCAACTCCGACAGCCTGCCGGACACGCACAACCCGCTGTTCGCCGAGGCCGAGGCCCGCACCGCCGAGGTCGCCCAGCAGGAGGGCACCACCTGGCACGACCCGCGCGAGGACGGCCTCGTGCCCGACCCGTACATCGCGATGGGCCAGACGGCCGAGAACCTCGCCCGCGCCAAGGGCATCACCCGGCAGGACATGGACGAGTTCGGCGTCCGGTCCCAGAACCTCGCCGAGGAGGCCATCAAGAACGGCTTCTGGGAGCGCGAGATCACCCCGGTCACGCTGCCCGACGGCACGGTCGTCTCCAAGGACGACGGCCCCCGCGCCGGCGTCACCCTGGAGGGCGTGCAGGGCCTCAAGCCCGTCTTCCGCCCCGACGGCCTGGTCACCGCCGGCAACTGCTGCCCGCTCAACGACGGCGCCGCCGCCCTGGTGATCATGAGCGACACCAAGGCCCGCGAGCTGGGCCTGACCCCGCTCGCCCGCATCGTCTCCACCGGCGTCTCCGGCCTCTCCCCCGAGATCATGGGCCTCGGCCCGGTCGAGGCGAGCAAGCAGGCGCTGTCCCGCGCCGGGCTCGGCATCGGCGACATCGACCTGGTCGAGATCAACGAGGCGTTCGCCGCGCAGGTCATCCCCTCCTACCGTGACCTCGGCATCCCGCTGGAGAAGCTGAACGTCAACGGCGGCGCCATCGCGGTGGGCCACCCCTTCGGCATGACCGGCGCCCGCATCACCGGCACGCTGATCAACTCCCTCCAGACGCACGACAAGCAGTTCGGCCTGGAGACCATGTGCGTCGGCGGCGGTCAGGGCATGGCCATGGTCATCGAGCGCCTGAGCTGACACCCCGCCGGGGATCACTGAGGGACCGTCAGTAGCGCCTGCCGGACCCAGCGTGACGAGACGGCCCGGAACCCTGTGCACCCCGGGGTTCCGGGCCGTTTTGTGACCCAAACTCGCCCAGGATGTGACCTACGTCTCCTGATCCCCCGATTTTCGCAGGTCAGCCCGGTGACACCCCCATCGTCCGGGCCCAAAGTCCTGTCCGTTTCGTGACGTTGTGCACTGACAGACGGATAGTCCTCCCTTCAAGCTGAGGTAGGAAGTCGGGGGTCGACCTTGAACCGGGAGTACGTCAGTGAGCGCCATGCCGATCGCCCTGCTGCTCACCACGGCCGCCACCGGCGCCGTGGGCGTCGCCGTCCTGCGCAGCGTCATGGTGCTGCGCCGGCAGGTGAGCGCCCTGCGCGCCGAGCTGGCCGAGAGCCGGGCCAACGCCACGCGGGGCCGGGTGCCCGCCGCCCGTACCACCGCCGACGCCGAGGAGATACGCGCCGCCGTCGCGGAGGCGCTCGCCGAGGAGCGTGAGCGGGAACTCGCCGAGGCGCGGGCCTTCTGGGCCGCCCAGGAGACCCGGGACGCCTCCGACGCGCCACTGCTGCTCGGTCTGTCCGACAGTGAGCTGTTCCTGCCCCGCCAGGCGGACCTCGTGGGCCTGGAGCCCGTGGTCGAGCCGGTCGCGGACAGCGACGAGCCGACTGCGCAGGAGGCGGGGCCGCGGGAGTCCGCCGAGCTGGCCGCCGCCCGCCGCCGGCACCCCTCGCACCCGGACTTCGTACCGAACCCGTCCCCGGCCGGGAACGACCACGACCGCACGGTGGCCGCCCTGGAGGAGCTGGCGGGGTCGAGCGTCGCGCTGGCGGACGTCCGGCCGGGGCCGCTGGGCACGCTCGACGTGTACGTCTTCGCCGACGGCACCACCCTGTGCATGACCCCCGGCCACCGCGAGACGGCCGAGCGCCTGGCCGCCGCGCTGGGCGCCGGCCAGACGCCGTACCTGCTCGGCGGCTCCGGGATCTCCGGCGCCTACACGCTGACCTTCGCCTGCGGCGAGGAGACCGTGTACATCCTGGCGGACCGCGTCATCGCGTCCCTGTAGTCACCCGGTCGCGTCAGACCCCGGCCCGCTTGCGGGCCTCCTCCACCAGCGCCGCCGCTTCCTCCACCTGGCTCTCGTCCTCCAGGACGAGGGCCAAGTCGTGTGCGGCGACGGCGATCTGGTCGGCCGCGGCGAACATGCCCGCGTCCGGCATCTCACGGGGCTCGGTTCCGGGCTCCTCCACCGACTGGGCGCGCCGGGCCAACTCCCTGGCCAGCTCCAGCGCCTCGGCGGCGGCGCCGCGTTGCAGCCGGCTCTGCGGGGCGGCCCGCAGCCGGTCGGCGAAGTCGTCCACGGCACGGGTCAAGGGCGTCGTATCAACCACGGCGTGAGCGTACGCGGCCGTCCGGGACTGTTGCCAACGGGCGCACGCTCGGGCACGGTGACCTGAAGGACCGGCTCACATCCCCTTTCGCCCGGAGGCGCCGATGTCCCACGTCTTCTCCGAGGAGACCCATCGCAATCTGCTCGCCCGCATTCCCCAGTGCACCGGCCGTGAGATCTCCGACTGGCTGCGTGCCGTCGAGGACGGACCCTCCCTCTTCCGGTTCGAGGAAAAGGTCAGCTGGCTCCGCCACGAACACAACCTCGCGTACGGCCACGCGAAGGCCATCGTCCACGAATACGACCTGAGAAGGGCCGCGCGCAAACTGCGGTGAGCGGGGCCCGGCCTCATGACGACGAAGGGCCCCGGGCGTGAAGCCCGGGGCCCTTCAGCTGCGTGGTGCTGCTCGGTCCTGCTAGTCGTTGCTGTTCAGGATCGCGATGAGCCGCAGGAACTCCAGGTAGATCCAGACCAGCGTCAGCGTGAGGCCGAACGCGGCGAACCAGGCCTCCTCGCGCGGGGCGCCGTAGGCGAGCCCGTCCTCGACCTGCTTGAAGTCGAGGGCCAGGAAGCAGGCGCCGAGGATGACGCCGATGACGCCGAAGACGACACCGAGCGCACCGCTGCGGAAGCCGAGGCCGTCACCGCCGCCGAAGACGGCGAACAGCAGGTTCACCATCATCAGCAGGACGAAGCCGAGCGCGGCCGCCATCACGAAGCCGTAGAAGCGTCGGTTGACGCGGATCCAGCCCGCCTTGTAGGCGACCAGCACGCCGGCGAAGACCGCCATCGTGCCGATCACGGCCTGCATGGCCGCGCCGTCCGCGATGCGGTTGTCGACGACGCTGGAGACGACGCCGAGGAAGACACCCTCGAACGCCGCGTACGACAGGATCAGCGCCGGCGTGGGCTTGCGCTTGAAGGACTGGACGAGCGCCAGGACCATGCCGATCAGCGCGGCACCGATACCGATGCCGTACGAGCGGCTGATGTTGGCGTCGTCCACCGGCAGCAGCGCCCATGCGAGCGCGGCGGTCACCACGAGCACGCCGAGCGTGCTCGCCGTGCGGACGACGACGTCGTCCATCGTCATCCGGCCGGTGGTGGCGGGCGCCTGCGGCGGCGCGCCGTACTGAAGGTCCTGCTGCGCGTACGGGTTCTGCGCGTACGGGTTGCCGGCGGGCTGCGCGTACGGGTTGCCCTGCGTGGCGACGGCGGGTCCCCCGGCCTGCGGCGCGGCGTTGAAGCCCGCGTAGCCGTTGTCGCGGCTGAACCCCCGTCGCGAGAAGACCGGGTTTCTGCTCCTCATTTCACTCCTCCATGGCCACACGGCGCAGCCTTGGCTCAAGAGTAATAGAACGGCAAAGGAATGACCCTACTGCTTGGGGAGGATCTTTCCCTCGACTTGCGGCTCAACACGCTACGCCGATCAGTGATTCCCTTCACGGCCGGGGCCGTGCGGGCCGCGGGCCGCGCTCACCCGACCGGGAACCCGGTGTAGGCCTCGGCGAGGTCGGTCTCGGCGGCGCGGGAGGAGGTGATCCGGTCGAGGCGGGCCAGCTGGAGGCGGTCCTCGAAGGGCGTGGCGTCGGGGGCCTTGTGCAGCAGTGTCGTCATGTCGTACGAGAACCGCTCGGCCTGCCAGACGCGGCGCAGGCAGGTCGCGGAGTAGGTGTCGAGCAGTTCGTCCGAGCCGGTCGCGGCGCGGTGGGCGAGGGCGCGCGCGAGGGTGACCACGTCGCCGACGGCGAGGTTGAGGCCCTTGGCGCCGGTGGGGGGCACGATGTGCGCGGCGTCGCCGGCCAGGAAGAGACGGCCGTGCCGCATGGGCTCGTGCACGTAGGAGCGCATCGGCGTGACCGACTTCTGGGTGACGGGACCCCGGCGCAGCGTCCAGTCGTCGTCGGTCTCCAGGCGGCGCTCCAGCTCGTCCCAGATCTCCTCGTCGCTCCAGCTGTCGGCGTCCGTGTCGGCGGGGACCTGGAGGTAGAGGCGGGAGACGGACGGGGAGCGCATGGACAGCAGGGCGAAGCCGCGGTCGTGGCGGGCGTAGACCAGCTCGTCGTGCGAGGGCGCGACGTCGGCGAGGATGCCGAGCCAGCCGAAGGGGTACGTCCGCTCGAAGGTCCGCCCGTCCGGGACGGCCGCCCGGGCCACGCCCCAGAAGCCGTCGCAGCCGACGACGTAGTCGCACTCGAGCACCTCCTCGGTGCCGCCGCCGCTCGCGCCGCCCCGCCGGAAGCGGACGCGCGGCCGGTCCGTCCCGGCGTCCTCCACGGCCAGCGCCTCGGTCTCGAAGAGCAGCGGCCCGCCCGACTCCAGCTGGAGGGCGATGAGGTCCTTGCAGACCTCGGTCTGCGCGTAGACCATGACGGACCTGCCGCCGGTGAGCGCGGGGAAGTCGACGCGGTGGCGGCGCCGGGAGAACCGCAGCTCGATCCCGTCGTGGCGCAGCCCCTCGCGGTCCATCCGCTCCCCGGCCCCGGCCGCGCGCAGCACGTCCACCGTGCCCTGTTCCAGGATTCCGGCGCGCTGCCTGCGTTCGACGTAGGCGCGGTCGCGGCTCTCCAGGACGACCGAGTCGATCCCCGCGTTGTGCAGCAGCCGGGCGAGCAGGAGCCCGGCGGGGCCTGCCCCGATGATGCCGACGGTGGTGCGCATCGGTCGTTCCCTTCGATCGGCGTCGTTGCCGTTGTTCCTTCGTCACACGACGGTGTTCGCGTGGTGAACTTTCCTTCACCCTCACGGTGCACTGAGTTTCTGCTCCCGCCGCGCCGCTGTCAACGGTTCCGGCCCCCGCCCTGACGCGAGGCGGCCGGCGGTCAGGTCCGGGAGGAGGCGGGGCGCACCATCACGACCACGGCGGCGTCGTCGTCCAGCCGGCCGCCGACATGGCGCAGCAGGTCACGCCGCAGGCGGCGGAGGAAGGCCTCGGGGTCGCGGTCGGTCCAGCCGGTGATCCGCTCGGTGAGCGGATAGAAGGCCCCGAAGGGAGCGCGGGCCTCGGTGACCCCGTCGGTGTGCAGCAGCAGAAGGTCGCCGGGTTCGAACCGGAAGCTGTCCGCGCGGTAGTGCGGGTGTGCCAGTTCGCCGAGTCCCAGCGGAGGGGCGGGCCGGGCGGCGTGCATGGTCGTGGGGCGGCCGTCGCGCACGACGACCGGTGGGGGGTGCCCGCAGGCAATCATCTCCACCCGGCCGGTCCGGTCGGGCACGTCCAGGACCAGGGCCGTGATGAAGGTTTCCCCGACGCCGTCCGTCCCGTCCGGCTCCATCAGGTCCCAGCTCACGCTCTTGTCGAGGAAGGCCACCAGGTCGCCGAGGCTCGCCTGGCGGTGGGCCGCGGCCCGGAAGGCGCCGAGCAGCAGCGCGGCGTCGCCCACCGCGGTCATCCCCTTGCCCCGCACGTCGCCGACGATCAGCCGGGTGCCGGTGGCGGTGCGGACCGCCGCGTAGAGGTCGCCGCCGATCCGCGCCTCCTCCTCGGCGGCGAGGTAGAGGGCGGCGGCGCGCAGCGGCCCCAGCGTTCCGGGCAGCGGCGGCAGCACCACCCGCTGGGCGGTCTCGGACACGTACCGGACCTGGGAGAGCTCCCGGGCGCGCCGGTCACGCAGGACGCAGAAGACCACGAGACTCGCCCCCACCAGCACGAGGGCGTAGATCTGTGCCTGGTGATTGGACGAGAAGAGCTCGTCCCGGTCGCGCAGCACTCCGATGGCGGTCTGCGCGGCCACCGCCAGCGCGGCCACCGCTCCCACCGTCCGGGGCCCGCCGAAGGACGCGGTGATCGCCGGGGCGGCGACGAGGAGCGGACCCAGATGGATGTTCGAGGGTGCGAGTACGTCGATCGTGAAGACCGCGACGATCCAGGCGATCGGGACGACGATCATTCCGTGGCCCGCCCGCGCCGACCGGAGAAGTCCTGCGAGGTACCGCGACACACCTACTCTCTACACCGCGCCCGCCCTGCCCGCACCCGCACGGGGCGTCCCCGGTCGGCGGCAGCGCGTGATGGTGCCCGGAGCCGGACTTGAACCGGCACGCCCTCGAAGGGGCAGCGAGGTTTAAGCTCGCCGTGTCTGCATTCCACCATCCGGGCAGGCCATGGGCTCCGCGTCGCGTGCCTTGAGCCTATCGGGACGCCCCTCCCGGCCTCGGACGGGACGATCGATGTTGTCTTATTTTATTGGCGCCTGAGGGGGCATCAGCTACCAGGGCAGGCCATCAGCACATGCCAACAGCCTTGCGTGAGACGGTCCGCGGTGCATGCGGAATGACGGGATTTCACCGTCCCGACAAGGGCGCCCGCCCTGTTCTGGCTCACCCTGTCGTCGGGGTCCGCCCTCATCCGCAGGTATGACACCGGCCCCGGCCGTCCGACCGGAGTCGCCCCCCTGAACCGGAACAGCGGCTGACTACACGGCGCCGCACGGCCGGGACGATGGATGACGTCCCCGCACACACCGTGCCGACCCACCCGCCGTACCGACAGGAGCGCCCTTCCCGTGACCACCGCACCAATCGCCGACCGGTCCACCCTCGTGGCCGCGCGCGCCACGGAGCTTTCCAAGATCTACGGCCAGGGCGAGACCCAGGTGGTCGCCCTGGACCGGGTCTCCATCGACTTCCGGCAGGCCGAGCTCACCGCGATCATGGGCCCCTCCGGTTCCGGCAAGTCCACGCTGATGCACTGCGTCGCCGGCCTCGACACCTTCTCGTCCGGCTCCGTGCGGATCGGCGAGACCGAGCTGGGCTCGCTCAAGGACAAGCAGCTCACCAAGTTGCGCCGGGACAAGATCGGCTTCATCTTCCAGGCGTTCAACCTGCTGCCGACGCTCACCGCGCTGGAGAACATCACCCTCCCGATGGACATCGCGGGCCGCAAGCCCGACAAGCAGTGGCTGGACTCCGTGATCCAGATGGTCGGGCTGTCCGGACGCCTCGGTCACCGGCCCTCCCAGCTCTCCGGCGGACAGCAGCAGCGCGTGGCCGTGGCGCGGGCACTGGCCTCCCGGCCGGAGATCATCTTCGGTGACGAGCCGACCGGAAACCTCGACTCCCGGTCCGGCGCCGAGGTGCTGGGCTTCCTGCGCAACTCGGTGCGGGAGCTGGGCCAGACGGTGGTGATGGTGACGCACGACCCGGTGGCCGCCTCCTACGCGGACCGGGTGGTGTTCCTGGCCGACGGACGCATCGTCGACGAGGTGTACGGGCCGACGGCCGACTCGGTGCTGGACCGCATGAAGCGGTTCGACGCCAAGGGCCGCACCAGCTGATCCCCCGCCCGCCTTCCGCCCCGTACGTCTGGACGAAGTAGACCCATGTTCCGTACCGCCTTGCGCAACGTCTTCGCGCACAAGGCCAGGCTGTTGATGACCGTGCTCGCCGTGATGCTCGGCGTGGCGTTCGTCTCCGGCACCCTGGTCTTCGCCGACACCCTCTCGAACGCCTTCCGCAACCAGTCGGCGAAGAGCTACGACGTCGCCGTCGCCGTCACCTCGCACGCCGACCCGGACAACCCCAAGGAGGAGCCCGGCCTCTCTGGCAAGGACCTCGACCGGATCTCCGCCGTGGACGGCGTCGCCGGGGTGTACGGCCGGGTCGAGGGCTTCGCCGGGGTCGCCGACCCGGACGGGAAGCTCATCGGCGTCGGCTGGTCCAACAAGGGCTCCAACTTCGCCCCCGGCGAGGACGGCAAGGACACCGCCTACACGTTCACCGACGGCGCGGGCCCGGTGAAGGACGACCAGGTCGCCCTGGACGAGGAGTCCGCGGCCAAGGGCGCGTACGAGGTCGGCGACCGGGTGCGCGTCGCGACCAACGGCCCGGTGCGGGAGTACACCCTCAGCGGGGTGTTCACCACCGAGGACGGCGCCGTCAACGCCGGCGGCAGCCTGGTCCTCTTCGACACCGCCGTCGCCCAGCAGCAGTACCTCCGGCCGGGCTACTTCGAGACGGTCACCGTCACCGCCGCCCCCGGCGCCGACGACACCCGGATCCTGCACGCGGTCGAGCCGCTGCTGCCCGACACCGCCGAGGCCCGCACCGGCAAGGCGCTCGCCGACGAGCAGGCCGAGCAGATCGAGCAGGGCCTGGGCAACCTCAAGCAGGTCCTGCTCGGCTTCGCGGGCATCGCGCTGTTCGTCGGGATCTTCCTGATCTCCAACACGTTCACGATGCTCGTCGCCCAGCGCACCAAGGAGATCGCCCTGATGCGGGCCGTCGGCGCGTCCCGCCGGCAGATCACCCGTTCGGTGCTCGCCGAGGCCGCGGTGGTGGGCCTGGTCGCCTCGGCCGTCGGCTTCGCCCTCGGCGTCGGCCTCGCCGTCGCACTGCGCTCCGGCATGGCCGCGGCCGACATGAAGATGCCGGACGGTCCGCTGGTCCTGTCCGCCACGCCGGTGGTCGCGGCGTTCGCGGTGGGCGTGCTGATCACGGTGTTCGCCGCCTGGCTGCCCGGCCGCCGGGCCGCGAAGATCCCGCCGGTGGCGGCCATGAACAGCGTCCACGCGGTGGCCACCACCAAGTCGCTGGTCGTGCGCAACTCGATCGGCGCGGCCGTCACCGCCCTCGGTGCGGTGGCGATCGTGGCCGGTGCCTCGACCGGCGGCGACGACGGCCGGATCTACATCGGGGCGGGCGCGTTCTTCGCGCTCATCGGTGTCATCGTCCTGATCCCGCTGCTGTCCCGGCCCGTGATCGCACTCGTCCGTCCGCTGCTCGTCGGGCCCTTCGGGGTGGCGGGCAGGCTGGCCGGCCAGAACGCGGTCCGCAACCCGCGCCGCACCGGCGCCACCGCCTCCGCGCTGGCGATCGGCCTGACGCTGGTGACCGGCCTGTCGGTGCTCGGCGTGACGGTCGGCGCCGCCATCGACAAGATGACCACGGACAACATCAGGGCCGACTACATGGTCACGATGGCCAACGGCGGCGACCTCGACCGGTCCGCGCTGACGGCGCTGGAGAAGGCGAAGGGCGTGACCGCGGTCTCGCCGCAGCAGTCCGCCTACTTCCGGGTCGACGGCGACTACGTGTCGGCCTCCGCCGTCACCTCGGGGGACATCCAGAAGGTCCTGGCCGTCGACGTCGTCGACGGCAGCGCGGACTCGCTCGCCGAGGGCCGGATCGCGGTCGCCGAGAAGACGGCGAAGAGCAAGGGCTGGAAGACCGGCGACACCGTCCCCGTCACCTTCGACGACGACGAGAAGGCCACGCTGACGGTCGGCGCCGTCTACAAGGACAGCGAGTTCCTCTCCCCCGTCCTCGTCGACCGGAAGGTCGTGGACCGGCACGAGGCGAAGCCGTCCATCCGGGAGATCTTCGTGAAGGCCGACGGCGGGCAGTCCGCGGCGAACGAGAAGGTCCTCGTCGACGCGCTGGGCGACAACCCCGCGATCACCGTCATGGACCGGCAGGACATCCGCGACGAGTTCGGCGGCGCCATCAACACCCTGCTGAACGTCATGTACGGCCTGCTGGCGATGGCCCTGATGATCGCGGTGCTGGGCGTGGTCAACACCCTCGCGATGTCCGTCTTCGAACGGCAGCAGGAGATCGGCATGCTGCGCGCGATCGGTCTGGACCGGCGCCGGGTGAAGCGGATGGTCCGCCTGGAGGCCGTCGTCATCTCGGTGTTCGGCGCGGTGGTCGGCATCGGTCTCGGCACGTTCCTCGGCTGGGCGATCGGCGAGACCGTCGCCGACCAGATCCCGGGGTACGCGCTGGTCCTGCCCTGGGACCGGATCGGGATCTTCGTGGTGCTGGCCGGCCTGGTGGGCGTCCTGGCCGCGATGTGGCCGGCCCGCAACGCCGCCCGGCTGAACATGCTGAACGCGATCAAGGCCGAGTGACCGACACCCCCTGGCCGCGAGGCGGTACGCCGAAAGGGCCGGGCTCCCCGCACGGGGTGCCCGGCCCTTTCGGGTCGTGGGCGGATCAGGTCAGAGCGGGCGGGCCCCACACGCGGGCCCGCAGCGGCATCCCGGAGGCGCCCGTCTCGGGCGTCTTCACGGCGAGGACCTGGTTGACGCCGATGCGGTTGCGCTCGAAGGCCAGCGCGGAGGCCGCCATGTACAGCTGCCAGACCCGGGCCCGGCCGGGGCTGACCAGCCGGGTGGCCGCCGCCCACTCGGACTCCAGGTTGGCGACCCAGCGGCGCAGCGTGAGGGCGTAGTGCTCGCGGATCGACTCCACGTCGCGCACCTCGAAGCCGGCGCGCTCCAGCTGCGTGACGGTGGTGCCGACGGGAGCCAGTTCGCCGTCGGGGAAGACGTAGGCGTCGATGAACTCGTCCACGTTGTAGGCGGACTCGTCACGCTGCGGACGGCGGGCGATCTGGTGGTTCAGCAGCCGTCCGCCGGGCTTGAGGAGCTGGTGCAGGTCAGTGGCGTACTCCAGGTAGCGCTCGGCGCCGACGTGCTCGGCCATCCCGATGGAGGAGACGGCGTCGTACGGCCCGTCCGCGACGTCCCGGTAGTCCTGGACCCGGATCTCCACCCGGTCGGTGAGCCCCTCGTCGGCGACGCGCTTGCGGGCGTAGGCGGCCTGTTCCTGGGACAGTGTCACGCCGACGACGCTCACGCCGTGCTCGCGGGCCGCGTGGATCGCCATGGATCCCCAGCCGCAGCCGACGTCGAGGAGGCGCTGACCGGGCCTCAGGTCCAGCTTGCGGCTGACGAGTTCGAGCTTGTCCCGCTGGGCGTCCTCCAGGGTGCCGCCGTCGGCCGGCCGGGCGGACCAGTAGGCGCAGGAGTACACCATGGAGGGGCCGAGGACGAGTTCGTAGAAGTCGTTGCCGACGTCGTAGTGGTGACTGATGGCCCGCTTGTCGGTGCGCTTGGTGTGCAGGTGGCCGCGGGCCCGGCGGACCTCCTCCGGCGGCGGGGCGGGCGGCAGCGGCGGCCCGGCGAGCTTCACCAGACCGCGTACGGCGGCCCGTACCTCGGGGTCGCGCAGCGCCTCCAGCAGAGTGCGGGCGTCGTCGCCGCGCTCCCAGACGAGGCCCGCCATCAGTTCGAGGGCGGTGTAGAGGTCGCCGTCGACGTCGACGTCGCCGGCCACCCAGGCGCGGGCCAGGCCCAGTTCACCCGGTTTGAACAGCAGCCGGCGCAGGGCCCTGCGGTTGCGGACGACGAGGGTCGGCGCGCCCGGCGGACCCGCCTGCGAACCGTCCCAGGCGCGGATGCGCACCGGGAGTGGTGCTCCCAGCAACTGTTCGAAGAGGTTCTGCAGCCGCAGCGCGGCGTCAGCCATGGCGTGCCTCCGTGACGAGCGATCCCGGAATGTCCGACACCACGTAAACACCTGAGGACCCGCCGTACAGTCCCCGGCGCGCGTTACGACTCGGCAAAATAGCTGTACCCACCAACAACATTGCCGCCCCGTCGGCGCGGCGCACGCGGCGCGCGCCCGACGCGCCCCCGGCTCCCGCACAGCCCGAAGGGGCCGCCCGCACCACGGATGGCGGACGACCCCTTCGGACAACTGCTGGAACCGCTGGTACTGCTGATGCTGTGACTGTGCTGCTGCGACTGCCGTGCCGCCGCTGCCGCGAGCGGCCGGGAGTCAGGAGGCCTTGGCCTCGGTCTTCTCCTGCTTCTCGGCCTTCTCGCCCGTGACGCCCTGGTCGACGGGCCGCGCCGCGGCGGGCTTCGGGGCCGGCTTGGCGGCCTCGTAGAACTCCTCGCGCGGCGTCTCCATCGCACCGAGGGAGACGACCTCGCGCTTGAGGAACATGCCGAGCGTCCAGTCCGCGAAGACACGGATCTTGCGGTTCCAGGTCGGCATCGCCATGCCGTGGTAGCCGCGGTGCATGTACCAGGCGAGACGGCCCTTGAGCTTGATCTTCATCTTGCCCATGACGATCATCGCGACGCCCTTGTGCAGGCCGAGGCCCGCGACCGCGCCCTTGTTGGCGTGGCTGTACTCCTTCTGCGGGAAGCCCCGCATGCCGGAGATCACGTTGTCGCCGAGGACCTTGGCCTGGCGCAGCGCGTGCTGGGCGTTCGGCGGGCACCAGGCGTTCTCGTTGCCCGCCTTGCGGCCGACCAGGTCCGGCACCTGGGCGTTGTCGCCCGCGGCCCAGATGTAGTCGGTGCCCTGCACCTGGAGGGTCGGCGCGCAGTCGACGTGACCGCGCGGGCCCAGCGGCAGACCGAAGCGGGACAGCGCCGGGTTGGGCTTGACGCCGGCCGTCCACACGATGGTGTTGGAGTCGACCTCGAGGCCGTTCTTGAGCACCACGTGGCCGTCGACGCAGGAGTCCATGGAGGTGGACAGGTAGACCTCGACGCCGCGGCCTTCGAGGTGCTCCTTGCCGTACTGGCCGAGCTTGGGGCCGACCTCGGGGAGGATCTTGTCGGCGGCGTCCACGAGGACGAAGCGCATGTCCTCGCGGGAGACGTTGTTGTAGTACTTGGCCGCGTCGCGGGCCATGTCCTCGACCTCACCGATGGTCTCCGCGCCGGCGAAACCGCCGCCGATGAAGACGAAGGTGAGCGCCTTGCGGCGGATCTCCTCGTCGGTGGTGGAGTCGGCCTTGTCCAGCTGCTCCAGGACGTGGTTGCGCAGGCCGATGGACTCCTCGATGCCCTTCATGCCGATGCCCTGCTCGGCGAGGCCGGGGATCGGGAAGGTGCGGGAGACCGCGCCCATGGCGATGACCAGGTAGTCGAAGGGCAGCTCGTACGCCTCGCCCACCAGCGGGGCGATCGTGGCGACCTTGCGGTCCTGGTCGATGGTGGTGACCCGGCCGGTGAGGACCTCCGCCTTCGGAAGCACGCGCCTGAGGGGGACGACGACGTGCCGCGGGGAGATGCTGCCGGCGGCGGCTTCGGGGAGGAAGGGCTGGTAGGTCATGTACGACCGCGGGTCGACGACGGTGACGGTCGCCTCGCCGTAACGCATCTTCTTCTGGATGCGTCGAGCTGCGTACAGGCCTACGTACCCACCGCCTACTACGAGGATCCTGGGACGCTCCGTGGTGCTCATGCCATCGAGTATCCACCCGACCGAGGGGGGTGGTTCGTGCGCCCCTTCACAAGGTTCGGTGGAGGCTGTGCTACCATCCGCCGCCGAAGTGACGGAGATCATGGCGGGCGAAGGAACCAGCGTGTAGGGGACCCCGTTGTCAATGCCGCGTGAGCTGCACCTCCGCGCACCCGGGACGGTGAACCACCCCTCCGGAGGGGCTCCGCGCACCCCTCTCGAAACACCGTCCTGAACGCGTTCAAAGGGCAGTTGAAAGCCCAAAAGGGTCAGCGAGCGCGCTTTCCCAGCCCGACGGGCCCGATTTCCTTGTGAAGAACTTCACGAACTTTGCCGACGGGATGTCGCCGACGCGCCCGAGCGGCCCCCCGGAACCCGCTCAATCGTCGTCCGTCCTGCTCAGACCGCTGCCGCAGGACCCGCCCGAGCGCCTCGCGAGCGCCGCCCGGGCGCCCCGCGGACGCCCCACGAGCGCCCCGGGCGGGTGCTTCAGGCGAGCGACCAGGCGATGCCGTCGAGGATGTCGTGCTCGCTGACGACGACCTCCTGCGCGCCCGTCCGCTCCATGACCGCCAGCAGTACCAGCGCCCCGGCCGCGATCACGTCGACCCGGCCCGGGTGCAGGGAGGGGACCGCCGCGCGCTCGGCGTGGGAGGACCGCAGCAGCCAGTCGGTGATCTCGCGGACCCGGTCGTGGGAGACACGGGAGTGGTGGATGGCGGCCGAGTCGTACTCGGGCAGCTCCTGCGCGATCGCGGACACCGACGTCACCGACCCGGCGAGCCCCACCAGCGTGCGCGCCTCGCGCAGCGGCACCGTCCGCTCGGCCAGGTCGAGGGCCGCCTCGATGTCGGCCCGCATCGCCGCGACCTGCGCCTCGGTGGGCGGGTCGGTCACGGCGCCGTCGTGCACCAGGTGCCGCTCGGTCATCCGGACGCAGCCGACGTCCACGGAGCGGGCGGCGCGCACCCGGTCGTCGCCGACGACGAACTCCGTGGAGCCGCCGCCGATGTCCACGACCAGGTAGGGCGTGTCGAGGTCCGCGCGGCCGGTCAGCTCCTTGGTGGCGCCGGTGAAGGAGAACGCGGCCTCCTGGTCGCCGGTGATGACCTCCGGCTCGACACCCAGGATGTCCAGCACCCCGCGCACGAAGTCGTCCCGGTTCTCCGCGTCGCGGGAGGCGGAGGTGGCCACGAAGCGCAGCCGCTCGGCGCCGTGCTCCTTGACGACCCCGGCGTACTCGCGGCACGCGGCGAAGGTCCGCTCCAGCGCCTCGGGCGCCAGCCGGCCGGTGCGGTCGACCCCCTGGCCGAGCCGCACGATGGTCATCCGGCGGTCCAGGTCGGTCAGCTCGCCGGTGGCCGGGTCGGCATCGGCGACCAGCAGCCGGATGGAGTTAGTACCGCAGTCGACGGCGGCGACACGGGTCACTGGACGTCCTCCTGGTCGGTCGGGCCGGCCGGATCGGTCGGGTCGGCGGGGGTCACGCACGGCCCCTTGCGCCACCACTCGGGCAGCATCGCGATCGCCTCGTCGCCCAGCGGGTTGACGCCGGGACCGGCCGCCAGCGAGTGGGCGACCAGCACGTGCAGGCACTTCACACGGTCCGGCATGCCGCCCGCGCTCGGGAAGCCGGTCAGCTCCTCGATCTCGTCGCGGCGCCGGACGTAGTCCTCGTGCGCGGCACGGTAGGCGGCGGCCAGCTCCGGGTCGGCGGCGAGGCGCTCGGTCATCTCCTTCATCACGCCGTTCGCCTCCAGCGTGCCGATCGCGGAGGCCGCCCTCGGGCACGTCAGGTAGTACAGCGTCGGGAAGGGCGTGCCGTCGGGCAGGCGCGGTGCCGTCTCCACGACGTCCGGCTGTCCGCACGGGCAGCGGTGCGCGATGGCGCGCAGGCCCCGCGGCGGGCGTCCGAGCTGCTGCTTGAAGGCCGCCACGTCCGCGTCGGTCGGCTCGGTGCGCGGGGTGGTCGGCGGGGGAGTCTGCATGGCTGTCTTCTGCTGGTCTTCCTGTTGAGTCACTGCCGGCACGGTCGGTTCACTGCCGGCGGGCGGCGGCGGCGTCGGCCTTGTCGACCCCGTCCCACACGTTGCGGTACCAGGGGCGGTCGGCGGCGCCGGCCTGGGCGCGGGTCTGCTCGGCCGCGTCCGGGTCGACGACGACGAACCCCGTCTCCCCCGGCATCACGTAGTGCAGCCGCAGCCGGACCTGCTGCTCGGCGTAGGCGTCGTCCTGCCAGCGCGCCTTCAGGTCGCGCAGCTCCTCGACCCGCTGCCGGGTCTCCCGCTGCTCCTGCCGGAGATCGGCGATCTCGGCGCGCTGGGCGACGTACTGCCGGATCGGGTAGGCGAGCGCCACGACGAGCGAGCAGAGCACCATGGCGAGCAGCGCGGCCCGGCCGGTCAGCCGGGAACGCCGCGCCTGGCGCTTGGTCTGCGAGCGGTAGACCCGGGCCGCGGTCTGCTCCCCGATGATCCGGATCCTGGTCGCGGTGGAGAAACGGTCCCGGTCCTTCACCGCCATGTCGCCCCGCCTCAGCCTTCGTGCGTCGTCCGTCATACGTGCGTACGTCCCCGCACACGGTACGGGACCGAGTACGGGGACGTACGTACGACGCTGCCTCTCGCGGGGCTTACGGGGTGCGGTCAGCCCTTGAAGCGCGGGAAGGCGCTGCGGCCGGCGTACACCGCTGCGTCGTCGAGGATCTCCTCGATGCGCAGCAGCTGGTTGTACTTGGCGACGCGCTCGGAGCGGGCCGGGGCACCGGTCTTGATCTGGCCGCAGTTGGTGGCGACGGCCAGGTCGGCGATGGTGACGTCCTCGGTCTCGCCGGAGCGGTGGGACATCATGCACTTGAAGCCGTTGCGCTGGGCCAGCTCCACGGCGTCCAGGGTCTCGGTCAGCGAACCGATCTGGTTGACCTTGACCAGCAGGGCGTTGGCCGAGTTCTCCTCGATGCCGCGGGCCAGGCGCTCCGGGTTGGTGACGAACAGGTCGTCGCCGACGAGCTGGACCTTGTCGCCGAGCTTGGCGGTGATGGTGTTCCAGCCGTCCCAGTCGTCCTCGAACAGCGGGTCCTCGATGGAGACCAGCGGGTACGCCTCGACCAGCTCGGCGTAGTACTCCGTCATCTCGGCGGCGGAGCGGTTCTTGCCCTCGAAGGAGTAGGAGCCGTCCTTGTAGAACTCGGACGCGGCGACGTCGAGCGCGAGGGCGATCTGCTCGCCGGGGGTGTAGCCGGCCTCCTTGATCGCCTCCAGGATGAGGTCGAGCGCCTCGCGGTTGGAGCCGAGGTTGGGGGCGAAGCCGCCCTCGTCGCCGAGGCCGGTGGCCAGGCCCTTGTTCTTCAGGACCTTCTTGAGGGTGTGGTAGACCTCGGCACCCCAGCGCAGGGCCTCGGAGAAGGACTCCGCGCCGATCGGGGCGATCATGAACTCCTGGATGTCCACGTTGGAGTCGGCGTGCGAGCCGCCGTTCAGGATGTTCATCATCGGCACCGGCAGCAGGTGCGCGTTCGGGCCGCCCAGGTAGCGGAAGAGCGGCAGGTCCGACGCCTCGGAGGCGGCGTGGGCGACGGCGAGGGAGACGCCGAGGATGGCGTTGGCGCCGAGCGAGCCCTTGTTGTCGGTGGCGTCCAGGTCGAACATGGCCTGGTCGATCAGGCGCTGCTCGGTGGCGTCGTAGCCGACCAGCTCCGGGCCGATCTGCTCGATGACGGCCAGGACGGCCTTCTCGACACCCTTGCCGAGGTAACGGCCCGGGTCGCCGTCACGGAGTTCGATGGCCTCGAAGGCACCGGTGGAGGCGCCGGACGGAACGGCGGCACGACCCGTGCTGCCGTCGTCGAGGCCGACCTCGACCTCGACCGTGGGGTTGCCTCGGGAGTCCAGGATTTCCCGGGCTACGACGACGTCGATGGACGGCACGAGCATCTCCTTCTTCAATGTGACGCTTCGGTGTGACGCGCGGGTCCCGCAGGACCGCGGCGGCTCTGCGGGACCGAGCCTAACCGGCCCGGGGCGATCGGCCAGCCGATCGCCCACCCGCTGGACAGAACCGAGAGTAAATTGTTTCCGAACGGAACAAAGACGTTTCCGGAAACCGGGACCCAACCAGTGCCGGGCGCGGGGGCCGACGCCGGGCGGGCACCGGCCGGGTCCGCGCCGGGCACGGGAGCGGACTCCCGTCCGGGCGCCCGACGCGAAAAAGCCCGCCCCGGTGCGTACGGGGGAACACGCACCGGGGCGGGAGTCGCGGGAGCCGCCGCCGTTTACTTCAGGTGCAGCTGCTGGCCCGGGTAGATGAGGTCGGCGTCGTCGACGATGTCGTCGTTCAGCTTGAACAGCTTCGCCCAGCCGCCCTTGACGTCGTGCTCGTGGGCGATCGTGCTGAGGGTGTCGCCCTTGACGACCTTGTACTCGCCGTCACCCTTCTCGACCTTCTTGCCGGTCGGGGTGGTGACGGTCTTCTTCTCGGCGGGCTTGTCGGCCTTCGGCTCGGCGGCCGGGCGCTCCTCGGAGCGCGAGGCCTTCTGCTCGGTGGAGCGCTCGGCGGTGGAGCCGCCGCTCTGGCTCTGCGAGCCCTCGGAGCTGCCGGAGCCGCTGTCCGAGCCGCCACCGCTGTACGCGGCACCCGACAGGCCGGTGCCGCAGACCGGCCAGGCACCCTTGCCCTGACCCGCGAGGACCTTCTCGCCGATCTCGATCTGCTGCGCCTTGCTCGCCTGGTCGGCGGTGGAGGCGTACTGCGTACCGCCGTAGGCGGCCCAGGTGGAGGCGGAGAACTGCAGACCGCCGTAGTAACCGTTGCCGGTGTTGATGGACCAGTTGCCGCCGGCCTCGCACTGGGCGACGGCGTCCCACTCGGACGCGGTGGCGGCGGAGGCGTTGCCGGCCGCCATCAGCGGGGCGGCGACGGCGGCACCGGTGACGCCGGCGACGGCGATGACACGGGTGGCCTTGGACGGACGACGGTGCTTGCCCTTGCTGGAAAACAGCATGGTTGATCCCCTCACCGACGCCTGCGAGGTGAGCTGTCGGGTTCGGGCCGGTTGAGTTGCCCGGCCGGGTTCCTCGCGGAACTCGGCTCCACCCCTAGCCGCTCCGGCTCAACTGCCCCGGTGCGGCACTTACCTTGGGTCCCCCGCTCCTGCCTTCGGCGCTTGACGCGACGACTGTTCCCGTACGGCCGCTGGCAGGATTCGGCGTTGCGGCTGTCGGGGCCCGCGGTGGCGAGCGGTCACGACCGTAGACACGCGCTCCGCGGATTTTCAAAGACGATCACGGCTTCTGAGACCTATCTCTCACGAGATCCAAAAGGGACATATGATCTCCAACCGTGACGCGAACTACCCCTGCTTTTCGACCGATTCGCCCGTGACCGTGAGCGTCTGACCGGGGAGGATGTGGTCCGGGTCGGCACCGACGACCGTCTTGTTGCCGGCGTACAGC
Source organism: Streptomyces sp. NPDC051136 (assembly GCF_044455745.1). Taxonomy (NCBI): domain Bacteria; kingdom Bacillati; phylum Actinomycetota; class Actinomycetes; order Kitasatosporales; family Streptomycetaceae; genus Streptomyces; species Streptomyces sp. NPDC051136. Next base: position 445,136 of record NZ_JBITFE010000007.1, on the reverse strand, counting down.
GCGTGCCACCCGCCGTCGACGCCAAGGGAGTCGGCGATGGCCCACAGGCTGTCCCCGGAACGGACGGTGTACGCACCGTCCTCGACCTCTCGCGGCTCACCGTCGCGCGAGGCGTGCCGCCCCGCCGTCTCGTCCGCGCGGCCCCTGCCGCCCGCATCCTCGTCCGCACTGTCGCCGCGGTGCCGTCCGGAGCCGGACGCCCCCTCGCCGCCCTGCTGTTCGGCACGGGCGTCGGGGTCGGATTCGGCGGAAGTGTCCGACTTGGTGGACGAACTCGCGTCACCGGACGACGCCTCGGAGGGGGTGCCGGCCGGCGAGGAAGAGGGCGAAGGGGACGAAGGGGGCGCTTCGTTCGCATCGCCCGAGTCGGACTTCCCGGTCGACTCGGAGGACCCTGAAGACCCTGAGGACCCGGAGGCGTCGGAGGACCCCGTCGACCGGGACGACCCCGACGACTCGGATGCATCGGGCGTTTCGGTGGCCGTCGGCGACCCGGCCGACCCGGAGCCGTCGGTCTTGCCCGACGCGTCCGAACCTTCCGACGCACCGTCACCGGCCGAGCCGCCGCCCACGGCTCCCGAGTCGTTGCCCAGACCGGCGAGCAGGCCGCAGGTCGGCCAGGCGGCGATGCCCTGGTCCGCGTGGACCTTCTCGGCGATCCGTATCTGCTGCGAACGGCTTGCCTCGTCGGCGCTCGGGGCGTAGTCGAGGCCGCCGTACCGCTCCCAGGCCTCCTGGGACAGCTGCAGGCCGCCGTAGTACCCGTTGCCGCTGTTCTGGCTCCAGGCGCCGCCGGTCTCGCACTCGGCCACCTGGTCCCAGGTCGCCGAGTCCGCCGCGTGGGCGCCGGTGGCACCGAGCAGCGGGATCGCGATGGCGGAGCCGGTCACACCGGCGGCGACGACCAGAGCGGGAGCCTGGCGGGGGCGACGGTGACGACCGTTCCCGGAGAGCATGCGACGACCTTTCACGAGACGACGGGGACCCACGCGGCGGATGACGCTCGACACCACGTTGATCCGTGAACGTATAGGGAGATCATCACTAGTCACAAGTTCATGCCGCGCAGATCACGTGAAGATCACAGAGTTGAGCGCGTGTCACTTTTGCGTCGGTGATCCACCGCGGTCGGCCGGCGCCGCGTGCGGTGTGAACGACACGGGCAACGTACGCAGACCGCGCATGATGAGCCCGCCGCGCCACCTCAGTTCGGCCGGGTCCGCGGCGAGGCGGAGGTCGGGCAGCCTGGTGAGGAGCGTGGCCAGCGCCGTCTGACCCTCCAGCCTGGCGAGCGGTGCGCCGAGGCAGTAGTGGATGCCGTGGCCGTACCCGAGGTGCTGGCTGTCGCGCCGGGCGAGGTCCAGGGTGTCCGGGTCGGTGAACCGCTCCGGGTCCCGGTCGGCGGCGGCGAGGACGACGAGGACGGGGTCCCCGGCCGCCACGTCCTGTCCGCCGATGGTCAGCGGCCGGGTGGCGAAGCGCCAGGTGGCCAGCTCCACCGGGCCGTCGTAGCGGAGGAGTTCCTCGACACCGGTCTCCAGCAGGCCGCGCTCGCCGGCGGTGAGGGACGTCTGCAGCCGCTCCCGCTGCTCGGGGTGGGTGAGCAGCGCGTACGTGCCGTTGCCGATCAGGTTCACCGTGGTTTCGAACCCTGCGAAGAGCAGGATGAAGGCCATGGCCGCGGCCTCGTTCTCGGTGAGGTGCTCGCCGTGGTCGGAGGCGCGGATCAGGCCGGAGATGAGGTCCTCGCCGGGGGCGGGCTCGGGCGGCAGTGCGGCGCGCTTGCGGTGGATGAGGTCGGCGAGGTAGCCGCGCATCTTCTTCACCGACCGCGCGACGCCGCCTCGCGGGCCGCCTCCGTGACGGATCATCATGCCCGCCCAGTCCCGGAAGTCGTCCTGGTCCTCGCGGGGGACGCCGAGCAGGTCGCAGATAGCGTAGATGGGCAGCGGGAAGGCGAAGTCGTGGATCAGGTCGGCGGAGCCGGTGGCCGCGAACCGGTCGATGAGGCCGTCGGCCAGCTCCTGCACCCGGGGGGCGAACTCGGCCACCCGGCGGGGCGTGAACGCCTTGCTGACCAGTCGGCGCAACCGGGTGTGGTCCGGCGGGTCGATGTTCAGCAGATGGGTCATCAGCTCGGCCTTCCGCTCCCCCGGAATGCCGGTCTTGCCCTTGGCGTGCGCGGGCTCGTCGTGGTGCGCCGGGTTCTTGGACAGCCGCGGGTCGGCGAGGGCCTGCTTCGCGTCCGCGTACCGGGTGACCAGCCAGGCCTCCACTCCGCTGGGCAGCCGGGTGCGGTGCACGGGGGCGTGCCGGCGCAGCCAGGCGTAGGCCGGGTAGGGGTCGCTCGCGAACTCCCAGGTGAACAGCTCGGGGGCGGGGCCGGAAGCGGGGCCGGGGGCGGGCGGGAGGCCGGTCATCCCTCGACCGCCCGGATCGCGTCGCGGTAGGTGCGGGCCGCTGCTCTCAGGGCCGCTTCGGGGTCGGTGCCCTCGGACTCGGCGCGGGCGGCGAGGGCGAGGAGCTGGTAGCCGATGCCCTCGCCGGTGGGCAGCGGGACGGGCAGGCCCGCCGTGCGGACGCGGGAGGCGAGCTTGGCGGCGAGGGCGAGGCCGGGCTGGCCGAGGGGGACGCCTTCGGTGACGGAGGTGCGCTGCTTCTCGGCGGCCTTGGTGCGCAGCCAGTGGGCGCGGACCTCCTCGGGGGTGTCCGCCTTCTCGTCGCCGAAGACGTGCGGGTGGCGGTGGACGAGCTTGTCGACGATGGTGCCGGCCACGTCGTCGACGGAGAACGGGGCGTCGGGGTCGTCCTCGGCGATGCGGGCGTGGAAGACGACCTGGAGGAGCACGTCGCCGAGTTCTTCGCGCAGTTCGTCGCGGTCGCCGTCCTCGATGGCCTCGACGAGTTCGTACGCCTCCTCGATGGCGTACTTGGCCAGGCCCCGGTGGGTGCGCTGCGAGGACCAGGGGCATTCGAGGCGGATGCGGTCCATGACCTGGACGAGGTCGAGGAGGCGGGCGCCGGGGAGGTCGTAGGAGGCGGGGAGCAGTTCGAGGTCGGGCATGCGGACGCGGCCGGAGCCGGCGAGGCGGGCCAGACCGTCGGTGAGCGCGGGGTCGCCTTCGCCGGTGGCGACGACGACCGCGGTGCGGCCGCCGGCGCAGGCGTCCACCAGCTCCTCGGCGGTGGGGGCCGCCTCGTCGACGCGGACGCCCGCCTCGCGCAGGTACGGCAGCTGCGGGTGGGCTCCGTCGGCGCACAGGACGCGGTCGGCGGTGCGCAGGGCCTGCCAGGCGGGCCAGGACAGCAGGCCGGGGGCGACCCGGTGGCTGGTGGTGAGCAGGACGATGCGGCCCTGGCCGGGGGTGGTCGCGTCGGCGGTGGTTGCGTTCACTCCCCGAACCTAACGCACGCCGCCGACGGCCCCCCGAGTTGTCCACAGGGGGCCGTATCGTCGCTGCTCAGTGGGGCTATGCGGGCTGCTGGACCTCGGCCGCCGCGATCTCCCGCAGCCACGGCGCCGGTGCGTCGACGCGGCCGCTCTTCTGGACGTCCCAGGCGCCGTAGCGCGGGTTGAGGTCGATGTCGAGCTTCTTGGAGGCGTCGGACAGGGCCTGCCAGAACTCGGGCCTGCTGGTGTCGGTGCCGAGGCTCTGGGCGAGTTTCTGGGCCTCCAGCTGGACGCGGAGGTTGTCGTCGAGGCGTGCGGGGGCGACGCCGTACTGCTGGAGCCAGGCCGTCTCCAGCTGCCGGGGGCCGCCGGCCTGTTCCTCCAGGCCGCCGCGCATGCCCTCGACCTCCTTGCGGCTGACGGTCACGCCGGCGTCGCGGGCGGCGCGGTGCAGGACGCGGTCGAGGACCATGCCGTGCAGGGTGTCGCGGGTGAGGGTGCCGGTCTTGGCGACGACCTGCTCGTACTGGGTGTCGTCCGGGACGGCGGCGCGCTGGGCCTCGCGCACCTCGTCGACGCGGTTCTCCAGTTGGGCGACGGTGATCCGCTGGTCGCCGACGACGGCCGCCGCGCCCGGATGCGCGTCGTTGCCGCAGGCGGTGAGCAGGGGTGCCGCTGCGGCGATCGCGGCGGTGAGGAGAAGCGCGGAGCGACGGCGGCTGCGGCGGTGCAAGGGAACCTCCCGTTTGGAGATTGTGCGACGGTGCACAAAGTCTTGCGATGATCGATGTTAGGCAGTGGCCCGGCTCTGGCCAACCCATTGGACCAACGATTCATCGGGACTTCGGGCACCGCCTCGCGCCCGCCCGGGCCCGGCGGCCTCCGGGTGGTGGCCGGGCGGCGGCCGGCCGGTGGTCAGCCGCGCACCTGGCCGAGCCACTGGAGGGTGCGCCGGATGTCGGCGGCGAGCGGGTGGCCGGGGCCGTGCAGGCGCTCCACGTCGTGCAGCAGGCGGACCAGTGTGTCGTGGGCGGCGGCGCGGTCGCCGAGGGCGAGCAGGAGGTGGCCGATGCGGCGCCGGACGTCGTGGGCGAGGTCGGGGTCGCCGGCGACGTACTGGTTCTCGTAGTACGGCAGCAGCCCGCGGTACTCGGCGAGGGCAGCGGCGGGTTCGCCGAGCTGTTCCAGGCACTGGGCGGCGTCGTAGCGGTGGCGCAGGGACTGGGGGTCGGCCTGGCCGGCCTCGGCGGCGCGTTCGTCGGCGAGGCGGCGCAGCTCGGGCAGGGCGCGCCGGTACTGGCCGTCGTCCATGAGGGTCGCCGCGTACTGCTTGCGCAGGGTGCGCACGACCGGGGAGCGCTCGCCGTGCTGTTCGGCGGCGGCGGGCAGGATGGCGCCGAGGATGTCGACGGCCTGGGTGATGCGGCCTTCGCCGAGGAGGCGTTTGACGTCGTCGACGGCGCGGGCGACGTCCGGCTTGGCGGCCTCGGCGGCGGGCGGTACGGGTGCCGGTTGCGGCGCGGGGGTGCGGGCGCGGTCGGGCCAGGGGGCGTGCGGGCGCACGAAGGGGCGGGTGGGGTCCAGGGGGCCGCCGGTGGGCATGCCGCGCGCGGGCAGCAGCAGGGCCAGGTGCTCGTAGACCTCCTGGGCGGAGTCGGGGCGGTGCTGCGGGTCCTTGGCGAGCAGGCGCAGGACCAGGGCTTCGAGCGCCTCGGGGACCTCGGGGCGGACGCGGCGCACGGGCAGCGGCGGCTCGTACAGGTGCCGGTGCAGCACGCCGAGGGCGGTCGAGCCCGCGAACGGGACGTCGCCGCTGAGCAGTTCGTGCAGCAGCACGCCGAGTGCGTACAGGTCGGTGTAGGGGCCGACGGCGCCGCCCATGGCCTGTTCGGGCGCCATGTAGGCGGGTGAGCCGATGGGGGTGCCGGTGTGGGTGAGGCGGGTGGTGTCGGCGTCCATGACGGAGGCGACGCCGAGGTCGAGGACGGTGACGCTGCCGTCCTGTCTGACCATCACATTGCGCGGTTTGAGGTCGCGGTGGACGATCGGCACGGCGTGCACGGCGCTCAGTACGGCGCACAGCTGGGCGGCGACCGCGACGGCCCACTGCCAGGGGTACGGGTCGTGCTCGGCGAGGTGGTCGGAGAGGTCGGCGCCGTCGACGTACTGCATGACGAGGAAGAGTTCCTCGCCCTCGCTGCCCGCGTCGTGCACGGTGACCAGGCCGGGGTGGTCGACCTGGGCGGTGATCCGGCACTCGCGCACGAACCGGCGGCGCAGTTCGTCGGCCTCCTGTCCGGCCACCTTGTCGGGGCGCAGCAGTTTCACGGCCACGCGCCGGTCGAGGCGCCGGTCGTAGGCCGTCCAGACCTGGCCCATGCCGCCCTGGCCGATGAGCGTGGACAGCTCGTACCGGCCGGCGACGACGCGTCCTGTCGCCACGGTCATCTTCCGCTCTGGTGGGGGCCGCCGCCCGGGTGGCCGCCGTCGGGACGGCCGCCGCCGGGACGGCCGCCGCCGTCGTGGTGGCGCAGGTAGTCGCTGAGTTCGTCGAGCTCGGCGCGGACCTGGTCGATGCGGGCCGGGGCGGCCGGCGGGTGCTGCGGCGGCGGGGTCTGGTACGGCACGGCCGGGGTGTGCGCGGGGGCGGGGCCGGGGACCGGGGCGTAGGGGTACGGGGGCTGCGGGTGTCCGTAGCCGGTGGCGGGGGCCGGGAACGGTGCCGGGCCGGGGTGTCCGGCGGGGAGCTGCCGCTGGTGGTGCCGGATGTCCGCGTAGAGGAAGTAGCCGGCGCAGGCGCAGGCGTTGAGCAGCAGGATGATCATGCCGGTGGTGCCGGCCGGGCTGCTGAAGTCGTCGGTGTCGTCGGTGGCCAGGAAGCAGAAGCTGACCACGAGGACGGCGGCCGTCGCCGCGAACGCCCACCAGTCGCGCGGGCGGCGGCTCGTGATCGCCGCGTACAGGGGTGAGATCCAGGCGAGGAACCCGATGCTCAGCAGGGGCAGGGCCACGAAGAAGACGCGCAGCAGGACCAGCACCGCTGTGCTGGGGCGGCGCGGCGGCGGTGGCGGCGCGTAGCCGTGGCCGTGCATGACTTCTCCTGGAGACCTGAGGCCCGGAGGACCGGATGACCGGTGACCGGGGGACCGGACGATCCGACGGGCGGGACGTGCACCGGGCGACCGGTGCGGGGTCGAGCGTATAGGCCGACACGGACGAGCGGCTCGGGGTTGTACCGAACCGTTGTCGTCCTGGTCACTTCGCCCGCGCCGGCCGCTCAGCCGGGGGTCGCCGTGCCGTCGGTGAGGCCGTCGTACATGCCGCGCACCAGCTGCTCCCCCAGCCGGCCCGCGAGCCGCAGCGCGCGCTCGAACTCGTCGAGGGCGCGGAAGCGTTCGCCGTAGCCGCGCTGGGCGTCGAGGGGGAGGCGGGGCAGCTGGAGGCGCCGTACGTCGAGGCGGGTGGCGGTCGAGGCGTAGCTGCTGGCCTGCCGGTGGTTGGCGGTGCCGCGCAGGAACCCGGCGAGGAACCAGGGGTCGAGGGCGGCCGGGTCGGGGCGCAGGAGCACGAGGTTGCGTCCCAGGGCGGCGCCGGCCGTGGCGTCGTCGATCACGCGGGCGACGGAACCGCCGCCGAGGACGGGCACGACGACGTCGCCCGGCTCGGTGAGCACGGGGTCCTCGTCGCTCTCCTGGAGGGTGCCCGAGGGGCCGGTCCCGGTGAGGACGTCGTGGTCGGTGAGGACGGGCACGCGCGCGTGGCCGCCGTTGGTGCCGGTGCGCAGGACGAGGGCACCGGCGCGGGCGAGTTCGCCGACGGTGGTGAGCGGCCGGTGGTGCGCGGTGCGCCCGGGGCCGGGCGGCGCGGGGGCGAGCCGCGCGGTCAGCCGCAGGGTCTCGTCGAGGCGCTCGCGTACGTCGGTGAGCCGTGCGGCGTCGCCGGTGGCGGTGGGCGGCGGCAGGTGGCGGGCGGGGGCCAGGTCGACGTCGTCGTCGAGGAGGTCGATGACGGGCAGGCAGCGGGCCAGGCCGGGCCGTTCGTCGAGCCGGCCGGTGCGGTCGAAGTCGCGCCAGACGTCGAGCAGGGTCTCCCGCACGGACCGCCAGTCCGGACCGCCGCGTCCCTCTCCGGCGAACTGCCCGGTGTCGGCGAGCAGTACGCCGGGCTGGGCCGGTGCCTTCTCGGGCCTGCGCAGCACCCACAGGTGCAGGGGGAGGTTGTACGGGGGCGCCGCGCCGAGGGGCAGGGCGATGACGGCGCGCAGCGCTCCCCGGCGCAGCAGGTCGGCGCGGACGCGGCGGCCGGAGCGGCGGGAGGCGGCGGCGGGCGGCATGAGGACGACGACGCCACCGCCGTCCCTGACGCGGGCCAGGGCGTGCTGGACCCAGGCCAGTTCGGACTCGGTGCGGGCCGGGAAGCCGTACTCCCAGCGGGCGTCGTAGGCGAGTTCGTCGTGGCCCCAGTTGCGCTCGTTGAACGGGGGGTGGCAGAGCGCGGCGTCGGCGCGCAGGCCGGTGCGGGCGTCGGCGCGCAGGCTGTCACCGGCGGCGATCCGCACGGCGGCGTCCGTGCTCAGGGCGAGCCGCAGGGCGGTGAGGGCGGCCAGGCCGGGGTCGCTGTCCTGGCCGTACAGCTCCTGCCCGGGCCGGGTGGTGCCGGCGGCGGCGCGCAGCAGTGCGCCGGTGCCGCAGGCGGGGTCGAGGACCGTGCGGGCCGGGCCGGCGAGTTCGGCCATCAGCTCGGCGAGGGGGTCGGGGGTGAGGGTGTAGTGCCGCGGGTTGGCGTCGAGGTGCCGGCCGAGCAGGAACTCGTAGGTCTTGCGGGCGCCCGGTCCGGCGGCGAGCTCGGCGACGCCGCGCAGGAGGGGGGCGGAGGGGAGCAGCCGGGGGCCGGTGGGGGTGGCGACGGTGCGCTCGGGGCCGGTGCCGAAGCGGGCGTCGAGCACCTGGCCGAGGGCCGCGGGGAGCATGGCGGCGAGGCGTTCGTCGGAGCCTGCGCTCGCTTCCAGCCACAGGGTCGGACGGTCGTGGATGAGCAGGAGGACGCAGCCCGCGTGTGCCAGGGCGGTGAGCGGTCCTTCGGGGTGGCCGGCGAGTTGCTGCCAGACGCGTTCGCGCGGGGGGACCTCGGCGAGTTTGCCCTGGGCGCGCAGCCAGGCCTCCACGTCGGCGAGGGCGAAGGAGGGGCTGGTCTCGGTGCCGCCGACCGGTTTGGGGAAGTCCGCGTGCCGGCGGCGCCAGTTGCTGACGGCGGCGCGGCCGACGCCGGCGAGCCGAGCGATGCCGGCGGCGGTCACCTCTGTCCCGTTGTCCTGCACGGTCGGGCCCCCTCGTCCTGGTGTGTGACGCCGATCCTACCGATGCGCGAGGCCCGACCCCGGTTCACATCGTGTACTGACCGACCCCTGTGAACTGTGTTGACTCGATTCACAAGCTCTGGTGTCATTGACGCATTGAACCGACCGGGGTGACAAGCCTCGGTTCACGGTCGTTCGAGCTGTCTCTGGGGAGAGGACTGACGTCATGGGTATGAAGGCCAAGATCGCGCTGGGTGCCGTGGTGGGGATCGCCGTCATCGGCGCGGTGTCGGCGAACGCGGGCGACGGGGACGGTGACACCGGGAGCGGCAGCCGGACCTCCGCCGGCGCGGGCGAGAAGCCGGGCGGCGCGAAGACGGACGGCGACGCGAAGACGGACGGCGCCTCCGACGCGAAGCCCGCCGAGGACAAGGCCGTCGAGAAGGCCTCCCAGGCCGAGCAGTTCAAGACGTTCGTCAAGAAGAACGGCTCGGCCAACGAGCAGGACGCCGTCTCCCACGTCACCAAGGTGCAGGGCGCCGACGAGCAGAACGACATCCTCGACGCCGCCGACGTCTACACCGACTTCACCGGCGGCATCATGGGCGAGGGCACCGGGCCGGCCAAGCTCATCGCCTCCGCGTTCGCCGACTGGAAGGACAGCGAGAACGGTCTGGTCACCATCTACGACGCCGACGGCGAGCTGCTCGGCAACGGCCAGTTCTGACGGCGGACGGCGACCGGAGGGACGGTGCGGCCGTCAGCCCCCGCACTGCTCGGACATCGCCGCCTTGTCGGCCTTCGTCACCGCCAGTTCGTACTTGGCCGCGACCTGGGCGAACCGCACCGCGTACGCGCAGCGCACCGGCTTGCTGGGCGGCAGCCAGGAGGCCGGCCCGGAGTCGCGTTTGGCGGAGTTGGCGCGTCCCTCGACGGGGAGCAGGTTGAGCGGGTCGTTGGCCAGCTGCTCGCGCTTGCCCTCCGGCCACCGCGAGGAACCCATCTGCCAGCTGTACGACAGCGGCACGACGTGGTCGATCTGAACTTCGCTCGCCTTCTGCTTGCGCCACTCGATGCTCGTCCCGGTGTACGGGTCGTCCAGCGTCATGGCGATGACCACGCAATCGGAGCCGGACCGGAAGCGCACCTCCTGGCCGTCGCGCTTGAGCAGGTCGTTGCGCGTGTCGCAGCCGTTGCGGGCGAGCGGGACACCGTCGGCGGTGTCCATCCAGGCGTAACCGAACTCGTCGCGGTCGTACCCCGTCTTCGGTCCGCGCCCCTTGGTCGCCAGGCCGTCGATCAGTTTGCGGGCCTCGGCCTGCGGGCTGTCGCCCGCGACCGGGGCGAGGCCCGGTTCGGTGCCGTCCGGGTTGCCCAGCGGGCTGACGGCGTGGCCCGCGGCGGGGGCCTCGGCGCCACCGCCGCCCGTGGCCGGGGTGTCGCCGCCCGTCTCCAGGCCTTCGCAGCCGGTCACCAGCGCCAGGGCGAGGGCCGCGCCCGCGGCCCATCCGGTGCGGATCCTGCTGTGCCGCCTCATGTGCGCCCTCCCCTGGCCGTTCGCGACCACCACCGTAGCGAGGGAGCGGTGCGCGCCATAGCGGGCCTTATTCGGACGGTAGTGGGCACTCGGGACATATCTGTCGTACGGTCGACAGTGAGTCACGTCTCGGAAGGAGCTCCTGCATGGGCATCCTCGACAAGATGAAGAGCATGGCCGGCAAGGACAAGGACAAGTCCCGGAAGATGTCCGACACCGCCGAGCGCCAGGTCAACCAGAGGACCGGCGGCAAGTACGAGAAGCAGGTCGACGCCGCGCAGCAGCAGGCCGAGGGCAAGCTCGGCTTCGGACGCGACCAGGGCGGCGGCCGGGAGCACTAGCGGCCTCCCGCGGCCTGACACGTCGAAGCCGTCCACGGGACCACCCCGTGGACGGCTTCTTCGGCTTCTTCGGCGGCTGAACCGCCTCTTCGGCGTCCGCGACGTCCGGTGCGGGCGTTACGACCCGAGGATCGAGGTGAGGAACTCGCCCACCCAGCCGAGCAGTTCCCGGCCGACCAGCGGCTTGCCGCCCACCTTCGCGGTCTTCGGACGCGGTACGAGCACCTGGTGCGTGCCCGCCTTGATGACGCTGCCGGGGTAGAGCCGCTTCAGCCTCAGTTCCTGGGACTCGCGCAACTCCACCGGCGCGAAGCGGATGTTGTTGCCCTGGAGCACGACCTCGCCGACGGCGCACGCCCGCGCGAGCATCCGCAGGCCCGCCACCAGCAGCAGGTTCTCCACCGGCTCCGGCAGCTTGCCGTACCGGTCGACGAGTTCCTCGCGTACGGCCTTGACGTCCTCCTCGCTGTTGGCGGAGGCGATGGACCGGTAGGCCTGGAGGCGCAGTCGCTCGCCGGGGGCGTAGTCGTGGGGGACGTGCGCGTCGACGGGAAGCTCGATCTTGACCTCCAGCGGCGGCTCCTCCTCCACACCGCCTTCCAGCGAGGCCCGGTAGTCGGCGACGGCCTCGCCGACCATCCGCACGTACAGGTCGAAGCCGACGCCCGCGATGTGGCCGGACTGCTCGCCGCCGAGCAGGTTGCCCGCGCCGCGGATCGCCAGGTCCTTCATCGCGACGTACATGCCCGCGCCCATCTCGGTGTGCTGGGCGATGGTGGCGAGCCGCTCGTGCGCCGTCTCCGTGAGCGGCTTCTCCGGCGGGTAGAGGAAGTACGCGTAGCCCCGCTCGCGGCCCCGGCCGACGCGGCCGCGCAGCTGGTGCAGCTGGCTGAGGCCGAAGTTGTCGCCGCGCTCGACGATGAGGGTGTTGGCGTTGGAGATGTCGATGCCGGACTCGACGATCGTGGTGGAGACCAGCACGTCGAACTTCTTCTCCCAGAAGTCGACGACGACCTGCTCCAGCGCCTGCTCCGACATCTGGCCGTGGGCGGTGGCGATGCGCGCCTCGGGGACGATCTCGCGCAGCCTGGCCGCCGCGCGGTCGATGGACTCGACGCGGTTGTGGATGTAGAAGACCTGGCCCTCGCGCAGCAGCTCGCGGCGGATCGCGGCGCCGATCTGCTTGTGCTCGTAGGGGCCGACGAAGGTCAGCACCGGGTGCCGCTCCTCCGGCGGGGTGGTGATCGTGGACATCTCGCGGATGCCGGTGACCGCCATCTCCAGGGTGCGCGGGATGGGGGTGGCGGACATGGTCAGCACGTCGACGTTGGCGCGCAGCTTCTTCAGCTGCTCCTTGTGCTCGACGCCGAAGCGCTGCTCCTCGTCGACGATGACCAGGCCCAGGTCCTTGAACTTGGTCTCCGAGGAGAACAGGCGGTGGGTGCCGATGACGATGTCCACCGATCCCTCGCGCAGACCCTCCAGGGTCGCCTTGGACTCGGTGTCGGTCTGGAAGCGGGACAGCGCCTTCACACTCACCGGGAACTGGGCGTAGCGCTCGCTGAACGTCCCGAAGTGCTGCTGCACCAACAGGGTGGTGGGCACGAGGACGGCGACCTGCTTGCCGTCCTGGACGGCCTTGAAGGCGGCGCGGACCGCGATCTCGGTCTTGCCGTAGCCGACGTCGCCGCAGATCAGCCGGTCCATCGGGACCGTCTTCTCCATGTCGTCCTTGACCTCGGCGATGGTGGTGAGCTGGTCGGGCGTCTCCGCGTACGGGAAGGCGTCCTCCAGCTCGCGCTGCCAGGGGGTGTCCGCGCCGAACGCGTGGCCCGGCGCCGCCATCCGCGCGCTGTACAGCTTGATCAGGTCGGCGGCGATCTCCTTGACCGCCTTCTTCGCACGGGCCTTGGTCTTGGTCCAGTCGGCGCCGCCGAGCCGGTGCAGGGTGGGCGCCTCGCCGCCGACGTACTTGGTGATCTGCTCCAGCTGGTCGGTGGGGATGTACAGCCGGTCACCGGGCTGGCCGCGCTTGGCGGGGGCGTACTCCACCACCAGGTACTCACGGGTGGCGCCCTGAACGGTGCGCTGCACCATCTCGATGTAGCGGCCCACGCCGTGCTGCTCGTGGACGATGTAGTCGCCCGCCTCCAGGGTGAGCGGGTCGATGGTCTTGCGGCGCCGCGCGGGCATCCGCGCGCCCTCCCGGCCGGCGGCCTTCTGCCCGGTCAGGTCGGTCTCGGTGAGCACGGCGAGCTTGAGGGCCGGGTCGACGAAGCCGTGGTCGATCGAGCCGCAGGAGACGTGCACGACGGAGGGGCTGAGGACGCCGAGGTCGTTGTCGAGGCGGGCGGCGATGCCCTCGCCGCCGAGGACCTCGACGGTGCGGGACGCGGGGCCGTGGCCCTCGGTGAGGTAGACGGCACGCCAGCCGTCGGCGAGCCAGCCCTTGGTGTCGGCCAGTGCCTTCGCGGTGTCGCCGCGGTAGGTCTCGGGGGCGTGCATGCCGAGCTTGAGGGTGTCGGAGTCGCCCGCCGCGCCGACGTCCGAGGTCAGCGTCTCGTCGGCGGCGAAGGGCGAGACGGACCACCACATCATGTCCAGCTCGCGGGCCCGCTGCCGGACGTCCGCGATGGACCACAGGGACGCCGCGTCCACGTCGATCGGCGCCTCGCCGCCGCCCGCCGTGGCGGCCCAGGACGCCTGGAGGAACTCCTGCGACGTCGCCACCAGGTCCGCGGCCCGGGTGCGCACCCGCTCCGGGTCGCACACCACGGACATCGAGCCCTTGGGCAGCACGTCGAGGAGCAGCTCCATGTCGTCGACGAGGACCGGCGCCAGGGATTCCATGCCCTCCACCGCGATGCCCTCGGCGATCTTGCCGAGCAGCTCGCCCAGCTCGGGGTGGTCCTCGGCGAGGGCGGCGGCCCGCTCGCGCACGTCCCGGGTGAGCAGCAGCTCACGGCAGGGCGGCGCCCACAGACCGTGCTCGGCGACCTCCAGGGAACGCTGGTCGGCCACCTTGAAGTAGCGGATCTCCTCGACGTCGTCGCCCCAGAACTCGACGCGGAGCGGGTGCTCCTCGGTCGGCGGGAAGACGTCCAGGATGCCGCCGCGCACGGCGAACTCGCCACGCTTCTCCACCAGCTCGACGCGCGCGTACGCCGCCGCGGCCAGCGCCTCGACGATCTCCCCCAGGTCGGCGCCCTGCCCGGTGCGCAGGGCCACGGGCTCCAGGTCGCCGAGCCCCTTGACCTGCGGCTGGAGCACGGAGCGCACGGGCGCGACGACGACGGAGACGGGACCGGTCTCGGGGTCGTCGGGGCGCGGGTGCGCCAGGCGCCGCAGGACGGCCAGGCGGCGGCCGACGGTGTCGCTGCGGGGGCTGAGCCGCTCGTGCGGGAGGGTCTCCCACGAGGGGTACTCCACGACGCCCTCGGGCGGCAGCAGGGAGCGCAGGGCCGCGGCCAGGTCCTCCGCCTCGCGTCCCGTCGCCGTCACGGCCAGCACCGGGCGGCCCGTCTCACGGGCCAGGGCGGCGATCGCGAAGGGGCGGGCGGCGGGCGGACCGACCAGGTCGACGTGCATGCGGTTGCCGTCTGCGGCCGCCGAGATCGCTTCCGCGAGGGCGGTGTCCTTGACGACGGCGTCGAGCAGACCGTGCAGGCTCATTCGGGACGCTTTCCGTACGGGGGTGTACAACACGACGGGCCCGACGCGCGCTGCGGGCCGGGGTGTCTCCAGCGTACGTCTCCCCGACCGGGTGCGCCGGGGCCTGTGGACGACGCCGGGTGCGTGGTGCGCCGCGTCGCGGTGGCGGTACCAGGGGGCTCCGCCCCCTGGACCCCCGGGCCTGTGCCCACTCACCACCCGTCTCGGTGGGACGGAAAGTCCCCACAAAAGAGGCCCGGCGCCTCCGTCCCCTTGGGACTTCGGCGCCGGGCCCTCCTCCGCAACCCCCGTGTGCGGTGGCCGTGGCGAGGGGTGCTACTCCGTCGCGATGGCGTTCAGGACGTTCATGCGGCCCGCCCGGAAGGCCGGGACCAGGGCGGCGAACAGACCCACGAAGGCCGAGCCGATGAACACGCCGATGATCGTCGGCCAGGGGATGTCCAGGACCTTCAGGCCTTCCAGGGCGAGCAGCTTCTGCGCCGTGGCACCCCAGCCCATGCCGAGGCCGAGACCGAGCAGCGCACCGAAGAGGGCGATGACCACAGACTCCATGCGGATCATGCGGCGCAGCTGGCGGCGGGAGAGGCCGATCGCCCGCATCAGGCCGATCTCGCGGGTCCGCTCGACCACCGACAGCGCCAGGGTGTTCACCACACCGAGGACGGCGACGATGATCGCCAGGGCGAGCAGGCCGTACACCATGTTCAGCAGCTGGCCGATCTGGTCCTTCAGCTCCTGCTTGTAGTCCGTCTGGTCGGCCACCTTGTACTGCGGGTAGGCGTCCAGCGACTTCTTCAGCGCCGCGTAGGCCTGGTCGGACCGGCCGTCCTTCGCCTTGGCGAACATGATCATGTTCGGCGGGACGTTCGCCGCGGGCAGGTACTTCTCCATCGTGGCGATGCTGATGTACCGGGCGCCCTGGTCGATGGCCACGTCGTCGCTGGTGATCGCGGCGACCTTGAGCTTCGCGGTGTCGCCGCCCTTGAAGGCGACGGAGACGGTGTCGCCGACGTGCACGCCGTGCTTCTCGGCGTAGTCCGAGCCGACCGACATGGCGTCGGTGCCGTAGGCGGCGGACAGCTCCCCCTCCGTCGTCTCGCGGCGCACGTCCTCTGCGTAGGTGGGGTCGGCGGCGGTGAGGCCGTCGTCGTCCGTCTTGCCGTCGGGCGAGGTCAGCGTCGCGTCGAGCACCTTGTAGCGGGTGACGTGCTCCAGTTCGGGCGTGCCGGTCATGGCCTTCTCGGCCTGCGGCACGATCCGCTGGTTGCCCTGGACGATGAAGTCCGCGCCGACCGTCTTGTCCAGCTCGCCGGTGGCGGAGGCCACCATGGAGGAGCCGACGACGGACAGGCAGGCCACCAGCGCGAGGCCGATCATCAGGGCGGCGCCGGTGGCACCGGTACGGCGCGGGTTGCGCAGGGCGTTGCGCTCGGCCAGCCGGCCCACCGGACCGAAGGCCCGCAGCAGCACCGCGCTGATCACCCGCACCACGACCCCGGCCAGCAGAGGGCCGATGACCACGAAGCCGATGAGGGAGAGCACGATGCCCGCGCCGAGCATCATGGAGCCGTCGCTCGCCTTGTCGGCGGAGGCGGCCGTGAGCAGGGCGGCCACGCCGGCGCCGGTGAGCACCAGGCCGATCAGGCCGCGTATCCAGCCGGCCTTGCCGTCGGCCGGAGTGCCGGCGTCGCGCAGGGCGGCCATCGGGGAGATCTTCCCGGCCCGGCGGGCCGGCAGGTAGGCGGCCAGGACGGTGACGACGACGCCGAGGACCAGGCCGACCACGGGGGTCGCCGTCTTGATCGTCAGGTCGTCGGTGGACAGGTTCATGCCCGCCGCCGACATCAGCTTCATCAGCCCGACGGCGATGCCGACACCGGCCGCGACGCCGAGGACCGAGCCCACGACGCCGAGGAGGAGGGCCTCGACCAGCACCGAGCGGTTGACCTGCCGGCGGGAGGAGCCGATGGCCCGCATCAGGCCGATCTCGCGGGTGCGCTGGGCGACCAGCATGGAGAAGGTGTTGATGATCAGGAAGATGCCGACCAGGAACGCGATCCCGGCGAAGCCGAGCATGGCGTACTTGATGACGTTCATGAACTCGCCGACGTCCTCGCGTCCCTCGTCGGACGCCTCCTTGGCCGTCTGGATCTTGAACGTGCCGCCCAGGACGTCCGAGACGTTCCGCTTGAGCTGGGCGTCGGTCACACCGGACGCGGCGGTGACGTTGAACTGGCTGAACCGGTCCGCGCCGCCGAGCAGTTCACGCTGGGCGGTGGGGGTGTCGAAGTAGACGACCGCGGCACCGGGGTTGGTGACGGTGAAGGACGCGATACCGACGATCTTCGCCTTGAAGTCACCGGTCTGCGCGATGGTGCGCAGTTCGTCGCCGATCTTCAGGTCGTGCTTGTCGGCCGTGCCGGAGTCGACCATCGTCTCGGTGGGGCCGCGCGGGGCGTGTCCCGAGGTGATCTCCATGGACCGCAGGTCGTTCCTGGTCCAGTTCCCGGCGAGGGTCGGGGCGCCGCTGGTGGCGCCCACGTTGTCGTTGTCGGCGTTGACGACGGTCACGTTCATCGAGACGACCGCACCCTCGACGGACTTCACGCCGTCCACCGAGCGGATCTTCTCCAGCGTGGACGCGGGCAGCGACTCGGGCACCCCGTTCTGCGGGGTGTCCTCGGCCTTGGCGTCCTTCGGGGAGACCGTCACGTCGGACGAGGTGACGGCGAAGAGCTTGTCGAAGGTGGTGTTCATCGTGTCGGTGAACACCAGGGTGCCGCACACGAACGCCACCGACAGCAGCACCGCCACCGCGGACAGCGCCATGCGGCCCTTGTGGGCGAAGAAGTTGCGCAACGAGGTCTTCACGACGGTCATGACGTGCGCCCCCGGGCGTCGAAGTCCTTCATCCGGTCGAGCACGGCCTCGGCGGTGGGCTGGTACATCTCGTCCACGATCCGGCCGTCGGCGAGGTACAGCACCCGGTCCGCGTAGCTGGCGGCCACCGGGTCGTGGGTGACCATGACGATGGTCTGGCCCAGTTCGGTGACCGACCGGCGCAGGAAGCCGAGCACCTCGGCGCCGGCGCGCGAGTCGAGGTTCCCGGTCGGCTCGTCCCCGAAGATGATCTCGGGCCGGGCGGCCAGGGCCCGCGCGACGGCGACACGCTGCTGCTGGCCGCCGGAGAGCTGGGTGGGCCGGTGCTTGAGCCGTCCGGCGAGCCCGACGGTCTCCACCACCCGCTCCAGCCACGCGCGGTCGTACTTGCGGCCCGCGATGTCCATGGGCAGCGTGATGTTCTCGATCGCGTTGAGCGTCGGGAGCAGGTTGAACGCCTGGAAGATGAAGCCGATCCGGTCCCGGCGCAGCTGCGTGAGCTTCTTGTCCTTCAGGCCGGTGATCTCGGTCTCGTCGAGGTAGATCTGCCCGCCGGTGACGGTGTCCAGGCCCGCCAGGCAGTGCATCAGCGTGGACTTGCCGGAACCCGAAGGGCCCATGATCGCGGTGAACTGCCCCCGGGCTATGTCCACGTCCACGTGGTCCAGCGCGACCACCCGGGTCTCGCCCGACCCGTAGGCCTTCACGACCTGCCGCGCTCGCGCCGCAACGGCCGTCCGCCCTCCGGTGCCCCCGTGCGTGGGAATACGTACGGCCGATGTCATGTCAAGTCTCCTATGTCGGTCATCGAGTGAGCCGCCGGTGCCGCGACCGTCGTGCGTGGGTGGCTTCGCCGGTGTGACGTCGTGCGGGTGCGGCCTCGTCGGTGCCGCGTGTGCGTGGTGCCGCCGTCTCGAAAGAGTCTGTCCGGAACCGGGGCCGTCCGCGCTGGTGTTCAGCGCAGTCTTCTGCTGAGGAAAACCCCACCCCCGTTGTTCCGGTTCACCGCCCCCCAGCGGCGTAAAGCCAGACTAAGGACGCCACCGGGCCCCTCTCGTCCTCCGTCGGTACGAACCCTCCCCGAGCCGTAGTACGGAGGTACCCCTAGGGGCCGTCCACCCCTCGGTGGACCCGCCTGGGGGTCGTTCTCCACCCGAAGACGCAACGAGCCTCCACCCTGCCGCCACGTCAGGGGCAAGCGGGAGCCGCGGACTCACCCCGGGAACACCCCGACACCGCCCCCGACGCAGCCCCGCCCCACGCGGCGGCCCGGCGGTCGGCCGAAGCGGGTCCGGCGTCGATCCGGGGGCGGACCGGGGCGGGGCCCGGCGTCGGATCCGGGCGGGTCACCCTGCGCCGGATCCGGGTGGGTCACCCTGCGTCGAATCCGGGCGGGTCAGTCCACCATCCGGCCGGTCAGCGAACTCAGGTTGCTGCGCACCGAGTCCATGTGGGCCTGCAGTTCGTCCCACCGCTCCCCGTGCTCGCGCAGCACGCGTTCCGTGTCCCGGGCGACGGCCTCCTGACGCACCCGGGCCTCGGCGACCACCTCGGCCGCCCGCGCCCGGGCCTCCTCCTGACGCCGCTCCGCCGCCTCCCGTGCCTCGGCCACCTCGCGCTCGGCCTCGCGCACCCCCTGCTCGGCCCGTGCCACCGACTCCGCGTGGCGGGCGTCCAGGGCCCGCGCGCGCTCCTCCTCGGCCCGCTCGGCGGCGGCCCACCGCTCGGCGAGCTCCCTGCTCTGCTCGGCGGCCGTCGCGGTGGCGCGCCGGCGCGTCTCGCGCAGCGCCGCCAGCGACTCCCCGCGCCCCGCCTTCACCTCGCGCCGTGCCTGGATCCGCACCTCGCCGGCCTCCGCGCGCGCCGCGAGCAGCAGCTGTCCGGCCCGCTCGTCGGCCTCCGCGCGCAGGGCGTCGGCGTGCGCCCGGGCCGCCTCCCGCACCTCGGCCGCGTACGCCCGCGCGTCCTCCAGCATCCCCCGAGCGGCGTCACGCGCCCGCTCGCGGACCGCCGCGGCCTCCTCCTCGACCAGCCGGAACAGGTCCCGCGCCTGCTCCCCCAGCACCTCGTAGTCCTGCGGGGCGAGCTGCTCGACCGCCTCCTCCAGGTCCCCCAGGTCCTCCTCCATCTCCCTGGCCAGCACGGTGAGCCGGGCGGCCCGCTCCCAGGCCGCGTCACGCTCCTCGGAGAGGGCAGCGGCGTAAGCCTCCACCTCCTCGGGACGGTAGCCGCGCTCGAGCCCGCGTACGGTCACGAAGCCGTGGGGAGACGCCGATGCACCGTTCATGCCCATCACCCCTGCACCCTCCGCTCACCCATCGGTGAACCTGCCGCATCACATGGACCCGACCGACTCTATGGATCGGACGTAAACCCACATAACCCGACACACCGCACGCAAACGGGCGGGGCCCGGCCGACCCACAGGTCGACCGGGCCCCGCCCGTCGGACACGTCAGCGGCGCGAGCGCCTCACAGCAACCCGTCCCACATCTGCTCCAGCAGCACCGACCACCAGCTCTCCGGCGACCCGAGCGCCGCCGGGTCCAGCGCGGCCAGCTGGGCCTGGAAGTCCACCGTCCAGCGACCCGCCTGCTCCTGGTTCAGACCGAACCTGAGCCGCCACATCCGGCCCAGCAGCGCCAGGCAGCGCGCGAACTCCGGCAGCCCCGAGTTCACGAACTGCGGCGGCACGGGCGCCCCGCCCGGACCCGCCTCCACCGGCACCGCCACGATGGCCGCCGTGCCGTACTGCACGCAGATCGCCCGGCCGAAGTCGCTGCCCACGACGAGGTACGACCCCGCGTCCGAAGCCGGCTGCACACCGCGCTCCATCGCCAGCTCCGCCAGCGTCGGCACCGGACGGCCCGGCTGCGCCTGCGCCCAGAAGAACGGGCCCATGTCCATCGGCAGCCCCGCCGCCACCAGCGTGTGCGCCACCACCGGCGGCACCCCCTGCCGGGACACCGCGGCCTGCTCGAACCGGAAGACCCCCGGCCCGAACGCCGCCGCGAGCTCCTGCCCGATGCCCTCCGGCGGGACCGGCGGCGCCGGCTGCACCTGCGGCAGCGGCGCCCGCACCGGCGCCGGACGCGCCGGCCCGTCGGCCACCTGGTGCAGCTCCCCCTGGTGCGCCAGGAGTTGCTGCATGCCCTGCTGCCGGCTCCCGTGGTCCGGACCGTACGGCGCGATCGAGGCGATCCGCGCCTGCGGCCACTGCTCCCGGATCATCCGCGCGCAGTACGCGCCCGGCAGCTCGCACGACTCCAGCTCGGTGTGCAGCTCCAGCACCTGGTCCGGCGGCACGTTCATGGCACGCAGCTCGTGGAAGATCTGCCACTCCGGGTGCGGCGTCCCCGGCGCGGAACGCCGGATCAGCTGCTGCTCGGAACCGTCCTGCGCGCGGTAGCGCAGCACGGCCTGGTAGCCGGGACCGACGGTCGGCTGCCCGGTGGGCTGCGGCGGATAGCCGTACGCGGGCGGCGGCCCCGGCTGCCCGGGCGGCGGCGGCACGGCACCGGGAGCACCCGGAGCCCCGGGCGGCGGAGGCGGCGGCGCACCCACGCCACCGGGACCGCCCACGGAGGGCGCCGCCAGCACGGTCTGCGCATGGTGCACGGCGCCGCCCGCACCCCCCGCCGAAGCCTGCGGTCCGGGCACGCCGGGCGCACCGGGAGCGGCCGACGGAGGCGGCGGCGTACCCGGACCCGAGGGCGCGCCCGGAGCACCGGGAGGACCGGGCGGCATCGGGGCGGCACCGCCCGGTCGGCCCGGGTCGGCCAGCATCGTGGCGGCGTGGTGCATCCCGCCCGGCGGCGTCCCGCCCGGCGCGCCCGGCGGCGGCGTACCCGGCGCCCCCGGAGCGGCCGGGGGCTGCGGGGCGCCCGGCGGCGGGGTGCCCGGAGCGGAGGGCGGCGGCGTGCCCGGGCCGCCCGGGCCTTCGGGACCGAGCGACGACACCAGCTGCGTCGGCACATAGCCACCCGCAGGCCCACCCGGCGCGGGCGTGCTCCCCGGACGCGCGCCCGGCACACCCGGGGCGCTCGGCGGAGGCGGCGTGGACGAGCCGCCACCACGGCGCGGCGGAGGCGAAGCCTTGCTGGTCGCGGCGTCGGCGATGTCCCCGGCCTGCGCGGCCGACGACGGGGGCGGCGTCGCGGGCGCCCCCGGACCGGCCGACGGCTGTGCCGCGGGCGGCGCCGACGGCACGGACGGCGGCACACCCGCCCCGGAGGACCCGCCCGGCGCACTCGGCCCAGCCGGGGCGTTCGGGCCGACCGGGGTGTTCGGGCCGGCCGGGGTGTTCGGGCCGGCCGGGGTGATCGGGCCCGGCGCGTTCGAGTCGCCGATCGCCGGTGCGAGCGCCGTCGGCGGAAGCTGACTGCCCCCCGACATCAGCGCCGTCTTGGCGTCCGGCGTCGCCGACGGCCGCGGCGCGTCCTCGTCGGCACCGCTCAGCGGCGGCGCGAACACCGTCTGGGGCAACGGCACGGAACGGTCCTCACCGGCGTCCCCGTTGGTGTCCGTCCCCGCCCAGGGCGTCGCCCCGGCAGGCGCACTCGGCGCACTCGGGCCACCCGGCGCACCGGACGCACCCGCCCCGGAACCACTCGAACCCGAACCCGAACCCGAATCCGAGCCCGCGGCCGGCCACTGCGCACCGCCCGCCGACGAGTCGTCCGCCGACGCCGCCGGAGCCGACGGCGCACCGGCCCGCGTCCCGGGAAGCCCGCCATCGACCGCACCCGCACCCGCGGATTCACCCGAGTCACCGGCACCCCGGGAGTCACCCTCGTCATCCGCACGCCGGCGATCCGGGATACCGATCCGGTCCGCCGCCTCCTGCAACCACTCCGGCGGACTCAACAGGAACGACGTCTGGTTCAGATCCACCCGCGCCGCGGGCGCCGCGACCGGGGCCTCCACCTCGTCGGGACGGCCGTACTCCTCCTCGTACCGGCGGATCACCTCACCCACCGGCAGCGACGGCCACAACGTCGCCTCGCCGCTGTCCCGGGCGATGACCAGCCGCTGCGCGCCCCCGTCCGAACGGGGCCCGTCCGCACGGTCCTCGGCCCACACCACGAAACCGAGATCGAACTCCCGCACCCGCACCTCACGGTGCTGGTACGCCGGCAGCTCGCCGTTGACCCACTCCTCCGCGCGCTCCTGCGCCTGCGCGAACGTCACCATCGTCAGCTCACTCCCCTACCGACGCCGACACGGGCACCGCACGCGCGAAACCGCCGTCCACCATCAGGTTCGCCACCGTCTCCAACTCCGGCGGAGAACCCGCCAGACGCGACAGGAACGCGTCGAAGTCCTCACCGCACGGCAGCAGCAACCGCTCCACACGGTCCGCCGGCGGCCACGAGGGATCCACGTCCCGCACGTCGTCGTACGCGCAGAACCACACCGAACCGATCCGCTCGCCCTTCACCTTCACGGCGAGCAGACCGCCCTGGACGAACGCGACACCCAGGTAGTCCTTCGTCAGGTGGTCCCGCAGACACTTGTTCACATAGACCAGGTCGTTGACCGCCGCCTCCTCACGCACCGTGAAGAACGGCTGGTCCACCAGCAGCCCCAGCTCCGCGTCGAGCGCCGTACCCACCGGCGCACAACCGCCCGCCGCCTTCAGGAACGACCGGTACGCACCCGGCAACCGGTACCCGAGGTCCTCCTCGACCCCCTGCACCTGCTGCTCCGAGACCGCCACCCCCGACTTCGGCAGCCCGAAGTGCGCCGGACGCGTCTCCTGCAACGGCCGCGTGCCCCGCTTGCCCTGGTCCACCGCCGTCGTCGAGATCCCACCGTGGTGCCGCAACAGTGCCTTCACCTCGACCGGGACCAGCTCCATCCGCCGCGAACCCGCCACGTGGTGCCACGTCCAGCCGTGCGGCGTCGCCACCGCCGGCACCGTGTCCCACAACTCGTGCCCCGACGCCGACAGAGCCGCGTTCGCCGACACGTAGTCCGTCAGCCGCAACTCGTCGACCCCGAACCCCTCCGGCGGATCCGCGATCTCCGCGACCGCACGCGCGTACGGCGAGAAGTCCGGGTAACCCTCCGCGTCCACCCGTACCCCTCTCGGGTGACGGGCCGCCCGCACCGGATCCGGGAAATGCACGACCTGCCCGGCGTAGGCCGCGTTCGGCGGCGCGGCTGCTTGCCCGAGCCGACCTGTCGTCATGGCGGTTGCCCCCTGCGGCGTCTGTCTGCTGCCAGATCCGTCTGATCTGCCTGCGCTGTCTCGTCCACCGCGTCCGAACGCGGTGCCGACAGCCTATGCGGTACCGCCAGAGGGGTCACCGGCACCGGACCCCGCACCCCACAACCGCACCTCCCCTTCCGTGACCAGCCGTCACCCTCCCGTGACACACCGCCCATACCCGGGCGTGTCGCCACGCCCCAGCTTCCGCAGCAGCCACGGCATTTGGCACTCTGTGACCTTCGGGGGGACGCTCAGGAGGGGAAGACGATCATGAGTGCCACACAGACGGGACCCGACACCGGGCGGTCCGACGACCCCCGCGGCGGCGACCCCCGCATCGGCTGGAGCAGCACCGACGCCGCCCGCACCCCCACCCTCCGGCACCGCCGCGACGGCATACTCCCCACCGTCGCCGCCGCCCTCTCCGTCCGCGGCACCACCCTCACCGGCACCGCCACCCGCGCCGACACGCCGCCCGCCCTGCACCACCTCGTCCAGGACTTCCTCGACACCCTCACCAGCGGCCAACGAGACCGCTACACCGGACGCTGCGCCGAAACCATCCTCATCTCACGGCACCTCGCCACCGCCGACGCCGCCCGCAGCAAACGCGCCGCCCGCAAACCCATGACCAACGGCGAAGCCCGCAAAGCGCTCAAACACGCCAAACTCACCACCCGCCGCATCCGCGAGGACGGCGACCCCCTCCACGGCTCCTTCGCCACCCCCTGCCGCGCCTGCACCGCCCTCACCGCCCACTTCGGCGTCCGCGTCGTCGACCCCACGACGAACGAGGACTGACCCGGCACCCGACCCCCACCCCGAGCCGCACCACACACGACCCGACCCCCGACCGACACGAACCAAGGGCCGATGCAAGCCGACCGCACCTCCACCACCCGCTTCCCCGTCCCCGTCGACGCGGCACTGCGCGACGCCGGCTGGCAACCGGGACGCTGGGACATCAAACAGGCCGAGATCTGGGCCGACACCCTGCGCGAACACACCTCACCCGCAGGACACCGCCACACCGTCTTCCCCGCCGCCGTCGAAGCCTGGGCCGAATTCGGCGGCCTCCACATCACCCCCACCGGCCCCGGCCGCCAGATCGCCCCCAGCGCCCTGCACCTCGACCCCCTGCACGGCCTCCACATGGCCCGCACCCTCGGCGACCTCGGCCGCGCCCTCGACACCCGGACCTGCCCCCTCGGCACCGAGACCGACAGCAACGCCCTCCTCGCCATCGACACCGAAGGCCGCGTCTACACCCTCGACCACACCGGCGACTGGTACCTCGGCCCCGACATCGACACCGCTCTGGCCACCCTCGTCGCCGGCACCCAGCCCACCCGCCTCACCACCGGCTGATCACGCACGGCCGATCACCACCAGCCGACACCCGGGCCCACCGCACGACGGCCTACGACGCCGGAATCACCGCCGACACCCGGAAACCCCCCGCATCGGTCGGCCCCGACACGAACACACCCCCCAGAGCCGCCACCCGCTCCTTCATCCCCACCAGCCCGTTGCCCCCCGACGGCAACCGCGCCGACCCGGCCGCCGAGGCCACCGGCGGCGGCTCGTTCTCCACCTGCATCGCGATCTCCGACGCCCGGTGCGCCAACCGCACATGCGTCTTCGCACCCGCCGCATGCTTGTGCACGTTCGTCAACGCCTCCTGCACCACCCGGAACGCCGTCGACTCCACCTCCGCCGCATACACACGCCCCTCCCCCTCCACGGACAGCGCCACCACCATCCCCGCCGCCTCCGACTGCCCGATCAACTCGTCCAGCTCCGACAGACTCGGCCCCTCCGACGACGACTCCTCGTCCCCCGCCGCCCGCGAAGCCGCCGCAGCCGCGGCCACCCCCACCGCCGCCAACGGCACCGCCGCACGCTCCGCCCGCGCACCCTCCCCGCCACTGCGCAGCACCCCGAGCATCTCCCGCAACTCCGTCAACGCCTGCCGCCCCATGTCCCCCACCAGCGCCGCGTTCTTCACCGCCTTCTCCGGATCCTTCCGCGCCACCGCCTGAAGCGCCGCCGCGTGCACCACCATCAGACTCACCCGGTGCGCCACCACGTCGTGCATCTCCCGCGCGATCCGCGTCCGCTCCTCACCGCGCGCCCACTCCGCACGCTCCTCCGCGCGCTCCGCGAGCAACTGCAACTCCCGCTCCAGGCTGTCCGCCCGCTCCCGCAGACTCTCCATCAACCGGCGCCGCTGCCCCACGTACAGGCCCAGCAGCAACGGCGGCGCGGTCAGGCCCAACGACGACCCGATCGCCGCGAACGCGAAGAACCACTCCCCCAGATCCACCCCGTCCTGGCCCATGTCCTGCCGCAACCGCACGAACGTCACGATCAGCGTCCCCAGGAACGACATCCCGGCCAGCGCCCCGATGATCCGCCGCGGCAACTCGCACGCCGCCAGCGTGTACAGGCCGACGACCCCCAGCAGGACGCCCATCTCGGCCGGCGTGATCGCGAGCGCCACCAGCACCACCGCGATCGGCCACTTCCGCCGCACCACCAGCACCGAACCGGCCAGCAGCCCGAACAGCACCCCCATCGCCGTGGGGATCCCGGCGTCCCGCGCGAACGGAATCCCCTCCGCCGCACACTCCAGCGCGGACACGGCACCGAGGCTCACGTCGAGTACCGCACCGCGCCGTCTGTCCCACCACCAGGGCCCGCCCCGGGCCGGTACGTGGTCTTCCCCCGTCGTGGTCATGCCTCCAGCCTACGGGCGCCGACCGCCCCTTTTCCGGTGACTTTCGACAAACGATACGACGCGATATCCCTCGAACTGGTGAACCCCGAGCCGTTCATCACCGGAGGCGACCATTCCGGCCGGACGGTATGCCCATGGCACGTTCACAGAACAAGTACGCGGATTTCGAAGGCCTGCGGGAGCGGGCGGTGGCGCTGCGGCGCGAGGGACTCAGCCGACGCCAGATCCGCGACCGACTGCACGTCGACAACAACGACATCCTCAACCGGCTCCTGGAGGGCGAGCCGCCGCCGGAATGGACGAAGCGCCCGAACGCGAAGGACGACGTCAGGGAGCGGGCACGAGAGCTGCGCCTCCAGGGATGGACCTACGACCGGATCCAGGTGGAGCTGGGATGCAGCAAGAGCTCGATCTCGCTGTGGGTACGGGACCTGCCGAAGCCGGAGCGACCGGCGCGCACACGTCAGGAGGTCTCCGCGATCGCCAGAAGGGGCTGGGAGGCCAAGCTTCAGGCACGAGAGGAAGACCGCTGGCGGACCAAGCGGCAGGCGGCGACAGAGACGGGAGAGCTGACCGACCGCGAACTCTTCGTTGTGGGCGTAGCCCTCTATTGGGCGGAAGGAGCCAAGAGCAAGCCCTACAGCCGCCGCGAGCGCGTGTCCTTCATCAACAGCGACCCCGACGTCATCTCGCTCTTCATGGCCTGGCTGAGGCTGCTGCGCGTGGATCCCGCATGCCTCAGATTCGCCGTGCACATCCACGAAACCGCCGACGTCACGAAGGCGGAGGCCTTCTGGGCGGACCATGTCGGCATTGAGCCCGCCGATCTGATGAAGACCACCCTCAAGCGCCACAACCCCCGCACCAACCGGAAGAACCTCAACGAGAACTACCGGGGTTGCCTGCGTGTCGACGTGCGCCGCGGAGCCGACTTGTACCGTCGCATTGAGGGCTGGTGGTACGGCATAGTAGGTGCTGCCTCCGCGGCCGATCTAGAGAATCGGACATAGCGGTAATCCCGGGTCGTCTAAGGGCAAGACGTCAGATTTTGGTTCTGATCATGGGGGTTCGAGTCCTCCCCCGGGAGCAATTGCTTGGTTCGGGTCCTGACCGGTGAAAGCCGATGTCAGGGCCCGCACTCATGTCCCCCACCAACCACCCCGGTATCCTGCGGAGGTCCACCCCCACCCCCTCAAAGCCGAAGGGCATCCCGTGAGCGCCAATCGCCCGGCAGCCGTCGTCGTTCTCGCAGCGGGTGAGGGCACCCGTATGAAGTCGGCCACCCCCAAGGTCCTGCACGAGCTGTGCGGCCGGTCCCTCGTCGGGCACGTGCTCGCCGCGGCCGGTGAGCTGGACCCCGAGAACCTGGTCGCCGTCGTCGGGCACGCCCGCGAGAAGGTCGCCGCGCACCTCGCCGAGGTCGCCCCCGACGTCCGCACCGCCGTCCAGGAGCAGCAGAACGGCACCGGGCACGCCGTGCGGATCGGTCTGGAGGTGCTGGGCGGTGCCGTGGACGGGACCGTGGTCGTGGTCTGCGGTGACACTCCGCTGCTGACCGGCGGGACGCTGAAGGCCCTCGCCGCGACGCACTCCTCCGACGGGAACGCGGTGACGGTGCTGACGGCGGAGGTGCCGGACGCGACGGGGTACGGGCGGATCGTGCGGGACGGTGCCTCGGGTGCCGTGACGGCGATCGTGGAGCACAAGGACGCCTCGGAGTCGCAGCGGGCGATCCGGGAGATCAACTCGGGTGTGTTCGCCTTCGACGGGCGGTTGCTCGCGGAGGCGCTGGGCAAGGTGCGCACGGACAACAGTCAGGGTGAGGAGTACCTAACGGACGTGCTGGGGATCCTGCGCGAGGCGGGGCACCGGGTGGGTGCGTCGGTGGCGGGTGACCACCGGGAGATCGCGGGGATCAACAACCGGGTGCAGCTCGCGGAGGCCCGGCGGATCCTGAACGACCGGTTGCTGACCGGGGCGATGCTGGCCGGCGTGACGGTGGTGGATCCGGCGACGACGTGGGTGGACGTGACGGTGTCGTTCGAGCAGGACGTGGTCCTGCATCCGGGCACGCAGCTGCACGGTGCCACGCATCTCGCGGAGGGCTGCGAGGTGGGTCCGAACACGCGTCTGACGGACACCCGGGTGGACGCGGGGGCGCGGGTGGACAACACGGTCGCGGTGAGCGCTCATGTGGGTCCGCAGGCTTCGGTGGGGCCGTACGCCTATCTGCGGCCGGGTACGCGTCTCGGGCTGAAGTCGAAGATCGGTACGTTCGTCGAGGCGAAGAACGCGTCGATCGGTGAGGGGACGAAGGTTCCGCACCTGTCCTACATGGGTGACGCGACGATCGGTGATTTCACGAACATCGGTGCGGCGAGCGTGTTCGTGAACTACGACGGTCAGGACAAGCACCACACGACGATCGGCTCGCACTGCCGTACGGGTTCGGACAACATGTTTGTGGCTCCTGTCACGGTCGGGGACGGTGCCTACACCGCCGCCGGCTCGGTGATCACGAAGGATGTGCCGCCCGGTTCGCTGGCCGTGGCCCGTGGCCAGCAGCGGAATATCGAGGGTTGGGTGGCTCGGAAGCGTCCGGGGAGCGCGGCGGCGAAGGCTGCCGAGGCGGTGTCCCGTGAGGCGGGCGGCGAGGACTGACCGGAAACCGGCGCGTCGAACACGGCGTACCGTGATAAGTGCACATCCGCACCCCACCAGCTGAGACGCCCCCGCGGCCAGTCGGGAGAGCGCCCATGAGCTCAGCTGCGAACCTCTGAGGAGAAAGTGCTGTGACCGGGATCAAGACGACCGGCGAGAAGAAGATGATGTTCTTCTCCGGCCGCGCACACCCCGAGCTTGCCGAGGAGGTCGCCCAGCAGCTGGGGGTCGGGGTCGTCCCGACGAAGGCCTTCGACTTCGCCAACGGTGAGATCTATGTGCGGTATCAGGAGTCGGCGCGTGGTGCGGACTGTTTCCTGATCCAGAGCCACACGGCTCCGATCAACAAGTGGGTCATGGAGCAGTTGATCATGATCGACGCGTTGAAGCGTGCGTCGGCTCGCTCCATCACCGTGATCGTGCCGTTCTACGGTTACGCGCGGCAGGACAAGAAGCACCGTGGGCGTGAACCGATTTCGGCGCGTCTGGTGGCGGATCTGATGAAGACCGCGGGTGCGGACCGGATTCTGGCGGTGGATCTGCACACGGATCAGATCCAGGGCTTCTTCGACGGTCCGGTGGACCACCTGTTCGCGTTGCCGCTGCTGGCGGACTACGTGGGTGCGAAGGTGGACCGTTCGAAGCTGACGGTGGTGTCTCCGGACGCGGGCCGGGTGCGGGTGGCGGACCGTTGGTGCGACCGTCTGGGCGCTCCGCTGGCGATCGTGCACAAGCGGCGTGACAAGGACGTGGCGAACCAGGTCACGGTGCACGAGGTCGTGGGTGATGTGGAGGGGCGTATCTGCGTCCTGGTCGACGACATGATCGACACGGGTGGCACGATCTGCGCCGCTGCGGACGCGTTGTTCGCGCACGGCGCGGAGGATGTGATCGTGACGGCGACGCACGGTGTGCTGTCGGGTCCGGCGGCGGACCGGTTGAAGAACTCGAAGGTGAGTGAGTTCGTGTTCACGAACACGCTGCCGACGCCGAACGAGCTGGAGCTGGACAAGATCACGGTGCTGTCGATCGCGCCGACGATCGCGCGTGCGGTGCGTGAGGTGTTCGAGGACGGTTCGGTGACGAGCCTGTTCGACGAGCAGTGAGCGTCATGCAGTAACCGTTCTGCAGGCGCCGGTGCCGCTTGTTGATCGTTTTGGGTACGGCCTTCCTCTCCGAGTAGACTGCTCAGGTTGCTCGGCGAGGGAGGCCGTACCCGTGTTCTCGGGTGTGGCGCTCCGTTATCGACGCGCTCTTCGTAGCAGGCCGTTCGTGGCCGGGTGACCACGTCCGTTTCTGTTTTCCACGAGGAGTGATCATGTCCGAGGTGAAGCTCACCGCCGAGACGCGCACCGAGTTCGGCAAGGGTGCCGCGCGTCGTATCCGCCGTGACAACAAGGTTCCCGGTGTCCTGTACGGCCACGGTACGGACCCGCTGCACCTGACCCTGCCGGGTCACGAGCTGCTGCTGGCGCTGCGTACGCCGAACGTGCTGATCGCGCTGGACGTCGACGGCAAGACGAACGAGCTGGCGATCCCGAAGTCGGTCCAGCGTGACCCGATCAAGGGTTTCCTTGAGCACGTCGACCTGCTGCTGGTGAAGCGCGGCGAGAAGGTCCAGGTCGAGATCCCGGTGCAGGCCGAGGGCGAGCTGGCCCCGGGCAACTTCCTGCTGGAGTACGTCCTGGACGCGCTGCCGGTCGAGGCCGAGGCCACGCACATCCCGGAGCAGGTCACCGTGTCGGTGGAGGGTCTGGAGGCCGGTGCCTCGATCCACGCCAAGGACGTCAAGCTGCCTTCCGGTGTGTCGCTGGCCGTCGAGGACGACGCCGTGGTGCTGCAGGTTCTGGCCGCGCAGGCGGAGGAGGCTCCGGCCGAGTCCGAGGGTGAGGGCGACGAGGCCGCCGAGGCCTGATCCCTTCCTGGGTCATCATGTGGTCGGCCGCTGCTCCCGTGCGGGGCGGCGGCCGACGCGTATGTGGGGACGGGCAGGGACGGGTGCGAGGGACGTGAGGGAGAGATGGACGTGACGACGGACGCGGGTGCTCCGTGGCTGGTGGCCGGTCTCGGCAATCCGGGCTCCGAGTACGCCTCGAACCGGCACAACGTCGGTTTCATGGTGGCGGATCTGCTGGCGGAGCGGATCGGGGGGCGGTTCAAGCGGCACGGCAAGGCGCAGGCGCAGGTGGTCGAGGGGCGGATCGGTCCGCCGGGGCCGGCGAACCGGCGGGTGATCCTGGCGAAGCCGATGTCGTTCATGAACGTGTCGGGGGGCCCGGTGACGGCGTTGCGGGACTTCTACAAGGTGCCGGTGGGCAACATCGTGGCGGTGCACGACGAGCTGGACATCGATTACGGCGTGCTGCGGTTGAAGCTGGGTGGCGGGGACAACGGGCACAACGGGCTGAAGTCGATCACGAAGTCGCTGGGTGCGGAGTACCACCGGGTGCGGTTCGGGATCGGGCGGCCGCCGGGGCGGATGCCGGTGGCGGATTTCGTGCTGCGGGATTTCTCGTCGGCGGAGCGCAAGGAGCTGGACTACTTCGTGGACCGGGCGGCGGACGCGGTGGAGGCTCTGGTGATCGAGGGTCTTGAGCGGGCGCAGAGCGCGTACAACTCGTGACTTGTCCGGTGATGGTGCGCGGGTGAGTTGACCGGGCGTGCAGGCATGGCCAATGATCCCGGCCATGCCTGTCTCTGCCGCCGCCGCTCGTTCCCGTCAGGCCTCGTCCGCGTCATCCGCTCTGCTGACCTTCGGCCGGGTCGCGGCGATGGGGACGGTGACGGCGCTGATCCTGATCGCGGGGGTGTGGGCGTCGTGGGGCACGGCGCAGCACGTGCTGCTGACCAAGGGGCGGGAGCGGGGCACGGTGGAGGTGACGCGCTGTGCCGACGGTTGGTGCAGCGGTCCGTACGCGCCGGTGTCGGCGGGGTCGCAGGCGCGTGGCCGGGTGGTGCTGGAGGATTCGGTCGCGGTGGCGGAGGGCCGGTCGTACGGCGTGGTGCTGAAGCCCGGCGGTGACGGTGCGGTGCGTGCGGGTGCGGCGGGGGTTTTGTTCGCGTGGGTGCCGTTGGGTGGTGCGCTGCTGCTGGCGTCGGTGGTGGTGGCGGGTGGTCTGCGGCGGGTCCGGGCGGCGTGGGTGATGGCGGGGGCGGGGGTGGCGCTGCTGACGGCGGCGTTCTTCGCGGTGTGAGGTTCCCGCCTCGGCGCGGGTGGGAACGGACGGTGCCCCGGGCTCTGGTGAGCCCGGGGCACCGTTGTGTGCGGGGTTCGCGCGTCAGCCGGTGTTGCGCAGGCCCGCGGCGACGCCGTTGACGGTGAGGAGGAGGGCCCGGGCGAGGAGCGGGTCGGGGTCCTCGTTCGCGGCGGCGGCCTCGCGCTGGCGGCCGAGGAGGGCGACCTGGAGGTAGGAGATCGGGTCGAGGTAGGCGTCGCGGATGGCGAAGGTCTGCTTGAGGACCGGGTCGGCGTCCAGCAGTTCGGTCTCGCCGGTGACGCGCAGGACCTCGGCGACGGTCAGCTCGTGTTCGGCCTTGATGGCGTCGAAGACGTGCTTGAGCTCGTCGGGGACGAGGGTGTCGACGTAGTGCTGGGCGATGCGCAGGTCGGTCTTGGCGAGGGTCATCTCGACGTTGGAGATGAAGTTGCGGAAGAAGTGCCACTGCTGGTGCATCTCGTCGAGGACGGTGTCCAGGCCGGCTTCGCGCAGTGCCTTGAGGCCGGAGCCGACGCCGTACCAGCCGGGGACGATCTGCCGGGACTGGGTCCAGCCGAAGACCCACGGGATGGCGCGCAGTCCGTCGAGGGAGACGCCGGAGCCGGGTCGGCGGGAGGGCCGTGAGCCCAGGTGCAGGTCGGCGAGCTGGTCGACGGGTGTGGAGGCCAGGAAGTAGGTGGGCAGGTCGGGGTCTTCGACGAGCTTTCGGTAGGCGGTGTGGGCGGCGTCGGAGACGACGTCCATGGCGGCGTCCCAGCGGGCCAGGGCCTCGTCGGACTGGCGGGGCGCGGTGTGCAGGGCGGAGGCCTGGAGGGTGGCCGCGACGGTCAGCTCCAGGTTCTCCCGGGCGAGGGCGGGGATGAGGTACTTGTCGGAGATGACCTCGCCCTGCTCGGTGACCTTGATCTCGCCTTCCAGGGTGCCCCAGGGCTGGGCGAGGATGGCGTCGTGGGTGGGGCCGCCGCCGCGGCCGACGGTGCCGCCGCGGCCGTGGAAGAGGCGCAGGCGTACGCCGTAACGGTGGGCGACGTCGCGCAGCCTGCGCTGGGCGCGGTGGATCTCCCACTGGCTGGTGGTGATGCCGCCGAACTTGGAGGAGTCGGAGTAGCCGAGCATGACTTCCTGGACGTCGCCGCGCAGGGCGACCAGGCGCCGGTAGGAGGGGTCGGCGAGGAGGTCTTCCAGGATGGTGTCGGCGGCCTTGAGCTCGTCGGTGGTCTCCAGGAGCGGCACGATGCCGATCTTGGCCCAGCCGGCGTGCAGGTCGATGAGTCCGGCCTCGCGGGCCAGCACCGCCGCGGCGAAGACGTCGTCGGCGCCCTGGCACATGGAGATGATGTAGGACTCGATGACCTCGGGGCCGAAGACCTCCAGGGCGCGGCGGACGGTCTGGAAGACGCCGAGGGTCTTCTCGCCGGGGGCGTCCACGGGGGCCGGGGTGGGGGCGAGCGGCCTGCGGGAGCGCAGTTCCTTGGCGAGGAGCTTGGTGCGGTACTCGCGGGGCATGTCGGCGTAGCGCCAGGACTCCTCGCCGAGCCGGTCGAAGAGCTGGCCGAGGGCGTGGTGGTGGGCGTCGGCGTGTTCGCGGACGTCCATGGTGGCGAGCTGGAGGCCGAAGGCGGCCAGGGTGCGGATGGTGCGGGCGAGGCGGCCGTCGGCGAAGAGGCCGCCGCGGTGTTCGCGCAGCGAGGTCTGGACGATGCGCAGGTCGTCGATGAGTTCGGCGGTGCCGAGGTAGTCGCGGCCGGCGTCGTGGGCGGTGCCCTTGGCGAGGCGCTGCTTGGTGTTCTCCAGCTTCTGCCGGATGCAGGTGGCCTTGAGCCGGTAGGGCTCCTCGGCGTTGAGCCGCTTGTAGCGGGGGCTGATCTCGGGGAGCCGCTCCAGGTCGGTCTGGAGGGAGGTGAGCAGTTCCTCGGTGGCTCCGGCGTAGCGGATGGAGTTGGAGAGGAAGCCGCGCAGTTCGTCGATCATCTCCAGGGCGTCGTTGATGCCGTGTTCGTGCTGGAGGATGAGGATGTCCCAGGTCACCTGGGGGGTGACGTTGGGGTTGCCGTCGCGGTCGCCGCCGATCCAGGTGCCGAAGGTGAGGGGGCGGGTGTCGTCGGGGAGCTTGACGCCGGCCCGTTCCAGTTCGGCGGTGAGGTCCTCGAGGACGTCGCCGACGGCGCCCAGGTGCAGTTCGTCGAGGTAGTAGATGGCGTTGCGGGCCTCGTCGGCGGGCTCGGGGCGGACGACGCGCAGCTCGTCGGTCTGCCAGACGAGGTCGATGTTCTCGGCGAGGCGGGTGTCCAGGCGGCGGCGGTCGGACTCGTTGACCGGGGTGTCCAGGAGCGCGGCGATACGGCGCAGCTTGTTGAGGACGGAGCGGCGGGCGGCCTCGGTGGGGTGCGCGGTGAAGACGGGGCGCACGTTGAGGTTGCGGACCGTCTCGCGCAGGTGCTCGGGGTCGGCGTCCTTGAGCCGGTCGGCGGTGCGGGCGAGCAGTCCGCCCTCGGCGGCGCGCTTGGCGCCCAGTTCGCGGCCGCGGTGGACCTGTTCGGTGACGTTGGCGAGGTGGAAGTAGGTGGAGAAGGCGCGGACGAGCTTGGCGGCGGTCTCCAGTTCCGTTCCGCGCAGCAGTTCGGCGGCGGCCTCGCCGTCCTCGCGGGTGAGTCGGCGTACCTTCTCGACGAGTTCCAGCAGCTCGGGGCCCTCCTGCCGGACGAGCGTCTCTCCGAGGAGGTCGCCCAGTCGGCGGATGTCGGCCCGCAGTTCGCTGCCGGTCGTCGTGGTGGTCTGGTCGTCGGCACTGCTCACAGGTGCGGCTCCTTGCAGTGTTGAAGCTCGTCTGGGAGGGAACCCGGACGGCCGGCCTCGCGCGGCGGGCGCCGCTTACCGGGCCGGACGTCCGGGAAGTAATCAGAGCGGACCGCGCTGTCCGACCGACCCCCAGGATAGGTGTCGGCCGGGACGCGCAGGCTCTGGGGCTCTTGCCGCGTGGCCACGCACTGCCATACTTACGTCGCCGTAGGTTACGGGACCGTAGGAAGTTCACGGGCGGTTCCCGCAGTCTGCACCGGCGACACCCCCGACCCCCACCCTCGACCCCACAGGGGACGCGCATGACCACGAGTTCCGATGTGATCCCAGACGCTCCGCAGCCGGCCGATGCCGAAGCGGCGCCCTCCGCCACGCTGGGCGGTGAGCAGAAGCGTTCGCTGGAGCAGATCACGCTGCTGCTCTTCATCACCGTTCCGTTCCTCGCGCTGGCGGCGGCGGTGCCGCTGGCGTGGGGGTGGGGGGTGAGCTGGCTGGACCTGGGGCTGCTGGTCTTCTTCTACTTCCTGGGCTGTCACGGCATCACGATCGGTTTCCACCGGCACTTCACCCACGGTTCGTTCAAGGCGAAGCGGCCGTTGAAGATCGCGTTGGCGATCGCGGGCTCCATGGCGGTCGAGGGGCCGCTGGTGCGCTGGGTGGCCGACCACCGCAAGCACCACAAGTTCTCCGACGACGAGGGCGATCCGCATTCGCCGTGGCGGTACGGCGAGACGGTGCCGGCCCTGATGAAGGGCCTGTGGTGGGCGCACATCGCCTGGATGTTCGACGAGGAGCAGACGTCGCAGGAGAAGTACGCCCCGGATCTGATCAAGGACCCGGCGCTGCGGGCGATCTCCCGCCAGTTCGTCCTGTGGACGGTGGTGTCCCTGGCGCTGCCCGCGCTGATCGGCGGGCTGGTCACGATGTCCTGGTGGGGTGCGTTCACCGGCTTCTTCTGGGGTTCACTCGTGCGGGTGGCGCTGCTGCACCACGTGACGTGGTCGATCAACTCGATCTGCCACGCGGTGGGCAAGCGCCCGTTCAAGTCCCGGGACCGCTCGGGCAACGTGTGGTGGCTGGCGATCCTGTCCTGCGGTGAGTCCTGGCACAACCTGCACCACGCGGACCCGACCTCGGCGCGGCACGGCGTGATGCGCGGGCAGCTGGACTCGTCGGCCCGCCTGATCCGCTGGTTCGAGCAGCTGGGGTGGGCGTACGACGTGCGGTGGCCGTCACGCTCGCGTATCGATTCGCGCCGCAACACGGATCAGGACGGTGCCCGCCGCCGGAAGGAGACGGCGAAGGCGGCATGATTGACGCCGTGGCGACCGACTCCAGCAGCACCCCGAGCAACGAGAAGCCGCGGCGGGCACGCCGTACCCGGATGACCGGTGCCGAGCGGCGCCAGCAGCTGCTGGAGATCGGCCGCACGCTGTTCGCGGCGAAGGGTTTCGAGGGCACGTCGGTGGAGGAGATCGCGGCGAAGGCCGGGGTCTCCAAGCCGGTGGTGTACGAGCACTTCGGCGGCAAGGAGGGCCTGTACGCGGTGGTCGTGGACCGCGAGATGCGGCGGCTGCTGGACATGGTGACCAGCTCGCTGACCGCGGGCCACCCGCGTGAGCTGTGCGAGCAGGCGGCCTTCGCGCTCCTGGACTACATCGAGGAGTACACGGACGGTTTCCGCATCCTGGTCCGCGACTCCCCCATCCCGCAGTCGACGGGTACCTTCGCCTCCCTCATCTCGGACATCGCCACCCAGGTGGAGGACATCCTGGGCCGCGAGTTCAAGAGCCGCGGTTTCGACGCCAAGCTGGCCCCGCTGTACGCGCAGGCGCTGGTGGGGATGGTGGCGCTGACCGGGCAGTGGTGGCTGGACGTGCGCCGCCCGAGGAAGGCCGAGGTGGCGGCACACCTGGTGAACCTGGCGTGGCACGGTCTGGACGGTCTGGAGCCGAAGCCGCGCCTGATAGGGCACCGCAAGAGCTGAGGGCCGGGGCATGCAACCGCTGCGCGGAATCACCGTCGTCTCGCTGGAGCAGGCGATCGCCGCTCCCTACGCGAGCCGTCAGCTCGCGGACCTCGGCGCGCGCGTGATCAAGGTGGAGCGTCCGGGGACGGGGGATTTCGCGCGGGCGTACGACGCGCGGGTGCGGGGCCTGAGTTCGCACTTCGTGTGGGTCAACCGCAACAAGGAGTCCGTCACCCTGGACTTCAAGGATCCGCGAGGGCTGGAGCTGCTGCGCCGGCTGATCGCGGACGCCGACGTCTTCCTGCAGAACCTGGCGCCGGGCGCCGCGGCCCGGGCCGGTCTGGGCGCCGAGGAGCTGCTGGCCGCGCATCCGGGGCTGATCGTGTGCGACATCTCCGGCTACGGCGCGTCGGGTCCCTACGCGGACCGCAAGGCGTACGACCTGCTGGTGCAGTCGGAGGCGGGGCTGCTGTCGGTCACGGGGACGCCGCGGGAGATGGCGAAGGCGGGCATCCCGGTGTCGGACATCGCCGCCGGGATGTACGCGTACAGCTCCGTCCTCGGTGCGCTGCTGGAACGCGGGCGCACGGGGCGGGGCACCCATCTGGACGTGTCGATGCTGGAGGCCACCGTGGAGTGGCTGGGTTTCCCGATGTACTACTCCTTCGACGGCGCCGAGCCGCCGCCGCGGGCGGGTGCGGCGCACGCGACGATCTTTCCCTACGGTCCGTTCACGGCCGGGGACGGGAAGGTCGTGATGACGGCGGTGCAGAACGAGCGCGAGTGGCGTGGCTTCTGCGCGGGCTTCCTGGGCCGCCCGGAGCTGGCGGAGCACCCGCACTACGCCACCAACGCGGACCGGGACGCGCACCGGGCGGAGCTGGGCGAGCTGATCGCGGCCCGGTTCGCGGAGCTGACCGGCGCCGAGTCGGTCGAGCTGCTCGACGCGGTGCCGGTGGCCAACGCCCGGGTGAACACGCTGGCCGAGGTGTGGGACCACCCCCAGCTGGCCGCGCGGGGCCGCCTGCGCGAGGTGGACACTCCGGCCGGCCCGGTCCCGGCGCTGGCCCCGCCCGGTCCGACCGGTGAGGCGCCCCGCATGGAGGCGGTCCCGGCGCTGGGCGAGCACACCCGCGCCGTGCTCGGTGGTCTCGGCCTGTCGGAGGAGGCGGTCGACGCGCTCGCCGCCGAGGGCGTGGTGTGAGAGCCCGGGCCTCGGGGCGGCTGCGGGCCGGTCGTCAAGGCGGCTCCGGTGCGTCCGGCTGAAGGAACTCCAGGCGGTTGCCGACCGGGTCGGCGCAGTGGAAGCGCCGGTGGCCGGGCAGGTCGTGGTCCCAGGTGACGGGCGTGCCGTGGGCGTGCAGGCGGGCGGCCCAGGCGTCGATCGCGGTGACCCTCAGTGCGGGGTGGGCCTTGCGGGCGGGCCGGAACCCGGTCGGCTCGACGCCCAGGTGGAGCTGGGCGGTGCCGGCCCGGAACCAGCAGCCGCCGCGGGCGGCGAGCGCGGGCGGCTTGGGCACCTCGGACATGCCGAGGACGCCGCCGTAGAAGGCCCGCAGGGCGGCCTCGGAACCGGGCGGTGCGGCGAGCTGCACGTGGTCGAGACCGAGGATCACCGGCTCTCCCCTTCCCTGCCCTCCGGCCCCTCCGGTGCGTCGCGTCCCTTGCGTGCGACGGCGAAGACGCGGCGGAAGGGGAACGGGGTGCCGTGCGCCCCGGCGGGGTAGGCGGCGCGCAGCGCGGCCCGGTACTCCTCGACGAAGGCGTCGCGGGCGGCCGGGTCGTCGTCGAGGGCGTCCAGTACGGGCCGCAGCCCCGTCCCCTTCACCCAGTCGAGGACGGCGTCCTCGCCGGGCAGCAGGTGGACGTACGTGGTCTCCCACACGTCGGCGGTGCAGCCGGTGGCGGTGAGCCGGGCGAGGTAGTCCTCGGGGGTGTGGACGGCGTCCTCGTGGCGCAGGACGCCGTCGAGCCGGTCCCGCCAGCGCGGGGAGTGGGCGAGCTCCCGCATCAGGCGGTGGCTGGGCGCGTCGAAGTTGCCGGGCACCTGGAGGGCGAGGGTGCCGCCGGGGGCGAGGCGGCCGATCCAGTCGGGGAAGCGGTCGGCGTGGCCGGGGACCCACTGGAGGGTGGCGTTGCTGACGACGAGGTCGTGCGGCTCGTCGGGTGTCCAGGTGCGGGCGTCGGCGGGGGCGAAG
Organism: Streptomyces sp. NPDC051136; assembly: GCF_044455745.1. Lineage (NCBI taxonomy): Bacteria > Bacillati > Actinomycetota > Actinomycetes > Kitasatosporales > Streptomycetaceae > Streptomyces > Streptomyces sp. NPDC051136. The sequence goes on along the minus strand of NZ_JBITFE010000007.1, from coordinate 406,220 downwards.
TCGAGGCGGCCGCCGCCGGGGGTGGGCCCGGCGTACCGGCGGGCCCGGTCGAGCATCGGGGCCGAGTTGTCGTAGCCGGTGATGCGGGCGGTGGGCCAGCGGTCGGCGAGCAGGACGGTGAGGTTGCCGGGGCCGCAGCCGAGGTCGGCGATGCGGGGCCGGTCGGCGGGGAGGTCCCCGACGCGGGCGAGGAGGTCGGTGAAGGGGCGGGCGCGGGGGCCGGCGTGGCGCAGGTACTGGGCGGGGTCCCAGGTGGGGGCGGTGGCGGACATGGAGCCTCCAGGGGGTCCGTGCGGGACGGATACCAGCGTCGCCCCCGATCTGTCTCGATGTCAAGATTGTTGTTGTCGAGACAATCGACATCAAGAGACTTCACATCGACACAACCACTACACTGATCGTCATGGAGGACGAGGTCGATCGGCTGGTCGCAGCGTGGCGCCGGGAGCGCCCGGACCTCGACGTGGAACCGCTCGAGGTGCTCAGCCGCGTCAGCAGGCTCGCCCGGCACCTGGACCGCGCCCGTCGGCTGGCCTTCTCCGAGCACCAGCTGGAGCCGTGGGAGTTCGACGTGCTGACGGCGCTGCGCCGCGCGGGCACCCCGTACCAGCTCTCGCCGGGGCAGTTGCTCACCCAGACCCTGGTCACGTCGGGCACGATGACCAACCGCATCGACCGGCTGGCGAAGAAGGGCCTGGTGGAGCGCCTGCCCGATCCCAGTGACCGGCGCGGCGTCCTGGTCCGGCTCACGGACGAGGGCCGGGACCGCGCCGACCAGTCCCTGGCGGGCCTGCTGGCCCAGGAGCGGGCGATCCTGGGCGAGCTGTCCCGCGCCCAGCGCAGTGAGCTGGCGGCCCTGCTACGCCAACTGACCGCCCCGTTCGACAACATCCCCGGCTGAGGGTCCGGCCAGGTCGGCGGGCCCGACCCCGGCCCTGCGCGCCAGCGCCACGGCGGCCAGGGTGGAGTGGACGCCCAGCTTGCCCAGGACGTTCTGCATGTGGGTGCGGACCGTGTGCGGGGACAGGTACAGCCGCTCCGCGACCGCCTTGCGGCCGAGGCCCGCGACCATGCAGCGCAGCACCTCGCGCTCGCGCGGGGTCAGCGACTCCACCAGCACCTCGCTCTCGGTGCGGTGCTTGCGGGCGGCGGTCAGCTCGCGCAGCACGCCGGTGAGCAGCGCGGGCGGCAGGTGCGTCTCGTCGCGCAGGACGCCCCGGATGACGTTGAGCAGCCGGGACAGGGAGCAGTCCTTGGCCACCCAGCCCGAGGCCCCGGCCCCCAGGGCCAGGGCCGCCCGCCGGGGGTCGTCCTTCTCGGCCAGGACGACGATCCGCACGCCGGACTGCCCCGACCGCACGCCGGCGACCAGCGAGATGCCGTCCACCAGGCCGTCCTCGTCGCCCTCCCGCACGGGCACGGCGGGCCGCGCGCCGGGCACGTGGCCGCCCAGGTCGGCGTCGACGAGGAGCACGTCGAAGCGCCGCCCCTCGGACGCGGCCCGCTCCAGGCAGCGCAGCGCGGCCGGACCGCTGCCGGCCGCGGAGACGTCGACGTCGGGCTCGGCGGCCAGGGCGGCGGCGAGCGACTCGGCGAAGATGCGGTGGTCGTCGACGACCAGGACTCGGATCCGAACCACGAAACCCCCTCCCCCGAGCTCCGCGCGGAGCAGGGGATACCCATCGTCTGTCCGTCCTCGGACGGCGTCACCGGCACGGGTACGACGCCCGAGGCCCGTATCCGGACCCCGTATTCGGCTGTGCTGTGTGCTCGCCGCTCCGGGACGGGCCGGAGCCGCCGCCCGGCCGCCGCCGAGCGGTGACCGCCCCGCCCCGGGCGCCGTACCCGGCCGTCTCGCCCCCTGAACGACACCGGCCCCCACCGGTGTTGCTCATCAGAGTACGGGCGGGCGCCGGGAGCGGAAGGCTATTCGCAGAACTGACTCGGCGGCACGTTTATGGTGAGCCGCATGTTTCGTCTTGTGACAGAAGTCGACAGGGAACGGCGCGATCTGCTGCGCATCCGCCTGCGGGAGACGAACACAGCGGCCTCCTCCGTCCTGCGTTCCCTGCGCGGGACCCCTCACGAACGCGAATTCCCGCTGCACGTCTGGATGCTGGACGAGGCGGGCGCTCTGGCGGGCGGCCTGGTCGGCCACACCTGGGCGACCTGGCTGCACGTGACGTACCTGTGGGTGGACGGCGGCCACCGCGGCTCGGGCCTCGGCTCCGCCCTGCTCGGCGAGGCGGAACGCACCGCCCGCACCGAGCGCGGGTGCGCCGCCGCCCGGGTGGAGACCTGGGACTTCCAGGCCCCGGGCTTCTACACCCGGCACGGCTACGAGGTGGCGTGCGTGATCCCCGACTATCCGCCGGGGGTGACGGAGTACACGCTGGTCAAGCGGTGGGGCTGAGGAGACCGGTCCGGGGGCGCCTGGACGCCGGTGTGGGCGAGGCCGGGGCGGTCGGTGACGCGGTGGCCGCCGCCCCGCACGGCGGAGGCCCGGGGTTCCCACGCGGGCCGCGGGTCCGTCAGCCCAGACGCCGGGCCCCCGCCGAGGGCACCGCTTCGAACATCCGCGGCGCCGTGAAGCCGGCCGTCGCGAAGGCGTCCTCGACCGCTCCGGTGACGGCGTCCACGTCGGCGGCCTCCACCAGGACGATCGCCGAGCCGCCGAAGCCGCCGCCGGTCATGCGGGCGCCGAGCGCGCCGGCGGCGAGGGCCGTGTCGACGACCAGGTCCAGCTCGGGGCAGGAGATGCGGAAGTCGTCCCGCAGCGAGGCGTGGCCCTCGACGAGGACGGGGCCGATGGCCCGGGTCTCGCCGGACTCCAGGAGCGACACCACCCGCTCGACGCGCTCGTTCTCCGTGACGATGTGCCGGACCAGGCGGCCGACCTCCTCGTCGTCGGCCAGCCGTTCCAGTGCCGCGTCGAGTCCGGCGTACGGCACGTCGCGCAGCGCGTCGACGCCCAGCAGCGCGGCGCCCTTCTCGCAGCCGGCGCGGCGCTTGCCGTACTCGCCCTCGCTGTGGGAGTGCTTGACGCGGGTGTCGACGACCAGCAGGCGCATGCCCTCGGAGGCGAGGTCGAAGGGGATCTGGCGCTGGGAGAGGTCGCGGGTGTCGAGGAAGAGGGCGTGGCCCGCCTCGCAGCAGGCGGCGGCCGTCTGGTCCATGATGCCGACGGGCGCGCCGACGTAGACGTTCTCCGCGCGCTGGCACAGGCGGGCCAGCTGCCAGCCGCGCAGGCCGAAGGCGTAGAGGTCGTTCAACGCCAGTGCCACCACGACCTCCAGGGCCGCGGAGGAGGAGAGCCCCGCGCCCGACGGGACGGTCGAGGCCAGGTGGATGTCGGCGCCGGTCAGCTCGTGACCGGCCTCGCGCAGCGCCCAGACGACGCCCGAGGGGTACGCGGTCCAGGACTTGTCCGAGCCGGGGGCCAGGTCGGCGACGCGCAGCTCGACGGGGTCGGCCGCGATGTCGGCGGAGTGCAGGCGCAGGATGCCGTCGTCGCGCCGGGAGACGGCCGCGACGGCCTGGTGGGGCAGGGCGAAGGGCATGACGAAGCCGTCGTTGTAGTCGGTGTGCTCACCGATGAGGTTCACCCGGCCCGGCGCCGCCCACACGCCCTCCGGATCCGCCCCGTACAGCTCCCGGAACCGCTCGCCGACGGTTACCGCGACAGCCTCGCCCATGCCCTGTCCCCTCGCCCTTCCGGAAAGTCCGTGAATTCCGTGCGTCCTAGCCCGCGCGTCGCTGCGCGAACTCCCACGCGTCCGCCACGATGCCCGCGAGGTCCGCGCGGGACGGCCGCCAGCCCAGTTTCTCCCGGGCGGTGTCCGCCGACGCCACCAGGACCGCCGGGTCGCCGCCCCGGCGGGGGGCCACGACCTCCGGGATCGGGTGGCCGGTGACCCGCCGCACGGTCTCGACGACCTCGCGCACGGAGAACCCGTTCCCGTTGCCCAGGTTGCAGATGAGGTGCTCGCCGGGGGTGGCGGCCGAGACGGCCAGCAGGTGGGCCTCGGCCAGGTCGGCGACGTGGATGTAGTCGCGGACGCAGGTGCCGTCCGGCGTCGGGTAGTCGTCGCCGAAGACGGAGATCGCGTCGCGGCGGCCCTGCGCGACCTGGAGGACCAGCGGGATGAGGTGCGACTCGGGGTCGTGCCGCTCGCCGTACTCCCCGTACGCGCCCGCGACGTTGAAGTACCGCAGCGAGACCGCGCCCAGCCCGTGGGCCGCCGCCTCACCGGTGATCATGTGGTCGACGGCGAGCTTGGAGGCGCCGTAGGGGTTCGTGGGCCTCGTCGGCGCGGACTCGACGATCGGGACCTGGTCCGGCTCGCCGTAGGTGGCGGCCGTGGAGGAGAAGACGAGCCGCCGCACGCCCGCGCCCCGCATGGCCTCCAGCAGGGCCATGGTGCCGCCGACGTTGTTGTCCCAGTACTTCTCGGGCTTGACGACGGACTCGCCCACCTGGGAGAAGGCGGCGAAGTGCAGGACACCGTCGAAGGAGGCGTCCAGCCACTTGGCGGCGTCGCGGATGTCGCCCTCGACGAACGAGGCGCCCGCCGGGACACCCTCACGGAAGCCGGTCGACAGATTGTCGAGCACGACCACCTCGTGCCCGGCTTCCACCAAGTGCTGGGCGACGACGCTGCCGACGTATCCCGCGCCACCTGTCACCAGGTACTTCCCGCTCATGAACTCGCTACCTCTCGCAGTCGCTCGGCCGCGCGCTCCGGGGGCACGTCGTTGATGAACACGTTCATGCCGGACTCGGAGCCCGCGAGGAACTTCAGCTTGCCCGATGTACGGCGGATGGTGAAAAGCTCCAGGTGCAGCGCGAAGTCGTCCCGCGTCACACCGTCGAACTCCTCCAGCTGCCCGAACGGCGCCTGGTGCCAGGCGGCGATGTAGGGCGTCGGGGGCTCCCCCGCACCGAAGATCCGGTCGAAGCGCCTCAACAGTTCCAGATAGACCTTGGGGAATTCCGTGCGGGCGGCCTCGTCGAGGCCGAGCAGGTCGGGCACCCGCCGCTTCGGGTAGAGGTGCACCTCGTAGGGCCAGTGCGCGGCGTAGGGCACGAAGGCGACCCAGTGTTCGCCCTCCAGGACGACCCGGTCGCCGGCCAGCTCCTCGGCCACGACGGAGTCGAACAGGTTCTCCCCGCCCGTCGCGTCCTTGTGGGCGGCGAGCGAACGGAGCATCAGGGCGGTGCGGGGGGTGGTGAACGGGTAGGCGTAGATCTGCCCGTGCGGGTGACCCAGCGTCACGCCGATCTCGGCGCCCCGGTTCTCGAAGCAGAACACCTGGTCGACGGAGGGCAGATGGGACAGCTCCGAGGTGCGGTCCGTCCAGGCGTCGAGCACGAGCCGGGCCTGCTCCTCGCTCAGGTCGGCGAAGGAGGCGTCGTGGTCGGAGGTGAAGCAGACGACCTCGCAGCGCCCGGAGTCGCCGGCCAGCGAGGGGAAGCGGTTCTCGAAGACCACCACGTCGTACGACGAGTCCGGGATCTCGCTCAGCCGCTCCCCGTCCGAGGGGCACAACGGGCACTGGTCGGCCGGCGGGTGGTAGGTGCGGCCCTGGCGGTGCGAGGCGACGGCGACCGAGTCGCCGAGCAGCGGGTCGCGGCGGACCTCGGAGGTGGTGACGGTCCGCTCCAGCGGACGGCGGTCCACGGCGTCCCGCACGGTGTCGTCGCGCAGGTCGTAGTAGATCAGCTCGCGACCGTCGGCCAGCCGGGTCGAGGTCTTCTTCACTGCCGCACTCCTCTGCACCCCAACGGTCACCAAGGAAACCACTCACCGAACACAATCAAACATAACACATCACAACCCACCACCGGTGCCGCGGCGGCCCCCTTCATCACAATCAAACAAAGTTCATCACCCAAAGTGTTCAATTACTGAACGCGGAGGCGTAGGTTCCGCTGCGGATCAGTTCGCGAACGAAGCGAGTGCTTAATGCAAACCCCCACAAGCTCCACTTACCTAGCCGCGGAGCTTCGACTCCCCACCAACTGGCTCGACTACACGATCCTCGGGATCTACTTCCTGGTCGTCCTGGGCATCGGCTTCGCCGCCCGGCGTTCCGTCAAGACCAGCCTGGACTTCTTCCTGTCCGGCCGCTCGCTGCCCGCCTGGGTCACCGGCCTCGCCTTCGTCGCCGCCAACCTGGGCGCCACCGAGATCCTCGGCATGGCCGCCAACAGCGCCCAGTACGGCGTCTACACGACCCACTGGTACTGGATCGGCGCCATCCCGGCGATGGTCTTCCTCGGCCTGGTGATGATGCCGTTCTACTACGGCTCGAAGGTCCGCTCGGTCCCGGAGTTCCTCCTGCTCCGCTTCGACAAGGCCGCCCACCTCCTCAGTTCGGCCCTTTTCGCCGTCGCCGCCATCCTGATCGCCGGCGTGAACCTGTACGCCCTCGCGATCGTCGTCGAGGCGCTGCTGGGCTGGCCGGAGTGGGTGGCCATCGTGGTGGCGGGCTTCTTCGTCCTGGCGTACATCACCCTGGGCGGCCTCTCCTCGGCCATCTACAACGAGGTGCTCCAGTTCTTCGTGATCCTGGCGGGCCTCATCCCGATCACGATCCTCGGCCTGAAGAAGGTCGGCGGCTGGGACGGCCTGTCCGACTCGCTCTCCAAGTCCCACGGCTCCGACTTCATGACGGCGTGGGGCGGCACGGGCATCGGCAGCGAGAACCCGCTGGGCGCCAACTGGCTGACCATCGTCCTCGGCCTCGGCTTCGTGCTCTCCTTCGGCTACTGGACGACGAACTTCGCCGAGGTGCAGCGCGCCCTGTCGGCGAAGAACCTCTCCGCGGCCCAGCGCACCCCGCTGATCGCCGCCTTCCCGAAGATCTTCATCGTCTTCGTCGTGATGATCCCGGGTCTGGTCGCCGCGGTCCTGGTCCCCAAGATCGGCACCCCCGGCTCGGACCTCCAGTACAACGACGCGATCCCGTACCTGATGCAGCAGCTGCTGCCCAACGGTGTCCTCGGCATCGCGGTGACCGGTCTGCTGGCCGCCTTCATGGCCGGCATGGCGGCCAACATCTCCTCCTTCAACACGGTCTTCACCACCGACATCTGGCAGAAGTACGTGGTGAAGGACCGCGAGGACGGCTACTACGTCCGCTTCGGCCGCCTGATCACCGTGATCGGCGTCCTGGCCTCCATCGGCACGGCGTTCCTGGCCTCGTCCTTCTCGAACATCATGAGCTACCTCCAGACGCTCTTCTCCTTCTTCAACGTGCCGATGTTCGTGGTCTTCATCATCGGCATGTTCTGGAAGCGCGCGTCGATGAAGTCCGGCTTCTGGGGCCTGATCGCGGGCACCACAGCCGCGATGGTGAACTACTTCGTCATCTACAAGCAGGGCATCATCGACATCCCCTCCGACCAGGGCGCCAACTTCGTCTCCGCGATCGCGGGCTTCGTCGCCGGTGCGGTGGTCATGGTCGCCGTGTCCCTGTTCACCAAGCCGAAGCCGGTCACCGAGCTGCAGGGCCTGGTCTACGGCACCACCTCACCCGGCATGTCCGAGGCGCCCGCCAAGGGCGACGACGCGTGGTACCGCCGGCCGGCGCTGCTGGGCTGGGGCGCGGTCGTCCTGGCCGCCGCCTGCTACATCCCGTTCTCGTTCTGATCGCGGGAGGATTGAGAGAGCATGTCTGATTCCTACTCCGACAAGAACGTCCAGGACGAGGTCTCCGAGCTGGAGACCAAGTCCGCGACCGCCGCGCGGCTGTTCGACATCCGGCGGATCATCGGCGGGCTGTTCGTGGTCTACGGCGTCATCGTGACGATCGCGGGCATCGTGGCGTCCGACGACGACATCGACAAGGCGCAGGGGGTGAACATCAATCTGTGGACCGGGGTGGGGATGCTGGTCCTCGGGGTGTTCTTCCTGGCCTGGCTGAAACTGCGGCCGGTGGCGCCGCCGACGCCGCCGCTGGAGGAGGCCGGCGAGAAGTGACGACGCCGTCCCGACGCCGGGCGACATCATGACGCCGCCGCGCTGACGCCGGCGGCGTGCCCGGCGTGGGCCGGTGGCCCGGGGTGGGTGCGGGTGCCGCCGGGCGGGGTGCCCGGCGTTGCGCGGTGGCCCGGGGTGGGTGCTGGGGCGAGGAGACGGGTGACCCGGCGCTGCCGGGGTGCCGCTGCGCCCACCCGTGCCGCCCCAGCGGCACGACTGCCCGCAGCTGGGGGCGGCGGGGGCCGACTGCCTGCACTCGCGTACGGCGGGGAGGGGACGGGGTGGGGGGTGTCCGCCCGCAGCGGTTGGCGCGTCAACGCCGCGAGCCCTTTCAAGTGACCGATTCCGCGCCGTTCCGAGGACGGACGGCGCGGCCCCCCCCCCCCCCCCCCCCCCCACCCCCCCCCCCCCCCCCCCCCCCCCCCCCCCCCCCCCCCCCCCCCCCCCCCCCCCCCGGCCCCGCACCACCCACCGAACCCAAGGCGCTACACGCACCCCCACCGAACCCGCACAGGCGCCGCAGGCATCGCAGTAACCGAACCCCGCACAGGCGCCGCAGGCATCACACCCACCACACCGAACCCCGCACAGGCGCCGCAGGCAGACGGTCAGCCGCCGGAGGCGCCCGCCCGGTCCAGCAGTCCCGTCCGCGCGGCCAGTGCCGCTGCCTCCAGGCGGGAGCCGACCCCGAGCTTCATCAGAACGCGCTGGACGTGCGTGCGGGCCGTCGACGGGGCGATGCCCATGCCCGCCGCGATCAGACGGGTGTCCTCGCCGTCCGCGACCCGCACCAGCACCTCCACCTCCCGCGGCGTCAGCATCTGCAACAGCCGCTGCCCCTCGTCGTCGGGCTGGGCCGCCGGGTTCAGCAGCTCACCGAAGGCCCCCTGGAGCAACGCCGGCGCCACCGCCGCCTCCCCCGCCCGCGCCTTCATGATCGCCCGCTCGACGCCCTCTATGCGCTCGTCGTGCCGCACGTACCCCGACGCCCCCGCCGCGAACGCCGCCGCGATCCCCCGCGGACTCGGCACCGGCCCCAGCACCAGCACCGCCACCTGCGGACGCTCCCGCTTGATCCGCACCACCGGGTCGAAGATCCCCGGCTCGGCCGGTGTCGCCGTCCCCAGCAGGCACACCTCCGGCGCCCGGCTGATCACCAGCTCCGCCGCCCCCGCCGCCGGCGCCGCCGCGGCCAGCACCCGATGCCCCCGCAGCTTCAGCGCCGAAGCCAGCGCCTCCGCCAGCAGTCGGTGATCGTCGACCACCATGAGCCGTACTCCCATGGAGCAACCCCCCAGTCACCCTGTCCCACCCCGGCATGCCCCCGGCACAGCCCGGCATGTTCCCGGAAGCTACACGCTAGCCAGCCCGCGCGCTGCCCCTACCGGCGAGAACCGCCCGCAGGACCGAGACTCCCCCGCAGGACCGAGACTCCCCCACAACTCCCCCGCGCATGCGAACGGCCCCGCCCCCACGACAGGGACGGGACCGTGACGGACACCCGAGGAGGGACGGCGAACGGCGTCAGCCGCTGGTGCCGAACCCGATCGCCAGGTACTCCTTCTCGCCCGCACTGCTCGGCTCGCTGGCGTACACCTGCGACATGTACAGGTGCCCCTGCGCGTAGATGAGCTCGGAGTACTCCGGCGACATGCTGGACTCCACGTCCCGGATCGCTTCGGTCGCCGGGTTCTCCAGCAGCGTCGTCTGCTTGAACGTGCCGCCGTCGATGCTGACGATCTGCCCGCCCTTGTCGTACGGCGGCCGCTTGTAGGCGATCACGTTGCCGCCGTCCATGCGCAGCGGGGTGATCGTGTAGTCGTCACCGGAGTCCGCGCGCTGGCCGGTCTGCTTGCCCGTGGTGAGGTCGAAGGCGACGACCTCGTTGGCCTGGCTGTACGACTCGCCGCTGCCCTCGTGCTCCTCGGTCGCGATGTAGAGCTTGCCGTTGCCGGCCGCGAGCCCTCCGCAGCTCTCGGGCTGGGTGATGCTGTCGCAGCGGGCCGCGTACTGGTCGCCCGGTGCCCCGATGCGGGTGAGCAGCTTGCCGGTCTTGTTGTCGATGGAGAAGAAGTCCGAGATGCCGCTGCCGTCCCCGGCGGAGTCGCCGACGTCGGCGGCCACGACCAGCGGGTTCGTCGACACGATGCCCGCGTACTCGATGCCCTTGGCCATCTTGTACTCGGAGAGCACCTTGCCGCTCTTCGGGTCGATGGTCTGGATGTTCAGCTGCCGGGCGTCGTACGTGCCGCACTTGCGTACCGCGACCAGCTTCTCGCCGCCGCCGTAGCCGGCGTCGTAGCAGGTGTCGGTCGTCTTCGGGGACCAGAGGATGTCGCCCTTGGCGATGTCGAAGGCGACGCCGCCGTCGGTGCTGCCCGCGGCGACCGTGTCACCGCTGATGGTGACGTTGTCGAAGGAGATCGGTCCTTCACCGGCGGTCTTCGTCCACACCTTCTTGCCCGCGTCCAGGTCGAGGACCGCGACCTGGGTGCAGCCGTGCGCGGGCTCCGCCTTGGTCGGCATGGCGGGCTGGTGGACGATCACCGTCTTGTTGTCGTCGGTGACGTGGTGGGTGACGGCGCAGACGGGGCCTTCCAGCTTGATCGACCACTTCTTGGTGCCCGCGGCGGGGTCGTACCCGACGATCTCGGCGATGCCGCTCTTGGCGTACACCTTGTCGGTGAGCCACGAGCCGGAGACGACGACGCTGTTGTCCTCCTTGCTCACCGCGGGCATGGGGACCTGGAAGAGCACCTTGGAGGCCGGGTCGGCGGGCGCCTTCTCCTGGGCGCCGGAGGACTTGCCGCCGTCGCCGCCCTTCTGGTCGGTCCCGCCGTCGCCGCCCTTGCCGCCGCTGGAGCTCGCCGTGTTCTTGTCGTCGTCCTTGCCGGAGGAACCGGCGTACCAGACGCCGCCGCCGATGATCAGCGCGATCGCGACGACGGCGGCCACGATGATCGCCACCTGCGCGTTGATCTTCCGGCCGCCGCCCGGTCCGCCCGCGGCCTGGGGCTGCACGGGCATGGTCGGCGGCTGGTAACCGGGCTGGTAACCGTAACCGGGCTGACCGGGCTGGCCATAGGGCTGCGTGGGCTGCCCGTACGCCCCGGGCTGCTGACCCGGCTGACCCGGCTGACCCGGGTAGCCGTACCCGGGCTGGGGCTGCGGCGGCGGCGCCTGCGGATACCCGTACCCCGGCTGCTGGGGCGGCGGCCCCGCGGGCGGGGCCGGCGGAGTCGCGGGTGCCTGCGGGTAGCCGTACCCCGGCTGCTGCGGGGGAGTCTTGCCGAGGTCGGGCCCGGAGGGCGGCGCGGGCGGCTGCGGCGGCTGGTTCGCGGGCGGCTGGTTCTGCGGCGGGCCGAAGCCGCCGCCCTGCGGGGGCTGGTGGGGCGGCGGGGGCGGCGGCTGGGTCATGACGTGAGCACCTCGGAGAGCGGAGACGACGGGGACGGAGCGGGCCGCGCGAAGGCGGCCGGAGCGGCGGCCGCGGACGCGGCCGGAGAAGAGGTCACTTGCCGTAGGCGAGCATCAACTTCTCCTTCGACTCGTCGTTTCCGTTGAGGCGGGTGGTGGAGATGTAGAACCGCCCGTCGACCCAGTCGATGTCCTTGGAGTAGAAGCCGTTCTCGATGTCCGCGACACCCTGCGGGTTCTGCAACAGCTTGACCGGCTTGTGGCTGCTGCCGCCGGTCGGGATGGAGACGACCTGGCCGCCCGCGTCGTAGGACGGCTGGACGTAGGCGATGAGCTGGTCGCCCTCGACCTTCATCGGCATCATCGACTCGTCCGCGGGGGACTTGACCCGCCACTTCTCCTTGCCGGTGGCGAGGTTGACGGCGACGATCTCGTTGGCGCCGCTGGTCGCCTCGGTCGGCAGGTAGAGGGTGCCCGCGGCGACGGTCACGCCCGAGCAGCCCTGGAGGTCGCGTTCGAGGATGGCCCAGCCGCACTCGGGGGCGAAGTCCTCGTCGACGCCGACCTGTTCCTGGACCTTGCCGGCGGAGGTGAAGCTGGAGATGTTCCAGACCTTCTTGTCCTCGTCGGTGGCGTAGACGACGAGCGGGTCGACGGAGTAGGTGCGGGCGATCCGCCAGCCCTTGTCGTACTTGTAGGTCCACAGGACCTTGCCGGTCTTCGGGTCGAGCCCCTGGAGCTCGTCGTGCGCGTTGTCGCCGCCGGCGCCGCAGGAGGCGACCTGGACGAGCTTGTTCGCACTGCCCGCGAATCCGGCCGGGAAGCAGGCGTCGCCGTACTTCTTCTTGTCGAACAGCTTCTTGCCGCTGCGGACGTCGTAGGCGGTGCCGGACTGGGAGCGGCCGACCATCATGGTGTCGCCGCTGAGCGTCAGTTCGAGGGAGAGCGTGGAGTCGAACAGGTCGCCGTCGGCGACCTCTCCGGACCAGCCCTTCGCCCCGGTGGCGAGGTCGATCTCCTGGAGCTTGTTGCACTTGGCGCGGTCGCTGGAGCCGCTCATGTAGGCGACGACGATCTTGTCCGCGGCCGTCTTCTCCGGGGTGGCCGAGCAGATCTTCTCCGGGAAGGTGACCGGCTCCCAGGTGGGCTTGCCGTCGCCGACGTTGTAGGCGAAGACCTGCTTGTACGCCACCTTCACCGCGGCCGTGTCGGTGATCCACATGCCGTCGGCGTCGGCGCCGGATCCGGGGGCGTCGGGCGCCTCCTTGTACCAGAGCACCTTGGACTCACCGGCCTGGCGGCCCTCGTTGAGGTCCTCGGGGTCCTCGCCGCCGTCGCCGCTGCCGTCACCGGAGTCGACCGGGGCGCCACCCTTGGAACCGGAGGGCTTGGGGTCGTCGCTCTTGGCGGCGACGGGCTTCTTCTTCTCGTCGTCGCCGCCGCTCGCGGTGACGGCCCACACGCTGCCGCCGATGACGAGCAGGGCCGCGACCGCGGCGCCGACGACGAGGGCGGGCTTGCCCTTGAAGGGGTTGCGGGACCCGGGGCCGCCAGGCGGCGGGGTGCCGGGAGCGCCCGGGTAGGGCTGCTGCGGGTAGCCGTACCCGGGCTGCTGGCCGTACGGTCCCGGCTGCTGCGGCTGGGCGTACGGGCCGGAGTTGTACGGTCCGGGCTGCTGGCCGTACGGCCCGGGCTGGGCCGGCTGGCCCGGCTGCTGCGGGTAGCCGTAACCGGGCTGCTGCGGGTAGCCGTAGCCCGGCTGCTTGGACGGCGGGCCGGGCGGCGGTCCCTGCGGGGGCGGCGGGGTCGGTGCCCCGAAGCCTCCCGGAGGCGGGTCCTGCGGTGCTCCGAAGCCACCCGGCTGCGGCGGCTGATTCGGCGGCTGGCTCATCAGCGCGTTCCCCCTTATTGCTCACTCACTGATTTTTGGCCACGCCCCGGGTCACGCGCTGGCCCCGGAGTCGTCGAAGGCGATCGTTCGCACTGGCTCGGACCGTGCTGGGACAGTCCTCGGACGGCCTTTCTATCACCCGCGGCCAACCCCCCACCGGGGCGCGTCCACCCCTGTTCCCAAGGGCGGACCGGGCCGTGATGGCTCTGTTACGCGCCTTCACGCCCCCTTTACACCTCCCGCGCCCCCCGCACGCAGGGGGCTCAGGCGTCCTCGGCCAGTTCCAGCCAGCGCATCTCCAGCTCGTCGCGCTGTCCCGCCAGCTCACGCAGCTCGGCGTCCAGTTCGGCCACCTTCGCGAAGTCCGTGGCGTTGTCGGCGATCTGAGCGTGCAGCTTGGTCTCCTTCTCGGAGACCTTGTCCAGCTGCCGCTCGATCTTCTGGAGTTCCTTCTTGGCGGCGCGCACGTCGGCGGCGCTCTTCTCGGGCACGGCCGCGGCCGGCTTGGCCGCCACGGCCGGGGCGCTCGACGCGGCGGCCTCCTCCATGCGCCGGCGCCGCTCCAGGTACTCGTCGATGCCGCGCGGCAGCATGCGCAGCGCGCCGTCGCCGAGCAGGGCGAAGACCCGGTCGGTGGTGCGCTCGACGAAGAACCGGTCGTGGGAGATGACGATCATCGAGCCGGGCCAGCCGTCGAGGACGTCCTCCAGCTGGGTCAGGGTCTCGATGTCGAGGTCGTTGGTGGGCTCGTCGAGGAAGAGGACGTTGGGTTCGTCCATGAGGAGCCGCAGCAGCTGGAGCCGTCGCCGCTCACCACCGGACAGGTCCCCGACCGGCGTCCACTGCTTCTCCTTGCCGAACCCGAAGGTCTCGCACAGCTGACCCGCGGTCATCTCGCGGCCCTTGCCGAGGTCGACGCGCTCGCGCACCCGCTGCACGGCCTCCAGCACCCGCCAGTCGGGGTCCAGCTCGGCGACCTCCTGGGAGAGGTAGGCCAGCTTGACGGTCCGGCCGACCCGCACCTGTCCGCCCGCCGGCTGCTGCTCGCCGTCGCTGCGGGCGGCCTCGGCCATGGCGCGCAGCAGGGAGGTCTTGCCCGCGCCGTTGACGCCGACCAGGCCGATGCGGTCGCCGGGGCCGAGCTGCCAGGTGACGTGCTTGAGCAGCACCTTGGGACCGGCCTGGACGGTGACGTCCTCCAGGTCGAAGACGGTCTTGCCGAGCCGGGACGAGGCGAACTTCATCAGCTCGCTGCTGTCCCGGGGCGGCGGCACGTCGGCGATCAGCTCGTTGGCGGCCTCGACGCGGAAGCGGGGCTTGGAGGTGCGGGCGGGCGCCCCGCGGCGCAGCCAGGCCAGCTCCTTGCGGACCAGGTTCTGCCGCTTGGTCTCCTCGGTGGCGGCGATGCGCTCACGCTCGGCCCGGGCGAAGACGTAGTCGGAGTAGCCGCCCTCGTACTCGTAGACGTCGCCCTTCTGCACGTCCCACATGCGGGTGCAGACCTGGTCGAGGAACCACCGGTCGTGGGTGACGCACACGAGGGCGGAGCGCCGCTCGCGCAGGTGCGCGGCGAGCCAGGCGATGCCCTCGACGTCGAGGTGGTTGGTGGGCTCGTCGAGGACGATCAGGTCCTGCTCCTCGATGAGCAGCTTGGCCAGCGCGATCCGGCGCCGCTCACCGCCGGAGAGCGGCCCGATGACGGTGTCCAGGCCCTGCGGGAAGCCCGGCATGTCCAGCCCGCCGAAGAGCCCGGTCAGCACGTCCCGGATCTTGGCGCTGCCCGCCCACTCGTGGTCGGCCAGGTCGCCGATGACCTCGTGCCGGACGGTGGCGGCGGGGTCGAGGGAGTCGTGCTGGGTGAGCACCCCGAGCCGCAGCCCGCCGGAGTGGGTGACCCGTCCGGTGTCGGGCTCCTCCAGCCTGGCCAGCATCCGGATCATGGTCGTCTTGCCGTCGCCGTTGCGCCCGACGACGCCGATGCGGTCCCCTTCGGAGACGCCGAGGGACACGCCGTCGAGGAGTGCACGGGTGCCGTACACCTTGCTGACGTTCTCGACATTGACCAGATTGACGGCCATTTCTCTCCTGCCTGGGGGATCGCTCGACCCTCCAGGGTAGTCCGGCCGCCGCGGGCCTCAGTCCAGGACCGTGGCCCCCGCCGCCGCCCCCACCGCCGTGCGCACGTCCCGGCACGTCCCGGACGCCCTCAGCACCCCGGCGATGTCGGAGGCCGCCCCGGCGTCCGGGGCGAGGAAGGCCGTCGTGGGTCCGGAGCCCGAGACCAGGGCCGCCAGCGCCCCCGCCGCCCGGCCCGCCGCGAGGGTGTCGGCCAGCTCGGGGAAGAGGGAGAGCGCGGCGGGCTGGAGGTCGTTGGAGACGGCCACGGCGAGTGCGGCGGCGTCGCCCTTGGCGAGGGCGTCGAGCACGGCCTGGTCGGCGACCGGCTCGGGAATGTCCCGGCCCTCCCCCAGCCGGTCGAACTCGCGGAAGACGGCCGGGGTGGAGAGTCCTCGCGCGGCCAGCGCGAAGACCCAGTGGAAGTCGCCGCCGACCTCGAGGGCCGTCAGCCGCTCGCCCCGCCCCGTGCCCAGCGCCGCCCCTCCGACCAGGCTGAACGGCACGTCGCTGCCCAGCTCGGCGCAGATGTCGAGCAGCTCCTCGCGACAGGCGCCGGTGCCCCACAGCGCGTCGCAGGCGAGCAGCGCTCCCGCGCCGTCGGCGCTGCCGCCCGCCATGCCGCCGGCGACGGGGATGTCCTTGGCGATGTGGAGGTGCACGTCGGGTGTGCGGCCGTACCGCGCGGCCAGCGCCTCGGCCGCGCGGGCGGCGAGGTTGGTGCGGTCGAGCGGGACCTGGTCGGCGTCCGGGCCCGCGCAGCTGACGCGGAGGCCGTCCGCGGCCGGGGTCGCGGTGATCTCGTCGTACAGGGAGACGGCGAGGAAGACGTTGGCGAGGTCGTGGAAGCCGTCGGGGCGGGCGGCGCCGACCGCGAGCTGGACGTTGACCTTGGCGGGGACGCGGACCGTCACGCTCACTTGCTCGTCACCCCTGCTCCTTGTGCTCGGCGATACGCGCGAACTCTTCCACGGTCAGCGCCTCCCCGCGCGCCTGCGGCGACACGCCCGCGCCGACGAGGGCGGCCTCGGCGGCGGCGGCCGACCCCGCCCACCCGGCGAGCGCGGCCCGCAGGGTCTTGCGGCGCTGGGCGAACGCGGCGTCCACCACGGCGAACACCTCGCGCCTGGACGCGGTGGTCTTCAGCGGCTCGGTCCGCCGGACGAGTGACACGAGACCGCTGTCGACGTTCGGCGCCGGCCAGAAGACGTTGCGGCCGATGGAACCGGCCCGCTTCACCTCGGCGTACCAGTTGGCCTTCACGGACGGCACGCCGTACACCTTCGACCCGGGTCCGGCGGCGAGCCGGTCGGCGACCTCGGCCTGGACCATGACGAGGGTGCGCTCGATGCTCGGGAAGGTGTCGAGCATGTGGAGGAGCACGGGGACGGCGACGTTGTAGGGGAGGTTCGCGACCAGGGCGGTCGGGGCCGGGCCGGGCAGCTCCCGCACGTGCATGGCGTCGGAGTGCACGAGCGCGAACCGGTCGGCGCGCTGCGGCATGCGGGCGGCGACGGTGGCGGGCAGGGCGGCGGCGAGCACGTCGTCGATCTCGACGGCGGTGACCCGGTCGGCGGCCTCCAGGAGGGCCAGGGTGAGCGAGCCGAGACCCGGTCCCACCTCGACCACCACGTCGTCGGGGCGCACGTCGGCGGTGCGGACGATCCGGCGGACCGTGTTCGCGTCGATGACGAAGTTCTGGCCGCGCTGCTTGGTGGGGCGTACGCCGAGTGCCGCCGCGAGTTCACGGACGTCGGCGGGTCCCAGGAGGGCGTCGGGGGTGGGGCTGCTCACCCCGCAAGGGTAGCCGGGGGCGGGGCGCCCCCGTCCCGGCCTGCCTCACCCGCGCAGCCGGACACCGCAGTGCGGCCAGGCGTCGGCGCCGCTGCGTACGTACAGCTTCTGCGCCCGGTAGGTCTGCTCCGCGGCCGACGCGTCCTGGGGGCGGCCCTCGCCGCCGAGGTCGTGCCAGGTGGCGGTGTCGAACTGGTAGAGCCCCCCGTACGTCCCCGACGGGTCGACGGCGTCGGGGCGGCCGCCGGACTCGCAGGCGGCCAGGCCCTGCCAGTTCAGGTGGTCGGCGCCGTGCACGGAGGCCGGCCGGGGCCGGGTGCCGACCCGCACGATCCTCGGGCTGGGTTCGCGCACCACCTCGGTGCGCAGGCGGCGCGGCTTCTGCCGGACGCCGTTGACGGTGCGCAGGGCGTACGTGGTGCGGCGCAGCCCGGGCCGGCCCGCCTGCTGGACGACCTCGGTGCCCCGGTAGAGGGTGGCGTCCTCGTCCCGCCGTTCGCCGAAGGGGATCGGGTCCTCGCGGACCTCCCGGAACCCGGTGATGCGCAGCACCGTGACGGTCTGCCCGTCGCGCGGGAAGGCGGTCGCGGGGACGGAGGTGGTGTCCTCGCCGCGCAGGGTGACGCCGGACTCCTCGACGACCTCCCGGACGGTCGCCGCGTTGGTGCGGACGGTGCGGGTCCGGCCGTCCGCCAGGACGGTCACCACCCGTTCGGTGCGCACCACCAGGGCGAGGCCCTCGCGGCCGATGCGCCGGGCGGGCGCGGCGGACAGGTACGCGCCCTGGGTGCGCACGCCGAGCTGCCGCAGCGCCCCCGCCACCGTCTCCGCGGTCGTCCACACCGTGCGCCGGTGGCCGTCGAGGGTGAGCAGCACGGGACGTCCGTGGCGGACGGTGACGTCCTCGCCGCTGGACAGCGGGGCGCCGGGGGCGGGTGCGATCACGTCGTGGGCGCCCACCCGGACGCCTTCCTCGGCGAGCAGTTCGGTCACGTCGTCGGCGAAGGTGTGCAGGGTGCGCGGGGTGCCGTCGACGGTCAGCTCGACGGCCTTGTCCTCGGCGACGAAGGCGGTGGTGCCGCCCGCGAGGAAGGCCACGACCAGCGCCCGCGGCAGCAGCCGGCGCAGCGAGGTGTCGGCCCGCTCGGCGCACCGCGCCCGGCGCCGGCGCTCGGCCCGCCCGTCGCCCTGCCGGGGCAGTGCGGGCACGGTCGGCGCGTGGACGTCGTGGACGGGCGGCGCGGGCCGGCGGGTGTCGCCGCCGTACCCGTACGGGAGGGTCGGCGCGCTGTGCACGTCGTACCCGCCTTGTGCGTCGTACGGGCCGTGTGCGTCGTACGGGCCTTGTGCGTCGTACGGGATGTGTGCGGGGTACGGGCCGTACGTGTCGTGGGCACCGGCCACGCCGTACGGGCCGTCGGCGCCGTACGCGTCGTACAGGCTGTCGGCGCCGTACCTGTCGTAGGGGCCGTCGGCGCCGTACGTGTCGTAGGCGCCGGACACGCCGTCATGCCCGCCGTACGGTGCGAGGTGCGGGAGTCCCTCGAACACCTCGGTTGTCTCGAACTGCGTTCCGCTCACGCCGACACGCTCCAAGGGGTCCGGATCGGGCCCCCAGAACCTAGCGGAGCGGCCGTCACTCTCCCAAGTCACCCCGCTACACAGCGTGGCGGAGTGTCGCGGGCTCAGTACCCGAAGGCGCGGGCGGTGTTCGCCGCGAGGGCGCTCGCCAGGGTGTCCTCGTCGACGCCCCGCACCTCGGCCATGGCACGCACCGTGACCGGCACCAGGTAGGGCGCGTTCGGCCGTCCCCGGTAGGGCACCGGCGTCAGGAACGGCGCGTCGGTCTCCACCAGGAGCAGCTCCGCCGGGGCCACGGCGAGGGCGTCCCGCAGGTTCTGGGCGTTCTTGAAGGTGACGTTCCCGGCGAAGGACATGTAGTAGCCGGCGCGGGCGCAGATCCCGGCCATCCCGGCGTCGCCGGAGTAGCAGTGGAAGACGGTCCGCTCGGGGGCGCCCTCCTCCTCGAGGACGCGCAGAACGTCGGCGTGGGCGTCGCGGTCGTGGATGACGAGGGTCTTGCCGTGCCGCTTGGCGATCTCGATGTGGGCGCGGAAGGAGCGCTCCTGGGCCTCCTTGCCCTCGGGGCCGGTGCGGAAGTAGTCGAGCCCGGTCTCGCCGACGCCCTTGATCTGCGGGAGTGCCGCGAGCCGGTCGATCTCGGCCAGCGCCTCGTCGAGCGCCGCGTCCCCGCCGGGCCGCCGCGCCCCCTGCCGCGACCACCCGTCGGGATCCCCGTGCACGATGCGCGGCGCCTCGTTGGGGTGCAGGGCGACGGTGGCATGGACGGCGTCGTGCGCGGCGGCGGTCTCCGCGGCCCAGCGGGACCCGGCGAGGTCGCAGCCGACCTGGACGACGGTCGTGACGCCGACCGAGGCGGCCTTGGCGAGCGCCTCGTCCACCGTTCCGGACTGCATGTCGAGGTGGGTGTGCGAGTCGGCGACCGCTACCCGCAGGGGCTCGGGGAGCGGGGGCGCGGTGTCCTTGTCGGACCGGCCGGGGGCGTTCGAAGGCATGCCTCGATCCTACGGAAGCCCCGCGCGCCTCCGGCGGGCGCTAGCTCGCCCTGCGGTGGAGGTGGAGGGCGTCCAGCAGGCCGGCCAGGTGCCGGTGCCGGCGGTGTCCGGCGTCGAGCCCCGGTGCCCCCGGGCCGGGCGCCTCGGGGACCAGCGGCACCTCCAGGGGTCCGGCCGGCGGGACCCGGTGGGCCCCGGGGACGGCTCCGCGCACCGAGGCGACGCGGCCCGGTCGCATGATCCGCACGACGTGGCTGTCGCAGGTGGCGCAGGCCGGGCGGGTCAGCGGCGACGGCACCACGCGGCCGCCCACGACGTAGAGCACGAAGTCGCGGCCGTCGGCGTCCGTGTGGTGCTCTATCTCGAAGGACTGCTCCCAGCCGTGCCCGCAGCGCATGCAGGCGAAGGAGTACGACTCGTGGACGACGGCGGTGGCTCCGGCCCGCTCCCCGGCCCGCACGGCGCTCTCACTCATGCTCATCCCGGCTCCTCCGGTTCGTATCGCTCCTTCCTCCAGTGGACTCCTCCAGCGGCGGGAAAGCAGCAGGCGCTGCCGAGTGTTTGGGCCGATTTGAGCTGCCCTTGGCAGGAGTGCCCGGAAGGTCAGGGGCGGGTCAAGCGCGGGGCGGTCCGGGTCAAGGCGGGCTCTTCAGTTCCCCGCGTTCTTCTCTGCGGTCCTGTCCGCGTTCTTGGCCGCCACCACGGCGTCGAAGACCTCCCGTTTGGGCACGCCCGCCTGGGCGGCCACCGCGGCGATCGCCTCCTTGCGCCGCTCTCCCGCCTCCTCGCGCACCCGCACCCGGCGCACCAGTTCCGCGGCGTCGACCTCCTCGGCCCCCTTGTCGGGCGCGCCCTCGACGACGACGGTGATCTCGCCCCGCACCCCCTCGGCGGCCCATGCGGCCAGCTCCCCCAGCCCGCCGCGCCTGACCTCCTCGTACGTCTTGGTCAGCTCCCGGCAGACGGCGGCCCGCCGGTCGGTGCCGAAGACCTCGGCCATGGCGGCGAGGGTGTCGTCGAGGCGGTGCGGGGCCTCGAAGTAGACGAGCGTCCGGCGTTCCTCGGCGACCTCCCGCAGCCGGGTCAGCCGCTCGCCGGACTTGCGGGGCAGGAAGCCCTCGAAGCAGAACCGGTCGACCGGCAGCCCGGACAGGGCGAGCGCGGTCAGCACGGCGGACGGGCCGGGGACGGCGGTGACCCGCACGCCGCGCTCGACGGCGGCGGCGACCAGCCGGTAGCCGGGGTCGGAGACCGACGGCATCCCGGCGTCGGTGACCAGCAGCACCCGCGCTCCGCCGGCCAGCTCCTCGACCAGCTCGGGCGTCCGGGCGGACTCGTTGCCCTCGAAGTACGACACGACACGCCCCGCGGGGGCGACACCGAGCGCCTGGGTGAGCCGGCGCAGCCGCCGGGTGTCCTCGGCGGCGACGACGTCCGCGCCGGCCAGTTCCGCGGCGAGCCGGGGCGGGGCGTCCTGGACGTCGCCGATGGGGGTGCCCGCGAGTACAAGGGTTCCAGTCACTCCCCCATCCTCCCAGTCCTCCCGGAGGGGGCACGTATCCGCATCCGGCGGGCCCATGCGCGGGACGCGCACAGCGCGGTTCCCTACGATGGCGCGGTGACCAGTACCGCGTCCTCCACGGACACCCTGCACGAGCAGGCCCCGCACGACGAGCGGCCCACCTGGCAGCAGCGGCTGCGCCGCTTCGGCTACACGGCGGGACCCGCGGCCGGTGACGTCCGCGACCGGCTGGTGCCGCCCTACATGACTCCGGGGCCGCGCCTGTGGGCCTTCCTCGGCCTGTCGAAGCCGCTCACCGGCAGGATCGTGCGCTGGTCGGCGTGGGGCGGGCCGCTGCTGGTGGCGCTGCTCGCGGGGCTGCTGCGGTTCTGGAACCTGGGCAGCCCGAAGGCGGTGATATTCGACGAGACGTACTACGCCAAGGACGCGTGGGCGCTGGTCCACCGCGGCTTCGAGGTCAACTGGGACAAGAACGCCAACGACCTGATCCTGAGCTCGGGCGGTCACGTCCCGATCCCGGCCGACGCGGCGTACGTCGTGCACCCGCCGGTCGGCAAGTACGTCATCGGCCTCGGCGAGCTGCTGTTCGGCTTCGACCCGTTCGGCTGGCGCTTCATGACGGCGCTGCTCGGCACCCTCTCGGTGCTGCTGCTGTGCCGGATCGGCCGCCGGCTGTTCCGCTCGACCTTCCTCGGGTGCCTGGCGGGCGCCCTGATGGCGCTGGACGGCCTGCACTTCGTGATGAGCCGCACCGCGCTGCTGGACAGCGTGCTGATGTTCTTCGTGCTGGCCGCCTTCGGCTGCCTGGTCGTCGACCGCGACAAGGCCCGGAGCAGACTCGCCGCCGCGCTCCCGGTGGACGAGGACGGCCGGGTCCGCCCCGACGCGCACATCGCGCAGACCCTGCGTCTCGGGTGGCGCCCCTGGCGCCTGGCGGCGGGCCTGATGCTGGGCCTGGCGGCCGCCACCAAGTGGAACGGCCTGTACATCATGGCGGCCTTCTGCGTGATGGCGGTCCTGTGGGACGTCGGCTCCCGCCGCGTCGCCGGCGCCCACCGCCCCT
The DNA here is from genome assembly GCF_044455745.1 of Streptomyces sp. NPDC051136. Lineage (NCBI taxonomy): Bacteria > Bacillati > Actinomycetota > Actinomycetes > Kitasatosporales > Streptomycetaceae > Streptomyces > Streptomyces sp. NPDC051136. The sequence continues at coordinate 383,857 of NZ_JBITFE010000007.1, read as the reverse complement.
ACCGCGCGGTGCTCCGCCACGACCTGGGGTGGGCGTTCCTCTCCACGGTCCCGGTGGCCCTGGGCACGTACCTGCTGTCCTGGCTCGGCTGGATCCTCTCCCCCTCCGACGGCACCGGCGGCTACTACCGCGACTGGGCGGTCAAGGACGGCGCGCACAGCTCCTGGTCGTGGCTCTTCCCCGACTGGTGGCGCAGCCTGTGGCACTACGAGACCCAGGTGCTGGAATTCCACACCCACCTCACCTCGCCGCACACGTACCAGTCGAACCCCTGGAGCTGGCTCGTCCTGGGCCGCCCGGTGTCCTACTTCTACGAGTCCCCGGCGGCGGGCTCGGACGGCTGCCCGGCCGACGCGGGCGAGAAGTGCGCCCGCGAGGTACTGGCCCTGGGCACGCCGCTGCTGTGGTGGGTGGGCTGCTTCGCCCTGCTGTACGTGCTGTGGCGCTGGTTCTTCCGCCGCGACTGGCGCGCGGGCGCCATCGCCTGCGGCCTGGCGGCGGGCTACCTCCCCTGGTTCCTGTACCAGGAGCGCACGATCTTCCTCTTCTACGCCGTCGTCTTCGTCCCGTTCCTGTGCCTCGCGGTGGCGATGCTCCTGGGGGCGATCATCGGCCGCCCGGGCTGCTCCGACACCCGCCGGGTGGCGGGCGCGACGGGGGCGGGCGTCCTGGTGCTGCTCATCGCGTGGAACTTCATCTACTTCTGGCCCCTGTACACGGGCACGGCGATTCCCATGGAGGAGTGGCGGGCGCGGATGTGGCTCGATACGTGGGTCTAGCCGGCCGGAGCGGCCGAGGACACGCCCGTTGAAGTTCGTACAACCTTCACCTACCGGCGCGTGTCTAGTTGCAGGCGGCACGTACCACGCCGTACTGAACTCAGGAGCACTCCCATGTCCAGCGATGCGCTGATGACCTTCAAGAGCCACATCGAAGGCAAGAACGCCGACGTGGCCATCCATCACGACCGGGTCGAGTGGACCCGGAACCGCGGTATGAGCGCCAAGAAGCTCACCGCGGGCTTCCTCACCGGTGGCGCGTCGCTCCTGGCCACGGGGGTCCGCAGCTCCGACGCGGGGACCGAGATGATTCCGGTCAGGAGCATCTCCAGCGTGGTGACCAAGCGGGACGGTCTGATGTACACCAAGGTGGTGGTGGTCGCTTCGGGCAACACGATCGATTTCCGGGTCCCGCACGACTCGGCCCCCGGCATCAAGGCGCTGCTCACCGACCTGGTGCTCGGCAAGATCCCTGCCCCTGGCCAGGCCTCTCCCGCCGTCACTCGCCCCGTTCAGGCAGCGGCCCCCGCGGCGCAGGCGAGTACGCCCGTCGAGCAGCTGCGCCAGCTGGCGGAGCTGCGGGATGCCGGCATCCTCTCGGAGGAGGAGTTCACGGCCAAGAAGGCGGAGATCCTCGCCCGCATGTGAGGCGATCGACGCGGCGGTCGTGCAGCGGGAACCACCGGCGGACGCCTGGCAGCGGTGTTCCGGCCCGGGCCAGGGACGAACGCTCCGGTCGGGGCCCTGAGGGGCAGGTTCACGCGGACTTCATCCGCAGCGCACCGGCGTGCAGGACGCGTGCTTCAATGACGCGCATGATGGAGGACGGTACGTCCCTCGGACCGCTGCAACTGGCCGGTGGCCGTTGGGGAGTCGGAGACGCCTCACGTCCGGGCACCCACTGGGTGGAGTTCTGCCCGGACGGGCTCCGGCAGCACGAGCCGGACTCCGAGGGACGGTCGGTCCCGTGGTCGAGGATCATGACCGGCGTTTGGCTCACCTGGGGCAAGCATGCCCGGAACACCGGCAGCAGGGGCATGTACACGCTGAAGGGGACGGTCGCCGGGCGCTCCGGCGGCTGGATGCACCTGACGCTGCGCCACCCGTACGAGGACCGACAGCTGCGCTTCGACCGGCATGAGCGCCCCTACCGGGCCGTGGACGCCCTGCGGCTGGAGACTCTGATGCGCCGGCTCGTCGAGGAGGGGAAGCCGCACCTCCTCGGCGACCCGGAGTGGGTGGGCCGCGCCGTGGCGCATCTGGCCGGCGGGAAGAACAGCTGGATCACGGACCGTTCGCTGCGGCGGGCGGCGACGGAGGCCATGGCCGCGGCCGCCGGCTCCTGACGGCCGCCCGCCCCTGACGGCCGCCGCCGCCCGACCGGGTTTCCCGCACCACGCCCCCTGGTCCCGCTTCGCGTCGCCCTGCCCCGGATCTCCTTTGGGCAACCAAAACGGAAACACCCGTACCGCGGGTCACCCCCTGCGTTTAGAGTGCACCTACAACTACTTCTGAACGCGTTCAAGAAGGCGGGCGGGAGTACTCACGGGGAGGGGACTGCCGATGGGCAGGGGGGTCAAGGTCGCCGTCATAGGCGGGGTGTGCGCGGTGATGGTGGGCGGTGCCGGGTACGGCGCCTACAACGTGGTGTCGGCGCTGGACGGGACGCCGGGGACCTCCGCGTCGGAGCCCCGGAGCGGGCCGCCGAGCGCGGACGAGGTCGCGGAGACGACGGAGAAGTTCTTCGCGGCCTGGGAGAAGGGCGACGCGTCGACCGCCGCGGGGTACACGAACAACGCGTCGATCGCCGGGACGCTGCTGACCGCCTACGCCGAGGACGCGCACATCGGCGAGGTCGAGATCACGCCGGGCACGGCGTCCGGCACCGCCGTGCCGTTCACGGTGAAGGCGAAGGTGTCGTACGAGGGCGCGACCGAGCCGCTGAGCTACAAGAGCACGCTGACCGTGGTGCGCGGGGAGACCAGCGGGCGGGCCCTGGTGGACTGGGAGCCGTCCGTCGTCCACCCCGACCTGAAGGACGGGGACACCCTGGTCACCGCGGAGTCGGCGACGCCGCAGATCCAGGCCGTCGGACGCGACGGCGCCGTGCTGAGCAAGGAGAAGTACCCCTCGCTCGGGCCGATCCTCGACCAGCTGCGGGAGAAGTACGGCGACAAGGTCGGCGGCACCCCCGGGGTCGAGCTGGCGGTCCGGCACACGACCACCCAGGCGCCGGACACCCCGCTGCTGACGCTGACCGAGGGCAAGCCAGGGAAGCTGCACACCACCCTCAGCGCGAGCGTGCAGGCCGCCGCCGAGAAGGCGGTGAAGCGGTACGGGGAGTCCTCCGTGGTCGCCGTGAAGCCGAGCACCGGCGAGGTGCTGGCCGTGGCGAACGACCGCGAGGACGGCTTCAACGCCGCGTTCCAGGGCAAGGTCGCCCCCGGCTCCACCATGAAGATCATCACCGCCGCCATGCTCATCGACAACGGCGTGACGTCGATGAACGGGCCGGCGCCCTGCCCCGACACGGCGACCTGGCAGAGCCAGACCTTCCACAACCTGACCACCATGAAGCCCAATGAGAGCGCCACGCTCGCCAACACCTTCATGCGCTCCTGCAACACCGGCTTCATCAAGCTCGTCGACGAGAAGCCGCTCGACGACTCCTCGCTGACGCGGGAGGCCCAGGAGCGCTTCGGGCTCGGGCAGGACAACTGGCAGACCGGCATCGTCTCCTTCGACGGCAGCGTCCCCGCCTCCGGCGGCCCCGACCGGGCCGCCAACGCCATCGGGCAGGGCCAGGTCCAGATGAACCCGCTGAACATGGCCTCCGTGACGGCGACCGCCGTCACCGGCGCGTTCCGCCAGCCGTACCTGGTGCCCTTCGACCTGGACGACCGCGAGCCCGCCACCGCCCAGGGGCTGCCGCAGGGAACCGTCTCCCAGCTCAAGCAGATGATGCGGCTCACCGCCACCCAGGGCACCGCCGTGAACGTCATGTCCGGGCTCCGCGGCGACGTCGGCGCCAAGACCGGGTCGGCGGAGGTCGACGGGCACGCGGTCTCGGACTCCTGGTTCACCGGCTTCCGCGACGACGTCGCGGCGGCGGCCATGGTGCAGGGAGGCGGCCACGGCGGCGACGCCGCCGGGCCGATCGTCGCAGACGTGCTACGAGTCGGCGGCTGACGCGGACCGCGGCCGCGGATGCCCTTACTGTGGTCGCCGTTGTGAGCAGCATCCGCCACCAGGGCGTAGAAGCCACCGAGGAACGGGACACCGTGGGCAGCAGAAGGGCCGCCGCCGGGCGGCGCAGGACGAGACCGGCCGTGATCGGCAGTGTGGCCGCGGTGGTCGTGGCCGGTGCCGGGTTCGGTGCCTACGCGATGTACGGCGGCGACGCGGGCGGCGAGGGCACCGCGCGGACCAAGTCGGCGGCGGGCGCGGAGAAGGTGAAGTCGGGGCCGCTGACGGCGGCCGAGGTCACCTCGACGGCCCAGCGGTTCCTGACCGCCTGGCAGAAGGGCGACGTGGCCGGCGCCGCCGCCGCGACCGACGACGCCGGTGCCGCGAAGGCCCTGCTCACCGGGTACACCAAGGACGCCCGCGTCAAGGGCGCCGCCTTCACCGCGGGCGCCCCGGCCGGGGCGAAGGTGCCGTTCTCCGTGAAGGCCACCGTCGCCTACGGCGAGGCGACCGCTCCGTTCGCGTACGACAGCGCGCTGACCGTCGTCCGCCGGGCCGGTGACGGCGAACCCCGCGTCGACTGGCACGCCGCCGTCGTGCACCCGGAGTTGCGGGACGGCGACCGGCTGGTCACCGGGAAGGCGGGCGACCCGCCGGTCAAGGCGCTGGGCCGCGACGGCACGGAGATCACCGCCGCGAAGTACCCGTCCCTCGGCACCGTCCTGGACGGCCTGCGCGACAAGTACGGCAAGAAGGCCGGCGGCACCCCGGGCATCGAGTTGCGCGTGGTGCGCGGCGAGGCCGCCGGGGACGGGAAGGGCGCGCAGGAGGCCGGCGCCGCCGATGTCGCCGACAAGACGCTGATAGAGCTGAGCAAGGGCACGCCGGGTGAGTTGAGGACCACGCTCGACCCCGCCCTCCAGGCCGCCGCCGAGCGGCAGGTGGAGGGCAGGAAGGGGGCGTCGGTGGTGCTGCTGCGCGCCTCCACCGGCGAGGTCCTCGCGGTCGCCAACGGCGGGCACGGCTTCAACACCGCCTTCCTCGGCTCGCTCGCCCCCGGCTCCACCATGAAGGTCGTCACCGCCTCGCTGCTGCTGGAGAAGGACCTGGCGTCGGTGAACAAGACGCACCCGTGCCCCAAGTACTTCAGCTACGGCGGCTGGAAGTTCCAGAACGACGACAAGTTCGAGATCAAGGACGGCACCTTCAAGGCGAGCTTCGCCCGCTCCTGCAACACCGCCTTCATCAGCCAGGCCCCCGAGCTGGAGGACGACGACCTGACCAGGCAGGCCAAGGAGGTCTTCGGCCTGTCCATGAACAACTGGTCGGTCGGCGTGTCCACCTTCGACGGCAGGGTGCCGGTGCAGAGCAAGGCGCAGATGGCCGCCTCCCTCATCGGCCAGGGCGGGGTGCGGATGAACCCGCTGAACATGGCGTCGGTGGCGGCGACCGTGAAGGCGGGCTCCTTCCACCAGCCGTACCTGGTCGCCCCGTCGGCCGACGGGCGGGCGCTCGCCACGGCCTCCCGCACGATGTCGGGCGAGACGCTCGGCGCGCTGCGCGAGCTGATGTCCTACACGGCGGCGTACGGCACCGCGGCGGAGGCGATGGCCGGGGTGAGCGGCGACGTGGGCGCGAAGACCGGTTCGGCGGAGGTCGACGGGCAGGACAAGCCGAACGGCTGGTTCACGGCGTACCGGGGCGATCTGGCCGCGGCGGGCGTGGTCCAGCAGGGCGGGCACGGCGGCGACACGGCGGGGCCGATGGTGGCGGCGCTGCTCAAGGCGGGAGGCTGACGGTCCCGGGGGCGCGGCCGGCGGTCCGGCTCAGTGGGGCACCGGCTGCGCGGCCGCCGCGTAGGTGCGGCGCAGGAAGCGGATGAGCGCCTTGTTCTCGAACTGGACCACCGAGCAGCCCTGCGGGGAGTGGAACTCGACGACGGCCTGGACCCGCCCGCACGGCCACACCCGCACCTCACCGGTCCCGGTGGGGGCGCGCAGTCCCTGTTCGAGCAGGGCGCGGGAGAAGGTCCACTCCCGGGCCCGGGAGGCACGGCCGCCCCTGCCGGGCAGGGCGACGCAGACCTTCGAGGGGTCGAGCTCGGGGTCCCAGCGCAGCACGACGGGTATCGCTCCGCCGTCGTCCTGGTCGGGGAGGTCCGCGTCCGTCAGGATGTGGGCTCGTGCGTACTGTTCGACTACGGACATGGGGTCGCCCCTTACGCTGTGCCACCTTCGTCGAAGCTGTGCGTCCACCCCCTCTCCAATGTCCCATATTTCCCGGATCACGCCCTGCGAGCCGAATATCACATGTGAGATCAGCCTTTACCTCGCTCTTGCGAACCACTTGCAACTGGTCTCTATCATCGATGCGTGCATGTACCTGACGGATTCATCAACGCCCCGACCTCCGCCGTGACCGGGGTCGTCGCCGCCGGCGCCATCGCGGTCAGCCTGCGCGGCGCGCGCCGCGAGCTGGACGAGCGGACCGCCCCGCTGGCCGGGCTGGTCGCGGCGTTCATCTTCGCGGTGCAGATGCTGAACTTCCCGGTCGCGGCCGGGACCAGCGGGCATCTGCTCGGCGGTGCCTTGGCCGCCATCCTGGTCGGGCCCTACACCGGCGTGCTGTGTGTGTCCGTCGTCCTGCTGATGCAGGGCATCCTCTTCGCCGACGGCGGTCTGACCGCGCTCGGTGTCAACATCACCGACATGGCGATCGTCACCACGGTCGTCGCCTACGCCCTCTTCCGGGGCCTGGTGAAGGTCCTGCCGCGCACCCGCCGCTCGGTCACCGTCGCCTCCTTCGTCGCCGCGCTGGTGTCCGTCCCGGCCGCCGCCCTCGCCTTCACGCTCCTGTACTGGATCGGCGGGACCACCGACGTCGCCATCGGCAAGGTCGCCACCGCGATGATCGGCGTGCACGTGCTGATCGGCATCGGCGAGGCCGCGATCACCGCGCTGACCGTCGGCGCCGTCATCGCCGTGCGCCCGGACCTGGTGTACGGGGCACGCGGGCTCCAGCAGCGGCTCAAGCTGCGGGTGAACGGCGAGCTGGTCGACGCCCCCTCGGGCGCCGCACCGGCCCCCGCGCCCGTCGCCGCCCGCTCCCACCGCAAGGTCTGGATCACCGGCCTCGTCGCCTCCCTGGTGCTGGCCGGTTTCGTCAGCTTCTACGCCTCCGCCAACCCCGACGGCCTGGAGAAGGTCGCCTCCGACAAGGGCATCGACGAGAAGGCCGAGGAGCACGCGGCCGCCGACTCGCCGCTCGCCGACTACGGCGTCAAGGACATCGCCGACGCCCGGGTCTCCGGGGGTCTGGCGGGCGTGATCGGCGTCGGCGTCACCGTCGTCGCGGGCACCGCCGTGTTCTGGACGGTGCGCAGGCGCCGCAGCGACGACGCCTCCCCGACCCACACGGAAACGACCGTCTGACATGGGGGCCGGCCACGCCCATCGGCTGTACCGGCACGGCCGCTCCCCCGTGCACGGGCTGCCGCCGCACACCAAGCTCGCCGCGGCCTTCGCCTTCGTGGTCGTCGTGGTGTCGACGCCGCGCGAGGCGATGTGGGCCTTCGGCCTGTACGCGCTGCTGCTGGCGGCGGTGGCGTACGCGGCCCGCGTCCCCCCGGCCTTCCTGCTCAAGCGGCTGCTGATCGAGGTGCCGTTCGTCGCGTTCGCGGTGCTCATGCCGTTCGTGGCGGAGGGCGAGCGGGTCGACGTCCTCGGCATGTCGCTGAGCGTCGGCGGCCTGTGGGGCGCCTGGAACGTCCTGGCCAAGGGCACCCTGGGCGTCGCCGCCTCCGTGCTCCTGGCCTCCACCACCGAGCTGCGGGAACTGCTCCTCGGTCTCCAGCGGCTGCGGCTGCCTCCGCTGCTGGTGCAGATCGCGACGTTCATGATCCGGTACGGGGACGTGATCGCGGACGAGATGCGCCGGATGCGGATCGCCCGGGAGTCCCGGGGCTTCGAGGCGAGGGGCGTACGGCACTGGGGCGTGCTCGCCAAGTCGGCGGGGGCGCTGTTCATCCGCTCCTACGAGCGCGGCGAACGCGTCCACCTGGCCATGGTCAGCCGCGGGTACGCCGGTTCGATGCCGGTGATCGACGAGGTGACCGCGTCCCGGGCGCAGTGGTCGTACGCGCTGACCCTGCCGTGTGCGGCGCTGGTGGTCTGTCTGCTGGGATGGACCCTGTGACCGACCACCCCGTGACCAGCGGCCCCGCGACCGACGCGCCCGCCTCCCTCGACGTCCGTGGCCTCGCCTTCGCCTACCCCGACGGGCACCAGGCCCTGTTCGGCGTGGACTTCTCCGTCGCCCGCGGCGAGCGGGTCGCGCTGCTCGGGCCGAACGGCGCGGGCAAGACGACCCTCGTGCTCCACCTGAACGGCATCCTGTCCGGGGGCACCGGCACGGTCACGGTGGCCGGGCTGCCGGTGGACCGGCGGAACATGGCGGAGATCCGGCGCCGGGTCGGCATCGTCTTCCAGGACCCCGACGACCAGCTCTTCATGCCGACCGTGCGCGAGGACGTGGCGTTCGGACCGGCGGCGGCCGGGGTGAAGGGGGCCGAGCTGGATGCCTGCGTGGAGCGGGCGCTCACGCTGGTCGGGATGGCGGAGTTCAAGGACCGGCCCCCGCACCACCTCTCCTTCGGCCAGCGGCGCCGGGTGGCGGTGGCGACGGTGCTCGCCATGGAGCCGGAGATCCTGGTCCTGGACGAGCCCTCCTCCAACCTCGACCCGGCCTCCCGCCGCGAACTCGCCGACATCCTGCGCTCCCTGGACGTCACGGTCCTGATGGTCACCCACGACCTGCCCTACGCCTTGGAGCTGTGCCCCCGCGCCCTCGTCCTCAGCGACGGCGTGATCGCAGCCGACGGTCCGACGGCCGAGCTGCTGTCGGACGACGCGCTGATGCGGGCCCACCGGCTGGAACTGCCCTTCGGCTTCGACCCGCGGTCGGTGCCGGCGCGCGGGTGAGGAATGGTGGACGGCCGGTGGCGGTTGCAGCCACTGTCGCGAGCGGCCGGAAGGGGCGTACAGGGGTGAGCGGGAACGTGCACGGCACGGTGGCCGAGGGCTTCGAACCGGTGAGGGACGCGTTCGCACGGAACTTCACCGCGCTCGGCGAGCGGGGTGCCGCCGTCGCCGTCTACCGGGACGGGCGCAAGGTCGTCGACCTGTGGGGCGGCGCCCGCGACGTCGACGGTACGGAGGGCACCGAGCCGTGGCGCCGGGGCACCGCCCAGGTGGTCCGCTCGGCGACCAAGGGCGTCGCCGCCGCCGTACCGCTGCTGCTGCACCGGCGCGGGGAGCTGGACCTGGACGCGCCGGTGGGCGAGTACTGGCCGGAGTTCAAGGCGCGGGGCAAGGAGCGGGTGCTGGTCCGGCACCTGCTGAACCACCGGGCCGGGCTGCCGGTCCTGGACCGGCCGCTCACCCCCGAGGAGGCCCTCGACCCGCTGCGGGGCCCCGCCGCCGTCGCCGCGCAGGCCCCCGTCTGGGAGCCGGGCACCGACCACGGCTACCACGCGCTGACGTACGGCTGGCTGCTCGACGAGCTGGTCCGCCGGGTGACGGGCGGGCGGGGCGCCGGACAGTGGATCGCGGACGAGATCGCCCGCCCGCTCGGCCTGGACCTGTGGGTGGGGCTGCCCGCCGCGGAGGAGGCGGCGGGCCGGGCCGGCCGTGTCGGGCGCCTGGAGGAGCCCGCGCCGTCGGGGAGCGGCCCGCGGCTGCGCCCCAAGCGGGCGGTCACCGAGGCTTACGGGGACCCGGACTCCCTCACCCGCCGTGCGTTCGCCGCGATCACGCCCTTCCCCGACCAGAACGACCCGGTGTACCGGGCCGCCGCCCTCCCGGCCGCCAACGGCATCGCGACGGCCGACGGGCTGGCCCGCTTCTACGCGGCGCTGATCGGCGAGGTCGACGGCGTGACGCGCGGCGTGCGGCTCTTCGACGCGGCGACCATGGAGCTGGCCCGCGCCGAGGAGTCCGCCGGGCCCGACCGGATCCTGGTCGTCGGCACCCGGTTCGGCCTCGGCTACATGCTGCACGGCAGCGCGTCCCCGTTGCTGTCCGCCGGTTCCTTCGGCCACCCGGGGCGCGGCGGCTCCCTCGGCTTCGCCGACCCGGAGAGCGGTATCGCCCTCGGCTACGTCACCAACGGCTTCCGCAAGACCGTGACGGCGGACCCGCGGGCGCAAGCACTGGTACGGGCGGTCCGCGCCTCGCTGGACCGGGCCGGCTGACACCTGTCAGACGTGGATGGGGTGCGAGGTCCGCCCCGAGGCCGCGTCGATCTCCTCGTGCGCCTTGGTGAGCAGCTGCATCGCCAGCTCGTTCAGCGCGCGTGCGCCCGCCACCTCCTCGCCGACCCGTGGCTGGCTCGAGTCGACCCGGTGACGGCTGGCGTGGCCGTGCGCGCGGACCTCGGTGCCGTCGGGGAGCCGCACCATCGCGACCGCCCGCGTGTGCTGGTCGTCCTCCATGAATTCCAGCTCGACATGCCATCCCACTGTGGTGTGCATCATGACGATCACCTCCGGAACACCTCCTTCCAGGGTGCGCCCGTCCGCGGCGGTCGCACCACCCGGCCGGTGGTGGCCGGAGGTGGGTCACTCCGAGCGCTCGCGCACGTCCACGAGGGTGGCACCGGCGGCGGCGACGAGCTTCCCGGGCTCCATCGGGAAGACGGCGTACGGGGTGCCGGCGGCGGCCCAGACGGTCTCGTGGGCGAGCAGCGACCGGTCGGCGAGCACCCGGGTCCTGGTCCGGTGCCCGAAGGGCGGCACCCCGCCGATCGCGTACCCGGTCGTCTCCCGTACGACGTCGGCCCTGGCCCGCGTGACCTTCTCGGCGCCCAGTTCCTCGCGGACCCGGTCCAGGTCGACGCGGGAGGCGCCGTCCATGAGGACCAGCACGGGCACGCCGTCGGCGGCGAAGACGAGTGACTTGCAGATCTGGTTCAGCTCGCAGCCGATCGCGGCGGCGGCCTCGGTGGCGGTGCGGGTGGCCTCCGGGAAGCGCCGGGCCCGGCCGGCCAGGTCCCCGAGGCCGAGTTCGCCGAGGGCGGCGGCGAAGCGGGGGTGGGCGGCGGTGGACCCGGAGGCGTCGTCGGTCGTCGTCATGCTGGGCACCGTACTGGTCCGTGCGGTGCACGGGCGACCCGGTTCCGGCTCCCCCGCGGCGCCCCCGGAAAGGAGGAAGCCGGTGAGGGCAGCCCCGTCCCCACGGAAGCCCTCACCGGCTGGTCTGTGCCGCCTCGGATCACGAGGCGGCGGGTCGGGTCAGGCGCGTGCCAGCTCCCGGTCCTCGTCGGGGCCCGGGCCCCGCTCGCCGGCCGTGCGCAGGCCCTCGCCCTCGACGTCCACGTTGGGCAGCGCGCGGTCCAGCCACCTCGGCAGCCACCAGGCCTTCTTGCCGAGCAGGGCGAGGACCGCCGGGACGATGGCCATGCGGACGACGAACGCGTCGAAGAAGACGGCGATGGCGAGGCCGAAGCCGATCATCTTGACCATGGACTCGCTGGAGCCGATGAAGCCCGCGAAGACCGCCATCATGATCACCGCGGCGGCGGTGACGACCCGGGCGCCGTGCCGGAAGCCGGTGACGATCGCCTGGTGGGGCTTCTCGCCGTGGACGAAGGCCTCCCGCATGCGGGTGACCAGGAAGACCTCGTAGTCCATGGCCAGGCCGAAGACCACGCCGACCATGAAGATCGGCATCATCGACATGACCGGACCGGTCTCCTCGACGCCCATCAGGCCGGACAGCCAGCCCCACTGGAAGACCGCGACGACCGCGCCGAGGGCCGCCATGACGGAGAGCAGGAAGCCGAGGGCCGCCTTCAGCGGGACCAGGATCGATCGGAAGACCACGATCAGCAGGAGGAAGGCCAGCCCGACGACCAGGACCAGGTACGGCACCAGCGCGTCGTTGAGCTTCTGGCTGACGTCGATGTTCATCGCCGTGGAGCCGGTGACCAGGGTCTGGGCGCCGGTCTTCGCCTCGATGTCGCCGCCCGCGTCGCGGATGGCGTGCACCAGGTCCTCGGTCTGCACGGAGGACGGCTTGGAGTCCGGGACGACGGTGATCGTCGCGGTGTCGCCGCCCTTGTTGGGAGCCGGCGGGGTGACCGCCACGACGCCGTCGAGGTCCTTGATCTGCTTCTCGACGTCGGTGAAGGCGTCCTTCGGGGCATCGCTGCCCTTCGCGTCGACGACGACCATCAGCGGGCCGTTGAAGCCGGGGCCGAAGCCCTCGGAGAGCAGGTCGTAGGCGCGGCGCTGGGTGGTGGACGTCGGCTGGGAGCCGTCGTCGGGCAGGCCCAGTTCCAGGGAGGTCGCGGGGACCGCGGCGGCGCCGAGACCGATGACGCCCAGGAGGAGGACGGCCAGGGGGCGACGGACGACGAAGCTGGCCCAGCGGGTGCCCATGTTGGGCTTCGGCCGGCCGTCGGCCTCCTTCGGCTCGCTCGTGCGGGAGCGGCCGAGCAGCTTGCTCTTCGCACCGGCCGGCTTGACCCGGCGACCGGCGTAGCCCAGCAGCGCGGGGATCATCGTCAGGGCGATCAGGACCGCGATGGCGACGGTGCCGGCCGCCGCGACGCCCATCTTGGTCAGCATCGGGATGTTGACCACCGCGAGGCCCACCAGGGCGATGACGACCGTGAGGCCGGCGAAGACGACCGCGGAGCCCGCGGTGCCGACCGCCCGTCCGGCGGCCTCCTCGCGCTCACGTCCCTCGGCGAGCTCGGCGCGGTAGCGGGAGACGATGAACAGGGCGTAGTCGATGCCGACCGCGAGGCCGATCATCATGGCCAGGATCGAGGTGGTCGAGCCCAGTTCCAGAGCGCTGGCCAGCGCGGTGATCGAGGAGACGCCGATGCCCACGCCGATCAGGGCGGTGAGCAGGGGCAGCCCGGCCGAGACCAGGGACCCGAAGGTGATGACCAGGACGACGGCGGCGACCGCGATGCCGATGACCTCGGTGGCGCCGGTCTCCGGGACGGCCTGGAGCGCGTCGCCGCCTATCTCGACGGTCAGTCCGGCGTCGCGTGCCTGCTGGGCGGCGTCCTCCAGGGCGTCCTTGGTGGACTCCTCCAGCTCCATGCCGGAGACGTCGTACTTCACCGAGGCGTAGGCGACGGAGCCGTCCTTGCTGACGGCGTTGCCCTGGTAGGGGTCGGCGACCGAGGCGACCTCGGAGCCGTCGGAGAGCTCGTCGACGGTCTTCTGGACGGTCGCCTTGTTGTCGGCGTCCGTCATCTTCTCGCCGGAGGGTGCCTTGAAGACGACCCGGGCGGTCGCTCCGTCGGCGCTCGCTCCGGGGAAGCGCTGTTCCAGCAGGTCGAAGGCCTTCTGGGCCTCCGTGCCCGGGATGGAGAAGGAGGAGTTGCCGGCGGGCGGGGCGCTGGCCGCGCCGACGCCGGCGAGCGTCAGCAGGGCCACCCAGATCAGGGCGACGAAGTGTCGTCGGCGGAAGGCGAGCCGGCCGAGTTTGTAGAGGAACGTGGCCACGGGGGCGTACTCCCGGTCAGGTCGTGGGTCTTCAGGGCAGGGGGGATCGGCCCGACGACGTGAGCGGATACGTCAGGTGGGGCTCAACTGCGGGGACGTGTCAGTGGGTGGGGACGCCGAGGGCGGGGAGGATCACGGCGTCGATGTAGGAGGCGAGGAACGCCCGGGTCGGCGGCTGGTCGTCCAGCAGCGTGCGGGTGGCGAAACCACCGACCATCATGTGCACCAGGAAGTCCAGCGCCGGACAGTCCGCTCTGATCTCACCGCGGTCGACGGCGCGTTGCAGCACGCGCTGGAACTCGGCCATCTCCGGTTCGATGAGCTGCTCCCGGAAGGCCTGGCGCAGGTCCGGGTTCTGGTGCAGCGCCATGGCCAGGCCGCGCATCAGCGCGGAGTTCTGCTCCATGGTGCAGTCGTCCTCGCGGACCAGCAGGGCGTGCAGGTCGCCGCGGAGCGAGCCGGTGTCGATGTCACCGACCGAACCGGGCTTGTCGTGCCGGACCGCTTTGACGACCAGCTCGGGCTTGCCGCCCCACTGGCGGTAGAGCGTCGCCTTGCTGGAGCGGGTGCGGGCGGCCACGGCGTCCATGGTGAGGGCGTCGTACCCGACTTCGCGGAGCAGGTCGAGCACGGCCTCGTACAGCTCGGCCTCGCGCTCGGGAGTGATCCGGCTGCGGCGCGCGGTGGCGGTCTCCGTCATCTCGCTCACTCCCCTCTGTCCCACTCGATCAGAACGACACCGTTTCGTACATGACGACGGTACCCCACCGCCTAACGAAACGAAACGGTTTCGTTCGTGGTCTGGGTCACGGTTGTCGGTACCGCATAAGTTGCCGGTATCCGGCAGCCGGAAAAGCATGGGGTGGGTGAGTTATCTGCGCCTTCCGCACCTCAGTGGCGACCAGCTGTGCTTCGTGGCCGAGGACGACCTCTGGCTCGCGTCCCTCGACGGTCCGGGCCGGGCCTGGCGGCTCACCGTCGACCGCACCAAGGCCGGTCACCCCCGCTTCTCCCCCGACGGCCGGCACATCGCGTACACCAGCTGGCGCACCCTCGTGCCGGAGGTCCACCTGGTGCCGGTGGACGGCGGCCCCGGGCGGCAGCTCACCCACTGGGGCGGCCTCGACACCCGGGTCTGCGGCTGGTCTCCTCCCGATGCCGACGGCACCACCGCCGTCCTCGCCGTCGCCTCGCACGGCGAGCCCTTCTCGCACCTCACCTGGGCCTACAAGGTCGCCCCCGACGGCGATCCCGGCCGCAAGCTGCCCTGGGGACCGGTCACCGACATCCAGGCCGCCGACCTCGACGGCGAGCGCAGGACCCTCCTGCTCACCGGCACGCCGCCGCACGAGCCCGCCGCGTGGAAGCGCTACCGGGGCGGCGCCACGGGCCGGCTCTGGCTGCACGGCGAGCGGCTGCTGCCCGACCTCGGCGGGCACCTCGCCGCCCCGATGTTCGTCGGCGGCCGGATCGCCTTCCTCTCCGACCACGAGGGCGTCGGCAACCTCTACTCCTGCGCCCACGACGGCTCCGACCTGCGCCGGCACACCGACCACGACGCGTTCTACGCCCGCAACGCCGCGAGCGACGGCACCCGGGTGGTGTACCAGTGCGCGGGCGACCTGTGGATCGTCGACGACCTCTCGCCCGGCTCTGCGCCCCGCCGGCTCGACGTGCGGCTGAGCGGTCCGCGGGCGGGGCGGCGTACGTACCAGGTGCCCGCCGCCCAGCACGTCGGCGGTGTCTCCGTCGACGAGACGGGCCGCGCGAGCGCCGTCGTCGTACGCGGCAGCCTGTACTGGCTCACCCACCGCGACGGCCCGGCCCGCACCATCGCCGACACCCCGGGAGTGCGGGTGCGGCTGCCGGAGATGCTCGGCGAGAGCGGACGGATCGCTTACGTGACGGACGCGGAGGGCGAGGACGCGGTCGAGATCTCCTACCTGCCACGGGCGACCGGCGGCCGCGCGGCCCGGCGGCTGGCCTCCGGACGGCTGGGGCGGGTCCTGGAGCTGGTCTCGGACCCGGCCGGCGAGCGCCTCGCCGTGGCCTCGCACGACGGGCGGCTGCTGATCCTCGACGTCACGGAGCCGGACACGCAGACGGCCCTGGCCCTGGACGCGGCCGGCGCCGGGTACCCGGTGGACACGGGGGAAGGGGACGCGACAGGGCCGGTCGCCCCGGACGCCCCCACCCCCGACGACGACGCCGACGAGGCCGAGGCGGGGGCCGGGGACCCCGTGACGCCGGGGGCGCCGGGCACCGCCGCGACCGCCACGGGCCAGGTCACCGAGCTGATCCGCTCCGTCAACGGTCCCGTGCGCGACCTCGCCTTCTCCCCCGACGGGACCTGGCTCACCTGGTCGCACCCCGGCATCGGACGCACCCTGCGGCAGATCAAGATGGCCCGGATCGACGGCCCCGAGGGCACCCTCGTCGTCGACGTCACCAACGGCCGCTTCGAGGACGAGAACCCGGTCTTCACCCGGGACGGCCGCTACCTGGCCTTCCTGTCCTGGCGCGGCTTCGACCCGGTGTACGACGTGCACACCGGCGACCTGTCCTTCCCGCTGGGCTGCCGCCCCTACCTGGTGCCGCTGTCCTCCGCGACCCCCTCCCCCTTCGCCCTCAACCCCGAGGGCCGCCCGGCCGCCGGGGGCCTGGACCCGCTGGAGGACGAGACCGGCGAGGGCGGCGCGGTCACCGTCGAGGTCGAGGGGCTGGAGAACCGCGTGACGCCGTTCCCGGTCACCGCGTCCAAGTACTCGACGCTGGAGCCGGTCGCGGGCGGCGGCCTGGTCTGGCTGCGCTGGCCGATCTCGGGCGCACTCGGGGAGACCTTCGCCAACCCGGCCGACCCGAGCGAGCGGCCCACGCTGGAACACTTCAACCTAGCCAAGGCCAAGAAGTCCGAACTGGTCGACCACCTGGACTGGTTCCGGGTCAGCGGCGACGGCAGCCGCCTGGTCGTGCTCGACGAGGGCGACCTGCGGGCCGTACCGGCGACCGAGGCCGGCGACGGCGACTCGACCACCTGGATCGACCTGCGCCGCATCCTGCACGAGGTCGACCCGGCCGCCGAGTGGCGCCAGGCGTACGACGAGGCGGGCCGCCTGATCCGCGCCTACTTCTGGGACCCGGGGATGTGCGGCATCGACTGGGACGGGGTCCTCGACCAGTACCGCCCGCTGCTCGAACGGGTCGCCTCCCCCGACGAGTTCGCCGACCTGCTGCGCGAGGTGCTCGGTGAGCTGGGCACCTCGCACGCCTACGTGGTCGCCGGCCGGCGCAACGAGGGCCCGGCCCACTACCAGCGCTGGCAGGGGCTGCTCGGCGCGAACCTCGCCTGCCGGGACGGGCGGTGGGTGGTCGGGCGGATCCTGCCGGGCGACTCCTCGGACTCCAAGGCCCGCTCCCCGCTGGCCGGCACGGGCATCCGCGACGGTGCCGTACTGACCCACGTCGACGGCCGCCCGGTCGACCCGGCCCTCGGCCCGTCCCCGCTGCTGGCGGGCGCCGGCGGCACGACGGTGGAGCTGACCTTCGCACCGGGCGAGGGCGCCCCCGGCCCCTCCCGCCGGGTCGCGGTCGTGCCGCTCGTCGACGAACGCCCGCTGCGCTACCAGGACTGGGTGGCCAAACGCCGTGCGGTGGTACGGGAGTTGAGCGGCGGACGGTGCGGGTACCTGCACATCCCGGACATGGGCGGTTCCGGCTGGGCGCAGTTCAACCGCGACCTGCGCATGGAGGTGTCCCGGCCCGCGCTCATCGTGGACGTGCGCGGCAACGCGGGCGGGCACATCAGCGAGCTGGTCATCGAGAAGCTGACCCGGACCATCCTGGGCTGGGACCTCACCCGCGACGCCCAGCCGGTGTCGTACACCTCCAACGCCCCGCGCGGGCCGGTCGTCGCGGTCGCCGACCAGGCGACCTCCTCCGACGGCGACATGATCACGGCCGCGTTCAAGCTGCTGCGGCTCGGCCCGGTGGTCGGGCAGCGCACCTGGGGCGGCGTGGTCGGCATGACCGGCCGGCACCGCCTCGGCGACGGCTCGGTGATCACGGTGCCGATGAACGCGGCCTGGTTCGACGCCTACGGCTGGACCGTGGAGAACTACGGCGTCGCCCCCGACGTCGAGGCGCTGCGCACCCCCCTGGACTGGGCCGAGGGCCGCTACCCGGTCCTCGACGAGGCGGTCCGGCTGGCGCTGGAACTGCTGGAGACCAACCCGCCCGCCACACCGCCCGGTTACGACGCCGTGCCCGACCGCTCGCGCCCGCCGCTGCCGCCGCGGGAACGGGAACGGGAACGGGAGTAGGAGCCTCCGCAGGGCCCGGTGGCACGGGAAAGGGCGCCCACCCGTACGACGGGGGGCGCCCTCTCACGTCACAGCGGCGGTGCGTCAGGCGTCGAAGCTGTCCGCCAGCCGCTCGTCCTCGTCGCGGCGGCGCGCGGACGGGTCCTGGCGCTCCGACTCCCGGCGGCGCGAGGAGGACGGGTCGATCTCGTCCTCGTCACGACGGCGGTCGCGGTTCTGGAACTGGTCCTTCGCCTGCTCGGCGCGCTGCTTGCCCTGCTGCTGCATGCGCTCGGCCTTGTCCTGGAACTGGTCCTTCATACCCATGTGGGTTCACTCCTGTGGTGATCGGGCCCGACCGGATCGGCCGGGCGCTCGATCAGATTCACATGAGCCGTGACCGTGCGCATGTCGATCACTTACGGACCGTAGTCGCGCTGGTCGGACGCTGTTCGTCGGCCGCTCCGCCGGCCCCGACGAGGCCGGTCCGCAGGCCGTTCAGCCGGTCCCCGAAGCGCCGCATCTCACGCTGTCCGACGGTGCCGATGACCGCGGGCAGGTAACCGCGCACGCCCTGCATGCCGCGCAGCCACCACTGCCCGTAGACGTGCGCGGAGCGCCGCTCGACGCCCTCCACGAGCCGGTCGACGGCCGGGCCCAGCGGGTAGGTCTTGTTGGACGGCCAGGGCAGCCGCTGCCGCAGCTCGCGCATCACGTCGTCCTGGTCGGCGCCGCGCACCATGTCGGTGTCGGTCCAGGACAGGTAGCCGACGCCGACCTTCACGCCCCGGTGCCCGACCTCGCCGCGCAGGCTGTGCGCGTACGCCTCGACGCCGGACTTGGAGGCGCAGTAGGCGCTCATCATCGGGGCGGGGGTGAGGGCGGCCAGCGAGGCGATCTGGAGCAGGTAGCCGCGGCTCTCCAGCAGCGCGGGCAGGAAGGCGCGGGCGGTCACCGCCGAGCCGATCAGGTTGACCTCGATGACCCGCCGCCAGGACTCGGGGTCGGAGTCGACGAAGGGTCCGCCGGTGGCGACGCCCGCGTTGGCGACGACGATGTCGACCTTCCCGAAGCGTTCCCGGACCTCCGCCGCCACCCGGGCCATCGCCTCGTGGTCGGTGACGTCGGCGTGCCAGTGGTCGCTGTCGCTGTGCAACCGGGCGGAGACCTGCTTGAGTTCGTCCGGTTCCAGGCCGACCAGCGCGACCTTCACCCCGCGCGCGGACAGCTTGCGGGCCATCAACTCCCCGACGCCCCGCGCCGCTCCGGTGACGACGGCGACCCGTCCTTCCAGGCTCACCCTGCTCATGCGCCCTCCACGGCGTGTACGGCACGCTCGTCGCGTGCGCTGGGTATGTAGGTGGCCGCGAGGGCCCGTATCTTGCCGGTGACCAGCTCCGGCGCCTCCACCGGCGTCATGTGGCCGAGGCCCGGGAGTTCGGTCACGCCCACGCAGTCGGGCAGCGCGGCGGCCAGCGCGCGGGCGTGCACGGGCGGCGTCAGCCGGTCCGCCGTACCCACCACGATCTCCACCGGCATCCGCAACTCCCGTACGCCGTGGTCGAGGTCGAGCAGGTCGAGCACCTGCGACCAGCCGTGCCGCACCCGGCTCGGGCAGGCGTGCACGATCCGGGCGCAGGCGTCGACCACCTGCGCTCCCGAACCCGGCCCCATCGTCCCGTACTTGAGGATCCGGCGGGCGAGCGGTGTGACCGGCCCGAGCGGCGCCCGGGAGCCCAGGATCCGCCGGGTCAGCCAGGTGCGCGCCCGGCCCGCCCGCATCGGCAGCACGGTGGCGGACGCCACCAGACCCGCGCTGCCCGTGCTGCACAGCAGGGCGGCAGCCGCGTGCTCGCGCACCGCGGGGCGGGTCGCCGCGGCCATCAGCGTCATCCCGCCCATGGAGTGCCCGGCGATCACGGCCCGCTCACCCGGCGCGAGGGTGGCCGTGAGGACGGCTTCGAGGTCGTCGGCGAGCGGCTCGGTGCCGTACGCCGGGTTGGCCGGGCTGCGTCCGTGGCCGCGCTGGTCGTAGGCGATGACGCGGTGGTCGGCGGCCAGTTCGCGGATCTGCGCCGCCCAGAAGGCGATGGAGCAGCACCAGCCGTGGGCGAGGACGACCGCGGGGGCGTCCTCGGGGCCGTGCACCTCCACGTGTATCCGGGCGCCGTCGGCGGCGGTGACGGTCAGCTCGCGCTCGGGCGCGGGCGGGGCGTACGGCCCGTCGGCGACGTGCGTCGGGCGGCTCACGCGCTCACCTCGGCGTCCGCGTCGGCGGCCCTCGCGGCGGGCTCCGCGGCGGCCTTCGCGGGGGCCGGGCGCAGCACCTGGTACTCCGCGAGGTCCACGCGCCGTGTCTCCCGCCGGAACTCGGCGGTCGTGCCGGGCCAGACGGTGGTGTTGCGGCCGCTCGCGTCCAGGTACCAGCTGGTGCAGCCGCCGGTGTTCCACACCGTGCGCTTCATCCGCTCCTGCACCCGGTGGTTCCAGTTGCGCACGGCGGCGGGGCGCGGGTCGAGGGCGGTGCGGCCGCCGAGGACGTTCAGCTGACGCAGGTAGTCCGCCAGGTAGTTCAGCTGGGACTCGATCATCAGGATCATGGACGAGTTCCCGAGGCCGGTGTTGGGCCCGATGACCGTCATGAAGTTGGGGAAGCCGGCCGCCGTGCCGCCGCGCAGCGCCTCCATGCCCCCCTTCCAGGTCTCGGCCAGCGTCCGCCCGTCCGCGCCCACGACCCGCTCGGCGATGGGCATGTCGGTGACGTGGAAGCCGGTGCCGAAGATGATCGCGTCCGCCTCGGCCTCGGTGCCGTCGGCGGCGACCAGCGTCGATCCCCGCACCTCGCTGAGCCCGCTCGCGACCACGTCGACGTTGGGCTCGGCGAGCGCCGGGTAGTACGTGCTCGACAGCAGGATCCGCTTGCAGCCGATGCGGTAGTCGGGGGTGAGCTTGGCGCGCAGGGCCGGGTCCTTGATGGCGGCGCCCATGTTGCGCTTGGCGATCCGCTCGACGAAGCCCAGCTCGTCGGGGTGCTTGGTGAACGCCTGCACCTGGAGTTCCCGGATGCCCCACAGCAGCCCGCGGCGCAGCCTGGTGGTGGCGGGCACCGCCCGGTGCAGGGCTCGCTCGGCGCCGCTGATGGCCCGGTCCATGCGGGGCATCACCCAGGCCGGGGTGCGCTGGAAGAGGGTGAGCCGGCCCACCGTCGGCTGGATGGACGGCACGATCTGGATGGCGGAGGCGCCGGTGCCGATCATGGCGACGCGCTTGCCGGTGAGGTCGTAGTCGTGGTCCCAGCGGGCGGAGTGGAAGACCTTGCCGGGGAAGGAGTCGAGCCCCGGGACGTCCGGCATCTTGGGGTCGGACAGCGGCCCGGTCGCGGACACGACGACGTCGGCAGTGAGGGTGCCGCGCACGGTCTCGATCTCCCACCGCAGCTGCTCGCCGTCCCACGCCATCCGCTTCACCTCCGAGTCGAAGCGGAGGTGGGGGCGCAGCCCGAAGGTGTCGGTGACGTGCTCCAGGTAGGCGCGGATGTGCTCCTGCCCGGAGAAGGTGCGCGGCCACTCGGGGTTGGGCGCGAAGGAGAAGGAGTACAGGTGGGACGGCACGTCGCAGGCGCAGCCGGGGTAGCTGTTGTCCCGCCAGGTGCCGCCGACGCTGCCGGACCGCTCCAGTACGACGAAGTCGGTGATCCCTTCGCGCCGCAGCCGCACGGCGGCCCCCAGGCCGCCGAAGCCGGACCCGATCACCGCCACCCGTACGTGTTCGTGAACCTGCCCTTGCTCGGCCATCTGGGAGCCTCCACGCTTGCCTGGACCGTCTGGAACCTGGAACCGTCTCGAACCATGCCAGTGAACACTGGCGCAATGGGAGCGTAGAGCAGGTCCGTACTCATGGGTAGGGGTCGGGCGGAGGAAAGTTACCGGCGGTACGCCCTAAGGTCGTGGACGTGACCACGCGCGAATACCGCATAGAGGAACTGGCCCGGCTGGCCGGCATCACGGTGCGCACCCTGCGCTTCTACCGCGAACGCAAACTGATCCCGCCACCCCGCCGCGAGGGCCGCATCGCCTGGTACGACGACCACCACCTGGCCAGGCTGCGCACCATCGCCGCGCTGCTGGACCGCGGCCACACCCTGAACGGCATCGCGGAACTGGCCGACGCCTTCGACCACGGCCGCGACGTCGGCGACCTGCTCGGACTCGGCCAGCCCACCGAGGAGACCCCGGTCCGCCTCACCCCCGAGGAACTCGCCGCCCGCTTCGAGGGCGAGGTCACCCCGGAGAACCTGGCCGCCGCGATGGAGCTGGGCTACCTCGGCACCGACGGCGACGAACTGGTCCACATCAGCCACCGCCTGCTGGAGGTCTCCTCCGCCCTGGTCCGCGAGGGCATACCGCTCGGCGAGGTCCTCCAGGCCGGCGCCCGCGTCCGCGAACACGCCGACGCCCTCGCCGAACTCTTCGCCGACCTGATACTGCGCCACGCCCCCGAACGGGAACTCCACCGTCTGCGCCCGCTGGCCCGCAGCGTGGTGGAGGCGGAACTGTCCCTGGCGCTGGACCGGCGGATGCGCAGGCAGACGGACCGGACGGGGAGCGAGTGACCTCTCAGCGGTCGTAGACCACCGTGACCGGCGCGTGGTCGGACCAGCGCTCGGCGTGCGTGGCGGCCCGCTCGACGTACCCCTTGATCGCCCTGGCGGCCAGGCCCGGGGTGGCGACGTGGAGGTCGATCCTCCACCCGCTGTCGTTGTCGAAGGCCCGGCCCCGGTACGACCACCACGAGTACGGCCCCTCGACGTCCGGGTGCAGGGCGCGCACGACGTCCACGTAGCCGCCGTCGGCCGGGTCGAGGACGCGGCTCAGCCACTCCCGCTCCTCCGGCAGGAACCCGGAGCTCTTCTTGTTGGCGCGCCAGTTCTTCAGGTCGGCCTCACGGTGGGCGATGTTCCAGTCGCCGCAGACCACGACCTCCCGCCCCCCGGCGGCGGCGCGCTCGCGCAGCTCCTTCAGGTAGGCCAGGAACTCACCCATGAAGCGGACCTTCTCGTCCTGGCGCTCGGTGCCGACCTCGCCGGAGGGGAGGTAGAGGGAGGCGACCGTCACACCGGGCAGGTCGGCCTCGACGTAGCGGCCGCCGGCGTCGAACTCGGACGAACCGAAGCCGACCCGGACGGCGTCGGGCTCGCGGCGGGTGTAGAGCGAGACGCCGGCGCGGCCCTTGGCGGCCGCGGGGGCGTGCGTCACGTGCCAGCCCTCGGGGGTGCGGACGTGTTCGGGCAGCTGGCCGGCTTCGGCCCGCACCTCCTGAAGGCACAGCACGTCGGCGGAGGTGCCGGCGAGCCACTCCACGAAGCCCTTCTTCGCGGCGGCGCGCAGGCCATTGACGTTGACGGAGGTCACGGTGAGCATCCCGGCACGATACCGGCACACTGGACGGTGCCCCGATCCGGGACTTCGCATCGATATACGGTAGGTAGCATGAACATACGCCGGGTCCCCTTCGACCACCCCGACGCCGTGAAGCTCAACGACGAGGTCCAGGCCGAGTACGACGTCCGCTACGGCGACGGCGGCGACGCCACACACCTGGACCCCTCGGACTTCGCACCGCCGAACGGCCACTACCTGATCGCGTACGACGAGGACGGGGTCCCGGTCGCCTCGGGCGGCTGGCGCAGCCAGGACGCCAACGACGAGGGGAACCTCGACGGGGACGCGGAGCTGAAGCGGATGTTCGTGATCGAGCAGATGCGCGGACGCGGGCTGGCCCGCCGCATCCTGGCCGCCCTGGAGGAGGACGCCCGTGCGGCGGGCCGGACGCGGATGGTGCTGGAGACGGGCACCAAGCAGCCGGAGGCCGTGGCCCTGTACACGTCCAGCGGCTACGAGCCGTGCGGGAAGTTCGGCTACTACCGCTTCCACGAGGAGAGCCTCTGCTACGCGAAGGCCCTCCAGCTCCCGTAGGCCGCCGCACCGGCACACACCCGCACACACCGGCACGGACGCCCTGAAGGTCGTTCTCTGTGTGGGCGGTGAGGGTTCTCCGGCTTCTCAGGGGTGACGGTGATACGCCTTGTTGGCGATGCGCCAGCTGTCGTCGGCTTGGACCAGCAGGAAGACGTCGGTGAAGGTGTCGGGGCCGTGCGAGAGCGTCATGGTCGCGGTGGCGACGGTGCCGTGGACATCGAGGGTGTCGATGCGGCGGGAGCGGGCCGACTCGTCCGGGGCCGGCCGGCCCAGGAAGAGGGCGCAGTACTCGTCCATGGTCCAGGAGACGAATGCGCCGCCGCGGACTCCCTCGATGTGGGCGGTGGGAAGGAACGCGTCGCGGAAGTGGGCGGGGTCGCCGGTGGCGTGTCCGCGAATGTAGGCGCGGAGTGGTTCGAGTACCGCGTCCGCCGCGGCGGGGGCCGTGGCGGCGACGGCGATGTCGGCCTCGGAGTCGGCCGGGATGTGGGCCGGGCCGGCCGCGCCGCGCAGGGGGGTCTGGGACGCGGCGGCCAGCAGAGACATGTCCTTGGCCAGTGCGCCGATGGTGAATTCGGCCGTGCCGACGCCTGGCCGGTCGGTGAGGAAGGGGCGTTTGCGGGCCACGAGCCCGCCGAGCTGGCCGAGTTCGAGGACGTCCAGCACCTGGGCCCGGGGCAGGCCGAGGGCGTCGGCCTGCCGTAGTGAGTCGCGCAGCGCGAGGACGGCGCCGGCGAGGCTGTGGTTGGCGATCAGCTTGAGGGCGGCGGCGGTGGAGGCGTCGTCGACAGGCCGCACGGTGCCCAGCGCCGCCAGTACCGGCCGCACTCGGTCAAGTGCTTCCCGGTCGGCGGCGGCAAGGATCTGCAGGGCTCCGGCGGCGGCAGCCGGTACGGAGCCGAGCACGGGCGCGTGGATGTAGGCCGGGCCGATGTGCCGGGCCAGGGCCGCGGCTTCGGCGGGGGCGACGGTGCTGGTGTTCAGGACCGTCGCCCCCGCCCGCAGGGAGTCACGGACGTCGTCGAGGACCTGTCGGCAGGCGGGGCCGTCGAACAGTGCCAGGAGCACGAGGTCGGCCTTCGCCACGGCGCCCTTCGGATCACCGGTCGTCCTGACGGTGCCTGACGTGTGCCCGGAGCGTGTCCAGCCGACGACGTCCCAGCCCTGGACGGCCAGTCGTGTCGCGATCGTCTCGCCCATGCGTCCCAGGCCGAGGACGGCGATCGTGTGGGGTGGGGTCATGCGCGCCAGGGTGGTGCAGCACCAGGGCTGCGACAAGCGCAGATCGCGCAGGCCGGCTCTGCGGAGTCCGCATACCGGCTGGGCATACTGGCGTGATGGAACTGACGGTGTGGCGGACCTTCGTGACCGTGTGCCGACTCGGGTCGCTGTCGGCGGCGGCCGCCGAGCTGCATCACACGCAGTCGGCCGTCTCCCGGCAGATCGCCGGGCTGGAGCGGCAGCTCGGCGTGCCCCTGATGGAGCGGCACGCGCGCGGTGTGCGCCCGACCCCGGCCGGTGAGGTGTTCCGCCACCACGCTCTGGCCACGCTCAACGAGGCGGACCGTGCCGTACGCGCGGCCCGAGAGGCAGGCGACGGGGCGTTCAGCCGGCCACTGACCGTCGGTGCCACACCCTCTCTCGCCGCGGGGATCGTGCCCGAGGCCGTCCGGGCCCTGTTGCGGCAGGCCGGTTCCGTGCGGTGGAGCCTGCTTCCCGGCCTGAGCGCACAGCTGCACCACCGTGTGATCACCGGCGATCTCGACATCGCCGTCGTCACCGACGCACCGCCTGGCCTGCCGGTCGACCCGCGGGTCGAACGCCGGTTCCTCGGGCTGGACGCCATGGCCGTCGCACTGCCCGTCGGCCATCCGTCGGCCGGGCGCGGCCCGGTGCACATCCGAACGCTGGCCGACGAGATCTGGGCCGAGGACAACGACGGTTCGGCGGCACTCCTGCACCAGCACGCCGCCCGAGCCGGAGTCAGCGCCCGCATCGACCTCACCGCGGCGGATCTGCCCGGCAAACTGGCCCTGGTCGCAACCGGCCACGCCATCGCACTGATCCCGGGAGTGCTGGCACGCGCACTGCGGACCGACGTCACCACCGTGGGTCTCGTCGATCCCCCGACCCGCGGGATCTACGCGATCACGTCACGTCGCGATCCCCACCCCAGCGCGGCGCCCCTGCTCGACCAGCTCACCGCGGCCTTCGCCTCGGTGCGCCCTCCCCACGCCGCTCACCGGCCGAGTGGTGCGGATGCCCACCTCGCCGGACCGGCACTTCACGACGGCATCACACCGTCGTGAGCCGGCTCTCCGGCGTCGGAGCACCGCCGGCTTCCGCAACTGCCGGACGTGACCCGGTGTTTGTGTTCAGGGGTGCGTACGGCCGTCGATCCCCGCGCCCGCACGGCAGACCGTCTCCAGGAAACGCCGACGTGAGCCTGTCCGTCGGCGGACGAACTGCCCGCCGTCCGCGGCACGTCCGGCGAACACCCCCGGAAACGACGAAGATCCCGTGCGATCGTCATGATCGCCGGGATCTCGTCAACCGAACTTGAGCTGACTCAAGGACGGCCGTGCGTGGACCTGAGGGGATTTGAACCCCTGGCCCCCTCGATGCGAACGAGGTGCGCTACCGGACTGCGCCACAGGCCCTTGCAACGAGTGAAACTTTAGCACCCCGACCGGCCTGCTCAAAAATCGCTTCTACTCGTTGGCCGCGCGGGGCCGGTCGCCGTCTTCGTACTGGTCGAAGAGCGGGGTGCGGCCCCGTTCCCTGGCCCGGCGGGCCGACGCGGCGCGGCGTGCGTCGCTGCGGCCCGGGGTCTCCGGACGCTCCTCCGCCTCGGCGGCCGGACGCTCCTCGGCAGGGGCCGCCGGGCGGTCCCGGTCCGGCGTCGAGGCCTGGGCGGCGTCCTCCTGGTCGGGCGCGACGGCGCTGGAGCGGGCCGAGCTCCACGCGTCCGGCGCCGCGAGGTCCACGTCGGGCGTGGCGCGGGGGGCGACCGGCGCGGTCACGTAGGTGGGCAGGGGCACCGGCACGGGGTCCCAGCTGTCGCCCTGCGGACGCCCTCGGCGCTCCCGCTGCTGGTCGACCCACTCGGCGTGGTCGGTCTGCTCGACCAGCGCGCGCCGGTCCGCGGCGAGCGCCGACATGCCGGCACCGGGCTCCGCGTCGGGGCCGTCGTCCGGTTCCTCCGTGTCGAGGTCGCCGACGGGGCCGCCGGGCCCGCCGGGGGCGGCGGGTGTGCGCCGGCGCGGGCGGGGGTCGCGGTCGCGCAGCCGCTGAGCGGCGACCTCGGCCTGGCGGCGGTCCATCTGGAAGGCGAAGCGGCGGCGTTCCTGCGCGCGCAGGTGGGCGATGTAGGCGCTGAGCAGCACCGCCGGCACCCCCGGCGCCCACAGGAACGCGAGTCCGCCGACCGCCGCGACGACCGCGCCGAGCGTGAAGGCCAGGAAGAGCATCACGGTGGTGCGACGACGGCGGGCGAGGACCTTGGTGCGCCGGGCCCGTGCCGCGGCCGCCGCAGGCGACTCGGGCGCGCGCCGGGCGTGGGGAACCTGCCCCCGCGCCGGTGCCGTGCCGCTCTCCACCGGGTGGTCGAGGGCCGGGGACTGCCCGGATCCGGGGTGGTGCCCGGGTCCGCCCGGCTGCGGGCGTGCCGTCTCGGGCCGCTCCGCCGTCTGCTGCGGCGGGGCCGGCCGGGTGTGCCGTCGGGTCCTGGACACGGCGAACGCCCGGACGTCCACCGAGTCGGTGACGGCGTCCGGGGCGTCGGCGTCGGGCTCCGCCTCGCCGGCGGGGCGCGACCGCAGGTCCTTGGCGTACCGGCGCTCCATGCCCGCCCGTCCGGACAGCAGCCGGATGGCGGTACTGAAGCGTTCCGTCGGACGGGCCTCGTTCAGCTCGTCCTGCCTACGGAGCCACATCGGCACCAAGTAGGCGGCCCAGGCCCCGACGATGACTGCGTAGATCAGGCCGCTGCTGCTCACGCCTCACACGGTAGAGGGGTTTGTGTGAGGCCATCCGCCAATTGAGCCGGTGTGTCGCACGATCTGGCTGATATTTCGAACTTTTCTTGTGACCGATCCGATCAGCCGACTGCCAGGGTCGGGAAATTACCCGTCCCCGGACGATCGCCATGCGACCAAATTCGAACGTGTATTCAATTCCCGGTGTTCCCGGCGTTCCCGCTGCTCGGGCCGCTCCCGCTGTTGCCCGCGTTCGGCGCACCGCGGTCCCGCGACCGGCGCCAGCGCCGCAGCAGGCCCTCGGGAACCTCTTCCGCGGTGAGCGCGAAGACGAGATGGTCCCGCCAGGCTCCGTCGATGTGCAGATAACGCGGCCTGAGACCCTCCTCGCGGAATCCGAGTTTCTCCACGACCCGGCGACTGGGCGCGTTCTCGGGGCGAATACAGACCTCGACGCGGTGCAGTCCGACGGTGCGGAAACAGTGGTCCACGGCCATCGCCACGGCCGTCGGCATCACGCCGCGGCCGGCCACCGCCTCGTCCACCCAGTAGCCGACGTGTCCGGAGCACATCGAGCCCCAGGTGATGCCGGCCACCGTCAACTGGCCGACCAGCCGCCCCTGGTACTCGATCACGAACGGCAGCATCCGGCCCGCGTGCGCCTCGGACCTCAGGTGCCGCACCATCTGCCGGTAGGTCGGCCGGTGCGCGATCGGACCGGCGGGACCGGGCGGCGGAATGGTGGCCTCCCACGGGCGCAGCCAGTCCCGGTTGCGCCGGTTGACCTCGCGCCAGATCCGCTGGTCGCGCAGCCTTATCGGCCTCAGGACGATGTCGCCGTCCCTCAGCTCCGCAGGCCAGGAGGGGCCGTTCAGCTCGCACCCCCGTCACTGGCGGGTCTCGGGTGGTCGCCGCCGCGGAGCTGGTCCACGGCGTGCCTCAGCAGCGGCTCCAGTACGGCCAGGCCGTCCTTCACGCCGCCGGAGGAGCCCGGCAGGTTGACGATCAGCGTCCTGCCCGCCACTCCGGCCAGGCCTCTGGAGAGCGCCGCGGTCGGCACCTTGTCCCGGCCGTACGCCCGGATCGCCTCCGCGATGCCCGGGACCTCGTGGTCGATCACGGCGCGGGTCGCCTCGGGGGTGCGGTCGGTGGGCGAGATGCCGGTGCCGCCGGTGGTGACGATCACGTCGTATCCCGCGTCGGCGCCCGCCCGCAGCGCTGCCTCGACGGGGTCGCCGTCGGGCACCACCCGGGGGCCGTCGACGCTGAAGCCGAAGCGGCGCAGGCCCTCGGCGATCAGCGGGCCGCCCTTGTCCTCGTAGACACCGGCGGCGGCACGGTTGGACGCCGTGACCACCAGGGCGGTGTACGAGCCGGACGGTGCGCCGCCCAGGGAACCGCCGGGCGTCATGACCGGTTCCAGTCGCCGGACTTGCCGCCCGTCTTCTGTTCCACCCGCACGTCCGTGATGACCGCTCCCTTGTCGACCGCCTTGACCATGTCGACCACGGTGAGCGCGGCGACGGAGACCGCGGTGAGCGCCTCCATCTCGACGCCCGTGCGATCCGTCGTCTTCACCGTGGCGGTGATCTCCACGGCGTCGTCCGCGACCGACAGGTCCAGTTTCACACCGGACACCGACAACGGGTGGCACAGGGGAATCAGGTCGGGGGTGCGCTTGGCGCCCATGATGCCCGCGATGCGGGCGGTGGCCAGGGCGTCGCCCTTCGGTACGCCCTCGCCGCGCAGCAGCTCGACCACGCGGGGCGCGACCAGGACGCGTCCACTGGCGCGGGCGGTGCGCGCGGTCACGTCCTTGCCGGACACGTCGACCATGCGGGCGGCGCCCGCCTCGTCGATGTGGGTCAGCCGGTCCTGCGGGTCCTGTCCGCCGCTCGGCGCTCGGTCCTGCGTACTCATGCTCGTGTGGCGCTCCCGGTCACGGCCCGGCGCGGTGCGGCGCGTGGGCCTGCTGTGCGCGACACGGTACCGCCATCGGGGGCCGGTCAGCCGAGCAGGACCACCTCGACCCGGGCGCCGGGCTCGACGGACTCGGTGTCCTCGGGGACGACGATCAGCGCGTTCGCCTGCGCGAGGGCGGCCACCAGGTGGGAGCCGGAGCCGCCGACGGGGGTGACCCGTCCGTCGGCGTGGCTGCCGCGCAGGAACTGCCGGCGGCCCTTCGGCGAGGTCAGCGCCTTGTCCGCGGCCAGCGACGCGGTGACCGTCGGGCGGTGCACGTCGGGCAGTCCCATCAGGGTGCGGATCGCGGGCCGTACGAACAGCTCGAAGGAGACGTACGACGACACCGGGTTGCCGGGCAGCGCGAGCAGCGGGGTGTGGTCGGGGCCGATCGAGCCGAAACCCTGGGGCTTGCCGGGCTGCATGGCGAGCTTGCGGAAGTCCACGCCGCTGCCCGGCTCGTCCTCGTCGCCGACGTGCGCCAGCGCCTCCTTGACCACGTCGTACGCCCCGACGCTGACGCCGCCGGTGGTGACCATCAGGTCGGCGCGCACCAGTTGGTCCTCGATGGTGGACCGCAGGGTGTCGGCGTCGTCGGTGACGGCGCCCACCCGGTAGGCGATGGCGCCCGCGTCGCGGGCGGCCGCGGTGAGCGCGAAGCTGTTGGAGTCGTAGATCTGACCGGACGCCAGCTGCTCGTCGGGCTGGACGAGTTCGCTGCCGGTGGAGAGCACCACGACGCGCGGGCGCGGGCGCACGCGGACCGTGCCCCGGCCGATCGCGGCGAGCAGGCCGATCTGCGGCGGGCCGAGCACCGTGCCGGCCGCCAGGGCGCGGTCGCCGGAGCGGACGTCGCTGCCCTTGGCGCGGACGTGCGCGCGCTCCTCGGCCGGGCGGTACACGTGGACGTGGCCCTCGGCGCCCTCGGGGGCGAGACTGCGGGCGCGCATGCCCGCCACGGGGCCCTCGCCGAGCCCGCCGTCGGTCCACTCCACGGGGACGACGGCCTCGGCACCGGGCGGCAGCGGGGCGCCGGTCATGATGCGGGCGGCCTGGCCGGGGCCCACGGTGACCGGGTCGGCCTGGCCGGCGGCGACGTCTCCGACCACCTCCAGGACGGCGGGGAACTCCTCGCTGGCCCCCGCGACGTCGGTGACCCGCACCGCGTACCCGTCCATGGAGCTGTTGTCGAACGGCGGCAGGGACAGCGGCACCGTGATGTCGTCGACCAGAACGCAGCCCTGGGCGTCGAGCAGGTTCAGCTCGATCGGGTCCAGGGGGCGGACGGTGGCCAGGACGTCGTCGAGGTGGTCCTGGACCGACCACAGCCGGTCCGGTCCCGGGTCCGCGAGGGCGTGGTCGTGGCCGGTGTCACGGTGCGCGCTGCTGCTCAACGTCCTTGCATCTCCTCGGCTACGTAACTGCGGAGCCAGGTCCGGAAGTCCGGGCCCAGGTCTTCACGTTCGCATGCGAGTCTGACAATGGCACGCAGGTAGTCGCCGCGGTCACCGGTGTCATAACGGCGGCCCTTGAAGACGACGCCGTGCACGGGACCGCCGGCCTTCTCGTCCGCCGCGAGCTGCTGGAGGGCGTCGGTGAGCTGGATCTCGCCGCCGCGGCCGGGCTCGGTCTTGCGGAGTATGTCGAAGATGCGCGGGTCGAGGACGTAACGGCCGATGATGGCGTAGTTGGAGGGGGCCTCGGCCGCCTCGGGCTTCTCGACCAGCCCGGTGACCTTGACGACGTCGCCGTCGCCGGTCGGGGCGACGGAGGCACAGCCGTAGAGGTGGATCTGCTCCGGCTCGACCTCCATGAGGGCGACCACGCTGCCGCCGTACTGCTCCTGGACGTCGATCATGCGCTGGAGCAGCGGGTCGCGCGGGTCGATCAGGTCGTCGCCGAGCAGCACCGCGAAGGGCTCGTGGCCGACGTGCGGAGCGGCGCACAGGACGGCGTGGCCCAGGCCCTTGGGGTCGCCCTGGCGGACGTAGTGGATCATTGCCAGGTCGCTGGACTCCTGGACCTTGGCCAGGCGGCCCGCGTCGCCCTTCTTCTGGAGGGCGGACTCCAGTTCGTAGTTGCGGTCGAAGTGGTCCTCGAGGGGGCGCTTGTTGCGGCCCGTGACCATGAGGACGTCGCCGAGGCCCGCGGCCACGGCCTCTTCGACCACGTACTGGATCGCCGGCTTGTCGACGACCGGCAGCATCTCCTTGGGAGTGGCCTTGGTGGCCGGCAGGAACCGGGTACCGAGACCGGCTGCTGGGATGACAGCCTTGCTGATCCTGGGGTGGGACTGAGTCATGCGCGCCACCATATCCGGTGCCTATAGGGAGAATCTGTGACTCGGGATCATAGGCGCTCATATGAGCGCATTAGCGCGGTACGGGAGTCATCCATGTCTCACCTCGGCCCTGTGGACGAACCTGACAAGCGGACGTTGCGGCGGGACATCCTCGCGGCGAGGAACAGGTTGACACCGGATGACGTGCGGTCAGCCGCGCGGGCGCTGGCCGGGCGGGCGCTCGGGCTGCCGGAGCTTGCGGGGGCGCGCGCCGTGGCGGCGTACGTCTCCGTGGGCGCCGAGCCCGGCACTCTCGCGCTCCTGGACGCGCTGCGCGCGCGGGGTGCCCGGGTCCTGCTGCCCGCGCTGCTGCCGGACAATGACCTGGACTGGGGCGAGTACACCGGGGAGGACTCCCTCGCGCGCGTGCGGCACGGCGGGCGGATGGAGCTGTGCGAGCCCGCCGGGGAGCGTCTGGGGCCGGACGCGGTGACGCGGGCCGACGTCGTGCTGCTGCCCGGGGTGGCGGTGGACGGGCGCGGCCTGCGGCTCGGCCGCGGCGGCGGGTCGTACGACCGGGTGCTCGCGCGCCTGGAGGCGGCGGGCGCGCGTCCCGCGCTGCTGGTGCTGCTGTACGACCGGGAGGTCGTCGCGCGCGTCCCCGCCGAGCCGCACGACCGGCCGGTGGACGCGGTGGTGACGCCGTCGGGGGTGCGCAGGTTCCGCTGACGCCCAGCGCCCGCCGGCGCGCAGGTACCGCCGGCGCCGGGGCGCAAAAGGGAAACGGCCTCCACGCGTGCGTGGAGGCCGTTTGCCGTCAGTCGGCGCGCGACGGCTACGGCTTGAGCACCAGCGTGTCGCTCGTGCTCTCGTCGACCGCCTTCTTGGAGAAGGACCACGGCAGCAGCTCGCCCTCGGCCCACTTGTCGGTCTGGTCGGTGTAGTGGGCGCTGTAGGCGTGTCCGGAGGCGCCGGTGAGGTTGATCCAGCGGGACTTGTCGAGGTCGCCGAGGTTGACCACCATCCGCATGGACGGCACCCAGATCACCCCGTAGCCGCCGGCCGCGTTCCAGCCGGAGGCGTTGACCGCCGCCTCGCCGCCGCTCAGCTTCCAGGGACCGCGGTTGAGCGCGTACTTCAGGAAGCCGGGGCCTTCGGTGCCCAGGGTCTGGTTCTTCAGGAACAGGCGGTGCAGCCGGCCCCAGTTCCAGGAGTCGATGTCCTTGCCGAGCTTGGCCGTCAGCTCCCAGCGGGCGTCGGTCATGGCGCGCTTGAACAGGTCGTCGCGGTTGTGGTCGGCGCCCTTGCGGGTGCCGCTGGCCGGCGTCGTCCACCAGTCGCTCTTCGGCTTGTCCAGCATCGTGCGGACCACCTCGAACCAGCGGTCACCGCCGTCCGGCTGGGCCTGGCCGGCCTCGCGCTGGCCGCACTCGCGGACCTTGTTGGTCTCGTCCGCGGGACCGGTGGTGTTGACCGGGTCGACCCACAGGCACTGGCCCTCGGTCCGCAGCTCCTTGGGCAGCTTGTTGCCGAATGCGAGCTTGAGGATGTTGCGCCAGACGGCGTTGAAGTAGGCGGCGGCGGCCGAGTCGGCGTCCTGGGTGTAGTCCCAGCCCTCCAGCAGCTTCTGCGCCTCGCGGACGTCCTTGTCGGCGATGTCGATCTTCAGCAGCTGGGGCACGAGCAGCTTGGCCATCTCGCTGCTGTTGTCCAGCTGCATCTGGCGCATGTCGTCGGTGGAGATCTTGCCGCCGTCCTTGATCTTCTGCTCGATCAGGGAGGTGATGCGCTGGCTGCGGGCGCCGTAGCCCCAGTCCGTGGTGAGCGTGTACGGGTAGTCGTCCTCGTCGACGACGGCCTGGTTGGCGGTGACGATGTAGCCGCGGTCCGGGTCGTACTCGTAGGGCAGCTCGTCCTGGTCGATGTACTCGCCGGTCCAGCGGTACTTGGGGCTCCAGCCCGGCGCCGGGACGGACCCGTCGTGGCCCTCGGCGCGCACCGGGATGCGGCCGGGCAGCGTGTAGCCGATGTGCTCGCTGTCGGCGTAGACCAGGTTCTGCGAGGGCACGTCGAACAGGGTGGCGGCCTCGCGGAAGTCGTCCCAGTCGCGCGCCCTGTCGATCGCGAAGACGGCGTCCATGGAGGTGCCCGGATCCAGCGCGGTCCAGCGCAGGGCGACGCCGTAGCCGTCGCCCCGGTCGGGGGCGGAGCTGTCGACGGTGGCCTTCTTGCCGGTCTTCACCAGTTCGTCGTCGCGGTCGGAGAGCAGGGGGCCGTTGTTGGTCTCGCGGACGACGATCTTCTTGGCGTCGCCGCCGGCGACCTTGATGGTCTCCTCGCGCGTCTTGAAGGGGACCACCTTGCCGTCGTACTGGTAACCCGCGCCGGTGATCTTCTCCAGGTACAGGTCGGTGACGTCGGCGCCGGAGTTGGTCAGGCCCCAGGCGATGTCCTGGTTGTGGCCGATGACGACGCCGGGCATGCCCGCGAAGGTGTAGCCGGCCGCGTCGTACTGGCACTTGGCGGAGACGGTGCGACAGTGCAGGCCCATCTGGTACCAGACCGACGGCAGGGACGGCGACAGGTGCGGGTCGTTGGCCAGCAGCGGCTTGCCGGTGATGGTGTGCTTGCCGGAGACGACCCAGGAGTTGGAGCCGATGCCGTTGCCGTTCACGCCGACGGCGGTGGGGACGTCGTCCAGGACCTCCTGGAGTCCGGCCAGTTGTCCCTGGAGTGCGCTGCCGGAGCCGGTGCCCGAGCCGTTCCCGGAGCCGGTACCGGTGCCCGTTCCGGTGCCCGTGCCCGTTCCGGTGCCCGTGCCCGTTCCGGTGCCCGTGCCGTCGCCGCCGGACGAGCCGCCGTCGCCGCCGTCGAACGTCCGGGTGAGCTCGTCGTACTGGCCCTCCTGGACGATCGCCTTGTTGCGGTCGTAGGGGTACGCCGGGTAGAGGTCGGCGATCTGCTTGGGGCCCAGGCGGCTGGTCATCAGGGCGCGGTCGATCTCGTCCTGCATGTTGCCGCGCAGGTCCCAGGCCATCGCCTTGAGCCAGGCCACCGAGTCGACCGGGGTCCACTCCTGGGGCTTGTAGTCGTTGGTGAACCCGAGCGCGGCGTACTCCAGGGAGATGTCCGCGCCCTCCTTGCCCTTCAGGTAGGCGTTGACGCCCTTGGAGTACGCCTGGAGGTACTTCTTCGTGGAGGCCGACAGCTTCTCGTCGTACTCCTTCTGCGCCACCCGGTGCCAGCCCAGGGTGCGCAGGAACTCGTCGTTGTCGATCTGGCCCTTGCCGAACATCTCCGACAGGCGGCCCGCGGTCATGTGCCGGCGGACGTCCATCTCGTAGAACCGGTCCTGCGCCTGGACGTAGCCCTGCGCCATGAACAGGTCCTCGTCGGTGGAGGCGTAGACCTGCGGGATGCCGTACCCGTCGCGCTTCACGTCGACCGGCCCCGACAGGCCGTCCAGCGTGATCGAGCCCTTGGTCTGCGGGAAGGACGCGCGGACGGTGCTGATCGTCCAGTACGCCCCGAAGGCGAGGCCGCCGATGACGGCCAGGACCAGCACCAGGACGAGCAGCCGGCCCTTGCGCCCCTTCTTCCTGCCGGACGTCCGGGACGTGCCGGACTGCTGACCCGTGGAGGCGGTGGTGGTGGGGGGCATCGCTGTCCTTGCTGTCCTAACACGAGCGGCAGGGGCGGGCTGTGCTTCGTACGGAGGCTGAGCGCTGAGCGCCGAGCGCTGGAGCAACTGTAGGCGCAGACCCAATGCCGCCTTGACGCGGAGTCGGGTACCGGGACGCACGAGCGTTCGATCTTGCCAAGCCGAGCGTCAAGAAAACGTCAAGAGTTAGGTAAGGTAACGAAGTAGTTGCCCGCAGAGCATGACGGATTCGTGTGCCATGGGGGTGCGCCGGTGCACGCCCAGCGCGTCGAGCGGGCGTGCTCGCCGCCGCCGTGATCCGTGCTGTGCGCCAGGGAAGGGAACGGCCGCTGACTGTCCACCACCTCAACCAGCTTCTGCTCGTCTGCTCGCTCGTCCTGCTCATCGCCGTGGCGGCGGTCCGGATCTCCTCGCGCAGCGGGCTCCCCAGTCTGCTCGTCTACCTGGCCATCGGCGTCGCCATGGGCCAGGACGGCATCGGCGACATCAGGTTCGACGACGCCGAACTCGTCCAGGTCATCGGTTACGGGGCCCTGGTCGTGATCCTGGCCGAGGGCGGACTCGGCACGAAGTGGAAGGAGGCGAAACCGGCCCTGCCGGCCGCCTCCGCACTGGCCCTGGCCGGAGTCGCGGTGAGCGTCGGCGTGACCGCGACGGGCGCGCACTACCTGACGGGGCTGGAGTGGCGGCAGGCGCTCATCATCGGGGCCGTGGTCTCCTCCACGGACGCCGCGGCCGTCTTCTCCGTGCTGCGCCGGATCCCGCTGCCGAAGCGGATAACGGGCACGCTGGAGGCCGAGTCCGGCTTCAACGACGCCCCGGTGGTCATCCTCGTGGTCGCCTTCTCCACGGCGGGCCCCATCGAGCACTGGTACGTGCTGATCGGGGAGATCGCCCTGGAACTGGCCATCGGCGCGGCCATCGGCCTCGCGGTGGGCTGGCTGGGGTCCTGGGGTCTCAAGCGCGTGGCGCTGCCCGCCTCCGGCCTCTATCCCATCGCCGTCCTGTCGATCGCCATCGCCGCCTACGCGGCCGGCGCGATCGCCCACGGCAGCGGCTTCCTCGCCGTCTACCTCGCCTCGATGGTCATGGGCAACGCGCGGCTGCCGCACTGGCCCGCCACCCGGGGGTTCGCGGACGGGCTCGGCTGGCTCGCCCAGATCGGCATGTTCGTGCTGCTCGGCCTGCTGGTCACCCCGCACGAACTGGGCGACGACATCCTGCCCGCCCTGGTCATCGGCCTGGTGCTCACCATGGTCGCGCGCCCGCTGAGCGTCGTGCTGTGCCTGGCGCCCTTCCGGGTGCCGTGGCAGGAGCAGGCCCTGATGTCGTGGGCCGGGCTGCGCGGCGCGGTGCCCATCATCCTGGCGACGATCCCCATGGTGGAGGGCGTCACCGGCAGCCACCGCATCTTCAACATCGTCTTCGTGCTGGTCGTCGTCTACACCCTGGTCCAGGGCCCGACGCTGCCGTGGCTGGCCCGCAAGCTGCGCCTGGGCACCGGGGACGAGGCCGCCGACCTGGGCATCGAGTCGGCCCCCCTGGAGCGGCTGCGCGGGCACCTGCTGTCGGTGACGATCCCGGAGGGTTCCAGGATGCACGGCGTCGAGGTCAACGAGCTGCGGCTGCCCACCGGCGCCGCCGTCACGCTGGTCGTCCGCGACGGGACGTCCTTCGTGCCGCTGCCGACCACGGGGCTGCGGCGCGGGGACGAGCTGCTGGTGGTCGCCACCGACCCCGTCCGAGACGCCGCCGAGGAGCGGCTGCGTGCGGTCGGCCACGGCGGCAAGCTGGCCGGCTGGCTGGGCACCGGAGGCACCGAGGGCGCCCGCGGCAATCGCAGGTGAGCGGATGAGGGGTGCTCCCTTTCACAGGTCGCACCCCTCCCACCCCCTGTACGATGAAGGCCGCACCTGATCGAACCACCTCTGTCTGAAGCAGAGCTGGCGCGACCGTATGGCGGTCGGATCGCCCCCTCATCCACGCGGGCTCCGGCATCTACCGCAGTCCGCGCAAGTGGACAGCTCTCGGCGCTCCCGCACGACGACCACCACGAAGCGGGGCGGCGCTACCAGGCGGCAGAAAGGCACGGGCCGTGGCATCCACGGTCACCCGTCCGGGATACGGGCAGCTGCTGCGCACCCGCGGCGTCTGGACGTTCCTCCTCCCCGGCTTCGCGGCACGCCAGCCGTTCGCCATGCTCACGCTCTCCATCGTGCTGCTGGTGCAGCACACCACCGGCTCCTACGGGGTGGCCGGCGCCGCCGCGGCCGTCACCGGCGTCTCCATGGCCCTGTTCGCCCCCTACAGCGGCCGGCTCGCCGACCGCCACGGGCAGCGCACCGTCCTGCTGCCCGGTGTCCTCGTGCACGCGGCGTCCGGGCTGACCCTGACCGTCCTCGCGCTCGCGGACGCCCCCCTGTGGGCGCTTTTCCTCGCGGCGGTGCCCACCGGTGCCTCGGTGCCGCAGGTCGGTCCCATGGTCCGGGCCCGCTGGGGCGTGCGGCTCAAGGACTCCCCGCTGCTGAGCACCGCGGCCGCCTTCGAGTCCGTCACCGACGAGCTGACCTTCGTCCTCGGCCCCCTGCTGGCGACCGCCCTGTGCACGGCCGTCGACCCCGCCGCCGGCCTGGTCACGGAGGCCGCGCTCACCCTGGTGGGCGGACTGCTGTTCGCCGCGCAGAAGAGCACCCAGCCGAAGGTCGGCGGCGCAAGCGAGGAGCACGCGCGCGTGGAGCACGTGTCCGCGCTGCGCGTCCCCGGCGTCCGGGTCCTGATCGTCGCCTTCCTGGGCATCGGCTCCGTCTTCGGCGGCATGCAGGTGTCGCTGGCGGCGTTCACCGAGTCGATCGGCGAGCCCGGTCTCAACGGCGTCCTGTACGGCGTCTTCGCGGCGGGCAACATGATCTCCGGCCTGGCCTGCGGCGCCATCGCCTGGAAGGTGGCCCCGCAGCGCCGCCTCCTGGTCGGCTACACCGCCCTCGCGCTGACCGCGTCGGGCCTGTGGGCCGCGCACTCGGTGCTCGTGCTGGCCGGCCTCGGACTGCTCGTTGGCATGTGCGTCGCGCCCGCCATCGTCACCGGCTACACCCTGGTCGAGGGCCTGGTCCCGGCGGGCGCCCGCACCGAGGCCTTCACCTGGCTGACCGGCGCGGTGGCGCTGGGCCAGGCGGCGGCCGTGACGGTCGCCGGACAGCTGGAGGACCGCTTCCGGGAGGGCGCCGGGTTCCTGGTGCCGATGGGCGGCACGGTCCTCGCCCTCGCGGTCCTGGTGACGCTGCGCTCGCGGCTGGCGACCCGGCCCCAGGGCCGGACGGTCGCACGTGGTGTCGGTCACCGCGCGCCCGCCACAGTGGACTGATCCCGAGGAATAGGTCACTATAGACCGTCGTTAGCACTCATCGAGTGAGAGTGCCAGGAGGAAGACAGTGCCGACGTACCAGTACCAGTGCACCGAGTGCGGCGAGGGCCTCGAGGCGGTGCAGAAGTTCACCGACGACGCCCTCACCGAGTGCCCGAACTGCCAGGGTCGCCTGAAGAAGGTGTTCTCGGCGGTCGGCATCGTCTTCAAGGGCTCCGGCTTCTATCGCAACGACAGCCGCGGCAGCTCGTCGAGCAGCTCGCCCGCGTCGTCGTCCGCCAAGAGCGCGGCGTCCTCGGCCTCCTCGTCGTCGGACTCGGGTTCGTCCTCGTCCTCTTCGGGCTCCGGCTCGTCGTCGGGTTCGAGCAGCTCCTCCGCCGGCACCACCGCCGCGTAGGACCCTCCGGCCCACCGCCGCGCGGGACCAGTTCTTACGGGACCCTGTCGTCGTCCGACGACGGGGTCCTCGGCGTTGCCGGGGGCGGTTAGGGTGCGGGCATGGCGAACAAGGTGAACACCGGGAACGGGCCCGACCGGCACGCGGGGGCGGAGGACGCGCGCGTGGAGAGCGCGGCCGGGGACGCGCGGGCCGAGATCGGCGTGATCGGCGGCTCCGGGTTCTACTCGTTCCTCGACGACGTCACCGAGGTCCGGGTGGACACCCCATACGGGCCGCCCAGTGACTCCCTCTTCCTCGGCGAGGTCGCCGGCCGGCGCGTCGCCTTCCTCCCCCGGCACGGTCGCGGCCACCATCTGCCGCCGCACCGGATCAACTACCGCGCCAACCTGTGGGCGCTGCGTTCGGTGGGCGCCCGCCAGGTCTTCGGCCCGTGCGCGGTCGGCGGCCTGCGCCCCGAGTACGGTCCGGGCACGCTGCTGGTGCCGGACCAGTTCGTCGACCGTACGAAGTCCCGCCCGTCGACCTACTTCGACGGGCTGCCGACCCCCGACGGCTCGGTGCCCAACGTGGTGCACGTGTCGCTGGCCGACCCGTACTGCCCCACGGGGCGGGCCGCCGCCCTGAAGGCCGCCCGGGGGCGGGACTGGGAACCGGTGGACGGCGGCACCCTGGTCGTGGTCGAGGGGCCCCGCTTCGGGACCCGGGCGGAATCGCGGTGGCACCGGGCCCAGGGCTGGTCGGTGGTGGGCATGACCGGCCACCCGGAGGCGGCACTCGCCCGTGAACTGGAGCTCTGCTACACCTCGCTGACTCTCGTGACCGACCTCGACGCCGGTGCGGAGAGCGGCGAGGGCGTGTCGCACGAGGAGGTGCTGCGGGTGTTCGCGGCGAACGTGGACCGGCTGCGGAGCGTGCTGTTCGACGCGGTGGCCGCGCTGCCGGAGACCGGTGCGCGGGACTGCCCGTGCGGGGCGGCGCTGGGCGGGATGGATCCGGGGATCGCGCTGCCGTAGCGGCGCCTGGGGCCGTCGGAGGAGGGCGAGAGGACGGTGGTGGAGGAGGAGAGGACGGTGGCGGAGGAGGAGAGGGTGGTGGTGGAGGAGCAGACGGAGGAGCGGAACGTCTCGTTCCGGTGAGGGAGTTGTCCACAACCGGCCGGTGGTCCACGGGCCTCGGCGGGAGTCGGCGGAAAGCCTCATCGTGGGAGCGTAAGCCGGTCCCTCGTCACAGGTGGTGGTCACCGTGTTCCCTCCCGCCCTGCCCTTTCCGCCCGCCCTGCCCTCTCCCGTCCCGCCCGGCGGCGTCACGTCCGACGCCGTCACGTCCGGCGCCGACCCGTTCCCCGGCCCGCTTCCGCCCGGCACCGACGCGCCGGCCACCTGCGAGGTGCCGCACTTCGCCCCGGTGCGGGTGCGCGGCGGGCGCCATGGGCTGTACCGGCTCGTGCGTCACCGGCGGCGGGCCCTCGCCGTCGGGCTGGCCGTCACGGCCGCGGCGCTGGTGGCGGCGGGCCCGCACCGGGGGGCCGACGGGCAGCAGACGCAGCGGGCGCGCGGGCATCCGGTGGCCGAGCCGGTGGGCGAGCGGCGCGCCACCCGCCTCGTGGCGGCGCCGGTGCGCATCGCCGACGCCGCCACGGTGCGGCTGCTCAGGCCGGGCGACCGTGTCGACGTCGTCGCGACCGGGGACGGCGGTGCGGGCGACGCCTCGGTGCTCGCACGCGGGGTGCGGGTGACGAGGGTGCCGGAATCCGTGGAGGACTCGGCGGCGGGCGGCGCGCTGATCGTCGTGTCGGTGCCGCGTGCCACCGCCCACCGGCTGGTCGGCGCCGCTACCACGGCACGGTTGGCGGTGACCTTGTGCTGAGCCCGTCACGTCGCTCGTTCGAGGGCCCGGATTGGACAGGACGGCGCAACGCTGTCGTAGGTTGCGGAGCGTTTGGTACCTACACCTGTTCAAGCGAGGAGAGCTCCCCCCGTGAGCGAGAAGAACGAGCCGAGCGTGTGGCAGGGCTTCAAGGCCTTCCTGATGCGCGGGAACGTCATCGACCTGGCGGTCGCGGTCGTCATCGGCGCCGCCTTCACCAAGATCGTCAACTCGGTGGTGGAGGGGGTCATCAACCCACTGGTCGGAGCGTTCGGCACACAGAGTCTCGACGCCTACAGCTCCTGCCTGAAGGCCCCGTGCACCGGGACGGGCGACAGCGCGACGGGCGTGCGCATCCTGTGGGGCCACGTGCTGGGCGCGACGCTCACGTTCCTGATCACCGCGGCCGTCGTCTACTTCCTGATGGTGCTGCCCATGTCGAAGTACCTGGCCCGGCAGGAGGCCCGGCGCAAGGCGAAGGAGAGCACCCAGGAGGTCATCGAGGTCTCCGAGCTGGAGGTGCTCAAGGAGATCCGCGACGCGCTGGTCGCCCAGCGCGGTTCGGGGCACGACCGCTCGTAGGGCTCGCGGCGGCCGCTCAGAGGTGGTGGGGCGGCTTCTCGTCGAGGAAGCGCTTGAGGTCGGCCGCGCTGTCGCCCTCGGGCCGCTCGCCCCAGCCGCGGTCGGTGTCGTCCGAGGTCTGCTGGTCCAGCGGGTCGTCGAAGACCAGCGCCGGCCGGGGCGCACGGGGCTCGGGTTCGGGGGCGGTACTCATGACTCCAGGGTACGGCTCGCACCCTGGACGAGGCCCCGTCCACGGCCCCGGAGCCCCGCCCGTCCGGCCGACCTGGGAGATGTACCTGTTTCGTACGGTTCGT
This sequence comes from Streptomyces sp. NPDC051136, assembly GCF_044455745.1. Classification (NCBI taxonomy): domain Bacteria; kingdom Bacillati; phylum Actinomycetota; class Actinomycetes; order Kitasatosporales; family Streptomycetaceae; genus Streptomyces; species Streptomyces sp. NPDC051136. The sequence goes on along the minus strand of NZ_JBITFE010000007.1, from coordinate 341,710 downwards.
CGGGTGGGTGAGGGCAGCCCGCGAGCACATCCGCGCCGTCTCTGCTGTGCTGTGAGCCATGACGTCCCCTCCTCCTTCCACGAGCGCACCCACCGGACCGCCGTCCGACGGCCACCCTCCGGTGCGCCGGCTGAAGGCCCGGCACCGGCACGAGCCGCACCGCGTCGCCACACCGCTGGAGCTCTTCTTCGACCTGTGTTTCGTCGTCGCCATCGCCCAGGCGGGCGTGCAACTGGTGCACGCCGTCGCCGAGGGGCATACCGGCGAAGGCGTCCTGAACTACGCGATGGTCTTCTTCGCCATCTGGTGGGCGTGGATGAACTTCACCTGGTTCGCCTCGGCGTACGACAACGACGACGTCCTCTACCGGGTCGTCACGCTGGTCCAGATCGCCGGGGTGCTGGTCCTGGCGGCCGGGGTGTCCCGGGCCTTCGAGGAGCACGACTGGACGGCCGTCGTCATCGGCTACGTGATCATGCGGATCGCCATGGCGGCACAGTGGCTCAGGGCGGCCCGGTCCGCGGCGCCGCCGGAGAGCACCATGGCCCGGAGGTACTCCGCCGGGGTGCTGATCTGCCAGCTGGGCTGGCTGGGGCTGCTGATCGTGCCGGAGGGCGGCCGGGGCTGGCTGTTCCTGGTGATGGTGGTGCTGGAGCTGTGCGTGCCGGCGTTCGCCGAGGGCGGGCACCCGTCGTCCTGGCATCCGCACCACATCGCCGAGCGGTACGGGCTGCTCACGATCATCGTGCTCGGCGAGACCATCGCCGCGGCCACGGTCGCGGTGAAGTCCGGCATCGAGGAGAACGACGCGCTGGGCGAGGTGCTGCCGATCGCCGCGGGCGGACTGCTGATCGTCTTCGCGGCCTGGTGGATCTACTTCGTCGTGCCCGTCCACAGCTATCTGCGCTCCAGCAGGCAGGCCTTCCTGTGGGGTTACGGCCACTACCTGGTGTTCGCCTCGGCGGCGGCCATCGGGGCGGGTCTGGAGGTGGCGGTGGAGCAGGCCGTGGGCAAGGCACACCTCTCGACGCTCGCCGCGTCCGCGGCGGTGACCGTGCCGACGGCGGTGTTCCTGCTCACGGTGTGGACGCTGCACGCCCGGCACTTCAAGGTCGGCGTCGCCGAGCAGCTCGTGCTGCCGACGGCCGCGCTGCTGGTGATCGGCTGCACCTTCCTCGGCGACGAGGCGGTGCTCCTGGCGGGGATCGTGTCCGCGCTGGCCGTGGCGGCCGGAGTGGCCCTGACGGCACGGCGGACGGAACGCGAGCGCAGGACGGCGGCGCCGGCCGCCTGAAGCACCCTCGGGGCCCGCCGGGTCCCGTGTCGCCGTCGGCGACTGGACCACACTGGCCGCATGACAGTTGACGCATTGACGGACGTCGCCGGCCTGTCGGTGGGGCACGAGACGCGCGCCGGGGGCGGCTGGCTGACCGGGACGACGGTGGTGCTCGCGCCGGAGGGCGGGGCGGTCGCCGCCGTGGACGTGCGCGGCGGCGGCCCCGGCACCAAGGAGACCGACGCCCTCGACCCGCGCAACCTCGTGCAGAGGGTCCAGGCGGTGGTGCTGACCGGCGGCAGCGCGTACGGGCTCGACGCGGCCTCGGGAGTGATGGCCTGGCTGGAGGAGCGGGGCCGCGGGGTGCGGGTCGGCCCGGACCCGGCGCACGTGGTGCCGGTGGTGCCGGCGGCCTGCGTCTTCGACCTGGGGCGCGGGGGCGACTTCCGGGCCAGGCCGGACGCGGCCACCGGATACGCGGCGGCCGCGGCGGCGCACGCGAGCGCGCCGGGCGCCGAGGTGACCGAGGGGTGTGTCGGGGCGGGCACCGGCGCCGTGGTCGGCACCCTGAAGGGCGGGGTCGGCACGGCGAGCACGGTGCTGGAGTCGGGGATCACGGTGGCGGCGCTGGTGGTGGCCAACGCGGCGGGATCGGTGACGGATCCGGAGACGGGGGTGCTGTACGGGGAGTTGTTCCGGGGTGGGCGCGTGGCGTACCCGGCGCCGGACGTCCACGAGGCCGCGGGGCGCCGGCTGGCCGAGGTCGCGGCGAGGAACGCGCCGCCTCCGCTGAACACCACGCTCGCCGTCGTCGCCACCGACGCCGACCTGTCCAAGGCGCAGGCGCAGAAGCTGGCCGGCACCGCCCACGACGGCATCGCACGTGCCGTACGGCCGGTGCATCTGCTCAGCGACGGGGACACGGTGTTCGCCCTCGCCACCGGAGAGCGTCCGCTCGACGCCGGACAGCCGCTCGCGCTGAACGAGGTGCTGGCGGCGGGTGCGGACGTGGTGACGCGCGCGATCGTGCGGGCGGTGCGGGCCGCCGAGCCGGTGGACGGTCCGGGCGGGGCCTGGCCCTCGTACGGGGAGTTGTACGGACGGACTCCGGGGAGGGCGTGAGGTGGTGTGCGGACAGGTGCGAGAGGAGGTGTACGGGCGGCTGTGCGGGGCGGGTTGAGGCGTCCGCGTTGCGATTGTCCGGGTTTTGTCACGCGTCGGCGCTCAAGGCGGCCGGCGGGAACCTCGGGGGCCGCCGCCCCCCCTCTACCCGGCTGAAGCGAACACCGTCACAACACCCGAACCTGGAGCAGCCCGTGACAAGGCCGGACATAGCCACGCGGCGCGTACTGGGGGCCTGTGCCGCCCTGGTGGTCGGCGCCCTCACTCTCACCGCCTGCGGTGGAAGCGCCAGTGCCGACGACAAGCGGGACGGCAAGGGCGGTGCCGGGTCCGCCGACACCTCGGTCGCGAAGCTCGTCATCTCGGCCAAGGACGGGTCGACCGGCGCCTCGGTCAACTCGACGGGTGTGAAGGTCAGCGACGGCAAGCTGACCGACGTGCGGATGACCGTGGCGGAGACGGGTGCCGCCGTGCCGGGCGCGGTGTCCGGCGACGGAGGCAGCTGGAAGCCGAAGGAGCGGTTGGAGCGGGGCACCAAGTACCGGATCACGGCGCGGGCCGAGGACGCCGACGGCCGCACGGCCGCCGCCGACTCGGTCTTCACGACCGTCTCGCCGGCAAACAGTTTCGTCGGCACGTACACCCCGGACGGCGGCAGCACGGTCGGGGTGGGGATGCCGGTGTCGTTCACGTTCGACAAGGCGATCACCGACCGGAAGAGCGTGCAGTCGCACATCACGGTCACCTCCAGCAGCGGGCAGAAGGTGGTCGGGCACTGGTTCGGCGGGCAGCGGCTCGACTTCCGGCCCGAGGAGTACTGGAAGGCCGGTTCCAAGGTCACCATGAAGATCGACCTGGACGGGGTGGAGGGTGCTAACGGCCTCTACGGCGTGCAGAAGAAGACCGTCACCTTCACCGTGGGCCGCGCACAGGTCTCCACGGTCGACGTGAACACGCAGACCATGACGGTGGTACGCGACGGCGAGACGCTCAAGTCGGTCCCCATCTCGGCGGGCAGCGCCTCGAACCCGACGTACAACGGGCAGATGGTGATCTCGGAGAAGTCCGAGCAGACGCGCATGAACGGGTCGACGGTCGGCTTCGGCGGCGAGTACGACATCCCGGACGTGCCGCACGCGATGCGGCTGAGCCAGTCGGGCACCTTCATCCACGGCAACTACTGGTACAGCCGCGGTAACCCGCCCTTCGGCGCCCAGGGCACCAGCCACGGCTGCGTCGGCCTGGCGGACGCCCAGGGGGCGCAGGGCGACACCCCGGGCAAGTGGTTCTACGACAACTCGCTCGTCGGCGACGTGGTGATCGTCAAGAACTCCCCGGACGACACGATCGCGCCGGACAACGGCCTCAACGGCTGGAACATGCCCTGGAGCGAGTGGACCGCGGGAGACGCGGGCACAACGACCTGACCGGTCGGGACGGCTTCTGACCAGCGGATTTTGACGGTTCGTCGGGACGCGCGGGAACATTTCGCGCGGCCCCCGCGTTTTTCGTGCGTACGTTTTCTCGGTTCCCGGACATGATGTCCGACCGAGGGGCTACGGTATGCACCCACAAGGTGACATGCAGCAACGCCGGGAGAAACCTTGAGCGTTCCGTACGAGACGGCAGCGTACGAACCACCCGAGTCGCCGGAGTCTCCGGAGGAGCACCTGATGCGGCTGCTCGGACGTGCCCTGAACTCCTTCGAGCTGCCGGACGAGATCCTGCGGCGGCTGGACTGCGCGCTGGCGCACGACGGTTCACTGCACTCCGCGCACCACAGCGCGGGGCTGCACCGCGAGACCTACCGCCACACCTGGCTGCTCGCCGACGGATCCGCCCTCACGCTGTGGGAGCTGGTCCACAACACCACCCCGGGCAGCGAGCCCCGGCACGAGGTCTTCGTGGACGAGGAGGAGTTGCGCGCGGCCGGTTCCCGGCTCGGGCTGCCGCCCGAGACTCCCGACTTCGAGCTGCCGGTGCAGGTGCAGCTGTCGCCGGTCCCCAGCCCGCGTCACGCCTACGTTCCCGAGGCCTCCGCGGACCACGCCCGCCGGCTGCTGCGCCGCGCGGAGAACACGGACCGGCCGGGGCCCGCCCTCGCCGCCCGGTTGTCGACGGCGTGCGGGCACCGGATCACCCAGGCCTTCGGCGGTCCGGGCCGCGCGGGCCGCGCCCGGGTCGGCTTCTCGCTCTACGAGCACGCGTTCCTGCTGCGTGACGGCGCCGAGGTCTCCCTGTGGGAGGTCGAGCACACGGCCACGCCGGACGGACGGCACATGTGCGAGGTGTACGACAGCGAGGACACGGCCCGCCGGGCGATGGAGCGGCGCGCGGCGCGGGTGACCCCGTAGGCGCGGGTGCCCCCGTGGCGCGCCCCGCTCCCGTCAGGTCCCTTGCGCGGCCACGGCCGGCTTCGGTTCCGGCGCCGGGCCCGGGTGGTCCGCTCCCGCGTCCGTCCCCGGGGCCGTCGCTCCGGACGCCGGCCTGCGCAGCCCCTTGAGGACGATCACCAGGGCCGTGGTGACACACACCCCGGCGGCGACGGCGACCAGGTAGAGCAGCGGGTTGCCGATCAGCGGGACCACGAAGATGCCGCCGTGCGGGGCGCGCAGCGTCGCGCCGAAGGACATCGACAGGGCGCCGGTGACCGCGCCGCCCACCATCGAGGACGGGATGACGCGCAGCGGGTCGGCCGCGGCGAACGGGATGGCTCCCTCGGAGATGAAGGAGGCGCCCAGGACCCAGGCGGCCTTGCCGTTCTCGCGCTCGGTGGCGTTGAAGAGCCGGCCGCGCACGGTGGTGGCCAGGGCCATCGCCAGCGGCGGGACCATGCCGGCCGCCATCACCGCCGCCATGATCTTCATCGCGGAGTCGCTGGGGTCGGCGACGGCGATGCCGGCGGTGGCGAAGGCGTAGGCGACCTTGTTGACCGGGCCGCCGAGGTCGAAGCACATCATCAGGCCGAGCAGCGCGCCGAGCAGGATCGCGTTGGTGCCGGACAGCCCGCTCAGCCAGTCGGTCATCCCCGACTGCGCCGAGGCGATGGGCTTGCCGATCACCACGAACATCAGGAATCCGACGACCGCCGCCGAGATCAGCGGGATCACCACCACCGGCATGATGCCGCGCAGCGCCTTCGGTATCCGCACGCGCTGGATCGCCAGCACCACCGCACCGGAAATCAGACCGGCCGCCAGGCCGCCGAGGAAACCGGCGTTGACGGTGAGTGCGATCGAGCCGCCGACGAAGCCGGGGACCAGGCCCGGCCGGTCGGCCATGCCGTAGGCGATGTAGCCGGCCAGCACCGGGACGAGGAAGGCGAAGGCCACGCCGCCGATCTGGAACAGCAGCGCGCCCCAGCTGTCCGCCTGGGTCCACACGAAGTGCTCCGTCACGGCGGGCGCCTTGTTGATCTCGTAGCCGCCGATCGCGAAGCCGAGGGCGATCAGCAGACCGCCCGCGGCGACGAAGGGGACCATGTAACTGACGCCGGACATCAGCCACTTGCGCAGCTTGGTGCCGTAGCCCTCACCGGACTCCCCGCCGCGCTCGACGGGTGTCGTCCCGTCCGCGCCGCCCCGGCCGCCGGCGGCCGCCGTGACCTCACCGCGGGCCGCCTTCTCGCGGACCTCGCCGATCAGCGCGCCGGGCCGGTTGATGGCCGCCTTGACGCCGGTGTCGACGGTGGGCTTCCCGGCGAAGCGGTCCTGGTCGCGTACGGCCACGTCGTGGGCGAGGATCACGCCGTCCGCGGCCGCGATCACCGCCGGGTCGAGCCGGGTGAATCCGGCCGAGCCCTGGGTCTCGACGACGATCTCGACACCCTCCTCGCGGCCGGCGTTCTCCAGCGACTCGGCCGCCATGTAGGTGTGCGCGATGCCGGTGGGGCAGGAGGTGACGGCGACGATCCGGAACGGCCGCGCGGACCCGGTGGGTTCGGACGCCCCGGCCGGTCCCGGCACCTCGGCCGGTCCGGGTGCCCCGGCCGGTCCCGGCGTCGCGGGCGTCGCGGGCGTCGCGGGCGTCGCGGCGCTGTCGACCGTGGCGGCCCCGGCGGAGGCCGCCGCCGGGGTCGCCACGGAGTCCTGGCCGTCTTCCGAACCCACCTCGTCGGCACCGGCGTCACCGGCACCGCCCGGCTCCTCCCCGCGGATCAGTGCCGCGGCGGCGGCCGTGCTGTCCGCCGAGCGCAGCGCCGCGGTGAACTCGGCGTTCATCAGCTGCCGGGCCAGCGAGGAGAGGATCGTCAGGTGGGCGTCGTCGGCGCCCGCCGGAGCGGCGATCAGGAAGATCAGGTCAGCCGGTCCGTCCGCCGCCCCGAAGTCGACGCCGGCCGCACTGCGCCCGAAGGCGAGGGTCGGCTCGGTGACGTGCTCGCTGCGGCAGTGCGGGATGCCGATGCCACCGTCGAGGCCGGTCGGCATCTGCGCCTCACGGGCGGCCACGTCGGCGAGGAAGCCCTTCAGGTCGGTCACCCGGCCCAGGGCCGCCATCCGCTGCGCGAGGGCACGCGCCGCCTCTTCCTTGGTGTCGGCGGACAGGTCGAGGTCGACCAGGTCCGCGGTGATCATGTCGCTCATCGCGGGCTCCTTAGCTCGCGTATCGCCCGGACCGTGGGGTGAGGGGCGGGGGCGGGGAGGGGGACGGGGGCACAGCGGTGGGAAACGGGGGTGCGGCGGTGGGAGCCGGAGGCACAGCGGTGGGAAACGGGGGTGCGGCGGTGGGGACCGGAGGCACAGCGGTGGGAAACGGGGGTGCGGCGGTGGGGACCGGAGGCACAGCGGTGGGAAACGGGGGTGCGGCGGTGGGGACCGGAGGCACGGGGGCGGGGGCCGGGAAAGGCCCCGGGGAGGTGGGCGCGGGCGGGGCGGGGCGTCATGGCGCCGGTTCCGTCAGGACGCGGTCCACCGGCACCTCGGCCGTGACCGTCACGCCGGCCGGTTCCAGGTCGGACGGCGTCGGCATGACGCTGCCGGGAAGCTGGACGGCGGCGGCGCCGTGCGCGACGGCTGAGGCGAGGGCCGCGGGCCCGGTCCCGCCGGCGACGAGGAAGCCGGCGAGGGAGGAGTCCCCGGCGCCGACGTTGCTGCGTACGGCGTCCACGCGGGCGGTGCCGAACCAGGTGCCCGCGTCGTCCACGAGGAGTTGTCCGTCGGCGCCCAGGCTGGCGAGCACGGAACGGGCGCCCAGCTCCCGCAGTTCCTCGGCGGCCTTCACGGCGTCACCGACCGTGGCCAGCGGACGGCCGACGGCCTCGGACAGCTCCTCGGCGTTCGGCTTGACCACGTCGGGCCGCTCGCGCAACGCCCGCAGCAGGGCGGGCCCGGAGGTGTCCAGGGCGATGCGGGCACCGGCGGCGTGCGCCCGGGCGACCAGGTCGGCGTACCAGGACGGGGCGAGTCCGCGGGGCAGGCTGCCGCAGCAGGCGATCCAGTCCGCGCCGGGCGACTGGCGCCGTACGGTCTCCAGGAGCAGCTCCCGTTCGGCCGGGGAGAGTTCGGGGCCGGGGGCGTTGATCTTCGTCAGGACGCCGTCGGCCTCGGCGAGCGCGATGTTGGAACGGGTGGACCCGCTGATCGGCACCGGCGCGACCTCGATGCCCTGCGCGTCGAGCAGGTCGGCGACGAGTGCGCCCGGCGCCCCGCCCAGCGGCAGCACCGCGACGGTGCGCCGTCCGGCGGCCGTCACCGCACGCGAGACGTTCACGCCCTTGCCGCCGGGATCGACCCGCTCGCCGGTGGCGCGGACGACCTCGCCGCGGTCGAGGGAGGGCACCTCGTAGGTGCGGTCCAGCGACGGATTCGGGGTGACGGTCAGGATCATGCGCGTACTACTTCCGTGCCGGCGCGCTCGATGTCGCCCGCGTCCTCGGGGGTCAGGCCGTCGTCGGTGATGAGCAGGTCCACGTCGCTCAGGGCGCCGAAGCGGGCGAAGTGCTCCTGGGCGTACTTGGAGGAGTCGGCCAGCAGCACCACACGCCGGGCGGCGGTCAGGGCGGCCCGTTTGACGGCGGCCTCGGCGAGGTCGGGGGTGGTCAGGCCGTGCTCCACGGAGAACCCGTTGGCCGCGACCACGGCCACGTCGGCGCGGATCTCGCCGTACGCGCGCAGCGCCCAGGCGTCCACGGCGGCGCGGGTGCGGTTGCGCACGCGCCCTCCGACCAGGTGGAGCTGGACGCCGGGATGGTCGGCGAGGCGGGCGGCGATGGGCAGGCTGTGGGTGACGACGGTCAGCGAGGCGTCCGGCGGGATCGCCGCGGCCATGCGGGCCACGGTGGAACCGGCGTCGAGGATCATCGTGCCCTCGATCGGCAGCTCCGCGAGGGCGGCCTTGGCGATGCGGTCCTTCTCGTCCGCGGCCGTGGACTCGCGCTCGGCGAGGTCCGGCTCGAAGTCGAGCCGCCCGGCGGGGATCGCCCCGCCGTGCACCCGGCGGAGCAGACCGGCGCGGTCGAGGGCCTTGAGGTCGCGGCGGATGGTCTCCGCCGTCACCTGGAACTCCTCGGCCAGCGACACCACGTCCACGCGGCCGCCGTCCCGGGCGAGCCGGAGGATCTCCTGCTGCCGCTCCGGTGCGTACATGACCGTTCACCTCCGACCTGTGCCCGAACCTGTGGTTTCCCGGGGAGGCTACGCCCGGTTGTCCGGAATGTAAACAGGAACCGGAAGCACTCAGACTCACTCGGACATGAACGGGCAAGAGTGGGGCGGGGGACGAAGTGGGGGGGGGGGGGGGGGGGGGGGGGGGGGGGGGGGGGGGGGGGGGGGGGGGGGGGGGGGGGGGCGCGGGCGGGGGGCGCCCTGCTTCTGCCCTCCGCCCCCCCGCCCCCCCCGCCCGCCCCCCCCCGCCCCCCCCCCCCCCCCCCCCCGCCCCCCCCCCCCCCCCCGCCGCGGGGGCGGGGGGGGGGGGGGGGGGGGGGGGGGGGGGGGCCCCCCCCCGCGCCCCCGGCCCCCCCCCCCCCCCCCCCCCCCCCACTTCAATCCCGGAAGGCCCCCTGCACTTCACGGAAGACCCCGCCCGCTTCGGTCCCGGACGGCGCCCGCCGCTTCGGTCCCGGACGGCACCCGCCGCTTCGGTCTCAGACCAGCGCCGGTTCCCTCGCCTCCGCCGGGTCGTCCGCCCCGCTGCCTTCCACGTGCTGGGCCGGCCGCCTGGGCAGCGCGAACATCAGCAGGAAGATGACGGCCAGCACCGCGGCCACCCATCCCAGCGCGTTCTGGAAGGCGTCCACGTAGGCCGGGCCGAGGCGGGCGGGGGTGAGGTGATCGCTCATGGCACCGTAGAAGACCACCGACACGAGCCCGAGGCCGAGCGCGTTGCCCATCTGCTGCACGGTGTTGATGAGCCCCGACGCCGCCCCGGCGTGCTCGCGCGGCACCTGGGAGAGCACCGCGTCGGTCAGCGGCGCGACGATCAGACCCATGCCGAGGCCCATCACCACCAGCGGCAGCGCCATCTGCCAGGACGTGATGGCGAGCCCGTAGTGACCGGCCTCCCAGAGGTAGAGGAGCACTCCGGCCGCCATCACCAGCGCGCCCGCCTGGAGCACCTTGCGTCCGAAGCGCGGGACGAGCTTCTGCACCGAGATCCCGGCGGCCGCGGAGACGGCGATCGAGAACGGCACGCCGGTCAGGCCGGCCCGCAGCGGCGTCCAGCCGAGCCCCACCTGCAGGTACAGCGTCCACACCAGGAAGAACACGCCGAGCGCGACCCCGAAGACCGTCTGCACGGCGATCCCGGCGGCGAAGCTCTTCACCTGGAACAGCGACAGTTCCACCAGCGGCGACCCGTCCCGCGCGCTCTTGCGCCGCTCGTAGGCGACCAGGACCGCGAGGACCACGAGCGAGCCGGCCATCGTCAGGTGGCCCCACAGCGGCCAGCCCAGCTCCTCGCCCCGGGTGAGCGGGTAGACCAGCATCAGCAGCCCGAGCGTGACCAGCGCGACCCCGACCAGGTCGAGGCGGAGCGCGCGCGGCGCCTTGGACTCCGTGATGAAGCGGCTGCCGAGGACGAGGCCCGCGACACCGACCGGCAGGTTGATGAGGAAGATGGGCCGCCATTCGAGCCCGAAGAGGTTCCACTCGGTGAGCAGGGCGCCCAGCAGCGGGCCGGAGACGGCGCCGAGGCCGACGATCGCGCCGAACAGCCCGAAGACCTTCCCCCGTTCGTGCGCCGGGAAGGTGGCGTGCACGATCGACAGCACCTGCGGCACCATCAGCGCCGCCATGCCGCCCTGGAGGATGCGGGAGGCCACCAGCATCTCCGGGTTCGCCGCGACACCGCACAGCGCCGAGGCCAGGGTGAAGCCGCCGATGCCGACGAGGAAGACCCGCTTGCGGCCGTGGATGTCGCCGAGCCGCCCCCCGGTGATCAGGCCGGCCGCGAAGGCGAGGGCGTAACCGGCGGTGATCCACTGGATCTGGCTGAAGGAGGCGCCCTCGTTCTCCCGGATCGAGGGGATGGCGATGTTGACGATGGTGACGTCCACCAGGTCCATGAACGCCGCGGTCATCACGATCGCGAGGGCGAACCAGCGACGCCGGTCGCCCGCGGCGGGCGTCGCGGGAGTCGCGGGCGCGGAGGGCGCGGAGGGCGGGACGGGTACGGCGGGTGGAACCGGTGCCGGGCCGGAGGTGTGCGTGGAGGTCATGGGAGGAAGGTAGGAGGCCAGTAGGTCTGATCGTGTCCTAGATATGCGGCATGCTCGACCGCATGACGACGGACACCCCGGCCCGGCTGCTGACGCTTCTCTCGCTCCTCCAGACGCCCCGCGAATGGCCCGGCGGCGAGCTGGCCGACCGGCTCGGGGTCTCCCGGCGCACGGTCCGGCGGGACATCGACCGCCTGCGCGAGCTGGGCTACCCGGTCCAGGCCACGATGGGCTCCGACGGCGGCTACCGGCTGGTGGCGGGCAAGGCGATGCCGCCGCTCGTCCTCGACGACGAGGAGGCGGTGGCCATCGCGGTCGGGCTGCGGGCGGGCGCCGGGCACGCGGTCGCCGGTCTGGACGAGGCGTCGGTGCGGGCGCTGGCCAAGCTGGAGCAGGTGCTGCCGTCCCGGCTGCGGCACCGGGTCGCCACGCTCCAGTCCGCGACCACGCCGCTGACCAGCGGGGACGGTCCCAGCATCGCGCCGGAGACGCTGACCGTGATGGCGTCGACGGTGGCCGGGCACGAGCGGCTGCGGTTCGCCTACCGCGCGGCGGACGGCACCGAGACGCGGCGCGTGACGGAGCCGTACCGGCTGGTGTCGACGGGGCGGCGCTGGTACCTGGTCGCGTACGACGTCGACCGGGACGACTGGCGGACCTTCCGGGTCGACCGGGTGAGCCGGCCCTTCGCCACGGGGGCGCGTTTCGCGCCGCGGGAGCTGCCGACCGGGGACGCGGCCGAATATCTACGGCGTTCGATGCAGCGCCGGAACGACAGCTACGAGATCACGGTCGTCTTCCACGCGCCGGCCGAGGCCGTCGCGCCCCTGCTGCCGCCCTGGATGGGCACGCCGGAGCCGGTGGACGGCTCCCCGTCGTGCGTGGTGCGGGCGACCGTGAGCGGTTCGGTGGAGTGGATCGCGGTCCGGCTGGCGACGACCGGGATGGAGTTCCGGGTCCGCGAACCGGCGGAGCTGGTGGAGTGCGTACGGGAGCTGGGCGCCCGGCTGGGACGGGCGGCGGAGCCCGGCTGACCGGCCGCCGCACCGCCCGCATCCGGTCGTCACCCCTCCTGCCCGGTGCCGTCCTCCCCGGTGCGGTCCTCGCCGGTGCGGTCCTCGCCGGTGCCGTCCTCCCCGATGCGGTCCTCGACGGTGCCGTGCTCCCCGGCGCCGTCCTCCCAGGCGAAGTCCCGCAGTACCTCCAGATTCAGCAGCGCCTGGTCCAGCGGGCTGCGCGTCTCCTGCGGGGACGACGACGCCCAGTACTCCGCCGCCACCCGCACGGCCGCACTCGCCACGGCGGCCGCGAACTGCAGCCGGGACGTGGCGGCCAGCCGTGCGGCAACGTTGTCGTCGCCCCCGGACATCCGCGCGGCCAGCGCCCCCACCAGCCCCCGTTCCGTGGCGAGGCAGACCTCCGCCCACACCTTGCGCAGCGCCGGACTGCTCGCGGCCAGCCGGATGAGGGTGCGGGCCCACTCCCAGGAGGGCGCCGAGACACCGGCGCCCGGGGTCAGCGCGTGCCGCACGGCGTGTTCCAGGGCCTCGGGCGGGGTCAGTGCGGCCGGGGCGTCGCGCACCGCGCGCACCCAGCGCTCCGCGCCCAGGGCGTAGAGCGGGGCGATCGCCTCCTCCTTGGCCGCGAAGTAGCGGTAGAAGGTGCGCGGGGCGACACCGGCGGCCCGTGCGATGTCCTCGGCCCGGGTGGCCCGCAGGCCCTGGCCGACGAAGAGGCGGGCCGCCGCCCGGGCGATCTCCATCCGGGTCTCGGCCTTGCGCCGCTCGGTCAGGGAGACCGGCCCCGGACCGGGGTCGGGAAATGCTGGGACGGTGGTGCTCACTTCGGCAGGCTATGCCGCTGTGGCAGAATCTGCCATTCGGCGGGCCACCCCGGGGTTCAGGTTCGGGGTGCCCCGCCTCCCCGCCGCCTCCACCCGCCGCCTCCACCCCGTGCCGGCCGACGCTCCGCAGCGCAGGGAGCCGGGCTGCGGCGCCCGGGGGGAGGGGCACCGAGCCCGGCTCGGGAAGTCCCGGCGCCGGGGGGAGTGCGTCGGGACATGGTCTGCGGGTGTGGTGGGGCGGCATCGCGTGAGGCCGGCCCTGAGGCTCGTGACGGACGGGCCCGGGGTTCTTGTTCCCGGTCGCGACGGGTTGAAGCGGCGTTGTACGGCCATGTTCGCGCCGCGTTCAGCACCCGGCGCACGCCCCACCCGCCACGTCCCGCCCCCGGCGTCACGCGACCGGCCGGTCCTACCCGCCCGGTCCGCCCGGTCGGCGCAGGAAGCGAGGCGAGCAGCTGCGCCACCGTCCTCCGCGCCACCGCCCTCCGCACGACGGCCGACCGTCCGGCAGCGGGCCCGCCGCGGACGGGAGCACACACCCCTCCGACAGACGCCGCGGCGGGCCGGTCCCTGGGACCGACCCGCCGTCGCGCTCGTGGTGACCGGTGGCGTTACGCCGCCGCCTCGAAGCCGGTGTCGCGGGCCAGCTTCTTCAGCTCCAGCAGCGCGTGCTTCTCGATCTGGCGGATGCGCTCGCGCGTGAGGCCGTGCTCCTTGCCGACCTCGGTCAGCGTGCGCTCGCGGCCGTCGTCGATGCCGTACCGCATCTTGATGATGGAGGCCGTGCGCGGGTCGAGGCGGCCGATGAGGTCGTCCAGCTCCTCACTGCGCAGCAGCGTCAGCACCGACTGCTCGGGCGACACGGCGGAGGTGTCCTCCAGCAGGTCGCCGAACTGGGTCTCACCCTCGTCGTCCACCGACATGTTCAGCGAGACCGGGTCGCGGGCCCAGTCGAGCACGTCGGTGACGCGCTCCGGCGTCGAGCCCAGCTCGGCCGCGATCTCGGCGGGCTCCGGCTCGCGGCCGTGCTCCCGGTTGAACTCGCGCTGCACGCGCCGGATCCGGCCCAGCTCCTCCACCAGGTGGACGGGCAGCCGGATGGTGCGCGACTGGTCGGCGATGGAACGGGTGATGGCCTGACGGATCCACCAGGTCGCGTACGTCGAGAACTTGAAGCCCTTGCGGTAGTCGAACTTCTCGACCGCGCGCACCAGGCCGGCGTTGCCCTCCTGGATCAGGTCGAGGAGCGGCAGACCGCTGCGCGGGTAGCGGCGGGCGACCGCGACGACCAGCCGGAGGTTGGAGCGGATGAAGACGTCCTTGGCCCGCTCGCTCTCGTCGATCAGGGCCTGGAGCTCCTCCCGGGTGGCGTCCGCCCCGGTCTCCTCGTAGCCTTCGAGGACCTGCCGCGCGAACACACCGGCCTCGATGGTCTGGGACAGCTCGACCTCCTTGGCGGCGTCGAGCAGCGGGGTCCGGGCGATCTCGTCGAGGTACATGCCGACCAGATCGCGGTCGGCGAGCTCTCCGCCGTTGGCGCGGACGCTGGTTGCCGCGCCGGAGGTCTCGCCGGTGGCGGACTTACGACGGGCGACGGCACGGGTTGCCATGCGTGCTCCCTTGCGATGGTGGTTCAGCGGGTGGGTCCTGTGGACGGTCGGGCTCCGTGTGGTGTTGTCTCCGTCCCTGCCGGGGACTCTCCTCGGGTGCCCTGCATCCGATGGAAACAACGACTGGAATCCGGACAGAATTCCCAACCCGCCCCTCGATTTTTCTGATCATGCAGTACCCTGTGCCGCCACACGAGGAGGGGCGATGCCGTCGGAGAGCGCGGAGATCCAGGTCAGGCCGGGGATCGAGGACGATCTGAAGGCCCTCACCGACCTCTACAACCACTACGTACGTGAGACGCCCATCACGTTCGACACCGAGCCGTTCACTCCGGAAGAGCGCCGCCCCTGGCTGCTCTCCCACCCTGAAGACGGCCCGTACCGCCTCAGGGTTGCGACGGACGCGCACTCACAGGAGATCCTGGGGTACGCCACCTCGAGCCCCTACCGCGCGAAGTCCGCCTACCGGACCTCGGTGGAGACCACCGTCTACGTCGCCCCGGACGCTGGCGGCCGCGGGATCGGCTCGCTGCTCTACACGTCCCTCTTCGACGCCCTGGCCGCCGAGGACGTGCACCGGGCCTACGCGGGCATCGCGCAGCCCAACCCGGCGTCGGAACGCCTGCACGCCCGCTTCGGCTTCCGGCACGTGGGGACGTACGGGGAGGTGGGCCGCAAGTTCGGGCAGTACTGGGACGTGGCCTGGTACGAGAAGCCCCTGTAGCCGGCGGTCGGGCCGCGGAGGCTGCGGCGGCCCGGCGACGGTCAGCCGAACTGCACCGAGCGCTTGGCCAGGCCCATCCAGAACCCGTCGATCACCGACCGCCGCAGGTCCAGCTCACCCGCCGCGTCCGCCGCGCCCATGGTCACGAACAGGGGGGCGAAGTGCTCGGTGCGCGGGTGGGCGAGCCGTCCCGCAGGGGACTTGCGGGCGAAGTCGAGCAGCCCGTCCACGTCCCCGCCCTCCAGTGCGCGCCGGCCCCAGTCGTCGAACTCGGCCGACCAGGAGGGGATGCCGCCCTGGCGGAGCGCGGCGAGGTTGTGGGTGAAGAAGCCGGAGCCGATGATCAGCACGCCCTCGTCCCGCAGCGGCGCGAGCCTGCGGCCGATCTCCATGAGCCGCGCCGGGTCGAGGGTCGGCATGGAGACCTGGAGGACCGGGACGTCGGCGCCGGGGTACATCTCGACCAGCGGCACGTATGCGCCGTGGTCGAGGCCGCGGTCGGGGACGTCCTGCACGGGCGTACCGGGGGCGCGCAGCAGCTTCCGTACGGACTCGGCGAGCGCGGGGGCACCGGGGGCCTCGTAACGCACCTGGTAGTAGTGCTCCGGGAAGCCCCAGAAGTCGTACTCCAGGGGGACGGTCCTGGTGGCACCGAGGGCGAGCGGGGCCTCCTCCCAGTGGGCGGAGACGACGAGGATCGCCCGGGGGCGCGGCAGGGCGGCGGCCCAGGCGGCCAGTTCACCGGGCCAGACGGGGTCGTCGGCGAGCGGCGGGGCGCCGTGGCTGAGGTAGAGGGCGGGCATGCGCTCCTGCGGGGCGGCGGTGGCCATGACTACCACTCCAATACTTGAACTCTCAATCTTTCTTCCCGGCAAATCTACGCCCCTTTTGTTTAATGTTCAAGAAGTCGTTTCGTACAGTGGGGGCATGAACGACGATCCCCGTTGGCTCACCGCCGAGGAGCAGCTCGTCTGGCGCTCCTACATCGAGGCCGCCACCCTCCTCGAGGACCACCTCGACCGGCAGCTCCAGCGCGACGCGGGCATGCCGCACGTCTACTACGGCCTGCTGGTCAAGCTGGCCGAGTCGCCGCGTCGGCGGCTGCGGATGACGGAGCTGGCCAAGTACGCGAAGATCACCCGCTCCCGGCTCTCGCACGCGGTCGCCCGCCTGGAGAAGAACGGCTGGGTCCGCCGCGAGGACTGCCCCTCCGACAAGCGCGGCCAGTTCGCCATCCTCACGGACGAGGGGTACGACGTGCTGCGCCGGACCGCGCCGGGCCACGTGAACGCCGTGCGCCAGGCCGTCTTCGACCGGCTCACCCCGGAACAGCAGAAGTCCCTCGGCGAGATCATGACGATCGTCGCCGAGGGACTTCAGCCGAGCGAAGCGGGTGCGGACCTGCCCTGGCTGCGCTGAGCGCGCGGCCGGGGCAGGTCCGGGGGAACCGTGCGGACGGGGCGTCCCCTCCCCGTGCGCACGGGTGGAACAGGGGCCCGAGGTCCGAGCGGGTACCGGGTCAGGCGTCGTCAGTGGGCGACGACCGGCACCGGCAGCTCGTCCTCGACCGCGTCGCCCGCACCGGACCCGGCGACGGTGCTGCCGCCCGGCCGTCCGGCGTTGACGAAGGTCAGGGCGATCGCGGCCGCCACGACCAGGATGCCGACGGCGAACCAGATCGCGCTGGTGTAGCCCTGCACCTGACCCTGCACCTGGACCAGCTGCTGCTGCGAGCGCGAGGTCGCGCTCCCGATGTGGTCGGTGATGTACGAGGTGGTGGCGGAGGCGGCGATCGTGTTCAGCAGCGCCGTACCGATCGCGCCGCCCACCTGCTGCGAGGTGTTGACCATCGCGGAGGCCACACCGGCGTCCCGCGGCTCCACGCCCATGGTGGCCATGGACATCGCCGGCATGAACGCCGTACCCATGCCGAGGCCGAGCAGCAGCATGCCGGGCAGCAGCACACCGGCGTAGGAGGTGTCGACCTCCAGCTGGGTCAGCAGCAGCATGCCGACGGCGGCGACCAGGAAGCCGGGGCCCATCAGCAGCCGGGGCGGGACCCGGGTCATCAGACGGGTGCCGATCTGGGTGGAACCCGTGATCATGCCGACGACCATCGGCAGGAAGGCGAAGCCGGTCTTCACCGGCGTGTAGCCCTTCACGACCTGGAGGTAGTAGGTCAGGAAGAGGAACAGGCCGAACATCGCGATGATCGCCAGGCCCAGCGAGAGGTAGATGCCGCCCCGGTTGCGCTCGGTGATCACGCGCAGCGGCAGCAGCGGGGTCTTCACCTTCGACTCGACCAGCACGAAGGCCAGCAGGAGCACGGCGGAACCGACGAACATGCCGACCGTCACCGCGTCGCTCCAGCCCTCGGACTCGGCGCGGGTGAAGCCGTAGACGAGCGCGACCAGACCGAGGGTGGACAGGATCACGCCGGGGATGTCGAGCGGCGCGCGGTTGCGTCCGCCCTTCGGCTCGCGGATGACGAGGTAGGCGCCGGCCGCGGCGACGGCCGCGAACGGGACGTTGACGAAGAAGGTCCAGCGCCAGTTCAGGTACTCGGTGAGGAAACCGCCGAGGATCAGACCCACGGCGGCGCCGCCGCCCGCGATGGCACCGTAGATGCCGAACGCCTTGGCCCGCTCCTTGGCGTCCGTGAACATCACGGCGAGCAGGGAGAGCGCGGCGGGCGCGAGCAGGGCACCGAAGACGCCCTGGAGGGCGCGGGAGCCGAACATCATCGCCTCGTTGGTGGCCGCGCCGCCGAGCGCGGAGGCCGCGGCGAAGCCGGCCAGGCCGGTGACGAAGGTGCGCTTGCGGCCCCACTTGTCGGCTATCCGGCCACCGAACAGCAGCAGACCGCCGAAGGCGAGGGCGTAGGCCGTGACGACCCACTGCCGGTTGCCGTCGGAGATCCCGAGGTCCTGCTGGGCGGAGGGCAGGGCGATGTTCACGATGGTGGAGTCGAGGACGACCATCAGCTGGGCGAGCGCGATGAAGACGAGCGCTTTCCAGCGTCCGGCGTCCGGGGCGTCGGTGACGCCGGAGGCCTTGACGGCTGATTGAGACATGGGGATACCCACTTCGGACTTCGTGACGGAAAAAGACGAGAAAAGGGACGACTGAGGCCGCACCGACTGCCCGTTACCGGCAGCGACGGTGGAGCCGGGAGCGTGGCATCGGTGGCGGATCCGGTGGTGAAGCCGGCGGATCCGGTGGATCGGGTGGATCCGGTGGAAACGGCGGATCCGGTGGATCCGGGTGGATCCGCTGGAAGGCGCGGATCTGATGGACGTGGCGGAACTACTGGTCGCAGGGCCGGCGCAGATCCTCCAGAGTGACGGCCGCACCCGGGAGGACGGAGCGGGCCGGAGCCCGCAGCCCGTCCAGGAACAGCTGAAGATGACGGTGGACGAACCGGTCGGCGTTGACGCATCCCGTTCCGGCCGGGGGCCGGCTGAGCTGGGCCGCGGCGATCATCAGATCACCCACGTCCACGTCGTCGCGGAGCTGACCGGCCGCCTTGGCCCGGTCCATGACCTCGGCGACCAGCCGCTCGACCCGTTCGCGTGACGCCTCCAGGTCGGGGTGGTGCTGGTCGAAGGTGCTGGACACCATGGGGCACAGGGCGCTGATCCGCTCGTCGGCGGAGACGTGCACGAAGCGCTCCAGCGCCCCGAACGCGTCGCCGGTCTCCGCGAGCGCCAGCTCGGCCGCCCGTGCCGTACGGTCCATGACCGAGCAGACGACCTCGCGGACGAGGGCGTCGCGGTCGGGGAAGTTGCGGTACACCGTGGCGTTGCCGACGCCGGCCCGGCGGGCGACGTCGTCGAGCGGCACGTCCGGGCCGTGCTCGACGAACATCTCGCGGGCGGCGGTGACGATCCGCTCCCGATTGCGCAGAGCATCGGCACGGGGCCGGGCCACCTTGCGCTGATCAGGCATCGCGGTCTGCACGGCGACTCCTCGGTGTCGGTGACGGATGTGACGGTGACGGATGTGACTGCTGATGGCCGTCCTGGCCGTTGACGGCCTTCGACGGCCACCGTCGGCCCCTGTCGGCCACCTGGTTCGCGATCCGGGGAAGGAATCCCCGTTTCGCTCGGACACAGGTCTAAACGGGGAATCGATCCCCGGTTATTTCCCGCTCCCGGAAAACATTCCAGTGACGTGGGTCACACCGGCTGCGGACCCCTGCCCCGCCCGGCGGCTACCGGCGAGAAACCCACGATCGGCCGCTCCAGCGCGCGCCCACCCACCCCGCGGCACAGGGTGAGCCCAAGGGCGCAGTCGGTGTCGGGCGGCTGCCGTGGCACGGGGAGGTCCGCATGCAGCCGCACGGGCAGGTGCAGCCGCCGAACCGCCGCATACGCCCGCGCCGGCTGGCCGCAGCCGGCACCGTCGCCGTACTGACCCTCGCGCTCAGCACCTCGGCCGGCACCGGCCGGCTCGCGCCCGGCACCTCGATGGCGGGCCCCGGCCCCGCCGCCCTCTCCCGCTCCTCCGCACACGGCCCCTGCATGATCAGTGGGGGCGCGGAGATCCAGATGTCCGAGGGCGTGCCGACCTCCACCGGCTACGCCCGCTCGACCGGCACCGTCCGCGCCCTCAACCTGATGGTCGACTTCTCCGACGCCCCCGGCGAGGGCAAGGCGCTCGACCGGTACGCGGAGTTCTTCCCGAAGACCCGGCAGTGGTTCGGCACCAGCAGCTACGGCCGCCTCGACTACCGCCCCGAGGCCCCGATCCGGGACTGGCTGCGGATGCCCAAGTCGTTCGCGGAGTACGGCATAGAGCGCGGCGCCCCCTTCGAACCCGGCTACCGCGAACTGGTCCAGGACCTGGTCGCCGCGGCCGACCCGAAGGTGAATTTCCGCTCGTACGACCTCCTGAACGTCCTGGTCACCCCGAACGCGGGCCCCTCCGCCCTGGACACGGTGCTGTCCGTGACCTTCGCCGGGAACCAGGAGGCCCCGGTCGCCGACGGCGTCCCGGTGGCCAACGCCTCCTTCGTCTACTCCCGCCAGGACGACGGCTCCGGCTCCTACGACACGACCGGCTACCGGGTCCTCCCGCACGAGAACGGCCACGTCTTCGGCCTGCCGGACCTCTACACCCAGGAGGGCGGCGGAGCCGTGGGCCACTGGGACATCATGAGCGAGGACTGGGGCGCCAACAACGACCTCCTCGGCTGGCACAAGTGGAAGCTGGGCTGGCTCGACCGCAGCCAGGTGCACTGCGCGTCCGCGCCCGGGACGACCGAGTACACACTGACCCCGCTGGCCCGCAAGGGCGGCGACAAGCTGGTCGTCCTCCCGCTGAGCGGCACCTCCGGCTACGCGGTCGAACTGCGCACCCGCGCGGGCAACGACGAGACGGTGTGCCGGCCCGGCGTACTGATCTACAAGGTCGACGCGGACGTCGACACCGGAATGGGCCCGGTCCGCATCTACGACTCCCAGCGCGACAGCGGCGGCTGCACCCGCAGCCCCAACGTCCACGCCGAACTCTCGGACGCCACCTTCACCGAGGGCGAGACCTTCCAGGACCCGCGCAAGGGCGTCACGATCAAGGTGTCGGAGAAGGAGGCGGGGGGAGACATGCGGATACGGGTGACACGGAAGTAGGCCGCCCGGGTCCCGGACGGTGGGCCGGCGGGACGCGTCGCACCGACGTCCCGAAGCGAGGCCGGGCGGGGCTACCGTAGGCGCCGGCGCCCTGCCGTGATCGCCGTACCGGAGAGTCGATGCCCGCCCACACCCCTCACGTCGCCGCCCCCGACGGGCCCCACGACCGGGCCGCCGCCGCACCGGACACGGACACCGCGCCGGGCACGGGCGCGGGCACCGGCACCGGCACCGGCACCGGCACCGGCACCGGCACCGGCACCGGCACCAGCCTTTCGGCCACGGGCACCGCACCGGAAGCGGTGGCACCGGCCGAGGCGGTCACCCCGCTCCTCCGGGGCATCGCCGTACTCCACCGGCTGACCGACGCGGACGGCGGCACCCTCAGCCTCAGCGCCCTGGAGAAGAGCACCGGCCTGGCCCGCTCCACGGTGGACCGCCTCACCTCGACCCTCGCGCGCATGGGATACGTCCGCCTGGACGGCCGCGACGTGACCCTGGCCCCCCGCCTGATGGAACTGGGCAACGCCTACCTGGCCGCCCTGCGCCTGCCCGCCCTCCTCTCCGCCCGCGCCGACGCCCTGGCCGACGAACTGGACGAGTCGGTGTCGCTGGCGGTCGGCGACCGGGACGGCATCCGCTTCATCCACCAGGCCACCCGGCGCCGCGCCATGTCCCTCAGCTTCCGCATCGGCGACCTGCTCCCCGCCGAACGCACCGCCCCAGGACCCCTCTTCGCCACGCGGTGGACGGACGCCGACTGGCACCACTGGCGTGAGCGCCGGACCGCGGACCCGGCGGACCGCACCTTCCCCGCCGTACCGCCCCGCGAACACCCCACCCCCGACGAGGACTTCGTTCGCCGTACGGAGCGGGCGGCGGCCGACGGCCACGCCTTGGACGACCAGCTGATCGAACCGGGCCTGGTGGCACTCTCGGTTCCCGTACGGGACCCCGGCACCGGCGCCGTGGCCTGCGTGGCGAGCGTGGTGAGCCACACCAGCCGCCACCCGGCGACGGACCTTCGGGCGGCCCTGCTCCCCCGTCTGCGCACGGCGGTCGCCGCGATGGAGGACGACCTGCGCACCGCCCCTCCCCCGCACCCCGAACCGCCCCGCGCGGGCCTGGCCACCTGGACGGGCGCGTCGAAACAGAAACTGGGCCGGGAGTTCGTGGAGTCCCTCGCCCGCGGCCTGACCGTACTGACCGCCTTCGGCGCGGGCCGCTCCGCGCTGACCCTGACCCAGGTCGCCGGGGCGACGGGCCTGGCCCGGGCCACCGCACGCAGGGCCCTGATCACCCTCACGCACGCGGGCCTGGTGTCCCCCGCCCCCGACGGCACCTTCGCCCTCACCCCCCGGGTCCTCTCCCTCGGCTTCCCGCCCCTGTCCCGCACCTCCCTCCCCGAGATCGCCCAGCCCCACCTGAACGCCCTCGCCGACCGCGTCCACGAGTCGACGTCCCTCGCCGTCCTGTCCGACTCGGGCGGGGAGATCCAGTACACGGCCCGGGCGTCCGCGCCCCGCGTCCTGAGCGCCCGCGTGACCGTCGGCGCCCGCCTCCCGGCCCACGCGACGGCCCTGGGCCGCGTCCTGCTGGCCCTTCCCGAGGTCCGCGCACGGGGCTACGCCCTGGTCGACGAGGAACTGGAGGCCGGCCTGCGCGCCATCGCGGTCCCGGTGCGCGACCGCACGGGCCGGGTGGTGGCGGCGCTCAACGTGGCCCTGCACGCCGCCCGCCGCACGACCGGGGCCTGCGAGACGGAGATCCTCCCCGAACTGACCCGAACGGCGACCGCCGTCGAGGCCGACCTCCGCGTAGCGGGCCACTTCGTCCACGTCCCCCCGACGTGACCCCCACCCCGGCCCTTCGATCAGCTAACCTGTTGGCACCACCGCCCACAGCGGCGGCCCCGCCTTCGTAGCTCAGGGGATAGAGCACCGCTCTCCTAAAGCGGGTGTCGCAGGTTCGAATCCTGCCGGGGGCACCAGTTCAGAAGGGGGCCACCTCCGGATTTCCGGAGGTGGCCCCCTTGTGACATCCACGTCTTATGACATCCACGTCTGACAGCAACAGGGCGGTCACTCACGATCAGGGCGATGGTGCTGCTGCCCTGCGCGTGCCCGAGGATCTCCCTCATCACGCGAGGCGCGACGACGGCCGCTGTGAGGAGCGTGGCGGTGCCCGTTCCGCTGCACGGCCTGGCGGCCGGTACGGGTGGTGAAGACGTAGTCGGACTCCTGAAGAGCGAGCAGGCGAGGCTGCTGGGGGCGCCGAGGTGGGCGCTCGGACCGTCGACGCTGAAGCGGAGGGCGACGTCACCTGATGCCGGGGCCGACCCCGCCCCGGACCGCTCGCCACGAGTCGGTCGGACCGGTCCGGGGTGGAGAGCGGAGGGCAGTCCCCCGGGGCCCCTACTGCTTGTGGCCGTTGCTGTGGCCGTCGGGATGCAGCACCACCTTCGTCCAGCCCTCGTCACGGGCGTCGAAGTGCTCATAGGCGGTGGGGGCCTCGTCCAGGCCGAGCTCGTGGGAGACGATGAAGCTCGGCGTCGCCTTCTCGCCGGCGATCAGGTCCCGCAGTGCCCGGTTGTACCTCTTCACCGGCGCCTGTCCGGTCCCCATGTGCTGGCCCTTGAACCACATCATGCCGAAGTCGATGGGCACCTTGCCCTGTGCCTCCAGCTCGCCTTGGGCCTCTTCGCCGCCAGGGTCCTGAGGCAGGTACACGCCCACCACACCGATGTCTCCCGTGAACCTGACCGAGTCGATCAGGTTGTTGAGCGTGAGGCTGGCGTCCTCGTGGCCCTCGGGGTCATGTGCCTGGTACCCGACGCACTCACACCCGTTGTCGGCGCCCAGACCGAGCGTTGCCTCCTTGACGACCTCCGCCGGGTCCTGCTCGGCGGTGTTGATCGGGATGGCCCCGATCTCCTCCGCCTTGCGCAGCCGGTCGGGCTGGTGGTCGGCCACCCAGACGCGGCCGGCGCCCTTGAGCACGGCGGAGTAGGCCGCCATCAGCCCGACGGGCCCGGCCCCGAAGACGATCGTCTGGTCGCCGGGTTTGACGTGGGCCATCTCGGTGGCGTGGTAACCGGTGGGGAAGATGTCGGCGAGCATCACGTAGTCGCTCTGCCGCTCGGCGGCGTCCTCGCCCAGGCGCAGCGCGTTGAAGTCCCCGTAGGGCACACGCAGCAGTTCTGCCTGGCCACCCTGGTAGGGGCCCATGTCGGCGAAACCGAAGGCGGCTCCGGCGAGGGCGGGTTCCGGCTGCATGGTCAGGCAGTAGTTGGTCAGCCCTCGCTCGCACTGCTTGCAGAAGCCGCAGGCGATGTTGAAGGGCAGGACCACGTACTCGCCGACCTTCACCTTGCTCACGGCCGGGCCGACCTCCACGACCTGGCCCATGTTCTCGTGTCCCAGCGTGCGGCCGGACTCGAACGAGGTGCGGCCCTCGTACATGTGCAGGTCGGAACCGCAGATGTTGGTCGCGGTGATCTTGACGATGATGTCGCAGGGATGCTCGATCTTCGCGTCCGGTACGTCCTTCACCGCGACCGTTCGGGGACCTTCGTATACCGCTGCTTTCATGATGACTTCCTTCGGTGCCGCTGCTCGAGCACGGCACTGACGGGTCGAGACGGCGTAGAGCCTGACTCCCGTGAGTCGCTGCGAGGGGGACTCGACTCCGGCACGCCTCTGCGGGCCGTTCACCCGGATCAAGGGGGAACGGTGGTGCCGCCGTCCAGCCGGGCGAACTCCGGTGTTCCGGCGGCATGCTGTCCGGGTCCCCGTGGACCTCCACGCATAACAGCCACGCACCGCCCGATCGGCGCAATTCTCCGGACTCTGTCGTTGCCCTGTAGACGCGTCTTGCTAGTGGTCCTGATCGCCCTGCAGCATGCGGCGACGCTCCTGCTCGCGCTTGGAGTAGGCGGCTGCCCGGATCGCCTCGTCGGTCTCCAAGCCCGATCCGAGGGCGCCGCCCACCGTGGCGATCGAAGCGACGAACCAGGACAGCGTCCAGTACGCCGTGGCGTCCAGCGGGTTTCGAGTGAAGGAGGTGAACACCCTGTCGTTGAGGATGAACAACGCCCACACGAAGTTGATGACCAGCAGGCCCACGTAGCAGATGACCACCCCGATGCCCACCGTCACGACGGTCGAGATGTTGTAGAGGGCTGCCTGCTTCCTCGCCTCCGGGGACTCCTCCGCCGTTCGGTGCCACAGGTGCGCGTCCACGATCAGCCAGCCGATCATGAGCGCGAGAGAGCCGACCGTGGCGATCACGAGGCGTGGCGTGCTCAGAGACGTGGCGAGACTCCAGACGGTGGAGTTCACCGTAGCGATGGCTCCCGTGGCGAGTGCGGCTGCCAGGGCCTTCGACAGGCCCGGCACCAAGCGCCACGGCCGGTTGGCGCGAACCATGCCGACCAGAACCCTGAGGTATCCGCGCGGCCCACTGGTGACGTACCTCAGGTCGACGGATTCCTCCTCATCGACCGGGTCTGATCGGACAGGCGCGTGACGGCCGACGGAGGGCCCCAGCGACAGCCGGCTCGATCCGTCTTCCTCACCCTCCCTGGCGCACGCATCCGCCAAGCTGAGTACGGCTTCCTCCACGGCTCGCCGGGCCCTCTTCTGCAGCCGCAGGCCCCCCAGCGAGGGAAGGGACAGCAGCGCCAGTCCGTCTTCGTGACTCAGATCGACCACGAGCTTGCGCCCATGCGAGTGCAGCGGGAGATCGGTGAGGCCCACGACGATGTCCCAGTTCTCCGCACGCCCCCGGTCCCTCATCCGGCGCATCAAGGTGGGCGGGTCCTCCGTCGCCGAGGTGAACGGCTCACTGACCACCTCGACGTCGAACCGTCTCCCCCGGCCCGACTTCTCGGCGAGCCGATCAGGAAGTCTCCGCGCCACACGCCGAGCGATCTCCGTCGGCGCATCCGGATCCGCCAGGAGTACCACCCGCATGACTGGACCCTTCTTGTCGGTCGCCCGCGACCACAGGTGACCTCAGAATGCCTCCGCGCATGCGTCGGCGCACTCCGGCCCGCACCGTATGCCCCGCCGGCCCACATCGCACGTGATCACGACTGTCGGACACCAGTGCTAGAACTCATGCATGACGTACAGATTCACGGCACGGGTTGCTTGCGGGCTCGACGACCCTGACGAAGACGACTGCATGATGGCGGGCCTGGCCGAGTCGGACGACGCGGAAGCGTTCTCCCTATTGTTCATGTGCGACTTCGGCGAGCCCGACGCACAGGAAGTGTCCCTGGGCATGGACACCCATTGCCTTGTCACACCCGGCCAGGGCACCGCCTACGGCTGCGTCCGCGAAGTCGAGCTGAGCGGCGATGTGCTGCGGGTGAGCCTGGATCCTGCCTCGTTGACCGCCCTCGGGTTGACCGACCCCGTCGTCGAGGCGGTGCTTCGCGCGCCTGCGGCGGACCTGGCACGCATGCGTGACGTGCTGCCGCGCATCCTGGAGTACGGACGCCCAGTTGCCCGCCCCGGCCTGATCGGGCTGTCCCGCAGCAATGGTCCCGAGGCTTTGACCTCGAAGGAGCAGGCAACAGCCATGGACGCAGAGCTTGCGCACGACCTGGCCCCCTCCGGGGTGTTGCGGGTCTCCATCAACCTGGGCAATCCGGTCCTTGCTCAGGGCACCCCCGACGAGCCCTCCGGGGTCGCCGTCGAGCTTGCCCGTGAGGTGGCCGCGCGTCTGGCTCTGCCGGTGGAGTTCATCTGCTTCGATGCGGCCCGGAAGTCGTACGCCGCGATGACCGAGGGCCACGCCGACCTGTGTTTCCTGGCAGTGGACCCGGACCGTGAGAAGGAGGTCGCGTTCAGCACGCCGTACGTGCACATCGAAGGGGTGTACGCGGCACCGGTGGACTCGGCGTTCGTCTCTGCACATGACGTGGACCGGGCCGGGGTGCGCATCGGCGTCAAGAAGGGGTCCGCGTACGACCTCTACCTGAGCCGCACCCTGCGTCATGCCACCGTGGTGCGCGGCGACGAGGGGATCGACGTCTTCCGCGCCGAGGGCCTGGACGTGGCGGCCGGCATCCGCCAGCCGCTGACCGCGCATGTTTCCCAGAGGCCGGAACTGCGGCTGCTGGAGCCCGCGTTCATGACGATCCGGCAGGCCATGGGTACCACGAGGGAGCGGCGTCCGGAGACCACTCAGTTCCTCAGCGGCCTCGTGACCGAGCTGGTGACGTCCGGATTCGTCGCCAGGGCACTGCGCCGCTCCGGCCAGGACCCGACGCTGACTGCCCCCATCGCGGTGTGACACGGGCCTGGACGTCGACAGCACCTCTGTGGCCCCTACGTGCCCGAGGGAGCGGAACGGAGCGGGGAACAAGGGTCGTGGGACTCCATGGAGAAGCGCAAGGACGGGCGGTCGGACCGGTCGCCGTCGGTTGAGCAGGCGCCTCGGCGGCCGTGATCGCGGGTCTCGAAGCCGTCCGCGTTGACGGTCGCAGCTTCCGTCCGACCGAGGCTTGGCGGGCGGCGGCAAGCTGCGGATGTGGCTCGCGGGGGCGGGGCGTAACGTGGGCCGTGCATCTGGACCGCGCCTGCTGGCGTGCAGATCCCGCGTACCCCCTACCGATTCCTCCGTGGCTGTGGCTGGGGTGCGCCCGGACGAGCGGAGAGTCACCGATGGGTACAGTCACCACCGACGACGGCACCACGATCTTCTACAAGGACTGGGGTCCGCGGGAGGGGGAGCCGATCGTCTTCCACCACGGGTGGCCGCTGAGCGCCGACGACTGGGACAACCAGATGTTGTTCTTCCTGGCGCAGGGCTACCGGGTCATCGCCCATGACCGGCGGGGCCACGGACGCTCCACCCAGACCGCGACCGGCCACGACATGGACACCTACGCCGCGGACGTGACCGCCCTGACCGACGCGCTCGACCTGCGGGGCGCCGTGCACATCGGCCACTCCACCGGCGGCGGCGAGGTCACCCGCTACGTGGCCCGCGCCAAGCCCGGCCGCGTCTCGAAGGCGGTCCTGGTGGGCGCCGTTCCTCCGCTGATGCTGAAGACGGAGGCCAACCCGGGCGGCCTGCCGAGGGAGGTCTTCGACGGCTTCCGTGCGGGTGTCGCCGAGAATCGGGCTCAGTCGTTCATCGACATTCCCTCGGGGCCGTTCTACGGCTTCAACCGTCCCGGAGCCGAGGTGTCGCAGGGCCTGATCGACAACTGGTGGCGCCAGGGCATGATGGGCGCCGCGAACGCGCACTACGAGTGCATCGCGGCGTTCTCCGAGACCGACTTCACCGAGGACCTGCGGCAGATCGAGGTGCCCGTGCTCGTCGCGCACGGAACCGACGACCAGGTCGTCCCGTACGACGACTCGGCGCCTCTGACGGTCAAGCTCCTGAAGAACGGGACCCTCAAGTCCTACGAGGGCTATCCGCACGGGATGCTGTCGACGCACCCGGAGGTCCTCAACCCGGACATCCTCGCGTTCATCCGTTCCTGACCCCGGTGGTCCGGCTGGACGCCGGCGATCACGACGGATGTAGCCTCGACGGCGACCAGTTGTCTCTCGGCTTGGGGGAAACACCGATGACCAAGGGCCCGTTCGTCGCCATGGCCGCCGCTACCGCCACGTTGGGGACCGCGCTCGGCGCTCTGACGCTTCAGTTGCGCGCGGACGGCTACGAGCAGTACGTCGAGTCGGTGGGCACCTTCAGTGTCCTGATGTTCGTCACGGCGATCCTGACCACGGTCACGTGGGTTCGCGACGGCCGGACGAACGCGAACTGACCTGCCGGCCGTGCCGCGGGAGTGGGCACGGCGGAGCATCCGGGAGGCCCTTCCGTCCGAGCGGCGGGAGGGTCTTCGTGCGTCGTGCGGGAGGTGGCCCGGGACCCGCCCCGAGCGGTGGTCGGCTCCGACGGCGCGGTGAGCGGCGCCGGGCGGGGTGCGTCGGCCGTGTGAGGGCTCGGCGTCGGCGTGCCCGGGCGGCTGCCCGAAGCGATACTGGGAGCAGCCGCGGGACGACGCGCGCCGGGCGCCGGAGCGACCCCCCGCGGCAGGCCACCGTGGTGGCGACGTCGCCGCCGTCGGAAGGGGGTCGCGATGCACCGCTGGATCGCCCGCTCCGGCACCGTTCTGTCCAGCACCGTCCTGTTCGGCACCGGCGGCCCGGGGCCGCGGGGGTGAGGGGCGTGGTCACGACCGGTGGGGCCTCACCGGAGCCCGTCGGCGCCGGGACCGACCCGTTGGGGGATCCGTACCTGCGTACACGGTTCGCCGCGCCGTCGCGGCCTGCCACCTTCCTGCGGCGGCCGAGGCTCGTCGCGCATCTGGACCAGGCGTTGCGTACGCCGCTGACGCTGGTCAACGGTTCGGCCGGGGCCGGCAAGACGCTCCTGACGGCGGACTGGGCGTCGGGGCTGCGGCTGCCGGTCGCCTGGCTGACCGTCGAAGCCGGGGATCTCCGGCCCGGGGTCTTCTGGGCCTACGTCTTCGAGTCGCTGCGCAGGTGCGGGGCGCGGGCGGACGTCGGCGCCGGGAGGCCCGCGGACTCGGGCGGCGTGGGACGCGGGCTGCTGTCCTCGCTCGCCGCCGAGCTGAACGCCCGTGACCGTCCCGTGGTGCTCGTGCTGGACGAGTACGACCGGATGACGGCGCCCGAGGTGGCGGAGCAGGTGGAGTTCGTCCTGCACCACGCCGGGCAGGGGCTGCGCCTGGTCCTCGTCACCCGGACCGAGCCGCTGCTCCCGCTGCACCGGTACCGGACCGCGGACCAGCTGACGGAGATCCGCGGGGCCGAGCTGTCCTTCACCCCGGAGGAGGCGGAGGCGCTGCTGCGCCTGCACGGGCTGCGCCTCTCCCCGCCGGCCGCGTCCGCCCTGGTGGAGCGCACCCGGGGCTGGGCCGCAGGGCTGCGGCTGTCCGCCCTGGCGGCGCGGGAGAGCAGCGACCCGGAGCAGTACCTGAAGGAGTTCGAGGCGGACCACAGCACGGTCGCGGACTTCCTGCTGGCGGAGGTCCTGAGGGGGAGGCCGGAGGAGGAACAGGACCTGCTGCTGCGGGTCAGCGTCCTGGACCGTTTCTGCCCGGCCCTGGCCGACGCCCTGACGCTGCGGACCGATGCCGAACGGCTCCTGGCGGGGCTGTACCGGGAGAACGCGTTCATCGAGCGGCTGGGGCACTCCTGGTACCGGCTGCACCCGCTCTTCCGGGAGATACTCCGGGCCCACCTGCGCGCACGCATGCCCGGGGTGGAACCGGAGCTGCACCTGCGGGCCGCCCGGTGGCTTCGCCGTTCCGGCTTCCTCGCGGAGACGCTGACCCACGGCGTCGCGGGCGGCGACTTCGACCTGGCCGCCGGCGCGCTCGTCGACGACCTCGCCATCGGCCAGCTCTTCACGGGCCTGCGCTCGGACGCCCTGGCCCAGCTCTTCGCCGGAATGGGGCCCGAAGCCGCGAGCCCGGCCAGTGACCTCGTACGGGCGGCCGGGGCGCTGACCCGACGGGACCTCGATCGCGGTCTGGACCGGCTGCGGCGGGCCCGGGACCAGCTGTCCGACGCCGAGGAGTCCGGCTTCCCGGGGCCGGCGGCGGCCCGGCTCAGCTGCGCGCTGCTGGAGGCGCTCGCCGCCCGGCTCACCGGGTGCCCTCCGAAGGCCGAGCGGGCCGCCGTGGCGGCCGAGGAACTCCGCCGGGACCTGCCGGACCGGCTGCTGGACGAGCATCCGGAGCTGACCGCCCTGCTGCTGACACACGTGGGGTCCGCCCGCCTGTGGGAAGGACGCTTCGAGGACGCGCGTGCCGCGCTGACCCGGGTGACCGACGCCCGGGGCGGCTCCGCGACCGTCCTGCCCCGCGCGGAGTCGATGGGGCACCTGGCGCTGATCGACTACCTGAGCGGCTGGCTCGGCCGGGCGGAGCGCAGGGCTCTGGCCTCCGTGTCCGAGGCGGAGCGGGCGGGCCTGCCGCGGCCGCCCGGTGCGGGTCTGGGCCGGCTGGTCCTGGCCGCGGTGGCGGTGGACCGTCAGGAGCTGGACCGGGCGCGGGCCCTGCTCGACGAGACGGCCGGACTGCCGGCGCGGGAGCACGACCCCGTGCCGACGGCGGGGCGAGCGCTGGTCCTCTCCCGCCTCCTCCTCGACGCCGGTGAACCGCACGCCGCCGCCGAGGCCGTGGAGCCGGTCCTGTCCGCGGCCGTGGCGTCCCCCTGGGCGGAGAGCCACGCGGCCGTCGTCCGCTCCGCCGCCTGCCTCGCCGACGGACGGCCGGACGAAGCCGTAGGGCTGCTCCGGGGGGTACGCCGCGACCAGCCCGCGTGCGCCGTGGAGGCGGCGGCGATCCAGGTCGCCGCGGGGAGTCCCGGTGCGGCGGCCGAGGTACTCGGTGCCGTCCGGGCCCAGGGACGCGCCGGCCCCGCGGTGAGCGTGGGGGCGGCGCTCGCCCGGGCCCGGGCGGCTCAGGGGTCGGGGGACGCGGTCACCGCCCGCGCACTCGTGGCACGCGCTCTTCTCGACGCCCGGCGTGAGCGGCTGCGGCGCCCCTTCCTCCAGGCCGGGGACTGGATCGAACCGCTGCTGGCCACGGCCTCGCTGCGCGACCTCGCGGACGGCTGGCTGCTGCCCGGCCGGCCGCGGGGGCGGGGCGAGCCGCCGCCGCCCGGGTCCGATCAGGCGCCCCTGGTGCCGGTGGAGCTGAGCGGACGGGAGCGCGACGTCCTGCGGCGGCTGGCGCGCATGATGACCACCGAGGAGATCGCCGCCGATCTGTACGTGTCCGTGAACACGGTCAAGACCCACCTCAAGAGCGCGTACCGGAAGCTGGCGGTGAACCGGCGCGGCGACGCGGTGCGCCGTGCGCGCGAGCTCGGTCAGCTGTGAGGGGGCGCCGCCGGGACGGGTGAGGGCCCCTCGGCCACGGCGAGTGCGTCAGGGCACTGCGGCACGGCCTCCCCCGCGGGGGGTGAGGCGCGCGGCGCCGCCCTCGGCTGCGATGGGAGAACGCGGGGCGGAGCGTGGCGCCGGGAGCGACGCGGGGCGGGGCGCGGCGGCCGCTTCGTGGACGGCCCGGTTCCGGCGGGCGTGGATCCGGCCTCGGAAGGAGAGCGTGGTGTCCAGGGACACGGGCAGGGCCGTGCGGGCAGCGGACCGGCGGGAGCGCCGCGCCGACCACCGGGCCCACGCGGACTACACGGGTGGCGTCTACGGCTCCATGCTCGCGGCCTCCGTCGTCGTCGGGGCCGGCTCCCTGGGCTCCTTCCCCCGTGCCGAGCTGGTCCTGTTGCTCTTGCTCACCAGCCTGGTGTTCTGGCTCGCCCATGTGCACGCGGAGCTGTTCGGAGCGCGCCTCGCCCGGCATCCGCCGGACCGCGGGGTGATCCGGCGGGTGTGCCGCGACGAGTGGCCGATCGTCAAGGCCGCGGTGCCGCCGGCCGCGGCCGTCGCCGTGAGCCCCCTGCTGAGTCTGAACGTCCAGGGCGCCCTGTGGCTGGCGCTGTCCGTCGCCGTCGCCGGGCAGGTGGGCTGGTCCGTCGCCGCGGCACACCGCGCGGGGGCCTCACGGTCGCTCGTGCTCACCACCGCTTCGGTCAACGCACTGCTCGGTCTGCTGATCGTCGTCGTCAAGATCGCGGTGACGCACTGAGACTCCGGTGCTGCCGTGGGAGTCACCTGTACCGGGTGAGGGCGCCCGAGGGTGACCGGGCGCAGGATCGTCACGGGGGCACCGTCCGCCGCGGACTCCCGGGCGGTGTCCCGAGCCCGTCCAGGGGAAGGACCGCTCGTGCGCTACGAGATCCGCGTCGAGGGACACCTGTCGGAAACGCTGGCCAACGCGTTCCCGGAGCTGGAGCACGTCGTCATGTCCGGTCAGACCGTCCTGTTCGGCACCGTGATCGACGACGCCCAGCTCTACGGGCTGCTCACCCGCTGCCAGTCGCTGGGCCTGCGGGTCATGGAGATGCGGCAGCTCCCGGAGTGACATCGCCGGACGGGACGGCACCGGCGGACGGGACGGCACCCGTGGACGGACGGCAGGGAACGGACGGCGTCGTCCCGACGGCGCCCGGCTGAACGGCTTCGGGCGGCCGTCAGGACCGGGCGGCCGTCGGGGCCGGGTGACGTCAGGGCCGGGCGGCCGTGATCCGGCCGGAGCGGCAGGCCGCCCTCAGGGCCTCGTAGTCGCGTTCGTTCTGGTCGGCGTACGACTG
Organism: Streptomyces sp. NPDC051136; assembly: GCF_044455745.1. NCBI lineage: Bacteria > Bacillati > Actinomycetota > Actinomycetes > Kitasatosporales > Streptomycetaceae > Streptomyces > Streptomyces sp. NPDC051136. The sequence continues at coordinate 308,643 of NZ_JBITFE010000007.1, read as the reverse complement.
GGCGAACTCGGCGAGTGCCCGGTCGAAGCGGTCGCCGCCCCCCAGGTACGCGGCCAGCGCGACGGGGTCGCCCGAGCGGGCGTGGGCCCTCGCCAGGCAGACCCCGCACAGCCGCCCGAAGAGGGACAGCAGGTTCGGCCCCATGGTCTCCGGCCGTGCGATGCCCTTCCAGTCCCACAGCTGGCGCACGTAGAAGTCCCGGCCCTTGCCGTCTAGGCCGGTGACGTGGGTCCAGCCCAGGAAGATGTCGCTGGTCGTCTGGATGAGGCGCTGGCCCGTCACGACCCTGCGGCCCTGGTTGTCGTGGCGTTCACCGCCCGTGTGGGGGGCCAGCACCGATTCCGAGGCCTCCTTGGCCTGGAGCAGCAGGGGGTCGTCGTCGTCCCTGCCGAGCAGGAGCAGCACCCAGCAGCGGGTGCCGACACTGCCGACGCCGACCACCTTCCGGGCCATGTCCACGAGCCGGTAGTGGCGCAGCAGGTGCCGTCGCTCGGGCGGCAGGGTCCGCGCGTAGCCGCTCACCAGGGAGCGCAGTTCCTCCTCCCGGCCCGCCTCGGACGGTTCGGCCAGCAGGTCGGCGAGCGGGGTGATCAGCGGCGGGTCCGGTGTGATGCGCCGGCCCTCGGCTGTGACGCGGGTGAGTTTCGCAAACGCCTTCAGATGCGTGCGGGTGCGGGCCTTCGCGGCCGCGTCCCTGAGCCGGCGCTCCGCCTCCCCCTCGGTCTCCGTCGCCAGCAGCCGCCGTACGTGTTCGGCGTCGTCCTGGGCGTACCAGATGTCCAGCGTCGGCAGGCCGGCGAACTCCCGCATGCGCGACCGGTAGGCCCGTGCGCAGGCCCGTACGGTGCGGTTCTGCTCCTTGGGGGAGAAGCCGTTCGCCCGGGCCGCGATGACGAAGCCGGCCACCAGCCGCTTGACGTCCCACTCGAAGGGGCCGGGCGAGGTCTCGTCGAAGTCGTTGATGTCGAAGACCAGGCGGCGCTCCGGTGAGGCGAGGAGCCTGAAGTTCAGCGGGTGGGCGTCCCCGCACAGCTGCGCCCGGAGTCCGCTGTCGGGCAGCCGGGCCAGGTCCGCCGCCATGATCGCCGCGGCGCCGCGGTAGAAGCGGAAGGGCGATTCCAGCATGCGGCCGTAGCGGATAGGCACCAGCGCCGGGACGCGCTCGGCGGACTGGCGCTCCAGGAGGTCGACCGGGTCGGCGCGCCGTTGCCCCGTCTCGTACCGGCCGTGGCACGAACGGGGTGCCCGTTCGCGGGCCTTCCTGCCGTACGCGGCCCGCTCCGCGGGCGGCAGGGAGGCGGTGAAGGCGCTGGGTACGGTCATGGTCCGGCCTCCGGTTCCTGTACGGGACCGGTACCGGCGCCCGGCGCGCCCGTCCGTTCCCGGCGCTTGCGGTCCAGTCCGGTCTGCACGGCGCTCGCCAGCACGCGGGCGGCGACACCGACGATCAGCAGCCCTCCCGCCATCTGCGCCATGGTGAGCACCCGCCCCGTCTCGGAGCGGGCCGTGATGTCGCCGAAGCCGACGGTGCTGAACGTGGTCAGGGTGAAGTACAGCGCGTCCGTCCTGTTCAGCGGCTCGCTGAAGGAGCCGGGCGCGGAGCGGTCCAGCAGGTAGTAGGAGCCGGCGAAGAGGACGAGGAAGAGCACCAGCGTCGCGGCCAGGCCCTCGACGGCTCTCAGCCGTGGGTGAGGGGAGCGCGCGATGGCGCGCACCTCCCAGCAGAACACGAGAAGGACCGCGAGCAGGCCGCACACCAGCAGCACCGCCGTGCCGGCCGTGAGCCGCTCGTCCAGGGGCAGCAGGTAGTAGGCGGTGACGAGTCCGACGGCGACGAACACCGCACGCGCGACGGCTACCGCCGTGACGCCTCGGCGGGAACGGATCCGGCCGCGTGCGGGCGGTCCTGAGGGGGGCCGGCTCCTGTCTCCTGAGGTCGCTTCGCTCATCTCACGCCACTTCGTCTCGTCCGGGGCCGGTGGGCGGATCGTTCCCGGAACCCACCTCACCGTCCCGACGGCGGGCCGGGATCACCCGTGAGGGGTGACCCGGGCCTCGTCGGCGTGGTCCGGCCGGTGCCCTCCCGTCCCGGCGGGACGCCGGCCGCCGCGGACCGGCGGCCCGCTTCACGCTGGGGGCGCGTCCCCAATGACACCGACGGTCCGGCACCCGGCCGGGACGGCCCGCGGCGGCTCAATCACCCGTGCCGGGTGATGCCCGCACGGTGCGCTCGTGACCACCGTGGATCCGGTACGGAACGACGGCCGCCGGGCCACCGTGGGTTCCGTACGGAACGACGGCCGCCGGGCCGTCCGGAACGGAGGACGGACATGAGCGCACAGACCTACCTGGCGTACGACTACCCGCTGCTGGGGGCGTTCTGGACGATGCTGATGATCTTCCTGTGGATCATGTGGCTCGTCCTGCTCTTCCGCGTCATCACCGACATCTTCCGGGACGACGGACTGAGTGGCGGGGCGAAGGCCGGCTGGCTCGTCTTCTGCATCCTGCTGCCCTTCCTGGGCGTGTTCGTCTACGTGGTCGCCCGCGGCAGGAACATGGGGCACCGGGAGACGACCCGGGCCCGGGCCCATCAGGAGGAGTTCGACGCCTACATCAGGAAGACCGCGGCCGGCGGGACCAGCAGCGTCGACGAGCTGGCCCGGCTCTCCGACATCCGGGACCGGGGTGCCATCACGGACGAGGAGTTCCGCAGGGCGAAGGAACTGGTCCTGTCCGGTCACGGCCCGGCAGAGCGGTCGGGCGCGCCGGGCACCGGCGCCTCCGCCCGCTGAACCGTCCGCATCCCACGAAACGAGGTCCGAGATGACCGCGACACACATGCACCACCCGGCGCACACCGCGAGGCAGGAATGGGCGACGGGTCTGACCGCCTTCGCGGCGGTGATGCTCTTCCTCGCCGGGCTGCTCAGCCTCTTCCGGGGCATCATGGCCATCGCCGAGGACGACGTCTTCGTCACCACCCCCAACTACGTGTTCCAGTTCGACCTCACCGGGTGGGGGTGGATCCATCTCGCGCTGGGCGTGCTCGCCATGGTCGTCAGCGCCGGGCTGCTCAGGACGGCGATGTGGGCACGCGTCACCGGGGTCGCCATCGCCGGGCTGGTGATCATCGCCAACTTCCTGTCGCTGCCGTACTACCCGGTGTGGTCCGTCGTCATGATCACCATCTCGGGCTTCATCATCTGGGCCCTGTGCGTGGTGCAGCGCGGCGGTCGTCCGGGGGGCGGCGTCACTGGCGGCTGAGGGCCCGGGAGGCTCCTGCGGTGACCGTGGTGGCCAGGACCCAGCCGGCAGCGATCAGGGCGTAGGACAGCCACTGTCCTGCGCCCCGGGGGGCGAAGGCGGGTTCCTGGCCGAAGGTGACGAGGGGGACGAGGAGGTCGAGGGTGTAGAAGACGGCGTTGAAGGGCGGGGCCTTGCCGGGGTCGAGGGGGGCGGGGGTGTGCAGGGCGAAGTAGAGGGCGCCGCAGGCCAGCAGGGCCAGGAGCCACAGGCCGGCGCGCAGGGGGCGGTAGCCGTAGCCGACGGAGACGTCCTGGACGTGGCCCCACAGGCGGGTGGGCGCGGGGAGACCGGCACGGCGGTGGCGTTGTTTGGCCAGCAGGACCGTACGGGCCTCGTCCTCGTGGCCCATCCGCCGGTAGGCCGCCGCCAGTTGCTCGTAGGGCTGGGGGTGGTAGCCGCCGGGTGAGCGGCGGATCCAAGGGACGCGCTCGGTGGCCGGCAGGGGCGAGGCCAGCGTGTCGTACGTCGTGTCGGTCAGGCGGAGGTCGGCGGGCCAGGTGTCCCGGGCGTCGTGCAGCGTGCCGAGGTGGGCCTTGCGGACGTCCACCGCTCCGACGACCGGGCCTCGGGTGCGCAGGTCCGTGTCCCGGGCCCGGGTGGCCCGCAGGGACAGGGCGGTGCCGCCCGGGTGGGCCAGTTCGGCGTCGCGGAAGCTGAGTTCCGTGCCGACGTGCGTGCCGTCGAGCTTCACCCCGCCGTCGACGGTGAGTCCGAGGCCCAGGTCGAAGTTGCGGGCGACCGTGACGTCCACCGCTTCCAGGGCGAGGTCGCCGGGATGGCTCAGCCGGGCCCCGCAGAATCCGACGGCGGCCCCGACCGTGACGCCGGAGAGGATGATCCGGCCCTCGGCGCTGAAGCGCGGGTGGCAGGTGAAGTCCTCGGCGACCCGGACGTGGTAGGCGTCCAGGGCGTGGCGGCCGGGGGCGCGGAGCGAGGCGCCCTCCAGGTCGAACTCGCCGTCGATGGCCGCGCCGGACAGCCGGAAGGTCCCCTCTACGGCCAGGTCGGTGCACAGTGCGTTACCTCCCACCTGGGCGTGGATGGCCGTGATGGCCTCGCCGTCGGGGTGGCTGACCGCGGTGCCGCACAGGTTCAGATCTCCCTGGATCACGGTCCGGGTGAGGACCAGGGGGCCCGTCATGCGGCAGCGGGAGACGACCAGTCCGCCGTCGATCTGCGCCGTGTCGGCCACCAGGCCGGGCAGGGCGCAGTCCCTCAGTATCAGCTCGCGGGTGCGGGCGCCCCGCAGCAGCGGTGCCTCGTCGAAGCGGCAGTCGGTCAGGCGGACCGGTGCGACGACGTCGGTGAAGGCGAGGTCCAGGCGGCCGGTGATGCGGGCGCCGGTCAGCCGCAGTGCGGGGTGGTCACCGGGGGCGTGCTCGGCATGCGCGCCCAGGAGCAGCGCCGTGATGACGTCGGCCCGGACCACCGGGTCCGGGGGCGCCGGGACGTCCCGGGTGTCACGGGTGTCGACGGGGCCGCCCTGCGGGTAGGCGTCCCACAACCGGCGTTCGTGGACGTTGAGTTCGTTGAGGCGCACGGGTGGTGATCTTCCTCGGGTGTCCGTGCGCCGGGCAAGCCCCGGGTCTCCTTGCTTTCCCGTGCGCGCCACTTCCGTCACGCTCCCGCCCGCCCGTGCCGCTTCCGTCACGCTCCCGCCCGCGCGCCCACCCGCACGTGCTCGCCGGGCGCGCACCGCAGCAGGCGGGCGGCGTGGCCGCGGCGGGCGGCCGCGGTGAGGAAGTCGTCCAGCGGGGAGCGGAAGACCGTGTAGTCGTCGTAGTGGACGGGCAGGGCCCGGCGGGGGCGCAGCAGGTCGAGCAGGTCGGCGCCCTGCTCGGCGTCCATGGTGACCACGAGTGCGCCGGGCAGGGTGGTGCCGCCGAGGTGCAGGACCGCCAGGTGGATGTTCGGGTACCGCTCGGCGATCTCGCGCAGGCCCTCGTACATCAGGGTGTCGCCGGAGAGGTAGAGGACGAGCCGGGTCTCGCCCGTACGGTCGCCGAACTCCAGCAGGCTGCCCATCACGGGCGGCAGCAGGAACCGGGCGGGGCCGGGGGCGTGGCGGCCGGGGAGCGAGGTGACGCGGACGGTGGAGTCGCCGTGGCGCAGGGTGTGGGACTGCCAGGTGTGCAGGCCGGTGGCGCGGCGGAAGCCGTACAGGCCCTTCAGCAGGCGGGAGCCGTGCGGGGTGGTGACGAACGGCAGGCCCCGGTCCAGGCCGCGGCGGGCCACCCGGTCGAAGTGGTCGCCGTGCAGGTGGGAGAGGACCACGGCGTCCAGGTCCTGGTGCGGCAGTTCCGTCACGTCGAGGGCCGGTTCGGTGACCCGGCGCGCGACCAGACCGTAGCCCAGGTGGGCCCGCTGGCCGCGGTGGAGGAAGTTGGGGTCCGTGAGGAGGGTGAGGTCGCCGTAGCGGATCAGCAGGGTGGCGTTGCCGATGAACTGGAGGTCGGCGGTGCCTTCGGGCGGCTTCCCCTCCGCCCTCGGATTCCGCTTCTCCGGCTCGGGTGGTGTGGGTGAGTGGTGCGGCACGGTCGGCTCCCTTCCGTCGCTCGCGGCTCCCCCGGTACTGCCCCGAGTGCTCGCGGGGCCCGGGATCACACTCCCGGCCGGGGACGGCCCGGCTCGGGTCACGCCCCGGTCAGGACCGGCCGGGCCCGGGATCCCGCCCCGGTCAGGACCGGGGCGGGCCACGGGACGCTCCCGGTCAGGCCCGGCGGCGTGTCCCCCGGGTCAGGCGGACCGCCGACGCCAGGAAGAAGACCCCGCCCAGGAAGGCGTAGCCCGCGAGGCTCCCCAGTGACGGGTCACCGGCGCCCGCCTGCGTGACGAACGAGATCCCGGCCAGCGTCGAGACGGCGCCGCTGACGATCATCGGCCACTGACCGCCGAGCCTGCGGCGGACGGCACCCGTGACGAGCTGGACGATGCCCGCGGTGACGGCCCAGGCGCCCCAGACGCGCAGGACGGCGGGGATGCCCGAGGTCGCGGCGAGGGCGAGGGCCAGGACCGTCAGGGAGCTGATCGCGATGTTGGCGTACAGGGGGACGGCCGGGCCGCCGCTCGCCCGCACGGACCGTACGTCGACCACCGCGGCCCCGACGTCGAACAGCGGGTAGACCAGCAGCAGCGTCGTGCTGAGCGGGCCCAGCGTGTCGGCGGTGGCGAAGAGCAGGGCGGCCCATACGGCGGCGAACGCGAAGCGGACGAAGTACAGCTTGCGGAGGGTGACCGGGGCGCCGGCGGGCGCTGCGGCGCCGGCGGCGGCAACCGAAGGCACAGAGGACGCAGAGGACGCAGAAGGCACGGAAGGCACAGAGGGCACGGGAGGGCCTTTCGGGAGAGGTGGGGCGCCGAACCGGTGAGGTAGAACGTTCGGTCTCATCTCGTAGTCAAGAGCCGGCCACCCTCCTTGTCAAGACCGAACGTTCTCCCTCACTCCCTTGGTACGCTGACCGCATGAGTCCGAGCGCGGAAAACCGCACCACCTCCGAAGCGCGAGCCCGGCTGCTCGGCACCGCCACCGAGATCTTCTACGCGGAGGGCATCCACTCCGTCGGCATCGACCGGATCACCGCACAGGCGCAGGTCACCCGGGCCACGCTGTACCGGCACTTCGCGGGCAAGGAAGACCTCATCCTCGCCTACCTCGACCAGGCCGACCGGGGCATCCGGGGGCAGGTGGCGGCGGCCGCGGGCAGTACGCCCTCGGCCGTGGGGCGGGTCCGGGCCGTGGCGCGGTCCATCGTGGACGGGATCCGGTCCCCCGGTTTCCGCGGCTGTGCCTTCCTGAACGCCGTGGCCGAGTACCCGGACCCGGACCACTCCGTCCACCGGGCCGTACTGGCCCACCGGCAGTGGTTCCTGGACACCGTCACGGAGTTGCTGACCCGGGCCGGGGAGACCGGCACGCCCGCCGAGGCCGCCGGGCGGCACTTCGTGATGCTCCGGGACGGTGCGATGGCGGCCGGGTGCCTCTTCGACCCCGAGCTGGTCTCCGAGACCTTCCTGCACGGCGTGGATGGGGTGCTGCGAGACGTCGTGGGGCGGGCGCCGGAGGAGGACTGAGAGGGGCTCCCGGAAAAAACTTCCGGCCGGCGCCCGTCTCCGTGTCGAGAACGCGCGTCCGGCTCCGTCCCAGGGGTGAAGGCGGCCACAATGGGCCGCACCAGCACCGAGGAGACGACCACCATGGCCAAGTACCTGCTGCTCAAGCACTACCGAGGCGCCCCGGAACCGGTCAACTGCGCGCCGATGGACCAGTGGACGCCGGAGGAGATCTCGGCCCACATCCAGTACATGCGGGACTTCTCGGAGCGGCTCGAGAAGACCGGGGAGTTCGTCGACGGGCAGGCTCTCGCGCCCGAGGGGACGTGGGTCCGCTACGACGGCGAGGGGAAGCCGCCGGTCACCGACGGGCCGTTCGCCGAGACCAAGGACCTCATCGCCGGCTGGATGGTGATCGACGTCGACAGCTACGAGCGTGCCGTGGAGCTGGCCGGGGAGCTGTCCGCCGCCCCGGGCGCGGGCGGCAGGCCGATCCACGAGTGGCTGGAGCTGCGTCCGTTCATGGTCGAGCCCCCGACCGTCACGGAGTGACCCGACCATGGACGAGGCCCTGATCAGGAGCCTCACGCCCGGCGTGCTGACCGTCCTCGTCCGCCGCGGAGCCGACTTCGCGGCGGCCGAGGACGCGGTGCAGGACGCGCTGGTCGAGGCGGTCCGCGGGTGGCCGGACGACCCGCCGCGGGACCCGAAGGGGTGGCTGGTCGCCGTGGCCTGGCGGCGGTTCCTCGACGCGACCCGCGCCGACACCGCCCGGCGGCGCCGCGAGGACCGCGTCGAGGAGGAACCGGCGCCCGGACCCGCGCCGGACGTGGACGACACCCTCCAGCTGTACTTCCTGTGCGCGCATCCCTCGCTGACGCCGTCCTCGGCCGTGGCGCTCACCCTGCGCGCCGTCGGCGGGCTGACCACCCGGCAGATCGCGCAGGCGTACCTGGTGCCCGAGGCGACCATGGCGCAGCGGATCAGCCGGGCCAAGCGCACCGTCTCCGGCGTCCGGTTCGACCGGCCCGGTGACGTCGCCACCGTGCTGCGCGTGCTCTACCTGGTCTTCAACGAGGGGTACTCCGGCGACGTCGACCTCGCCGCCGAGGCCATCCGGCTCACCCGGCAGCTCGCCGCCTCGGTCGACCACCCGGAGGTGGCGGGGCTGCTGGCGCTGATGCTGCTCCACCACGCGCGGCGCGCCGCGCGGACCGCGCCCGACGGCTCCCTGGTGCCGCTCGCCGAGCAGGACCGCGGACGGTGGGACACCGCGTCGATCGCCGAGGGGGTGCGGATCCTCCAGGCGGCCCTCGCCCGGGACCGGCTGGGCGAGTTCCAGGCGCAGGCCGCGATCGCCGCGCTGCACGCGGACGCGCCCACCGCCGGGGAGACCGACTGGGTGCAGATCGTGGAGTGGTACGACGAGCTCGCGCGGCTGACCGACAACCCGGTGGTGCGGCTCAACCGTGCGGTCGCCGTCGGGGAGGCCGACGGGCCGCGCGCCGGGCTGGCGGCGCTCGCGGCGCTGGACGACGCGCTGCCCCGGTACACGGCGGTGGCGGCGTACCTGCACGAGCGCGACGGCGACCTGGACACGGCGGCGCGGCTGTACGCCGAGGCGGCCCACAAGGCGTCCGGGCTCGCCGAGCGCGACCACCTGACGCGTCAGGCCGCCCGGCTCAACTCCCGTCACCGGCGGGGCCGCTGACCGGGCCGGGGGGATCCTCGGAGCGCGAAGCGGCGCCGCCCGGCGCCGCGTCCACGCCCGCCACCCGGCCGCCCGGGTGCCGCAGCGCGCAGAAGTAGCCGACGGCGAGGGCGACGGCCATGCCGTAGAAGACGTACTGGTTGGCCTCGGCGAAGTCGAGGCGGACGGCGGACATCGCGTCCCGCATGGCGCTCTGGGCCGGGCCGTCGCCCGTCGGGGCGCGGGTGTCCGCGTTGCCGGTGATCGCCTCCGTGACGTCCCGGGCCATGGAGTGCCGGGCGTCCGGCGGTACCCCGCGGGTGCTCAGGGTCTCCTCGACCCGGTCGGTCATGGAGTGCGTCAGCAGGGTGCCGAAGACGGCCAGGCCGACGCTGGCGGCGTAGTTGCGGACGGTCTGGGTGATGCCGGTGACCTCGCCGTACGAGGAGTCGATCGAACGGTTGACGGCGTCCGTCGACGCGGGGGCGAGGACGAAGCCGATGCCCGCGCCGGCGAGGGCGGCGTAGGGCCACTGGTCGTGCATGGACAGGTCGGTCAGCTTGCCCGCCCACAGGGCGAAGCCGACGGCGCCCAGGGCGCAGCCGATCCGCATCGCCGGGCGGGCGCCGCGCTTGTCGAGGATGCGGCCGCCCCACTGGGAGGCGAGGGCGAACCCCGCGAAGAAGTACAGCAGGTACAGGGCGGCCTGGTTGGGCGAGGCGCTCAGCGAGACCTGGGCGTAGACCGAGGCGAAGAAGAACAGCGGGACGAACGCCAGCATGGCGAAGAAGAGGACCAGCGCGTCAACGGTGAAGGCGCGGTCGCGGAAGACGGCGAGGTTGACCAGGGGGTGGCGGGTGCGCAGTTCGTAGCGGCAGAACGCGTAGAGGATCGCGAGGCCGCCCGCGATGCAGACCCAGGTCGCCGCGTTGTCCCAGCCCCAGGCCGCCGACTGCTGGAAGCCGAGCACGCTCAGACCCATGCCGGCGACGATCAGCAGGGCGCCCTTCACGTCCAGTGACTCCTCGCGCCGCCGGTCGGGGATGCCGGCCAGCGCGGTCAGGACCAGTGCGGCGACGGCCACGGGGACGTTGACCCAGAAGATCGCCCGCCAGGTCCAGGACGTGAGCCAGCCGCCGAGCAGCGGCCCCACGGCGGTCAGGGCGCCGGTGAGGCCGAAGAAGAGGGCGAGCGCGCGGCCCCGGCGCTCGACGGGGAACACGGCGACGACCACGGCGAGCGCGGCCGGGAAGAGCAGCGCGGCGCCCAGGCCCTGGACGGCGCGGAAGACGATGAGCCAGGTCAGCGCGTAGTCGCCGGAGGGCACGCAGCCGCACAGGACCGAGGAGAGGACGAAGACCAGGGTGCCGACGACGACCACGCGGCGCGGTCCCCACAGGTCCGCGAGGCGACCGCCCAGGGCGAAGAAGGCGGCCAGGGAGAGCAGGTAGGCGTTGACCACCCACTGCATGCCCGAGGCCGACAGGCCGAGTTCGGAGACGATGTCGGGGGCGGCGATCGAGACGATGGTCTGGTCGATGAACGTCATCGCCACCGCGAACATCATGGCGGCGAGGGCCAGGGGCTGGGAGGGGACGCGGCGACCGGCACCGGGCGCGGTCTCGTCCCGCTCGGTGCGGGTTCCGCTCACCAGGTCAGTCTGCGCTCGCCCGGGCGCCCCCGCATCCGCACACCGGGGTCGTGCCGGCGACCCGTACGGCACCCGTGGGCGCGGCGCCCGTGCGCCGCGGGCAAAAAGCGTTGGCGGGCGGAACCGGCTCGCCCTAGCGTGGCGTCGGTGAACGCGTTCAGCGAGAAGCACGGCACCGGATCCGTAAGGGAGTTCACGGTGAGCGACGCGGACGCCGGTCCGTACGCGCTCGCCGAGGGACCCGACGGCGCCCTGTGGTTCACCCTCGTCCACCGGGGTGCGGTCGCCCGCCGGGACCCGGGCGACGGGCGGGTGACCGTGCACCCGGTCGGCGAGGGCCCGACCGTGATCGCGCCGGGGCCGGACGGCGCCCTGTGGTTCACCGAGTACCGGACCCACCGCATCGGCCGGATCACGCCCGGGGGCGACTACGCGTCCTTCGCCCCGCTCACCCCCGAGGGTGGTCCGTTCGGGATCACCGCGGGACCGGACGGTGCCGTGTGGTTCACGCTCTCCGCGGCCGATCGCGTCGGGCGCATCACCATGGACGGCGAGGTCACCGAGTACCCGGCGCCCGGCGCCTTCCCGTCCGCCCTCACGACCGGGCCGGACGGCGCCCTGTGGTGCACGCTCAACCAGGGCAACGCCGTCGGACGCCTGACCACCGACGGCCACGGCACCGCGTATCCGCTGCCGACGCCGGCCGCCGCGCCGGTGGGCATCGCCGCGGGCCCGGACGGCGCCCTGTGGTTCACCGAGATCGGGGCCGGGCGGATCGGGCGGATCACCGTCGGCGGCGACATCACCGAGTTCCCGCTGTCCGACCCGGCGGCCAGGCCGCACGCGGTGACGGCGGGGCCGGACGGCGCGCTGTGGTTCACCGAGTGGGGCAGCGGCCGGGTGGGCCGGATCACCGTCGACGGCGACGTCACCGCGTACGCGCTCTCCCGCGCCGACAGCGAACCGCACGGCATCGCCGTGCACGACGGCGCCCTGTGGTGCGCGCTGGAGACCGGCTCCCTGGCCAGGATCGAGGTCCGGTCCTGACCGGCTCCCTGGCCAGGATCGAGGTCCGGTCCTGACCGGTGCCCGGCCCGGTACCGGGCGGCCGGCGACCCGCGCGTCCGGTCCGGTACGGTCCGGTACGGTCCGGGGCGCCGCGCCCTCCGGCCGTGCGCCCCGTCACGTCACGCGGACCGCACCGCCGCCCGCGTCGGCAGCAGACCGCCGTCGGCCGCGTCCCGCCGGCTCACCACCGTCAGCGTCAGCGTGACCGTGAGCGAGGCGAGCGCCATCACGGTCATGGCCGTCGCGGGTGAGGTGAACTGGGCCACCGTGCCCGCCAGGGTCGCCGCGACGCCCTGCATGGTGAGCATCCCCGAGGAATGCAGACCCAGGGCGTGCCCGGACAGGTCGTCCGGGGTCAGGGCGATCAGGCGCTCCTGCTGCACCAGGGTCGCCCCGAAACCCACCGACGCCACGGCCACCAGTACCGCCGTCAGCGGCAGCGGCGGGTGCAGGACGAGGACCAGGTACGGCGTGGCCAGCAGCACCAGGAGCGGCACCCCGAGACGCGGGCGGACCCCGGCCGGGAGCAGCCGGCCGACCGTCACGTCCCCGGCGAGCATGCCGAGCGCGGCGCAGGCGAACAGCGTGCCCGCGGCGCGGGGGTCGTAGGAGACGTACAGCGACTCGCAGCCCACGACGAGGCCGTTGGGGAGCCACAGCGCCAGGTACAGGTGGCGGCGCGGGCGGGAGGAGAACAGCAGGGCGTTGGCCCGCCAGGTGGCCCGTACGGAGGGGCGGCCGGCGGTGCGCGGCGGGCGGCGGCTCAGCCGGAGGGCGACGCAGGCGGCCGTGACGTACAGACCTGCGGCGAGCAGCAGGCACAGCCGCGGTGACAGCAGGGCCACGAGGACCCCGCCGACCGCGTAGCCGGCGATCTGGAGGAGGCCGTGCATCATGTTGAAGAGGGAACGCCCCGTCAGGTAGCCGTCCCTGGTCAGGATCTCGGTCAGCAGTCCCCAGCGGACCCCGCCGCCGACGGAGGCGATCAGGCCCTTCACCAGGACGACGGCGAGCATCCCCCACACCGGCAGGCCGGGCAGCGCGAGAGCCGCGGTGGTGAGGGTGAAGCCCAGCGGGAGTCCCACCAGCGTCGCCCGCGGGGGCAGCCGGTCGGCGGCGGACAGGAAGAACGTGGCACCCACCACCTGGGCGAGCGCCGGGCCGAACATGCTGACCGCGGACAGCAGGGGCGAGTTCGTCGCCCGGAAGACCAGGGTGCCGAGGGCGAGGCCGCTCACCGTCTGGGCGGCGACGCCGGCGGCGGTGGAGAGGAGGAGCGGGGTGAACTCCCGGGTGCGGAAGAGGTTCGCGTAGCTTCTGCGGCTCGTGTCGGGCATGTCCGGAGTGTGGGACGGGCGGGAGACCGGCCGTTAATGTTTCGCAGGGACGCGAAAGGTGAGGGCCGAAGGGGGCAGCCGCATGGGCTGGTGGGAGGTCAACGCCGACACGCTCGCCCGCAGCCGTTTCGTCGTCTCGCCGCTCGACGAGACGCTGGCCTGCCTGAAGCTGCTGCACTCCGGGGCGGCCGGGCACCCCGGCGAACGGGCGTGGCTCGACACCCACCGTCCCGCCCACCTGCGCCGCATGGCGGCCGACCCGGTGGCCGCGCTGCTGGTCGGCGCGGGACTCGGCCGCGGGTGGAACGCCGACTTCCTGACCCCGGCCCCGGCCGAGGGCCTCACCTTCGAGGAGGGCGTCGAGCGGATCCGGTCGGCCCGGCCCGACCGGGCCCGCGCCGACCTCGCCGTCTCCTGCGGGGGCCCGCTCCCGGCCGTACTGGACCGCGACGACCTTCCCGAGCGGGCCGCCGCGCTCGTCGAGGAGGTCTGGGCGCGGGCGGTACGGCCGGACTGGGAGCGGCGCCGCCGGGTCCTGGAGGCGGACGTCGTCGCACGGACCGCCCAGGTGAGCCGGGGCGGCTGGGCGACGGTGCTCGACGCGCTGCGGCCCGGCACCCGCTGGCTGGGCGGCAACCGGCTCCAGATCAACCTCAACCCGTACCCGCCGCGCGAGCTGGCCGGCGCCGAGCTGATCCTCGTCCCGGTCACCGCGCAGCGGCAGGGCTGGGTCGCGTGGCAGGAGCCGGAGCGGTACGCGGTGGTCTACCCGTGCGCGGGCGCCCTCGCGGACGACGGGGCCCGGCGGGTGCCCGCCGCCCTCGGCACGCTGCTCGGACCGGCCCGCGCGGCCGTGCTGACGCTGCTGGCCACCCCCATGAGCACCAGCCAGCTGGTCGGCGTGACCGGGCAGGGCCTCGGCTCGGTCGGCCGGCACCTGCGGGTACTCCTCGACGCGGGCCTGGTGGAGCGGCGCCGTGCGGGCCGCTCGGTGCTGTACTCGCGGACGGCGGCCGGGGAGGTGCTGACGGAGGCGGGGAGCCGGGCAGGCACCGCGCCGGACTAGCATCCGGTGCATGACGAGCTCACCGAACACGCGGAACGACGACAGCCTTCCCCTCGACGTCGAGATCGGCGCCCTCCAGGGCGGGGCCGCGGACCTCTCCCAGTACGCGGGCCGGGTCGTGCTGGTGGTGAACGTGGCCTCCAAGTGCGGGCTCACCCCGCAGTACTCCGGCCTGGAGCGGCTTCAGGAGCGGTACGCCGAGCAGGGGTTCACCGTGCTGGGCGTGCCCTGCAACCAGTTCATGGGCCAGGAGCCGGGCAGCGCCGACGAGATCGCCGAGTTCTGCTCGGCGACGTACGGCGTCACCTTCCCGATGACCGAGAAGGCCGAGGTCAACGGGGAGGGCCGGCATCCGCTGTACGACCGGCTGACCGGCTTCGCGGACGCCGAGGGCCACAGCGGGGACATCCGCTGGAACTTCGAGAAGTTCCTGATCGGGCGGGACGGGAAGGTCGCCGCCCGGTTCTCCCCGCAGACCGAGCCGGAGTCGGCGGAGGTCGTGGCGGCGGTGGAGGCGCACCTCGCCGGTTGACCTTGCCCCTGGCCCGTATGCGGCGCGGCCTTCCCGGTGAGGTGGGGCCGGGTCGGGCGGGTTGGGGCGACGGGGCCCTCTCGGCGAGGTCGGCGAACTGGTCGAGAGGGCTCCGTCGGCGGTACGGGCGGGTGCCGCGTGGCGGCGTTACTCCTTGACCGAGGTCACGAAGGCGTTCCACGCGTCGGCGGGGAAGGCGAGGACCGGGCCGGCGGTCACCTTGGAGTCGCGGACGGCGAGCGCCGCCACGAGCGGTGACCTGACCTCGACGCACGCGCCGTTTCCTCCGGAGTAGGAGGACTTGGTCCACGAATCCTGGGCGCCCTGAACAATTGCCATGTCTGCTCCGATGGCGAGTCGCGAGTGTGGTTCACGCCAATGACGTTTGATCTTTGGCGTGATCGACGCTACTCGCTGGCCTTCCCGCACGGAGCAGCCGTTCACTCGACCGGGTGGCATATTCCAGGTGAGTCTTCCAGTACCCCGTGGCGGGGATGTACTATCCCGCCTCCCCCGGCCTTGAGGGCCTGAACGGCCCAGCAGCTCAGCGACTCAGCGGCTCAGCGGGCGTATTCCTTCGCCACGTCCTCGATGAGCTGCCGCGACTGTTCCACGTTGAGGGCCTGCGCCCGCAGGTGCTCGTACATCACCGTGTACTTCTGCACGTCCGGTGCCTTCTCCAGGTACAGGTCACTGGTCACGCCCTCGATGTACACCACGCTGGAGTCGGCGGTGTCGGCGAACTCCAGGATGGAGTACTGGCCGTTGATGCCGGGGTGCGCCCCGACGTCGAACGGCAGCACCTGCACCGTGATGTGCGGCAGCTGCGACATCTCGGCGACGTGCTCCAGCTGCTCCCGCATCACCTGCCTGCCGCCCACCACGCGGCGCAGGCTCGCCTCGTCGAGGACCACCCACAGCCGCAGCGGGTTGTGCTCGGCGGAGATGCGCTCCTGCCGCCGTATGCGGACCTGCACCCGCTTCTCCACGTCGGCGACCGACGTCTCGGGCAACGCGCCCTGGATGAGGGCCTCGGCGTAGGGCCGGGTCTGCAACAGGCCGGTGATGATCTGGGGTTCGTAGGTGCGCAGCGACTCGGCGTCGGTCTCCAGGCCGATGTAGACGCTGTACGGGATGTCCCCGAAGGCGTGCCACCAGCCCTGCTGGCGCGAGTCCTTCGCCATCTGCATCAGCGAGTCGACGACCCGCTGGTCCTCGACCTCGTACACCCCGCACAGGTCGCGGACGTCCCGCTGACTGATGCTGCGCCGCCCGTTCTCCAGACGGCTGATCTTCGACTGGGAGACCAGCAGGCGCTCGGCGACCTCCTCGGCCGTCATGCCCTTCTGCTCCCGGAGCCGGCGCAGCTCCTGGCCCAGCCGACGCCGCCTTACGGTGGGATTGACACTCGACGCCACGGGACGTGCACCTCCGGCTGGGTGACTCGCACTTGCCACTTTGTGTATCTGCTGCTGAGCAGACTGCCACCAAGGTGCTTTCTACCGCTGGGAAACGGTCGATATGCGCCGCGTACACGCCAGTTCGGAACACCACCCCCACATGCGGCCGCGCGGGGTGGCGGAACCTTTCCGCGGTCCGGGTGGGCCGGACGTGCGGTCGGTTCCGCCACCCCGCGCGGACCTGCGGCTCCCGTGACCGGGCTTGGGGACTGGCGGTGCGGCGGTGCTGTTGGTGCTGTTGGTGCGGGTGCTCGTGCTGTCGGTGCCGTCGGTGCTCTGTGGTGCCGTGCGCCGTGATGCCGTGCGGTGTGCTCGTGGGGCTAGTGGGCCACCGCTCGCGCCATGGATCCGTGGCGTGGTTGCGCCGGAACACCGCGGGCGGGTTCCGGGACGGGCCTGCCCCCCGGTCCCGGGGCCTGACGGCCGGCCGGGGCCGGACTGCGGCGTGGCTGTGCCGCAGCGCCGTTCTGGACGTCCATCACCGCGTGCGCCACCAGTCCGCCCATGGGGTCGTGCCTGATGAGGTCCCGCAGCCGGGACCGTGACGAGCGTCCTTCGTTGCCCGGGTAGAGGTGCTTGCCGAGCCCGACCGCGTGGGCCAGCGCGGCGAGCGCCGCGGTCCGCGGGTCCGGCGGGACGCCGGTGCGGATCGCCGAGTCCAGCCGGGCCTTGATCTCCCTGCTGATCGCCGTGTCCGTCGCCTGGTAGCGAGTCGTCGGCAGCACCCCGCACATCTGGCCCTCCACGGCATGCACCATGCCGCATCGCTCCAGATGCGAGAGATAGGTCTGGCGCAGCCCCAGGCGGGGCCCTCCTATCCAGTTGACCGCACGCACGGGAGCGCCACGCCTTCGCAGCAACTCCAACGCGCAGTCCAGTGTTGGATCTCCTGTCGGCCGTGGGGCCACCACGGCGATACGATCCCCGTCTGGGGCTATCCGTCCGGCCAGCGCCAGCTCCACCAGCTGTGCTCCGGCCAGACCGAGGTCGAGCGACTGCGGCTGCGCGGTGGTACCCGTGGTCGGGTCCAACGCCAGCAGCAGAAGCTCCTCCGGAAGTGTTCTGCGGCTCCTGCCCATCCATGCCTCCCCGCGTGGATGACAGACAGGGTGACCCCTCTCACATTGGTCTGTCGAGGGTGCGTGACCGCTTCGTAGTGGAACCAGTAGGTATGTCGTTCTCGTCTTCCGCGTGGGTTCCACCCGTACACAGGACACTGGTAAATGGTTTCGGTACGGGTTCGGTAGCGCGCACAGCACGTGCGGCGCATGGAGGAGGCATCGGTGGCGGGCGAGTCCCCCGACAGGTCGAAGCAGCGCGAGTCGTCGGAAGAACCGACGTCGGGGAGCGCGGGTCCGGTTCCCGAAGCCAGGACCGAGGCGAGCGAACAGCGTGATCCGCGGCTCGGGGCGGCACGGGAGGACGCGAAGCGCTCCGCGGGGGGTGCGGGGTCCCGCGGGGGCGTCGACACCGCGACCCGGGTGCTGTCGGCCCGTGGGACGGCACCGGAGGCGGACGCCGCCGACGGGGAGGCCGACGACGAGGCGTCCGGCGCGGCGGAGACCGACCGCGAGAAGCCTGCCGCCGCGAACGAAGGCCGGCTGCGGGACGTCGTCGCGGCCTGGGTGGCCACCGCGGACGAGCGTGCCGCCGCCAACGCACGTCTGGAGGGCGGCGAGGGCGCTTCCGCCGGCGCCGACGCGCCCGAGGGCCTGAAGGCCGCCCCGGCCGAGGGCGGCGACAACGACGAGCCCGGCCCGCGACAGGGCACCGGGGAGCCCGAGGCAGCCACCGCGGACGCCTCCGGCTCCGGCTCCGAGTCCGGCTCCGGCTCCGGCTCCGGCTCCGACGGCGTCTCCGCTCCGGCCACCGCCTCCGGCTCCGAGTCCGGTACGACCTCGGTTTCCGGTCCGGACACGGGTGCGGACGCCGCGTCCGGCTCGGGCTCCGCCCAGGACTCGGCTTCCGGTCCGGGCGGGGACGCGGCTGCACGTTCCGACGCAGCCACCGGCTCGGACGCGGACTCGGCCACCGGCACCGACACGGGTACGGCTTCCCGCCGGGGCGCGGGCTCGGACTCCGTCACGGGCGCAGCCAGCGGCTCGGCCCCGGACACGGACACGAACTCCGGCTCCCGCTCGGACGCCGTTGCAGGCGCGGACTCCGACTCGGACACGAGCCCGGCCTCCGGCTCCCGCTCGGACGCCACCGCGGGCACGGACACGGGCGCGGACGCCCGCTCCGGTGCGGCCGGTGGCCCGGACTCGGATGCGGCCACCGGCTCGAAGCCCGTCACGACCACGGACTCCGGCGCCGACACGGGCGCGGACGTCGCGTCCCGCCCGGACTCCGGCTCGGACGCAACCTCCGGTACCGGCGGGGCCACCGGCCTCGGCTCCGGCTCGGACGCGGTCGCCCCCACGGGTTCGGATGCGGCCTCCGGGGCGGATGCGACCTCCGGGGCGCAGTCGTCCCCCGCTTCCGGCTCGGGTTCCACTTCCGGCTCGGGCAAGGGCCCGGCCGCCGACGCGGACCCGGACGCTCCCGCGGACTCCAGCGCCGCCCCGGCGTCGGATTCGGCGGCGGACGAGGGCGAGGGTGAGGCCGGCAGTGAGCCGCAGGTGGATCAGCCCACGGCCGTGTTCAAGGCGCCGCGACCCGCCGTCGATCAGCCGACGACCATGCTGAAGCTCGGCGACGCCGCCTCCGCCGCCGGCAGGACCGGCCCGAGCGCCACCGGCAAGACCGGTCCGGGCGCCACCGGCAAGGCTGACCCCAACGCCACCGGCAAGACCGGCGCGGGCGCCACCGGCAAGACCGGTCCCGGCGCCGCCGGCAAGACCGGCGCGGGCGACGCCGACCCCGGTGCCGCCGAGCGGACCAGCAAGTTCGTGGCGTTGCGGAATCCGGACGACCCGGCGACCCGCAGGCCCCCGCAGGCACCGCAGGCGCCGAAGAGCCCCGGGGCGGCCCCCGAGGAGGCCCCCGCGGCGGCCCGGACGCCACGCACCGGGGTCACCGCGCCCGTCTCGCACGTCGGGCCGGACCGGACCACCCAGCAGCCGCTGCCGCCCAAGCCGCCGCTGGACCTGCTGGCGGAGCTGACCAACACCCCGCCGCCCCCGGAGACCCCGCTGCGGACGACGGTGCGCCGGGTCAAGATCTGGACGCCGCTGGTCATCCTGCTGGTGATCATCATCGGCATCGTGCAGTCCATGCGCCCGCTGCCCGCGCCGACCCTCGACCTCACGGCGAAGGACAGCTTCACCTTCGAGGGCGGCAAGCCGGAGATGCCGTGGCCCTCCAGCGGGCAGGCCGCGCTCGACGTGCAGGGCATCGGCACGTTCGGCTCGTCCGGCGACCAGAAGCCGGTGCCGATCGCGAGCGTGGCCAAGGTCATGACCGCGTACGTCATCCTGCGCGACCACCCGCTCAAGAGCGGCGCCGAGGGGCCGAAGATCAAGATCGACCAGGCGGCGGAGGAGCAGTCGGAGGCGGGCGACGAGTCGACCGTCCACGTCTACGCGGGCGACTCGATCTCCCAGCGCGAGGCCCTCAAGGCGATCCTGATCGCGTCCGCGAACAACGTGGCGCGTCTGCTCGCCCGCTGGGACTCGGGGTCCGAGAAGGGGTTCGTCGAGAAGATGAACGCCGCCGCGAAGGACCTCGGCATGACCAACACCACGTACACCGACCCGTCGGGACTGAACAACACGACGGTGAGCACGGCGGTGGACCAGGTGAAGCTGGCCAAGGAGGCGATGAAGGCGCCCGCGTTCCGCGAAGTCGCCGCGATGATGTCGTACGACGACTACAAGGGCACGAACCACGGCAACTGGAACCAGTTGGTCGGTCACAACGACGTCGTGGGCATCAAGACCGGCACCACCACCTCCGCGCTCGGCAACCTCGTCTTCGCGGCGAAGAAGGAGGTCGGCGGTGAGACCCGGACCGTCGTCGGGGCCGTGGTGCGCCAGCCCGCCACCGCGGACAAGGGCATCCTCGCCGCCGCCCTGGACGCCGGCGACCAGCTGATCCGGGCCGCGCAGGGCACCCTGAAGTCGTCGACGATCATCGAGAAGGGCAGCGTCGTCGGGTACGTCGACGACGGTCTCGGGGGCCGTACGCCGGTCGTCGCCACGCAGGACGTCAAGGCCGTCGGCTGGGGCGGACTGACCGTGAAGCTGACCTTCGACGCGGACGAGGTGCCGCACACGGCGAAGGCCGGTACCAAGGTCGGCACCCTCACGGTCGGCGACGGCGGCACCAGCGGCGCGGTGAAGGTGCCGGTGGCCCTGCGGGACGACCTCGCCGAGCCCGGCTTCTCGGACAAGCTGACCCGGCTGGGCTGACCCGGGCCCGTCCGGGCCGCCCGCGACACCCCACGCCCCACACCGAACGCCCCCGCGGTCACCCGGCCGTGGGGGCGCTCGCGTTCCCCGGGGCGCCTCGGGACGCCGCGGGGCCCGCGAGGGCCGCACGGAGCCCCGGGGCGCCGGGAGGCCCCGGAAACGGAGGAGGCACCCGTGCGGGGCCGCGTGCTAGCGTCACGAAGCGGGGCAGTCGCCGGTCGTGGGAACGGGACACGGCCCGAAGAAGAAGACGGGACACGGGGAGTGCCTTCAGGTGGCCACTGCGGAGCCGACACGCGCCGACGACGCCGATCCGGGGCCGGGAGCCGGCCCGCGACCGCGGGTGCCCGGGCCCCGCAGGGACGCCGGGGCGAGCCCGGCGGGGACCGAGAGCCCGGAGGACCGGCGCGACGGGCCCGGCCCGGCGGACGGCGACGGTGAGCCCGAGCCCGGCGGCCCGAAGGCGCCGTCGGCCGTGAACACCGCCTTCCTGGCCCTGCGCGAGCGCATGCTGCGCCACCCCGTGCTGTCCGTGACCGCCCTCGCCGGGGTGCTCCACATAGTGTGGTTCTTCACCTTCGCGAACAGCGGCGGCGACCTCGCGGCGCAGGACGCCTGGGCCGAGTTCGTCGGCCGCCATCCGGACTCGGCGTACAACCTCGCCTGGTACGGCGGCATGCACCCGGTCTCGTACAGCGTGATCTCGCCGTACCTGATGTCGGTGCTCGGCGTGCGCACCACGATGATGATCGCGGGGACGATCTCGGCCGGGCTGCTGACGATGGTCCTGATCCGCAGCCGGGTGGTCCGCAATCCGCTGTGGGCGTCGCTGGCGGGCCTGTTCGGGCTGCTGGCCAACGCGGTGTCGGGCCGGGTGACGTTCGGGCTCGGCATGATGTTCGGGCTCGGCGCGGTCGCCGCCGTGTTCTGCTGGCCGCACCGCTGGCGGTACGAGCGCTGGGCCAAGGGACTGTGCGCGGCGCCGCTGGCCGCGCTGTCGACGATGGCCTCGCCGGTCTCCGGGCTGTTCGTGGGCCTGGTGGCGGTGGCGCTGTTCCTGCAGAAGCGCCGGCCGGGGGCCTGGTCGCTGGGCCTGGCCCCGAGCGTGGTCGTCGGTCTTTCGGCCGTGCTGTTCCCCTTCTCCGGCACGCAGCCGATGGGGTTCGGTTCGACGGTGCTGCCGATCCTGTTCGCGGGCCTGGTGTACTGGCTCGTGCCAAGCACCTGGAAGACGGTGCGGATCACGTCGGCGGTCTACGGCCTGGCCGTGCTGCTGGTCTGGCTGATCAGCTCGCAGATCGGCTCCAACATCACCCGCCTGCCGATGCTCTTCGCCGGGGTGGTGCTGGTGGCGGCGCTGCCGTTCACGGTGCCCAAGTCACGCAAGTGGTACGCGCTGGTGGCCTCGCTCGCCGTCTTCGCGGGCTGGATCGGCTTCAAGTCGGCCGACGACGCCGTCCACACCACGCCCGCCGCCTCCTGGGCGCGCGAGCTGGCGCCGCTCGTCAACGAGTTGCAGGAGGTCGGCGCGGAGCAGGGCCGGGTGGAGGCCGTGCCGGCCCGCTCCCACCGGGAGGCGTCGGCGCTCGCGCCGTACGTGAACCTGGCCCGCGGCTGGACCCGGCAGGCCGACATGGAGCGTAATCCGCTCTTCTACGACGACACGCTCAACTCGGCGAACTACCACGAGTGGCTGAAGCGCTGGGCCGTGCACTACGTGGTGCTGCCCAAGGGCGAGCCGGACGGTGACGGCGGCAAGCGGGAGCGGGAGCTGTTGCAGCGGGGCCTGCCCTATCTGAAGCAGATCTGGGGCGACGCCAACTGGCAGCTGTTCCAGGTGACCGACCCGACGCCGCTGGCGGAGCCCGACGCGGTGGTCCGGCGGGCCGAGCAGGACGAGTGGGTCATCGACGTGCAGCGGCCCGGGCGCATCCTGATCCGGATGCCGTACTCGCCGTGGCTGAGCCTCGTCGACGAGGAGGGCGAAAAGCTCCAGCCGCCCCAGGAGACGGAGGCCTCCGAGAACGCCCCGGAGGGCACGCCGAAGACGTACGACAACGTGAACGGCTGTCTGGCGGAGACCGAGGAGACCGCCGAGGGCGACGTGTGGACGACGCTCGTCGCCCCCGAGGCGGGGACGTACCGGCTGGCGTCGCCGTACGGGCTGAAGCGGGGCACGCCGTGCCCCGACGAGCTGAAGTAGCGGCCGGCGGCGGACCGGCGGCGGCCCGGGCGGTCTCTTCGGAGGCCGCCCGAGATTGTTCATGTAGGTGAACGCAGGTCAGCGATCCGAACCTTTTTACTGTCTCTTGACCTTCCCCTTCCTTGTCGTGCCCGCGTCGTCGCACCCACGATGAGCGGGCACTTCGCGGCCTGCCACGCCCTTGCTCCGCTCTAGCGAAGTGCCAACCGGCTGAGCGGAGTTCACAAGGCGGACCCCGGAAGGGGGCACATGAACGGTCTCGACTGGTCCGTGCTCATCGGCTACTTCGCCGTCATGGTGGCGATCGGCGTCTGGTCGCACAAACGCGTGGACGACGTCAGCGACTTCTTCACGGCCGGCGGCAAGATGCCCTGGTGGCTGTCCGGCATCTCGCACCACATGTCGGGCTACAGCGCGGTGATGTTCACCGGCTACGCCGGCATCGCCTACACCTACGGCGTCACGTCCTTCGTGACGTGGTCGTTCCCCATCGCCCTCGGCATCGCCATCGGCTCCAAGCTGTTCGCGCCGCGCATCAACCGGCTGCGCTCACGGCTGCACGTGGCCTCGCCGCTGGAGTACCTCAAGAACCGGTACAACCTGCCCACCCAGCAGGCGCTGGCCTGGTCCGGCATGCTGCTGAAGATCGTGGACGTGGCCGCGAAGTGGGCGGCCATCGCCACCCTGCTCTCGGTCTTCACGGGCATCACCCTCAACCAGGGCATCCTGATCACCGGTGTCATCACGGGCATCTACTGCACGATCGGCGGTCTGTGGGCGGACGCGCTGACCGAGCTGGGCCAGTTCATCATCCAGCTGCTGGCCGGTGTCGCGATGTTCGTGGCCGTCGTGATGAAGCTCGGCGACCACGGCGGCTTCTTCGGTGTCTGGGACGAGCCCGCCCTCCAGGGCCACGGCAAACCGCTGGTCGGCCCGTACGGCACGGTGTTCCTGCTCGCGTTCCTCTTCATCAAGCTCTTCGAGTACAACGGCGGCATGCTCAACCAGGCCCAGCGCTACATGGCCACGCGCAACGCCCGCGAGGCGGAGCGTTCGGCGCGGCTGTCGGCGGTGCTGTGGCTGGTCTGGCCGCTGGTGCTGTTCTTCCCGATGTGGATGGCGCCGCTGCTGGTGGAGTCGCAGAAGCCGGACGGTTCCGACTCCTACGCCCTGATGACCGAGCAGCTGCTGCCGCACGGGCTGCTCGGCCTGGTCATCGTCGGGTTCTTCTCGCACACCATGGCCATGTGCTCGTCGGACGCCAACGCCATCGCGGCCGTCTTCACCCGTGACGTGGCGCCGGTGCTGTCGAAGGCGGCGCGCAACTGGGGGCAGCGGTCGGGGCTGCTGGCGGCCCGGCTGACCACCGTGGTCTTCCTCGGTCTCTCGATGGCGGTGGCGACCCAGGTCGACTCGCCGACGTTCAAGGACATCATCACCGTCGTGATCAAGTGGGTGGCCGGTCTGATGGGCCCGATCGCGATCCCGATGATGCTCGGTCTGCTGCGGCCCTTCCGCCGCTCCGGCCCGACGGCCGCGCTCACCAGCTGGGCCCTGGGCCTGCTCGCCTTCTGGCTGGTCAACTACCCGATCAACTGGAACGTGGACGGCGGGGTGCCGCTGGAGTACCAGGTCTCCATCCCGCTGGCGGTCTCGCTGGTCCTGTACGTCGTGGTCGGCTTCCTGAAGCCGGAGGACACCCCGGAGCGGCTCGCGATCATCGAGCGCGTCAACACGGACGGGGACGACGGCCACTCCGGCGCGGCGGCCGCGGTCCCGGCGCCCGCGGGCGGGGTGGACGACGTGGTGGGCCGCAACCGGGTGGGCGACTAGAGATCCCCGACGGGCACCCGTCCCACCGGCGGGGCCGGTGACCGCGGACCGCGGTCACCGGCCGCGCCGGTTCAGCGCACTTCCTGGATGCGGATCTGGTTGCCTGCGGGGTCCCGGACGGCGCAGTCCCGGATGCCGTACGGCTGCTCGGTCGGCTCCTGGACGATCTCGGCGTCCCCGGCGCGGGCCTTCTCGAAGGTGCCGTCGAGGTCCTCGGTGGCCAGGAGGAGCCACCCGTAGGTGCCCTTGGCCATCATCTCGGCGACGGTGCGGCGCTCGGCCTCGGTGATGCCGGGGTCCGCGGCGGGCGGCGCGAGCAGCAGCGAGACGTCCGGCTGGCCGGCCGGCCCGACCGTGATCCAGCGCATCCTGCCGTCGCCGACGTCCTTGCGGACCTCGAAGCCGAGGACGTCCCGGTAGAAGGCCAGGGACGCGTCCGGGTCGTCGTGCGGAAGCACCGTGGTGTGAATGCTGATGTCCATGGCCGCCACGCTAGCGGCGGCCCCCGGTGCGGCGCTTCTCCGGACGTGACCTCAGGCTCGCGGGTACCGCGCCAGCCATCCGGGAGACGAACCCGCCGGGCCGTGCAGGGCGGGGCCCTGGGTCATCTCCATGGCGAAGTCGTCGGCCAGCTCCAGGAGGGTCGGACGGCCCTCCAGTTCGGCCAGCCAGGCCGGGGGCAGGGCCGTCTCGCCGTGCAGGGCGCCGAGCAGGCCGCCCGTCAGGGCCCCGGTCGCCGCCGAGGCACCGTCGTGGTTGACGGCGAGCCGCAGCCCGTGCCGTACGTCCTCGCCGACGAGGGCGCAGTACACGGCGGCGGCGACCAGGCCCTCCGCCGTGCCCGCGCCGATCAGCTCGGTCACCCGTGCCGGGGTCGGCAGCCCTTGCCGCACCGCGCCCAGCGCGTGCTGGAGGGCGTCCGCCACGGGCTCGTGTCCCGGCCGGGCGGCGAGCAGTGCGAGGGCCCGCTGCACGGCGGCGTCCAGGCTCTCGCCACGCGCCAGCCCGTGCACGATCACGGCGTACGCGCCCGCCGCCAGGCGCCCGGTGGGGTGGCCGTGGGTCTGCGCGGCGCACTCCACGGCGAGCTGGGCGACCAGTTGCGGCTCCCAGCCGACCAGGAGCCCGAACGGCGCCGAGCGGGCGGCGGCCTCCGGACCGCGCTCGTCGGGGTTCTTGGGTGCCTCGGGGGTGCCCATCGTCTCGTCGCCGAGGCCGAGCAGCAGGGAGCGCGGGGCGTCCCGGCGGGCGTACAGCCACTCCTCGTGGGCCAGCCAGCCGTCCTCCTTGCGCCGCAGGTCGGGCCCCCAGTCGCGCTGGGTGGCGGCCCAGCGCCGGTAGGCCCGGTGCAGGTCGGTCGGCGGGTGCCAGGCGCCGGTGTCACGCCGTACCTGGGCGCGGATCAGCCCGTCCACGGAGAACAGGGTGAGCTGGGTCAGGTGGGTGACGGCACCGCGCCGGCCGTAGGCGGTGGCGAGGTCGGACAGCCCCTCCGCTCCGTGCGCCTCCCGGATCGCGTCGAGGGCGAGACCGTCGACGGGCGCTCCCAGGGCGTCCCCGACGGCCGCACCGAGCAGCGTGCCGCGCACCCGGCTGCGGAAGTCCTGCTGCTCGGCACGCCCCCACACGGCACGGGCTGTCGCGCCCACCTGGACCTCCGCTCGGCGCTGTGCGTACGTACGACGCCCAGCACTGTATGCGAACAGAAGTGGTCGGTCAGGGCTGGAACGGTGTGGAAACGTTCACGTGCGGGCGCACACCTCGCGGCAGCAGCGGACGAAGTCCCGGACCACGGGGTCGGCGTCGTCGGCGGGGTCCCAGGCGACACCGACCCGGCTGGGGGCGATCCCGGTGACGGGGCGGTGGACGACGCCGGGACGGGTGTAGAAGCGGGCCGCCGACTCGGGTGCGAGGGCGATGCCGTAGCCGTTGGCGATCGCGGTGAGCCAGTCGTCCGGGTGCTCGGTGACGGCGCCGACGCGGACCGGGTGGCCGTCGCGCTCGTCGGCGCCCAGCCAGTACGCACGCCAGGGCCCCGTTTCGGGCGGGGCGGCCACGAAGGGTTCGTCCCGCAGTTCACGGAAGTCGATCGTCTCGCGCGCGGCCAGCGGGTGTGCCGCAGGGAGCACGACGCAGCGGGGCTCGCTGAACAGCTCCACCACCCGCAGCGCCTCCTGGCCGGGGAACGGCAGCCGCACCAGGGCGACGTCGACGTCCGAGTCGGCGAGTCCGGCGGAGGGGTTCGACCACGAGGCCTGCCGCATCTCGGCCCGCCAGTCCGGACGGCGCCGGGCGAACGCGGCGATGATCGGCTGCGTCGCCTCGTTGGCCGCACTGGCGAGGAAGCCGACCCGCAGGATCCGGTCCGCCCGGCTCGCCGTGGACCTCGTCTCGCGCAGCGCCGCCTCCCACCCGGCGAGGAGACCGGGCACGCGGGCCGCCAGCGCCCGGCCCGGCTCGGTGAGGGCCATGCCGCTGCGGGAGCGCGTGAAAAGAGGCACGCCCAGTGCGGACTCCAGCTGCCGGATCTGCTTGGTCAGCGCCGGCTGGGAGACGTACAGCCGCTGAGCCGCGCGGGTCAGGCTGCCTTCCTCCGCCACGGCCGCGAAGTACCGCAGCAATCGGGTGTCCACGTCCATTCCGCCAGGTTATAGAAGCAGGTATTGGACGCCGCGGTGGGTGCCGACGAGGCTGGACGCAGGTCGCGCCGAAAGGGGAGCCCATGTTCACCGCCTATGTGGTCGTCGGTGTCACCGCGATCGTCGCCGATGCCGGGATAGCCGTCGCGGACCTGCTGCGGGCCCGGTTCGTCCTCGCCAACTCGGCCGAGGTGGGGGTCCCCCCGTCGTGGCTCCCGTGGCTGGCCGGTCTCAAGGCGGCCGGAGCCGCCGGGCTCCTCGCCGGGCTGCTGGGCGCCAGGCCGCTCGGGAGCGCTGCGGCGGCCGGTCTCGTCCTCTTCTTCGTGGGCGCGGTCGCCGCGCATGTCCGTGCCCGGGTCTTCCACAACATCGCGTTCCCCCTCGGCTACCTGGCGCTGAACGCCGCGGCCCTCGCCGTGGGGATGGCCGTGTGACCCGAAAGGTGTGAGCAGTCCGGCCCGATGTGTCATCCAAACGCTTCAATGAGCGCGTTGATGACATTTCTCCGCCGAGTGCTCACCCTTTTCGGGCGACTGCCTGCCCCGAGCTCGGCCCTCGGCCCCGCCATCGAGCCCCGGCGGGCGGCCACGACCGGGTGGCAGCTCGGCCCAGACGGTCTTCGAAGGAGCCGGTCCCTCGCGAACGCCCCAGCGGTCCGCGTACGCCGCCACGATGCGCAGTCCGCGCCCGGCCTCCGCGTCGTCGGACGCCGGGCCGGGGAGACACGGGACCCGGTCGCCCCGGGCGTCCGTGACCTCGACGCGGAGGGCCCCGCCCGGCAGCAGCCGCAGAGCCAGCCGGAAGTCCCGTCCCGGCACCCGGCCGTGCAGCACCGCGTTCGCCGCGAGTTCGGCGACGACCTGGACCGCCCCCTCGGACGGCACTCCCCAGTCGTCGAGTTGGCGTTCCGTGAGCAGCCGCGCCAGCCGGGCTCCTCTGCGGGTCGCGGACAACTGGACGGCGAAGTGGGGCGCGTTCGGCGCGAAAGGCAGGTCCGATTTCTGGTTCACGTCACCCAGCGTGGCCGCCCGTCCCTACTCTGAACAGCAACGACCTCGGTACCGAGAGTGACTGTCCGGGTGCCTGCCGTGGTCGTACGGGTCGTACGTCGGGAGGGATGACATGGAGGACGAGGAGGCCGCGGCCGTGCTCAAGGCGGTCGGGCGGCAGATCAAGCTGTGGCGGGAGGCGGCGGGTCTGCGCCAGGCCGAACTGGGGGCCGCCATCGGGTACGGCGAGGACATGGTCTCGTCGGTCGAGCGCGGCCGGCGGGTGCCCAAGCCCGACTTCCTGGACAAGGCCGACGAGGTGCTGGGCGCGGGCGGGAAGCTCGCGACGATGAAGGAGGACGTGGAGAAGGCCCGCTACCCGAAGAAGGTGCGGGACCTGGCCAAGCTGGAGGAGGAGGCGGTCGAGTTGGGGGCCTACGCGGGCCACCACGTCCACGGGCTGTTGCAGACCCCCGAGTACGCGCGCGCGTTGTACGCGATGCGCCGACCGGCGTTCACGGAGGAGGAAGTCGACCGCTACGTCTCGGCCCGCATGGCTCGGAAGACCGTGTTCGAGCGTGTCCCCCGGCCCCAGCTCACCTTCGTCCAGGAAGAGGTGACGCTACGGCGCCCGCTCGGCGGCAGAACGGTGCTGCGTCAACAGCTCGAACACCTGCTGGAGGTGGGTCGGTTGAGGCACGTCGAGATCCAGGTCATGCCGACGGACCGCGACGATCACGCGGGAATGGCCGGATCGCTGCGACTGCTCAAGCTCCTGGACGGCAAGACGCTCGGGCACCTGGAGGCCCAACTGCACAGTCGGCTCGTCAGTGATCCCAGGGACGTCCAGGTTCTCGAGATGCGCTATGGAATGATCCGGGCGCAGGCTCTCGCGCCCCGTGAGTCACTGGCCTTCATCGAGAAAGTCATGGGAGAAGAGACATGACCGCCACCTTGCAGTGGTTCAAGAGCAGCTACAGCAGCAATGACGGCCCCGACTGCGTCGAGGTCGCCATAGCCCCCGCCCACCCCGCCGTCCACGTCCGCGACTCCAAGGACCGCGAAGGCGCCCGTCTGACCTTCACCGACGTCTCCTGGACCGTGTTCGTGCACACCGTCGCGACGGACGGCTGACGGGCACCCTCCGTGCTCCGTCAGCGCGGCGAGGAACTGCCGGAACGCTGCGAAGGGATCACGTTCCCGGACCCTCCCGCCCGCCGGGTGTCCGGCTTCGGGATAGTGCTGCCATGACCAAGAACCCCCGCAGCACCCTTTTACTCGCCTCCACCGTGCTCACCGCGGTCCTCGCCCTCTACATCGCCCTCGTCGCCCTCGGGAACATCACCGACTTCGACAACAACCAGCAGTACGTGCACCACGTCCTCGCCATGGACACCACGTTCAAGGACGACGACCTGATGTGGCGGGCGATCACGAGCAAGGGTCTCCAGGACACCGCCTACGTGGCGATCATCGTGTGGGAGACCGCCGCCGCGCTCGTGCTGATCTGGGCGACCTGGCTCTGGATACGCCGGCAGCACGCTCCCGCGCGGCGCTTCACCACGTACGGCACGCTCATGCTGATGCTGCTCTTCGGCGCCGGGTTCCTCGCGATCGGCGGGGAGTGGTTCGCGATGTGGCAGTCGGAGGACTGGAACGGGCTGGAGGCGGCGACGCGCGTGCTGCTGTTCAGCGGCGTCGTGCTGATCGTGGCGCACCTGCCGTCCGGAGAGACGGAGGCTAGGCGACCACAGTGACCGTCGTGCCGGACGTGCCGAACTCCCAGAGCGCGTCACCGTCCGCCTTGGGCAGCCGTATGCCGCCGGTCCTGGCGCCGGAGGCGGCCGGCGGCGGCGAGGAGCCGTCCACCGCGTTGGAGAAGGCGACCCAGACGCCGTCCTCCTGGGTGAAGTACAGGATCTGCTCGATGCGGACCCCGTCGGAGCCCGTCGTCGGCTCCTCACGGCGGGTGCCGACGCTGTACTTGCCCGGGTCGGGGTCGACCGTGCCCGGCCACACCTTGAAGGAGCGCCGGGTGGCGTCGCTGGCGTCGACCAGCCACACCCGGTCCTGGCCGACCGAGTAGACGACGCGCCGCCCGGTGCCGGAATCCGCCGGTACCCGGGCCGGCGCGGTCTCCTTCGGCCTGGGGTGCGCGTCCGCCGAGGCCGACGGCTTCGGCTTGGCCGCCGCGGCGGTGGGCTGGGGCCCCTGGTCCGCCTGCACGGCCAGGACGGTCACCGCCGCGATCGCCCCCACGGTCAGACCGGAGACCCACGCCCATGAGGGAAGTCGGGCTGGCACGGGCACGCATCTCCTCAGCTACGAGAACCCCGACACACCGGGGGCCAGATCATCGTACTGCGCGTCCGCCGCACTCCCGAAGCCCGCGCCCCCGGCCCCGCGCCTCCTCAGTCCAGGACCGGCAGCAGCTGAGGCAGGTGCCCGTCCGAGTCCCGCGCCGCCCGCTGCCGCTCCTCGGGGACCGGGCCGTACAGCGTGGTGCGCGGCTTCGCCGGACGGCCCGCCGCGTCCGCGACCGCGACCAGGTCCTTGACCGATTTGTACGACCCGTAGGACGAGCCCGCCATGCGGGAGATCGTCTCCTCCATGAGGGTGCCGCCCAGGTCGTTGGCGCCGGAGCGGAGCATCTCCGCCGCGCCCTCCGTGCCCAGTTTCACCCAGCTGGTCTGGATGTTGGGGATGTGCGGGTGCAGGAGCAGGCGGGCCATCGCGGTCACCGCGCGGTTGTCGCGCGGGGTGGGGCCGGGCCGGGCGATGCCGGCCAGGTACACCGGGGCGTTGGTGTGGATGAAGGGGAGCGTCACGAACTCGGTGAAGCCGCCGGTGCGCCGCTGGATCCCGGCGAGGGTGCGCAGGTGGCCCAGCCAGTGGCGGGGCTGGTCGACGTGGCCGTACATCATCGTGGACGAGGAGCGGATGCCCAGCTCGTGGGCCGTCTCGATCACCTCGATCCAGGTGGCCGTCGGCAGCTTGCCCTTGGTGAGGATCCAGCGGACCTCGTCGTCGAGGATCTCCGCGGCCGTGCCCGGGATCGAGTCCAGGCCCGCTTCCTTCGCGGCGGTCAGCCACTCGCGGATCGACAGGCCGGTGCGGGTGGCGCCGTTGACGACCTCCATCGGTGAGAAGGCGTGCACGTGCATGCCGGGCACGCGGGCCTTCACCGCCCGCGCGATGTCGAAGTACGCGGTGCCGGGCAGGTCCGGGTGGATGCCGCCCTGCATGCAGACCTCCACCGCGCCCACCTCCCACGCCTGCTGGGCGCGGTCGGCGACCTGGTCCAGGGAGAGCGTGTAGGCGTCGGCGTCGGTGCGGCGCTGGGCGAAGGCGCAGAAGCGGCAGCCGGTGTAGCAGACGTTGGTGAAGTTGATGTTGCGGGTGACGATGTACGTCACGTCGTCGCCGACGGTGCTGCGGCGGACGTCGTCCGCGATGCCGCACAGGGCGTCCAGCGCGGGGCCGTCGGCGTGCAGCAGGGCGAGTGCCTCGTCGTCCGTCAGCCGCGTGGGGTCGTCGGCCGCCGTGGCGAGCGCGGCGCGGACGTCGGTGTCGATGCGCTCGGGCGCCATGCCGGGGGCGGCGGCCTCGCGCAGGGCGCCCCAGTCGCCGTACACCTCGTCGAAGTCGTCGCGGCGGTCCGACGTGCGGCCCTCGGTGTCGATGGTGGCGTGCAGGTCGGTGCGGCCGGTGGCGGTGAACGCCTCGTCCGGCTCCTGCCACGCGTGTCCCTCGACCACCGCGTCCGCGCGGGCCAGGCCGGTCTCCGGGTCGGCGAGCGCGGCCACGTGCGGGCGCAGCCGCGGGTCCAGCCAGGGCTCCCCGCGCTTGACGAACTCCGGGTACACGCAGAGACGTTCCCGCAGCGTGAACCCGGCGGCCCCGGACTTCGCGGCGAGTTCGTCGATCTGCGGCCAGGGGCGCTCGGGGTTCACGTGGTCGATGGTCAGCGGGGAGACGCCGCCCCAGTCGTCGATGCCCGCGCCGATCAGCCGCTCGTACTCCGCGTCCACCAGGTTCGGCGGTGCCTGGAGGCATGCGGAGGGGCCCATGATGTGCCGGGCGACGGCGACCGTGGCGACCAGCTCGTCCAGCTCCGCGTCCGGCATGCCGCGCATCGCCGTGTCGGGCTTGGCGCGGAAGTTCTGGATGATCAGCTCCTGGACGCCGTGGTAGGCGCGGGAGACCTTGCGCAGCGCGAAGAGGGACTCGGCCCGCTCCTCGTACGTCTCGCCGATGCCGATGAGGACGCCGGAGGTGAAGGGCACCGAGGAGCGCCCGGCGTCCTCCAGGACGCGCAGCCGTACGGCCGGTTCCTTGTCCGGGGAGCCGTGGTGCGGGCCGCCGGGCTCGGACCACAGGCGGGTCGCGGTGGTCTCCAGCATCATGCCCATGGAGGGGGCGACGGGCTTGAGCCGCTGGAAGTCCGTCCAGGTCATGACGCCGGGGTTGAGGTGCGGGAGCAGCCCCGTCTCCTCCAGGATGCGGATCGAGATCGCGCGGACGTAGGCGATCGTGTCGTCGTATCCGTGCGCGTCGAGCCACTCCCGGGCCTCGGGCCAGCGCTCCTCGGGCTTGTCGCCGAGGGTGATGAGGGCTTCCTTGCAGCCGAGGGCCGCGCCTTTGCGCGCGATGTCGAGCACCTCGTCCGGGGACATGAACATCCCGTGGCCCGCCCGGCGCAGCTTGCCGGGGACGGTGACGAAGGTGCAGTAGTGGCACTTGTCCCGGCACAGCCGGGTCAGCGGGACGAAGACGCTCTTCGAGTACGTGATGACGCCGGGCCGTCCGGCGGCCTCCAGGCCCGCGTCCCGGACCCGGGCGGCGGACGCGGTGAGGGCGTCGAGGTGCTCGCCGCGCGCCTGGAGCAGCACGGCGGCCTCGGACACGTCGAGGGCGACGCCGTCCCGGGCGCGTTTGAGGGCGCGACGCATGGAGTTCTCGGTGGGCCCTGCGGGGTCGGCGGGTCCGGTTCCGGAGGTCGCGGAAGTCGTCATCCTTCGAGCATACGAGCGGCGTGATCGGCTCCGCCCGCCCGTCCCGGCGGCCCGGCCGGCGTTTCCGGACCTCAATGCCCCCTCAATGCGCCGAACCCCTTTCCTTGCCCGGGAGTTCACGGCTCAATACGAGGGTTGCACGCACCACCCCTGCACCACCGACGTCATGTCACCGACGACACACGACGACGACACCTGGAGCAGCAGCATGTGCGAGGACGACCACGAGCAGGAGCACGAGCACGGGCACGGGCACGAGCACGGGCACGGGCGCACCGGGATCGGCAGGCGCGCCGTGTTCGCGACGGGCGCCGCCGCCGCGCTTACCTTGGGAAGCGTGAGCTTCGCCGCGGCGGCACCCCGGGAACAGCGCAGGAGAACCGTGCGCGGCACCCTGCCGCCCGGCTCCCCCGACTTCGTGTACGTGCCGGTCGACGTCCCCCGCGGGGTCCGCGAGATCCACGTCGCCTACACCTACGACCGCCCCGCCGTCCCGGCCGGCACCCAGGGCAACGCCCTCGACATCGGCCTCTTCGACGAGCGCGGCACCGAGCTGGGCGGCCGGGGCTTCCGCGGCTGGTCGGGCGGGGCGCGCACGGAGTTCTTCGTCCGCGCGGACGCCGCCACGCCGGGTTACGTCGCGGGGCCGGTGCGGGCGGGCACCTGGCACATCGCGCTCGGCCCGTACACGGTCGCCCCGCAGGGCCTGGCGTACGAGATCACGATCACGCTGACCTACGGCGAGGAGGAGCCGGCGCCCCGGCCGGTGTACCCGCCCGAGCGCGCCCGGGGCCGGGGCCGGGCCTGGTACCGGGGCGACTGCCACCTGCACTCCGAGTACTCCGACGGCCGCTACACCCTCGCCGAGATCGCGGAGCAGGCGCGCGCGGCGGGCCTGGACTTCATCAACTCCTCCGAGCACAACACGCACTCAGCGCACCCGCACTGGGCCGGCCTCGCCGGGGACGACCTGCTGATCCTGCTCGGCGAGGAGGTGACGACCCGCAACGGCCACGTCGTCGCCCTCGGCACCGATCCCGGCACCTTCGTCGACTGGCGCTACCGGGCGCGCGACAACCGCTTCGGCCGGTTCGCCCGGCAGATCCGCCGCGCCGGCGGCCTGGTGGTGCCGGCCCATCCGCACGCCACCTGCATCGGCTGCAACTGGAAGTTAGGGTTCGGGGAGGCGGACGCGGTCGAGGTGTGGAACGGGGCCTACACGCCGGACGACGAGGTGGCGCTGGCCGACTGGGACGGCATGCTGGTCGCCGCCGTGCGGGACGCCGGGCGGGGCTGGCTCCCGGCGATGGGCAGCAGCGACTCCCACCGCTCCCCCGACGTGATCGGCCGCCCGCAGACCGTCGTCCTCGCCGACGACCTGACCCGGGAGGCGATCCAGGAGGGCATCAGGGCCGGGCGCTCGTACGTGGCCGAGTCGTCGAAGCTGTCGCTGTCCTTCACCGCGTCCGGCGGCCGGGGCGAGTACGCCGGCATCGGCGAGCGGCTGCGCGTGGACCGCGACACCCCGGTCACCGTCCGCCTGGAGGTGACCGGCGCCCCGCGCTGCACGGTCCGGTTCGTGACGGACCAGGGGGTGCTGTTCACCGGCGATCCCCTGCCGGTGTCCGGCGCGGGCACCGTGGAGTGGCGCACGACCGCCTCGTACGCCGCCTACGTGCGGGCGGAGGTACGGCACGAGACGGCGGCGGGCCCCCTGCCGGGGGCACTGGCCGCCTTCACCAACCCGGTGTTCCTCGGACGGTAGCCGACGGGGTGCCGACGGGGCGGTGACCGACGCGGTGCCGGCGGGACGGTGACCGGCCCCGACGGCCACGTCCATGCCGGGGCGCCGGCCGCCGTCACCGATCCGGTGTCTCCGGTGCGGTGGCCGCGCCGGTGTCGGCCAGGTCCGCGACGACCGCCGCGTGGTCGGAGGGCCAGACTCCGTCGACGGGACCGGCACCGGCCCGCCGCACCGCGAGGACCCGGCCGAGTCCGCCGGGTCCCGGCGGGCCCACGCGGACGTAGTCGATCCGTACGCTCGGCTCGCCGTCCGCGTGG
This sequence comes from Streptomyces sp. NPDC051136, assembly GCF_044455745.1. NCBI lineage: Bacteria > Bacillati > Actinomycetota > Actinomycetes > Kitasatosporales > Streptomycetaceae > Streptomyces > Streptomyces sp. NPDC051136. The sequence goes on along the minus strand of NZ_JBITFE010000007.1, from coordinate 273,388 downwards.
TCCACGTACGGGTTCGCGGTGTCCCAGGTGCCGGAGGGCTCGTCCGGGTCGGCCAGCGCCCAGGCGTCGCGCAGTCCCGCGGCCCGCAGCAGGCGGACCTCCGGCGACTCGGGGCGGGCGTTGAAGTCGCCGGTGACGACGGCCGGGTGGGCGGTGCCGTGCCGGTGCCGGTCGACGAACCCGGCGAGGGCGGCGGCCTGTTCGCGGCGCACCGCACGGGCGTGACCGCCCGAGGTCAGATGGACGGTGAAGAAGGGGACCTGGCGCCCGGGCGCGTCCAGCCGGGCGTACGCCGCCAGCCGCCCGTCGTCCAGTTCCGCGGGGGCGGGCAGCCTCAGCACCGCCCGCTCCACGACGGGCCAGCGGCTGAGCACCGCGGTGCCGACGCCCACCGCGTGGTCCCCGATCCGCCGCTGCCACCGCTCGGGCGCGGGCGAGGGCCACCAGGCGCAGTGCAGGCCCAGGTCACGGGCGAGCGACTCGGCGAGGTTCTCGCCTCCGTCGACGGCCCACACCTCCTGGAGCCCGACGGCGTCCGGCTTCAGCTCCCGCAGCACGGCGAGGATCGCCTCACGCCGGTCGGCCCACGGGCCGAACCTCCACCACAGGTTCCAGGTCACGACCCGCACGCCCGCACCACCCGTCTCTCCGACCCGTCCACACCGTCCCCTTGAGGTTTTCCGGGGAACATGGAGCCACACGAGACGGGAGCGTGAACGGACGATGTCTTCCAACGCCGAGAAGAAGTACCGGGCCGTGACGGCCTTCCAGCGCCGGCTCAACGCGGTCGTGCGCCGGCTGCCCGGCCAGACCCTGCTGGAGACCACCGGCCGGGTCTCCGGCCTCCCCCGCCGGACCCCGGTGGGCGGGCGCCGCACCGGCGACTCCTTCTGGCTGGTGTCGGAGTTCGGCGAGCGGTCCCAGTACGTCCGCAACATCCGGGCCGATCCCCGCGTCCGGGTCCGGCTGCGGGGCCGCTGGTACCCGGGGACGGCCCACCTCCTGCCCGACGACGACCCGCTCGCCCGGCTGCGCCGCCTCCCCCGCTACAACAGCCTGGCGGTACGGGCGATGGGCGCCCGGACGGGACTGCTCACGGTGCGGGTGGAGTTGGAGGGGCCGGGGGAACGAAGCTGATGGAGAAGCTGTGATCGGCGTCTCCCACGGCTGACGTGGTCGGCATGAACAAGGCAAACTGACCTGGTTGCTCAGGATGTCTAGGGGGACGGCATGGACGGTGTACCGCGGGTTCCGGAGCAGCGGCGTCCCGGATTCCCGGCGGAACCGGACGGGTCGGCCGCGCTCCGCTTCGGCGTGCTCGGACCGGTGCGCGCCTGGCGGGGCGAGGAGCCGCTGGCCACCGGCTCGCCCCAGCAGCGGGCGCTGCTGGCCGCCCTGTTGCTGCGCGAGGGCCGTACCGCCACCGCGGCCGAGCTGATCGACGCCCTGTGGGGCGAGGAGCCGCCCCCGCAGGCGCTGGCGGCGGTGCGGACGTACGCGTCCCGGCTGCGGAAGGTGCTCGACCCGGGGGTGCTGGCCAGCGAGTCGGGCGGGTACGCCGTACGGGGCCTGGCCGAGGGGGCGTTGGACCTGGCGCGGGCCCAGGACCTGGCGGCCGGGGCCGAGAAGGCGCGGAGCTCCGGCGACCTGGGCCACGCCCGTGAGCTGCTGCGCCGCGCGCTGGCCCTGTGGGACGGCGAAGTACTGGCCGGCGTGCCGGGTCCGTACGCCCGCACGCAGCGCGTCCGGCTGGACGAGTGGCGGCTCCAACTGCTGGAGACGCGGCTCGACATGGACCTCGACCAGGGCTGCCACGCGGAGGCGGTCTCGGAGCTGACGGCGCTCACGGCGGTCCACCCAATGCGCGAACGCCTGCGCGAGCTGCTGATGCTGGCGCTGTACCGCAGCGGCCGCCAGGCGGAGGCCCTGGCCGTCTACGCGGACACGCGCCGCCTGCTCGCCGACGAGCTGGGCGTCGACCCGCGGCCCGGCCTCCGGGACCTGCAACAGCGCATCCTGCGGGCCGACCCCGGCCTGGCCGAGCCCTCTGCCCCGGCCGCGGCGGCGGCGACCCCCTTGGTGCGCCCGGCGCAACTCCCGGCCACGGTTCCCGACTTCACCGGCCGCGCGTCCTTCGTCCGCGAGCTGAGCGACGTGTTGTCCTCGGCGTCCGGGGACCCGGCGACGGGCCGCGTGATGGCGGTCTCGGCGCTCGCCGGGATCGGCGGCGTCGGCAAGACGACCCTCGCGGTGCACGTCGCCCACCAGGCGCGGGCCGCCTTCCCCGACGGACAGCTGTACGTCGACCTCCAGGGCGCCGGCGCGCGGCCCGCGGAGCCGGAGACGGTGCTGGGCTCCTTCCTGCGCGCCCTGGGCACCGCCGATGCGGCGATCCCCGACTCCCTGGAGGAGCGCGCCGCCCTGTACCGCTCCGTCCTGGACGGCCGCCGGGTCCTCGTCCTGCTGGACAACGCCCGCGACGCCGCCCAGGTGCGGCCCCTGCTGCCCGGCACGGAGGGCTGCGCCGCGCTGGTGACGGCGCGGGTGCGGATGGTGGGCCTCGCCGGGGCGCACCTGGTCGACCTGGACGTGATGTCGCCCGAGGAGGCGCTGGCCCTCTTCACGAGGATCGTCGGCGAGGAGCGGGTCGCCTCGGAGCGGGAGGCGGCCCTGGACGTGGTCGGTGCGTGCGGATTCCTGCCGCTGGCGATCCGCATCGCCGCGTCCCGGCTGGCGGCCCGCCGCACCTGGACCGTCTCCGTCCTCGCGGCCAAACTGGCGGACGAGCGGCGCCGGCTGGACGAGTTGCAGGCCGGGGACCTCGCGGTCGAGGCCACCTTCGAGCTGGGCTACGGCCAGCTGGAGACGGCCCAGGCCCGCGCCTTCCGGCTGCTGGGCCTCGCGGACGGCCCGGACATCTCGCTGGCGGCCGCGGCGGCGGTCCTCGACCTCCCGGTGGAGGACACGGAGGACCTCCTGGAGTCCCTGGTGGACACCTCGCTGCTCGAATCGGCGGCGCCGGGCCGCTACCGCTTCCACGACCTGGTCCGCCTCTACGCGCGTGCCTGCGCGCAGCGGGACGAGGACCCGCCGAGCGAGCGGACGGCGGCGCTGTCGCGGCTGCTGGACTTCTACCTGGCCACGGCGGCGGGGGTGTACGCGATCGAGCGGCCGGGCGACCGGACGGTCGAGCACCTGGAGCCCACCTCCTACACGGGCCTGGTCTTCGAGGACCGGGGTGACGCCCTGGACTGGCTCTACACGGAGGCGCAGAACCTGCTGGCCTGCGCCCAGCAGCAGGTGACGGGCAGCGCTCTGCGCCGGGCCGTCGACCTGCTGTGGGCGACCAAGGACCTGGCCGAGTCCGGGGCCAACGCCAGGCAGTACGAGACGGCCGCGACGGCGCTGCGCGACGCCGCCAGGGCCGGCGCCGACATCCGGGCGGAGAGCCGGGCCAGGACCGCCCTGTCCAACGTGTGCCTGGCGGCCGGCCAGTACGCGCGGGCGGACGACGAGGCGCGGATCGCCATCGAGCTGGCCACCGAGGCGGCGGACTCCACGCCCATCGGCTGGGCCGCCACCGACCGGGGCATCATCGCCCTGAGCCAGGGCCGGTACGAGGAGGCGGAGGAGCTGCTGACGACCGCCCGGGACGGCTACCGCGCGGACGACAACCGTCCCGGCGAGGCGAGCGCCCTGTGCAACCTCTCGCGGCTGCACGAACGCATGAACCGGACCCGCAGCGCGATCGCGCTGGCGCAGCAGGGTGTGGAGATCTTCCGGCAGCTCGGCCTCACGCTGCGCCTGGCGAACGCCCGTTACGCGCTCGGGGTGGCGCTGCTGCGGGCGGACCGGCACGCCGAGGGCCTGCGGCAGATGCAGGACGCCCTGGTGATGTTCGGCAGCAACCGCCAGCGGCTGTGGGAGGGCACCGCGCACTTCCGCATCGCGCAGCTGCACCTGGCCGCGAACCGTCCCGCGGCGGCGGCCCAGCACGCGGAACAGGCCCTGGCGATCGGCTTCATCGGCGGCGACCTCATCCGGGGCAGCATCCTGAACACCCTGGGGCGCAGCCTCGGCGCCCTCGGGCAGAGCGACCGGGCGCGCGCCTGCTGGCTGGAGGCCCTGACGCTGCTGGAACGCGCCGACGCCCCCGAGGTGTCGGAGGTGCGCCGCCTGCTCGGCTCACCCGTCGACGCCGCGTGACGGGGCGGCGGCACGGGCGTTCATCGAACGTTTATGGCCGCGGGCCATGCTCTTACCCGGATCCGTCGCGTCGGGGGGCAGGCGGGTCACCGCGGCCGCCCACCCGGGAGGCCGCGCGGAGCCTCTGTCCGGCGATACTCGGGGGAGTCGCCGGACAGGGGCGATCGGTAGCCGTACTCCACGAGTTCCAGGGGAGCAGCATGAGCGAGACCGAGAAGAAGCCGGCCGAGGTCGTCACCATGGAGAACCACGCTCCGGCGCCGCCCGTCGGCGGTGGCGAGGCCAGGCTCCTGGAGAACCACGCTCCCCAGCCCCCGGCCGAGGAGCAGATCACGACGCTGGAGAACCACGCTCCCGCACCTCCGGCCCTGGGCCTGGACGGCGGCGGCAAGTAGACCTTCTTCCGGCACGGGGATCGGCCGCGGCGGCGCGGAGGGGAGCCGCCGCGGCCGACGTGTGCGCGGGGGGATTCAGGAGACCGGCTCCGTCACCGTGTGGTCCAGTTCGCAGTGGTCCGGCACGGCGGAGCCGTCGTAGGGGACGCGGACCGGGGTGACACCGTCCGCGGGGACGGTGACCTCCTCGCTGCCCTCGGTGAGGGTCGTGCCGTCCGCGTCCTTGAAGAGGACCGTGACGGGGAACGTGTACTCCACGGCGTTCGGGTTGGTGACCTCGACGGTGGCGTACGGCTGGCCCTCCTCGGCGCAGGCGACCAGCGACAAGGCGGCGGCCTCGACGGCGTCGGTGCTGCCGCCGTCCCCGCTGCCGGTGTCGTCGCCGTAGGTGTCGTCGTCGTGGTCGTGGTAGCCGCTGCCGCCGCTGCCGTAGGTGTCGTCGTCGTCCTTGTAGGCGCCGCCGCCCGATGTGGACGACGAACTGTCGTGGTCCTGGCCGGAGCTGCTGCAACCGCCCCCGTCGCCTCCGTGACCGTGGCCGTGGCGGCCGGTCGAGAAGCCGGTCAGGCTGAGGACCACCAGTGCCGAGATCGCCGTGTACCTGAGTGCTCGCCCCCGTGTCGTCATGACGATCACGCTAGGGCGTGGATGTCACGGACACGTCACCAGCCGGGCACGGCCCTCCACGCCGTACGGACCGCGGCGGTACGGCCGTCCGCGCGACGCGGGGGCCGCGGACGTACCACCGTCCTCACGTCGTGCGGGCCGTCCCCGTGCCCTTCTCCGCGTCCAGGGCGTAGACGCAGCGGTCCTTGCTGCACGCGTACACGATGCCGTCGCGGACCACCGGGGACCCGGTGATCTCGCCGCCGGTGGCGAGCTTCCAGCGCAGGCGGCCGTCGTCGGCCTTCAGCGTGTAGAGCAGGTGGTCGGTCGAGCCGAAGTGGATGCGGCCCTCGGCGACCGCGGGCGCGCCCACGATGTCGCCGCCCGCCTGAAAGCGCCACTTGGGGGTGCCGGTGACCGCGTCCAGCGTGTAGAGGCCCTTGCCGCTGCCCACGTGGACGTGGCCGGCGACGACCAGCACCGGATCGGTCGAGGAGCGGGCCTCGGTCGCGATGCGCCAGCGGTCACGGCCGTCGGTGGCGTCCAGGGCGTAGACGGTGCCGAGGTAGTCGGCGAGGTAGACCCCGCCACCGGTCACCGCGGGGCCCGGTACGAAGGTGGGCGGGGCGAGGAAGACCGCGGGGGCCTCGAAGTGCCAGCGGACGTGGCCCGAGGCGGCCTCCAGGGCGAGGACCCGGGTGCCGGCCGCGACGTACACGTAGCCGTCGGGTGCCTGGGTGAGGCGGACCGGGACGCCGCCGCAGGAGGCCGCGTCGCCGATCGGGTACGACCATCTCTCGTCGCCGGTGCGGGCGTCCAGGGCGCGCAGGCGGGCGTCCTGCCACACGTACGCCGTGCCGTCGTGCAGCGCGGCGCCCGCCTCGGGGGACTCGAAGTCGGTCTGGGCGCCGGTGATCTCCCACAGCTTCTGCCCGCCCGAGGCCTCCCAGGCCTGGACGCCGCCGCCGCGGGTGGCGGTGAGGACGGTGCCGCGCTCGGCCCGGAGCGAGTACACCCAGGCGTCGGTCTGGACGCGCCACAGGTCGGCGCCCTCGCGGGCGTCCAGGGCGAAGAGGGTGGGTCCGTCGGAGGCGTGCACACGGTCGTCCGCGACCGCCATCGACCAGGCGACGTCCCTGGTCTTGAAGCGGCGGCGCCCGGTGCCCACGTCCAGGGCGTGCACCTCGAAGGAGGTGACGTAGACCAGCTCGTCGGCGACCCGGGGCGTGCCCCAGACGTCGTTGGACATCCGGAACCGCCAGGGGCGCCAGCCGGCCGGCGACGCCTCCGGGGCGGACACCGGCGCGGACGTCGGGGCCGGTACGGCGGGGTCGGCGCCGTTGACGCCCGGGCGCGGGCGGGACCAGGACGCGGCGAGGGCGGACTCCGGAGGGGGCGCGGCGACGACGGCGGCGCGCATGTCGGCGACGCGCGGTCCCGGGCCGATGGGCACCGCGGCACCGGGCAGCCGGACCGGCCCGCCGTCGGGGGCGGGCACCGCCGGGCCGTGCGCGGGCCGCGCCGGTACGACGGGGTCGTGCGCGGGCGGGGGCGGCAGCGGGGGCGCGTGGCCGGGTCCGCGGGCACCGGACGGGCCCGGTACCCGGCCGCCCGCCGTGGTGGCGGGCTTGACCGCGGGGCGGCCGCCCCGGCGGCCCTCGATCAGGCTCACGGCCCGCTCGGGCAGCCAGGCCGACGCCGTACCGCTGTCGTCGGAGCCGGAGCCGAACAGGTGCGGGGCGAGCTGGGCCTGGAGGTCGGCGGGGTTGGGCCGGCCGGTGGCCTCCATCTGCATGCAGGACTCGATGAGCGGGCGCAGCTCGTCGGGCAGCCCCTCCAGGTCGGGGCCCTCGCGCAGCAGCATGAAGACCGTCTCGACCGGGTTGGCGCCGTGGAAGGGCGGGTGCCCGGTGGCGGCGAAGACCAGCATCGAACCGAGCGAGAACACGTCGCTGGCGCCGGTGACGCTGCGGGAGTCCTTCGCCTGCTCCGGGGACATGTAGGCCGGGGTGCCGACGGCGACGTTCGTCATGGTCAGCCGGGTGTTGGAGACGCCGGACGCGATGCCGAAGTCGATCACGCGCGGGCCGTCCTCGACGACGAGGACGTTGGAGGGCTTCAGGTCGCGGTGGACCAGGCCCGCGCCGTGGATGGACTGGAGCGCCTCCGCGACGCCCGCGGCCAGCCAGCGCACCGCCTGGGCCGGCAGCGGCCCGCACTCGTTCACTATCTCCTCGAGGGAGGGCGCGGGCACGTAGGCCGTGGCCAGCCACGGCACCGCGGCGCGCGGGTCGGCGTCGACCACGGCGGCGGTGTAGAAGCCGGAGACCGCGCGGGCCGCCTCCACCTCGCGGGTGAAGCGGACGCGGAACAGCTGGTCCTCCGCCAGCTCCGTGCGCACCGTCTTGATCGCCACGCGCCGCCCGGACGCCGAGCGCGCGAGATAGACCAGCCCCATGCCGCCGGCGCCGAGCCGCCCCAGCACCTCGAACGGCCCGATCCGCCGCGGATCGTGCTGCGTCAGCTGATCCACCACTTGCCTGCCACCTCCCCGTACGAGCCGCGCCACCCACATATGTACGCGACCGAAGTGCAGCGTCTCACCACCGCACCCGTGTGGCGCCACGCACCCCGATTCTTCCTGTCCGAAGCGCTGGTGGCGAACCTGGCGACAATCGGGGTGTCTTACCTGATTACGGGCAAAGGGTCTCGCGCGCGGCCCTTCCCCGGCCCCGTTCAGCGGCCTAGTTCAGCGCTCCAGCAGCGCGAACGACGCTCCCTGCCCGTCGGAGACCACGGCCACCCGCCCGTACGACGCCTCGAAGGCCGGCACCCGCACCCGCCCGCCGAGCCGTGTCACCGCGGCGAGCCCGGCGGTCAGGTCCTCGACCAGGAAGTGGACGAGGAAGTGCGGCGGCATCTCGGCGGGGAAGACGTCGGAGACCCGGGCCCGGCCGAAGTCCGGGGAGGCGTCCTCGGCGAAGAGGGCGTCGTGGAACAGGTCGCCGTAGAAGGCGTTGGCGGCCTCCGTGTCCCGCGTGTACAGCTCGGCCCAGGCGAAGGTGCCCGGCTCGCGGCGGCGTCCGAAGCCGGTGAGGCGGCCCGGCTGCCAGAGCCCGAAGACCGCACCGTCGGGGTCGGCGGCGAGGGCGGCGGCGCCCAGGTCGCCGACCCGGTGGGGCGGCGTGACGAGCCGGCCGCCGCCCGCCCGGACGCGCGCGGCCAGGGCGACGGCGTCCGGGGTGTGGAAGTACACGGACCACACGGTGGGCATTCGGCCGTCCGTCTTGCGGACCAGCGCGGCGACCGGCTCGCCGTCCAGGCACGCCCGCACCGACTCCGCCGCGGGTCCCTCCCCCGCGTCCGCGTCCCCGTCCGCGGTCCGGAAGGTCCAGCCGAACAGCTCGCCGTAGAAACGCCTGCCCGCCGCCACGTCGGAGAGCTGTGCGTCCACCCAGCAGGGGACGCCCTCCCGGCGGGCGGCCGGACCGTTTGACGCGCTGTTCTCGAATGCCCCGTTTTCGGCCATGCCGCCAAAGTAACCGCGCCGAGAGCACCGCGCAGAGCAGGCACACCAGCCTCTCTTCGCGCCCGCACCCCATTTGCAGTCGGCCGAATAGCGCTCCGATCACCCGTCGGTAAGCTGACGGCATGACAGGACAAGTGCGTACCGTCGACGGCCGCGTGGCCGGTCGACGTGGGCAGGCGACCCGGCAGAAACTGCTCGACTGCCTCAGCGAAATGCTCAGCTCCTCCCCCTATCGCGATGTCAAAGTCATCGATGTCGCCCGCCGGGCGGGCACGTCGCCCGCGACCTTCTACCAGTACTTCCCGGACGTCGAGGGTGCCGTCCTGGAGATCGCCGACCGCATGGCCGCCGAGAGTTCCTCGCTGGCCGAACTGACGGCGGGCCGCTCGTGGGTCGGCAAGGCCGGCTGGCAGACGGCACAGGAACTCGTCGACGGATTCCTGGAGTTCTGGCGGAAGAACGACGCCATTCTGCGCGTCGTGGATCTCGGTGCGGCGGAGGGCGACAAGCGCTTCGCCAAAATCCGCATGAAGATCCTGAATTCGGTGAATTCCTCCCTCACGGATTCCGTCGCCGATCTCCAGGCAAAGGGCAAGGTCGACAAGGACGTGAACCCCGCGGCGATCGCCGGGTCTCTGGTCGTCATGCTCGCGGCCGCCGCCTCGCACCAGAAGGGGTTCTCCTCGTGGGGCGTGAAACAGGCGGAACTCAAGCCGCATCTCGCCCTGTTGACGTATCTCGGCATGACCGGAAAGAAGCCCACGAAGTAACACCACGCAATCAGCGGCCCGTCGCGCGGCACCCTGTCATCCCGGCCGCGTCACCGTCCGCCGCTCCCGGCCCACCGCGCCTCCAGCGCGCCGTCGCCGCCCGCCCGGGGAACAGCCTTCTGTCCGGCCGGTGTTGTGCCCCACAGCGACATCCGCTTCCGCACCCGCTGGAGGAGACCGACATGGCCCTGACCCGCGAAGAGCGTGAGACGTTCCTGGCCGAGCCGCACATCGCCGCGCTCGCCGTCGACGCGGGAGCGGGCCGCGCCCCGCTGACCGTGCCGATCTGGTACCAGTACGAGCCCGGCGGCGATGTGTGGATCATGACGGGCCTGAACAGCCGCAAGAACGAGCTGATCGGCAGGGCGGGCCGGTTCTCCCTGATGGTCGACCGGCTGGAGCCCACCATCCGCTACGTGTCGGTGGAGGGACCGGTCGTCGAGACGGCCGCCGCGACCGAGGAGGCCCTGCGGGAGATGTCCGCGCGCTACCTCCCGGCCGAGAAGGTCGACGGTTACGTCGCCTTCGCCTGGGAGAACCACGGCGAGCAGGTCATCCTCCGGATGCGGCCCGAACGCTGGGTCTCCACCGACCTCGGCTCCGTATGAGCCCCGGGCGTCCCTGAGGGCACGACAATCGGGGGATGGGAACCGATCTTCACGAGCTGCTGAGGTCGCTGCGGGTGTGGGACCCCGCGGTCACCGCACTGCCGCCCCTCGACCCGGCCGGTGCGCCCGGCGACCCGCTGGAGCTGTTCACCCGGTGGTTCACCGAGGCGGCCGGGGCCGGCGAGCGCGAGCCGCACACGATGTCGCTGGCGACGTCGGACGCCGAGGGCCTGCCGGACGCGCGCGTCGTCATGCTGCACGGCGCGGACGGGGACGGCTGGGCCTTCGCCACCCACGCAGGCAGCCGCAAGGGCCGCCACCTCGGCGCCCGCCCGTACGCCGCGCTCGTCTTCTACTGGCCGGTGCTGGGCCGCCAGGTGCGGCTGCGCGGCCCGGTGGCCGCCGCTCCGGCCGAGGAGGCGCGGGCCGACCTGCACGCGCGCTCGACCGGCGCCCTGGCCGCCGCGCTCACCGGACGGCAGAGCGCGGAGCTGGGCTCGACGGACGAGCTGGCCCGCGCCTCCGAGGCGGCCTGGGAACGGGCCGGGCGGGAACCGGACGCGCCGGCCCCGTCCTGGACGCTGTACCGGCTGCGCCCCGACGAGGTGGAGTTCTTCCAGGGCGAGGCCCGCCGGCGCCACGTACGGCTGGTCTACCGGCGCACCGGGGACGACGGCTGGGACCGGCGGCTGCTGTGGCCGTGAACCGCGCTCAGCGCGCGCCGGGCGGCGCCGGCTCCTCGTCCGTCGCCAGCCGCGCGTGCAGGTGCACGTCCCGGAAGGCGTCGTGCCGCCCGGCCTCGAACATGGCCCCGCGCAGGATCCCCTCGGCGCGGTAGCCGCTGCGCTCGGCGACCCGGCAGGAGACCTCGTGCCCCACCGCGTGCCCCAGTTCCAGGCGGTGCAGGCCGAGTTCGGCACAGGCCCAGCGGGTGGCGAGCAGCAGGGCCCGGGTCGCGACGCCCCGGCCCCGGGCCTCGGGGAGCACCCAGTAGCCGACCCGGGCCGTCTTCATCGGCAGGCTGATCTCGTTGACGCCGACGTGCCCCAGGGCCGCGCCGCTCTCGTCGTCCGTGATCCGGAACGAGGCCGACCTGCCGTCCGCCGCGTCCCGCGCCCGGGCCCGCAGCGACTCCCTGGCACCGGCGAGGTCGGTCCACGGCTTGAGCGGAGTGTTCCAGCGCTGGAAGTCCGGGTCTAGACAACCGACCAGCCACGTCTGGGCGTCCTCGTCGGAGGTGGCGTCCCAGGCCCTCAGGCTCAGGCCGCCCCCGCGGGGTTCGGAGGGGACGAGGGAGGGGTCGAGGGTGTACCTGCGTGTGTGGGCCATCCGGCCATTCAAGCCCAACGGCCCCCAGGCGTGACCGATCCGCAACCGATTCCGGTCTTGACCGAGACCCATCAACCCAGAGCGCGATTACGCTCGCCGCATGGCCGACTCCACAGCGTCCGCTGAACCGCAGCAGCCCGCCCACCCCGCGGGCCGCCCCGTGTACGTCATAGGCGCAGGCCCCGGCGGTCTCGCCGTCGCCCAGGCGCTGCGCGCCCGCGGGCTGCGGGCCGTGGTCCTGGAACGGGCCGAGCACGTCGGCTCCTCCTGGCGGCGGCACTACGACCGGCTGCGGCTGCACACCACCCGTCGCCTGTCTGCGCTGCCCGGCCTGCCGATGCCGCGCCGCTTCGGGCGCTGGGTGGCCCGGGACGACGTGGTCCGGTACCTGGAGAAGTACGCCGAGTACCACCAGCTGGAGATCGTCACCGGGGTGGAGGTCTTCCGCGTCGAGCGGGCGCCCGACGGCGCCGGCTGGCTGCTGCACGCCTCCGGGGGCCGGGAGCTGACCGGCTCCGCGGTGGTGGTCGCCACCGGCTACAACCACACCCCGCGCCTGCCGGACTGGCCCGGCCGGGACACGTACACCGGCGAGTTCCGGCACGCCGCCGAGTACCGCTCCCCGGCCCCGTACGCCGGCCGGGACGTCCTGGTGGTCGGCGTGGGCAACACCGGCGCCGAGATCGCCGTGGACCTGGTGGAGGGCGGGGCCGCGCGGGTCCGGCTCTCGGTGCGCACCGCGCCGCACATCGTCCGGCGCTCGACCGCGGGGTGGGCCGCCCAGTACAACGGCGTCCTGGTCCGCCGCCTGCCGACCGCGCTCGCCGACCGGCTCGCCCGTCCGCTGGCCAGGATCAGCACGCCCGACCTGTCGGCCCACGGGCTGCCCCGCCCGGAGGCGGGCCTGCTGACCCGGGCCGCCCAGGGCGCGATCCCGGTGCAGGACGTCGGTCTGATCGACGCGGTCCGCTCGGGCCGGGTGGAGGTGGTGGCCGCCGTCGACGCCTTCGAGGACGGCAAGGCAGTCCTCGCCGACGGCACCCGCGTCGCCCCGGACGCGGTGATCGCGGCCACGGGGTACCGGCGGGGCCTGGAGGGGCTGGTCGGGCACCTCGGCGTCCTCGACGGCACCGGCCGTCCGGTCGCCCACGGGGGCCGCACCCCGGCCGGCGCGCCCGGCCTGTACTTCACCGGGTTCACCAACCCGATCAGCGGGATGCTCCGCGAGCTGGCGATCGACGCCGGGCGCATCGCCGCGTCGGTGTCGAAGCGGGAGGCGGGACGGGTCTCCCGCCTGCCGGGCTGACCCCGACCCCGGCGGCACGGCCGGCCCCCGGCCCGTACGGGACGGCTAGTCCCGGGTGAGGATGCGCAGGTCGCCGCCGTCGGGGTCGCCGAAGCGGACGAAGAGCTCGGGGTCCTGCTCGGTGCCGCCGATGGTCCAGTACGTCCGCCCGCCGCACGCGCCGTCGATGTGCAGGAGGACGCCGTCGCGGTCGGTGTCCATGAACTCGTCGTCCCGCTCGAACGTCCACGTGCCGGACCCGTCGCACAGGGAGAGGTCGCCCTCCTCGGCGTCGCCCGCCTGGACCGGCAGGCGGGTCAGCCGGGCCTCTCCGCCCGGATCCAGCCGCAGCACGCTGCCGTGCCCCCCGTGCCAGTCCCCGGCGACCCGCGCCGCGGACAGCCGAGGGGGTTCGTAGTCGTCGACGAGTACCTCCCCGATCGGCACGACGATGACGAACAGGAGGAAGCCGGCGACGGCCGACAGCAGCCAGCTCCGCCACACCCCCCACTTGCGTCGGCGCAGGGCCGCCAGGCCCAGCACCGGCAGGACTCCGGCCCCGGCGAACCACGGGAGGACAGCGAGCGACCAGCCCCAGACCGCGTTCCCCAGCGCGAACCAGCAGGCGCCGACGGCCGCGGAGCCCACCAGGCGCCAGGCCCACTCGGGCACCCGCAGCCGGTGCGGCACGAGCCGGGAGAGTGCCACGGCGGGCATGATCTGCACGGTGGCGTGGGCAAGCCCGAGCAACGGCAGGACCACCGGAACGCAGATGATGCCGAGATAACCGCCCCCGCCGTAGCCGTAGTCGTCCGTCCCGGCCACCGTCACGAACCACCAGGCCAGCCAGAGCACCGGCAGCTGCCCCGCGCACAGGGCTGCCGCGCGGCTCCATTCGCCCGCCCCTGTCCCGCGCACGATCTCGGCCTCCGGCCGTGCTCCCCACCCCATGTCCGCACCCTACGACCAGCTCACACGGCCCTCACCACCGGTGCCGGCCGCCGCCGGATCACCAGGGCCATCAGGGCCGCCGCCGCGCACAGCGCCCCGGAGGCGATCCACACCACGTCGTACGAGCCGAAGCGGTCGCGGGCCAGGCCGCCGAGGAAGGCGACGAGGGCGGCGCCCACCTGGTGGGAGGCGAGCACCCAGCCGAAGACGATCGCGCTGTCCTCGCCGTACTGCTCGCGGCACAGGGCGAGGGTGGGCGGGACGGTGGCGACCCAGTCGAGGCCGTAGAAGACGATGAAGAAGACCATCGGCGGGTGGACGCTCGGCGCGAGCAGCATGGGCAGGAAGAGCAGGGAGACGCCGCGCAGGGCGTAGTACACCGCGAGCAGGCGGCGCGGTTCGAAGCGGTCGGTGAACCAGCCGGAGGCGATCGTGCCGACCACGTCGAAGACGCCGATGACGGCGAGCAGCGAGGCCGCGGCGGTGATCGGCATGCCGTGGTCGTGGGCGGCGGGCACGAAGTGGGTCTGGATCAGGCCGTTGGTCGAGGCGCCGCAGATCGCGAAGGTGCCGGCCAGCAGCCAGAACGGGCCGGTGCGGACGGCGGAGAACAGGACCGTCACGGCGCGCCGGGCGGCGCCGGGCACGGGGGCGGGCTTGGGCACGAACGCCTCGGCGCCGTACGGCTTCTGGCCGAGGTCGGCCGGGTGGTCGTGCAGGAGGAGCCAGACGAAGGGGACGACGGCCAGGGCGGCGAGGGCGACGGTGACGGCCGCCGGGCGCCAGTCGTACGTCTCGACGATCCAGGACAGCAGCGGCAGGAAGATCAGCTGCCCGGAGGCGGAGGCGGCGGTGAGCACGCCGGTGACCAGGCCGCGCCGCTCGGTGAACCAGCGGTTGGTGACGGTGGCGGCGAAGGCCAGGGCCATCGAGCCGGAGCCGAGGCCGACCAGCAGGCCCCAGCACAGGATGAGCTGCCAGGCGGAGTCCATCCACACCGTCAGGCCCGAGCCGAGCGAGATCACCATCAGCGCGACGGCGACGACCCGCCGGATGCCGAAGCGGTCCATCAGCGCGGCGGCGAAGGGGGCGGTCAGCCCGTACAGGGCCAGGTTGACGGAGACGGCGGCGCCGATCGTGCCGCGCGACCAGCCGAACTCCGTGTGGAGCGGGTCGATGAGGATGCCGGGCAGGGAGCGGAAGGCGGCGGCGCCGATGATCGTCACGAAGGTGACGGCGGCGACCCACCAGGCGCGGTGCACACGCCGACGGCGGCGGGAGGGCTCCTGCGGGGCCTGCGGGACTGCGAGGGCGTCGGTTGTCTCGGTCACGTCAACGAGTTTCGGCAGCGCGCCCCGTCCGGACGAGTGGCCCGAAGGACACGGTTCGCTAGGATCGGGCCATGCCCTCCGCCCGCGCCGCCTCCTCCACCGCAGCCCCCGTCCCCACCGCCTCCTCCAGCGCGGCCCCCGCCCCCGCCGCCGCCTCCACCGCCGCACCTGTCCCCGCTCCCTACGGGACCACCGGCACCCCCGACCGGCCGCACCGCGTCGCCGTCCTCGCCCTCGACGGTCTGCTCCCCTTCGAACTGGGCATCGCACAGCGCATCTTCGGCCTCGCCCGCGACGAGCGCAGGCGTCCGCTGTACGAGGTCGTGACCTGCTCGGTCCGGCCGCCGGGCCCGGTCGCCACGGACGCCGACTTCGACATCCTGGTCGGCAACGGCCCCGAGGCGCTGGCCACCGCCGACACGGTCGTGGTCCCCGCCTCCTACGAGCTGGGCCCGGTGCACGAGGAGGGCGTGCTGACCGCGGAGCTGGCCGCCGCGCTGTCCTTCGTGCGGCCCGGCACCCGGCTGGTGGCGATCTGCACGGGCGGTTACGTGCTGGCCGCCGCCGGGTACCTCGACGGCCGCCCGGCGACCACGCACTGGGCCTCGGCCGAGCACTTCCAGCGGCTGTTCCCGAAGGTGCGGGTGGACGCCGACGTGCTGTTCGTCGACGACGGCGACGTGCTCACCTCGGCCGGAGTCGCCGCCGGGATCGACCTGTGCGTGCACCTCGTGCGCCGGGACCACGGCACCGCCGTCGCCAACGAGGTGGCCCGCCGCACCGTGGTACCGCCCCACCGGGACGGCGGCCAGGCGCAGTACATCGAGCGGCCGGTGCCCGATCCGCAGCAGTCGTCCACGACGGGCGCCCGGGCCTGGGCGCTCGGCCGTCTGCACGAGCCGATCCAGCTGCGGGACATGGCGGCGCGGGAGTCGATGTCGGTCCGCACCTTCACCCGCCGCTTCCGCGAGGAGGTCGGTGTCAGTCCGGGTCAGTGGCTCACCCGGCAGCGCGTCGAACGGGCCCGGCACCTGCTGGAGTCCACGACACTCTCGGTCGACCAGGTCGCCCAGGACGCCGGGTTCGGCACGGCGCAGTCGATGCGGCAGCACCTGCAGGCGGCGCTCGGGGTCACACCGACCGCGTACCGGCGGACCTTCCGCGCGGAACTGTCCACAGCCTGTGGAGAATGAGCGGTCCCTCCCGAACTCGTCGGCCGGCGGCGCGGCGCTGTCCGCCCCGAGCACGGCATCGCGCGCCGCCACCCGACTCCGGCGCTCCCGCCCGGCTCCCGTCACCCCCGAGGGAACCGCCGCCGACACGACCCACGCTCGTCGAGGGCTCCGTCACCGAGCCCTCGTCGTCCCCTCGCGGCGAATCGTGGCTACCAGCGTGAGGACATGGTCACGATCCGTCAACCGGCGGGCGGGGTTTCCTCCCGTGCGGCCCGCTCGGCCGGGGACGCGCACGGAAGCACACCCCGGCGCACGGCTACACGACCTCGTACGCGAAGCCCTCGTACGCCACCGCGCCGCCGCCGCTCCCGCAGTCGGGTGCGGTGCCCTCGCCGCCGGAGGAGCGGTCCAGCTCGCACCAGATGCGCTTGCCGGTGCCCTCCCGGCTCCAGCCCCAGCGGTCGGCGAGACCGTCCACGAGGGCCAGTCCCCGGCCGCCCGTCGCCTCGCCGCCCGCACAACGGGGCACGGGGGCCCGGTCGCTGGCGTCCTCCACCTCCAGGCGGACGACGGCCTCCTTCGTCTCCTCGGTCACCGGGCCCGGCAGCACCAGCCGCAGGACCGCCGAACGCCCGGTGTGCACCACGGCGTTGGTGACGAGTTCCGAGACGAGCAGGACCAGCGTCTCGGCGAGTGGTTCATCGGCACGTATCCCCGACCCGGCGAGTCGTGACCGCGCCCAGCGCCGGGCGCGACCCACTTCCGAGGGGTCTGGACGGACCTCCAGCTGCACTTGAAGCACCTGCACCGCTCACACCATCCGAACCGGCGGACACAAAGGCTCGCGCCTCATGAGGGCCACGATCATGGCCATTTCCAGCATGGCCAGAACAACGACCGGGACGAGGATCACCGAACGTGAATCCCTTGTGGCACAGCATGGTTGACGGACAGTCACGTCAACAAGCGCTTCGGGCATATTCCAGCGCGAAGGAGTACGTGTGCGGCATACTGTGCGACGCACGTTCCGGGAAGTCGAACAGGCGGCGGCCGACGGCCGTTCCACCCTGCGGGGCAAGGCGCACACCGCCGGTTCCGGGGCCGCCCCAGGGGCAACTCCGGTACGGCTGACGCTCAGGACCACTCGCATCCCCCACAAGGTACCGGAGCGTGGCACCGACTCCGGGCCGTGACGGCTCACGCCGCGGACACCACCCGGTATCAACGCTCCGTGACGCCGCTCTGCCACGATCCGCGACATGCGGCGCCCGAGCGGGGGCTACTCCGGGACGGTGAAGTAGCGGGCGAAGGCCGGCACGATCTCCGACTCCCCCACCTTGCCGTCGCCGTCCGTGTCGAGCGCCTCGGCGGCCGACCGGGCGAGCTCCCCGGGCACGCCGAACGCGGTCAGCGCCCGCGCGGTGTCCGCGACGGTGGCCGTTCCGTCACCGTCGGCGTCGGCGACGTCCAGGGCGGCGTGCAGGAAGGGGCGGGCGATCTCGGCGAACCGGTCCGGCTTGTCCCGCAGCCGCTTGACCGCCCCCGTGACGAACTCCTCACGGGTGATGCGCTGGTCGCCGTCCCGGTCGGCGATGCCGGCCAGCCCCTGCCAGAGGGCCTCCGCGCCGCCGTACAGGGCCTGGCCCTTCTCGGAGCGGGCGGCGACGCCGAACTCGGCGAGCAGGGCCTTGGCCGCCCCGCTGAAGTCGGAACGGTCGATGTGGCCGTTGCCGTCCTGGTCGAAGGTGGTGAACCGCGCGGCAATCCTGCGCTCGTACTCGCTGTTGACCATGGTTCTCTCCGGCCGCCTCACGTCGGTGTTCGGGTACGTTCCGCCCGGAGCGTACGTCGCCTGACGCCGTCGCGGACGGGACTTGCCGCGATGGGCCGCGGCGTGCCGTGCCGGTGCCGCGGCACCGGTCACGCGGACAGGGGGCGCGGCTCGTCCCCGGTCGCCGAGGCGAGGTCGGGGTGGCAGTCGAAGAGCCGGCGCACGCCGAGCGCACCGAGGACGCGGTTGACGTGGGAGCCGTCGACGGCGCCCTGGGCGGGCAGTATCAGGCGCAGCCTGCCCTGGCAGGAGCGGATGAGCCGCCGGGAGGCGATGAGGACGCCGACCCCGCTGGAATCGCAGAAGAGGACCTCGGAGAGGTCCAGGACGAGGCTGTGCCGCCCCTCCGCCACCTCGTCGTGCACGCGCTGCCGCAGCACCGGTGACGTCACCAGGTCCAGTTCGCCCGACACCTGGAGCACGGCCCACGGGCCCTGCTCGCCGCCGGTCACGTTGAGCGTCACCACCATGCCCTTCATTCGTCGGAACGCACGGCTTCGGCCGAACCGGAAGCCCTACTTACGCTTCTTGGCCGCGCGCCTGCCCAGCGGCCGTGCCCGCAAACGCCGTGATGGAAACGGAGCCCGATCAGAAAAGGCTTGTTCCAGACGCTTTCGATCCCATTCGATCGATTCCAGTCCCACGCTAGAGGGTAGTGGAGGCGCATATCACCTCCGGTCGACCGGGGGCGCACATTGCCACAAAGGGGCGTGCGCGGTCGGACGTGCCGACTACATTCGGGGACGGGGTGGCCGCAGGCTGGGTCCGAAGAGGGGGTGGAGGGACCGCATGGCGAAGAGGGACGTGCCGCTGCGCTGGGACCGCAAGATGCAGCAGCGGCTCGCACGCGGCGAGGCAGCCGCCCTGGGTGAGCTGTACGACCGGTTCGCCTCGCTGGTGCACGGCCTGGCACACCGGGTGCTCGACGACGAGCGGGCCGCCGACCGCATCACGCGCGACGTCTTCGCGCACGTCTGGGAGCACCCCGACGCCTACGACCCCCGGCAGGGCCCGCTGCGCACCTGGGTCGCCGCGCTCACCCACCGGTTCGCCGTCCAGCGGCTGCGTGCCACCGAGACGGCGGCCCTCGTCCGGGGCGGCCCCGGCACCGCGGAGGAGCTGGAGACCAAGGTGCGCCGCGCCTCGGTCGCCGCCCGCGCCGACTACATCGTCCAGTCCATGCCGGCTCCGCTGCGCGCCGCCCTGGAGCTGGCCTACTTCCAGCGCCGCGACTACCGCCAGACCGCCGCCGACCTCGGCGTCACGGAGGACGAGGCCCGCCGCCGGCTGCGTCTCGGCCTCCAGCTCCTGGCCACGGCCCGCGACGCCGGCACCGCGGCGCGACCGCCCGGGGCACCGCCCGGATACGGGGGTGCGGCATGACGGCGTACGACGGGGACGGCGCGAGCGACGAGTACGACGAGACCGGCACGTACGACGGGAACGGCGCGTACGACGGGAACGGCGCGTACGACGGGAACGGCGGGAACGGCGGGTCCATCCAGAACGACCGGGGCGTCGGGGACGACGGGGGTCATGGGAGCCACGGCACTCCCGAGCGTCCCGGGACCGAGGGCCCTGTCCGCCCTGACGGCCACGGGAAGGGCGGCGGCGCGCGCATACCGCTGCCCCGGGCCCCCGTCGAGGACGGTGGGCGAGCGCTGCCCGAGGTGGCGCCGGCCGCGCTGGAGCACCACGTGCTGACGTCGCTGCTCGGGGCGTGGGCACTGGCCGCCTGCTCGGCGCAGGAGGCGGCCGCCGTCGAGGAGCACCTCGGGGAGTGCGACGCCTGCGCCGACGAGGCGCTGCGCCTGCGCGAGGCGGTCACGCTGCTCCAGCGGCCGGAGAGCCTCGATCTGGACCCCGCGCTGCGCACCCGCGTCCTGGACGGCTGCCTGGAGCGGCGCCCGCCCCGCATCCCGGTGCCCGACTGGGCCGCTCCCTACGACGCCGAGACCGCGCGCCTGGACGCGCTGCTCCAGGACTTCGGGGACGCCGAGTGGCACGCCCCGGTCCGGCTGCGCTGGTACGAAGAGGACGGCGCCGCGAGCCGCCGCACCACCGTCGCGGGGGTCATCGCGCACCTGCTGTCGGTCGACGGGACCGTGGCGAGCGCCCTGGGCCTCGACGACCCCCTCGGGGACATCGCCGCCCCGACCGGGGCACCGGCCGCCCGCACGGAGGCGTACTGGCGGGCCTCCCACTACCCGCCCACCCGCGCGGTGCGGGCGCCCTGGCGTGAGCAGAGTCACGGCATCGTCCGGACGGTGGCGTTCACCGGTGACGCGGGCGGGATGCCGGTCTCGTACGGCGACTTCGAGCTGCCGCTGCGGGACGCCATGCTGGACCGGGCGTTCGAGTGCTGGGTGCACGCGGAGGACATCGCCGACGCGGTGGACTACCCGTACGAGCCGCCGTCCGGGCGTCATCTCAACGGCATGATCGACCTCGCGGCCCGGTTGCTGCCCGGAGCCCTCGCGGCCCGTCGCCGGGCCGGTCTGGCCGCGCCCGGCGACCGCCCGCACCTGGTGACCGCGGGTGAGCCGGGACGCAGCCTGCGGCTGGAGATCGAGGGCTCGGGCGGCGGCGAGTGGCTCATCCCGCTGGACTCGCCCGGCGCGGTGGGATCCGCCGACCACGAGGTGGCCCACGTCGCCCTGGACGGCGTGGAGTTCTGCCGGCTGGCGGCGGGTCACGTGCCTCCGGCCGAGGCGGCGGCCGGTCAGGTGGGCGACCGTGAGGCGATCAGGGACGTCCTGTTCGCGGCGGCCTGCCTGAGCCGGATGTAGGGGCCGGTCCCGCACGCGGTGCGGGCCCCGGCTCGGCGCGGGCCCCGGCGGGCGGGGGCGCCGACGTGGCGCGGGCCCTGGCAGGTCCGGAGCCCGGGTCGTGCGACGGGACCCGCCCGGCCGGGGGTCCATTCGCCGTCGGCGCCGGGGTTCACTCGGTGTCGGTGTCGGTGTCGGCGTCCGCAGGCGCGGCGGGCGCCGTGTGGAGGACCTCGCGGGCCTGGTCGGCGGCCCGGATGATGCTCTCGGAGATGTAGTCGAGGAAGCGGGCGATGTTCTCCAGGCGCTCGGCCGCCGGGGTGCCGGAGCCCAGGACGGCCACGCCCTGGCGTGCGGTCTCGGCCACCTGGAGGGTCCCGCGGGCGCTGGCGACCATGGACTGGTACCAGACGTCGTCGTCGATGACGTAGCGCTCGCGGCGCGCATCGTCGCGTTCCCGGCGGACCAGGCCCTGACTGTCGAGGAACGCGACCGCCTTGGAGATGGACGCCGGGCTGACCTGGAGGCGCCCGACGAGTTCGGACGCGGTCAGGCTGCCGGTGTCGCTGACGCAGAGGCACGCCATCACCCGGGCCATCATCTTCGGCGTGCCGTTCTGCATGAAGACGGTGGTCAGCGTCTCCTCGAACTCCCGCACCGCCTCGGTGTCCCGCCCGTGGACGGGCGGGGGCGCCTCCGCTCCCCGGGGAGCCGCCTGCCTGCGCCGGTGGGAGCGGCGCTCGGTGGCCCGGTGGGCGAGGTCGGCGCGGTAGGCGGTGGGGCCGCCGTTGCGCATCACCTCGCGCGTGACGGTCGAGGTGGGCCGGTCGAGACGTCGGGCGATCTCCGCGTAGGCGAGGCCGTCGGCCAGCCCCAGTGCGATCTGCTGACGTTCCTGCTGGCTGAGCCTGCCTCCCGGCATGGTGATCTCCTTCGCGCTCCTCGGTGGGTCCGACCATAGCGTTCACTTCCACTTCATTGCAATGTACGCGAGCCTGACGTTGCGTTACTTCTCGGCTTGTTGCAACGAAATACTGTAAATGACCTGCGGTTATTAAGAAACAAGGCAACAACTATCTTGAGCAATCCATGAACGCAACGTAGCGTTTCCGGTGTCAGAAAGAGCGAACGAGCCCAGGAGGGCACCATGCAGACCTTCGACACCCCCGCCCCGATCTCCGCCGTCCTCGACGTTCCCGCCGGCCGCGTCCAGGTCATCGCCGCCGACCGGGCCGACGCCACGGTCGAGGTCCTGCCCGCCGACGCGTCGAAGGGGCGGGACGTGAAGCTGGCCGAGCAGACCAGGGTCGGGTTCGCCGACGGCGTCCTGCGGATCGAGGCCCCGGCGAAGAACCAGTTCATCGGCTCCGCCGGGTCCGTGGAGGTGACGCTGCGGCTGCCGGCCGGCTCCCGCGTCGAGGCCAGGACGGCCGCCGCCGAGTTCCGGGGCGTCGGACGGCTCGGCGACGTCGGCTACGAGGGCGCCCAGGGCCCGGTCAAGCTCGACGAGGCCGCGAGCGTCCGCCTCACGACCAGCGCCGGCGACATCACGATCGGCCGCCTGGGCGGCCCGGCCGAGATCCGCACCGAGAAGGGCGACATCCGGATCACCGAGGCCGTCGGCGGCGAGGTCGTGCTGCGCACCCGGTCCGGCGACATCTCGGTCGGCGCCGCCACCGGCGTCAGTGCCGCCCTGGACTCCGGCACCGGCTTCGGCCGCGTCCACAACGCGCTGCGCAACACCGACGGCACCCCCGCCCTCACCATCCACGCGACCACCGACCACGGCGACATCACCGCCCGCAGCCTCTGAGGAGCAACAGCCATGACAGAACTGGCCATCGCGGCGAACGGACTGCACAAGTCCTACGGCGACAAGACCGTCCTCGACGGTGTCGACCTGGCCGTACCCGAAGGAACGATCTTCTCCCTGCTCGGCCCGAACGGCGCCGGCAAGACCACCGCCGTCAAGATCCTCTCCACGCTCGTCACCGCCGACGCGGGCACCGTCCGCGTCGGCGGGCACGACCTGGCCACCGCTCCGCAGGCCGTGCGGGCCGCGATCGGGGTCACCGGCCAGTTCTCCGCCGTGGACGGCCTGATCACCGGCGAGGAGAACATGCTCCTCATGGCGGACCTGCACCACCTGCCCCGCGCCGAAGGACGGCGGGTCGCCGCCGAACTGCTGGAACGCTTCGACCTCACCGAGGCCGCCAAGAAGCCCGCCTCCACCTACTCCGGCGGCATGCAACGCCGCCTCGACATCGCCATGACCCTGGTCGGCGACCCCAGGATCATCTTCCTCGACGAACCCACCACCGGCCTCGACCCCCGCTCCCGCCACTCCATGTGGCAGATCATCCGCGAGCTCGTCACCGGCGGCGTCACCGTCTTCCTCACCACCCAGTACCTGGAGGAAGCCGACGAACTCGCCGACCGCATCGCCGTACTCGACGGCGGACGGATCGTCGCCGAAGGCACCGCCGACGAACTCAAACGCCTCGTCCCCGGCGGACACGTCCGGCTCCGCTTCACCGACCCCACCGCCTACCGCGACGCCGCCACCGCCCTGCCCACCGGCGCCCGGCACGACGACTCCCTCACCCTCCAGGTCCCCAGCGACGGCAGCCAGCGCGCGCTGCGCACCGTCCTCGACCGTCTGGACCGCGCGGGCGTCGAAGCCGACGAACTGACCGTGCACACCCCCGACCTGGACGACGTCTTCTTCGCCCTCACCGCCACCACCGCCCTCCCCGCCCAGACCGATCCTGCCGACCCGGCCGACCCGGCCGACCCGGCCGACCCGGCCGACCCGGCCGACCCGATGAAGGAGACCGTCCGATGAGCACCCTCTCCCTCGCCGTGCGCGACTCGTCCACGATGCTGCGCCGCAACCTCCTGCACGCCCGGCGCTACCCGTCCCTCACCCTGAACCTGCTGCTCACGCCGGTCATGCTGATGCTGCTCTTCGTCTACGTCTTCGGCGACACGATGAGCGCCGGCATCGGCGGCGGCGACCGGTCCGCCTATGTCGCCTACCTCGTGCCCGGCCTGCTCCTGATGACCATCGGCTCCACCACGATCGGCACCGCGGTCTCCGTCTCCAACGACATGACCGAAGGCATCATCGCCCGCTTCCGGACCATGGCCATCCACCGCGGATCCGTCCTCGTCGGACACGTCGTCGGCAGCGTGGTGCAGTCGGTCATGAGCGTGGTCCTCGTCGGCGCCGTCGGCGTGGCCATCGGCTTCCGTTCCGCGGACGCCGGCGCCCTGGAGTGGCTGGCGGCCTTCGGGCTCCTGGTGCTCTTCACGCTGGCGCTGACCTGGATCGCGGTCGGCATGGGCCTGAGCAGCCCGAGCGCAGAGGCGGCCAGCAACAACGCGATGCCGCTGATCTTCCTCCCGCTGATCTCCAGCGCCTTCGTCCCCGTCGACGCGATGCCGGGCTGGTTCCAGCCGGTCGCCGAGTACCAGCCCTTCACGCCCGCCATCGAGACCCTGCGCGGCCTGCTCCTCGGCACGGAGATCGGGCACAACGGCTGGCTCGCCGTCGGCTGGTGCCTCGCCCTGACCGTGCTCGGCTACCTCTGGTCGACCTCGAAGTTCAACAGCGACCCGAAGTGACCGCGGTGACCACCGAGGCCCCCACGTCTTCGCCCGGAACCCGTCGGACGGGTCCCGGGCGAAGACGTGCGATCCGGACGAAGGCGACCGTACGGCTCCGGACGAGGACGACCGTACGGCTCCGGACGAGGACGACCGTGCGGTGCTACGCGAAGACGACCGTGCGGCGGCCGTTCAGCAGGATCCGCCGCTCCGCGTGCCACTTCACGGCGCGCGCCAGCGCCTGGCACTCCACGTCCCGGCCGATCGCCACCAGCTGGTCCGGGGTGACGTCGTGGCCGACCCGCTCGACCTCCTGCTCGATGATCGGCCCCTCGTCGAGGTCGGCCGTCACGTAGTGCGCGGTCGCGCCGATCAGCTTCACGCCCCGGGTGTGCGCCTGGTGGTACGGCTTCGCGCCCTTGAAGCTCGGCAGGAAGGAGTGGTGGATGTTGATGATGCGGCCGCTGAGCCGCTTGCAGAGGTCGTCCGACAGGACCTGCATGTAGCGGGCCAGCACGACGAGTTCGACGTTCTCCTCGCGCACGATCTCCAGGACCCGGGCCTCGGCCTCCGGCTTGGTGTCCTTCGTCACGGGGATGTGGTGGAACGGGATGCCGTAGGACCCCACCAGCTCCGCGAAGTCGGTGTGGTTGGACACCACGGCCGCGATCTCCACGGGCAGCGCGCCGATCCGCGCGCGGAAGAGCAGGTCGTTCAGGCAGTGACCGAACCTGCTCACCATGAGCACGATGCGCATCTTCGCGTCGGCCCGGTTGATCTGCCAGTCCATGTGGAAGGCGTCCCCGATCGCGGTGAAGCTGGCGCGCAGCTTGTCCACGGTCACCGGCTCACCGGCCGAGAAGTGGACCCGCATGAAGAACAGACCCGTGTCGTGGTCCCCGAACTGCTGACTGTCCTCGATGTTGCAGCCGGTCATGAACAGGTAGCTCGAGACGGCGTGCACGATGCCCTGCTTGTCGGGGCAGGACAGGGTGAGGACGTACTGGTCGGCCGGGGCGTCGGCCGAGGGGACGGCGGCGGAGGACTGCGCGTTCATGCAGCACAGGGTCCCATATCCGGTCCCGCGGCCCGCGTGCCGTCCCGTCAGGCGGACCGGGTGAGGATCTGCAGCACCTCGAGCGTGCGCGGCTCGGCCTCCGGGTCCTCGCCGTCGCTGGTGGCCAGCCGTACGTGCGCGTCGCGGGCCGCCCGCACCGCTTCCGGCCAGTCCGTGTGCTCCAGGTACGCGGTCACCGGCGCGTCCGGTCCGACCTGGTGCATGATCCGCAGGACCCGCAGCACGGCCGTGTCGACGAGCGCCGCCTCCTGCGAGTCGCGGAAGACCGTGCCCACGTACTTCTCCGCCGACCAGTGGTCGAGCCAGGTGTCCTCCACCAGCCGGTACACGGCGTCGGTGACGTCCCCGTAGCCGTCGACGCCGGCCAGCCAGACGTCCCGCTGGAAGGCGGGGGCGGAGAGCATGTGCAGCGCGGAGCGCACCTGACTGCGCCAGCGCCACCACGGCATGTCGTTGAGAGGCATGCCGCCCATGGTGGTGGAGCGACGGCCGCGACGGGAAGACTTCTCCGAACCTTGCACGGTCATCGATCCTACGTTCCCCCTCCCCGCGCACCGCCGGCCCCCGCAATTCACCTCCGCGTCACCACGCGTTGACCGCCGGTCACTCCCGGGTTGGCCGGGTGAAGGAATCGTGCGGGGACATGACCGGCAGGCGACCCACCCGCAGCACCCTCCCCGGCGGCCCCCGCGGCCGTTCCCGGGCCATCCGCACCGGCGCGCTGTCCGCAGGTGCGCTGGCGGCGTGCGCGGCGCTCGCCGCCGGCTGCGGGGTCGTCCCCGGTGCCACGGGGGGCTCCGGGGGCGACGGCCCGATCACCGTCATGACCTGGGCGCCGCAGGACACCGGCGCGACCAACAAGCCGGGCATGCCCGCGCTCGCCCAGGCCTACGCCCGCTGGGTCAACGCCCAGGGCGGCCTCGGCGGCCGCAAGCTCAACGTCCTGACCTGCAACGACCACAACGACAGCGTGGCCGCGGCGAAATGCGCCCGCCGTGCCGTCAAGGAGAAGGCGGTCGCCGTGGTGGGCTCCTACAGCCAGTACGCCGACTCGTTCTTCCCCGTGCTGGAGGGCGCCCGCATCCCGTACATCGGGGGATACGGGCTGACCAACGCGGAGTTCACCAGCCCGCTGTCGTACCCGGTCAACGGGGGCCAGCCGGCCCTGCTCGCGGGGCTCGGCAGCACCCTCGCCGGGTCCTGCGGGCCGGTCACGCTGGTCCGCCCCGACACCATCGCGGGCGACCAGCTGCCCGCGCTGCTGGACTCGGGGCTGGTCTCGGGCGGGCACGAGCGGTCGCACGACCAGCGGGCGGCGGAGGACGCCACCGCCTACGACGACCAGTCCGCGCAGGCGCTGGCCCGGGAGGAGCGGACCGGCGGGGGGACGCCGGGGTGTGTGGTGCCCGTCCTCGGGGACCGCACCGGCACCTTCATGGACTCCTTCCGGCGGGCCCGCGAGGACCACCCCGGCGTGCGGACCGCGACCGTGCTCGGCAGCGTCGACCAGACGACGGTCAACGCGAGCGGCGGGGCGTCCGGGCCCTACGAAGGGGCGTACGTCACCGGCTGGTACCCGCCGGCGGACGACCCGGCCTGGGCCGGGATGAAGGAGCTGATCAAGGAGCAGGCGTTCGGCGACAACGCCGTCGACGCGGCGGACGCCGGGGTGCAGACGACCTGGATCGCGTACACCGTGTTCAAGGAGGTCGTCGACTCGCTCGGCGACGGCGAGGTGAGCGCCGACACCGTCCGACGGGCCCTCGACGACGGCCTGGAGGTCGGCACGGGCGGGCTGACGCCCGCCCTGCGGTGGACCTTCGCCGACAAGCTGGCCTCGGTCGGCTTCCCGCGCCTGGTCAACGCCGAGGTCACCCTCCAGGTCGTGCGGGACGGCCACCTGACCTCGGCCCGCGAGGGCGCCGTCGACACCACCCGCACGCTGCAGAGCGCGAACGTGGTCTAGGGGGAGCCCCGGCAGCCCGCCACGAGGGCAGCCCGGCCGGGGCGGCCCGGTGGCTCACAGCTGGGTGGGCTGCCGCTCGGTGAGGCCGTACTGCTTGGCGATGGCGTTCCACAGCTTCGCCGCCTCGGCCTTCTCCTTGCTGGCCGTGCCGCTCTCCCGGTTGGCCAGCGAGGGCTGCGTGGTGGCCTTGCCCTTCTTGCAGCCCTTCTTGCCGGCCGTACGGTCGGCCCAGGCCGCGTAGTGGTTGTCGGCCGACGCCGAGGCCTGCCACGCCTTGGTGAGCGCGGCGGTCAGCTCGGTGTGCCGGGGCAGCTTGTCCACGGAGAGCTTGCCGAGGCTGTCGACCAGCCCGCTGCGCTGCTTGGCGGCGTCGCGCAGGTCCTTGGCCGCCTGCGACAGGTTGTCGCAGGTCCGCACGTCGCTCACGGCGTTGATCACCGTGGTGCGGCTGTCGCCGCTGTCGGCGAGCAGCTTGTCCAGCTCGACGGCCTGCTGCCGGACCGGGTCGACGGACGGCGAGGCCGAGGCGGCCTCGGACTCGGAGGCGGGGGCGGTGGCGGACACCGTCTGGTTGCCGCCCTTGTCCTCGTCTCCCCCTCCGCTCGCCATCATCGCGCCGGCGCCGATCCCGACGACCGCGATGCCCACACCGACGGCCGCGATCAGCGGCAGCCGCGAACCGGAGCGTCCGCCCCGGCCGCCGTCGTCGCCGCCGGTCCCGCGCCGCCTGCCGTCACCGCCGCGCGGGCCCTGCGGGGCGTATCCGGGCCGGTCGCCGGAGTACTGCGCCTGGGGCGCGTCGAAGCGGGGCATCTGCTGGGTGGCCGAGGCCGGGCCGTCGGCGCCGGGCGCGCCGCGGAAGAGGTTGTCGAACTCGGCGGGCGGCTGACGCCCCTCGTCGGCACCGGGGCCGGCACCGAACGGGGCGGGGCCACCGGGCACCGGCGCGATGTACTGCGTGGCCTCCGCGTCGGGGTGGGACGCGGGGGGCTGGTGCCCGGCCGCGGGCTGCGCGGGGTACTGCGGGGCCTGGCCGAGGTACTGCGTCGACTCGGCGGCGTGCGGCTGCGCGGGTCTCTCCGGCGGCAGCGCACCCGGTCCCGCGGGCGGTATGTGCGGTATGTACTGGGTGGCGCCCTCGTCGGCGGACGGCACGACCGGCGGCATGTACTGCGTGGCACCCTCGTCGGCGGGCGGCAGGGGCGCGGACGGCAGCGGCGCGACCGCCCCGCCGTACTGCTGCTGGTGCTGGTGGTGTTGCTGGTCCGGCTGGTGCTGCTGGTGCTGTTCGTACTGCTGGTGCTGCTGGTACTGCTGCTGTTGGTGCTGACCGTACGACGGCTGACCGCCCGGATACGGGTCGCCAGCCGCCGCTCCGTACGCCGGGGGCTGCGCGCCCTCCGGCGGGAGCGGACCGGGGCCTGACTGCGGCGGCAGGGCGCCGGGCGCCTGGGCCGGGCCGCCCTGCGCGGGCGGCCAGGCGTGCGGCGCGTAGGACGGGTCGGGCGACGGCGCGGACGGCTGGGGGGACTCCGGTGCACCCCACGGCTGGGCTCCGGGCGGGGTGGGCCAGCCCTGGTCCGGCGGCGGGCTCTGCTGCTGCTCGGGCCCCCAGGGCCGGTCCCATGCCTGGCCGCCGGGCGGCGCCGACGCGGGCGGGCCACCGGCCTGCGGGCCGACGGGCGTGCCGGTCCGGCCGGGCAGCAAGGGCTCGCCGCCGTCCGAGGGCAGCACGATGCCTTCGCGCGCTTGCCGCGCCGAGGGCTCCTCGCCCTGTCCACTCTGCGTCACCGGGACTCCTACGAATGGGGGACCTTCGGAATCGTCGGCTCACGCTACCGGGTCCCCCGAGCCCGCTGCCACGCCGCCCGGGGCGTCAACTCCTTCCCTGTGACGGCGGTAACAAAACCCGGCCGCGGCACGCTGTTGATGTCCCTTCGCGCTCACCGCGGCGGATTCTCACGCCAGTTCACTCATCCGCGCCCCGTCCCCTCACGCGGCGGCCTGTAGGTCGAGCCGCGCGCCGAACTCTCTGACCACGGCTTCTTCCCGGTACGGCTCGAGCCGGGCCTGGAAGTCGTCCAGGTACTCGGCGCCCCGGTTGGAGCGCAGCGTCTCCAGCAGTTCCACCGCCTTCGTCGCCGTGTGGCAGGCCTGTTCGATCTCGCGCTGCTGCACCTGCGCCGTGGCCAACAGCACATGGCCGATGGCCCGCCTGCGGGCCCGCGACTCGGGGTGCCCGTCCAGGGACTGGCGGGCGTAGCGCGCCGCCGCGTCGGCCTGCCCGAGGTCACGGTGGCAGTGCGCCAACTCGTCGGCGAGGTACGCCTCGTCGAAGTGCGCGATCCACACCGGGTCGTCCCCGGCGGCCGCGTCGGCCGACTCCATCGCGCCGACCGCCCGTCCGGCCGCCTCGTGGGCCGCCCGGACGTCGCCCAGGAGCGCGTGGCCGCGGGCCTCGGCCGCGTGGAACATCGACTCCGCGCGCGGCGTCACCCGCCCGCGTGCGCCCTCCTGCGCCGCCCGGGCCAACTGGGCGATCTCGCGCGGGTTCCCGAGCTGTGCGGCGAGGTGGCTCATGGACGCGGCCAGCACGTATCCGCCGTAGCCGCGGTCCCCGGCTGCCTGCGCGAGCCGCAACGACTGGATGTAGTACCGCTGGGCGAGACCCGGTTGGCCGGTGTCGACGGCCATGTACCCGGCCAGCTCGGTCAGGCGGGCGACCGTGGCGAACAACTCGCGTCCGACCGCCTCCCGGTAGGAACCGGCCAGCAGCCCGGAGACGACGCTGTTCAGGTAGTGCACGAGGACCGGGCGCACGTGCCCGCTGCCGTACTGGTGGTCCAGGTCCACCAGCGCCTGCGTCATCGCCCGCACCGCCGCCACGTCGGACGGGCCCACCCGCGGCCCCGCCGAACGCGACACCTGCGAGTCGGGGGCGGAGATCAGCCAGTCCCGGCTGGGTTCCACCAGCGCCGAGGCGGCGACCGAGGAGCCGGACAGGAAGTCCCGGCGGCCCACGTCGCTGCGCCACAGCTCGCAGACCTGCTCGATGGCCCCCAGTACCGTCGGCGAGAACTGGAGGCCGACGCCGGAGGCGAGGTTCTTGCCGTTGGCCATGCCGATCTCGTCGATCGTGACCGTGCGGCCGAGCTTGCGTCCGAGCGCCTCGGCGATGATCGCCGGGGCCCGGCCCCGCGGTTGCTGTCCGCGCAGCCAGCGGGCCACGGAGGTCTTGTCGTACCGCAGGTCGAGACCGTGCTCGACCCCGCACACGTTGACCCGGCGGGCGAGGCCCGCGTTCGAGCAGCCCGCTTCCTGAATGAGCGCCTGCAGTCGTTCGTTCGGCTGCCGCGCGACGAGAGGCCTTGCGGCCATGGCGTAACCCCCATGCGGTCTCATGCGGTCTCGATCTGTCCCGGCGGACCGTCGGACGAGACGGATCCGGCCCTGAAGATCAATGCCCCGTCGATGTGCCGACAATGCGAGACTTGCGGAGCTTGCGAGGATTGCGTGAACTTCCGGGGCGCCGGCACACGTCGGCCCGTCGGCCCCACCCGTGGCTACCCAGCTCCCGCGGTGAATCCTCCCGCGCGCCCCCGGATGTGCACCCGTGCGCCCCGACCGCGGCGACGATGCCCCTCCCCCGCGCGCAGGGCCCCCGTAACCCCCGGTGGGCGCGGGAGTTGAGGTTCTCGTGGAAGAGACCATCCCCGGCACCGAA
This sequence comes from Streptomyces sp. NPDC051136, assembly GCF_044455745.1. Taxonomy (NCBI): domain Bacteria; kingdom Bacillati; phylum Actinomycetota; class Actinomycetes; order Kitasatosporales; family Streptomycetaceae; genus Streptomyces; species Streptomyces sp. NPDC051136. The sequence continues at coordinate 242,227 of NZ_JBITFE010000007.1, read as the reverse complement.
GCCGCCCAGATCCCGCAGCAGCGCGGCACGTCGCTGCTGGAGACCGCCGTTCGCTACGCCGAGGAGCGCCACTGGGACGTGTTTCCCGGCACCTGGCTGGTGCCCGCCGGCGGAGGGCAGTGCTGCTCCTGCGGGGACGCGGCGTGCGCCGCCCCGGGGGCGCACCCGGCGCGCGAGGACTGGGCGGCGCAGGCGACCGGCAGCGCGACCGTCGCCCGGCGGATGTGGCAGAAGCAGCAGACGGCGTCGATCCTGCTGCCCACGGGGCGGACCTTCGACGCGGTCGACGTGCCCGAGACCGCCGGGTTCCTGGCGCTGGCCCGGATGCAGCGGATGGAGCTGAACCTGGGCCCGGTGACGCTGGCGCCGGACCGGCGGATGCGGTTCTTCGTCCTTCCGGGGGCCGGGGCGAAGGTGCCCGATCTGGTGCGGCGGTCGGGGTGGTCGCCGCGGGTTCTCGATCTGGGCGTGCTGGGCGAGGGGGCGTACGTGGCGGCGCCGCCGACGCGGATGGGGACGTGGGGGGCGGTGCAGTGGGCCTGCCGGCCGACGCCCGCGAACCGGTGGCTGCCGGACGTCGAGGAGTTGATCTCGGCGTTGGCGTATGCGTGCGGTCGGGATCGTTAGGGGGCGCCCCTTCATCTGCCGGGTGGCTGTGTCCTGGCGGCTGCCGGTCGTCCGTGGTTGATCGCGCTCACGCGGCGGAGCCGCATGTCGACACGGTCCCGCGCCCCTTGCCGGCGCTCCTCCCCCGTAGGGTGCGCAGTTGACGGAGGGAGACGTGGTGAGCAACAGCGCCGTGCGGGTTCAGGGGCTCTGGAAGCGGTTCGGGCAGCAGGTGGCCGTGGGCGGGATCGATCTGGAGCTGCCGGCGGGCAAGTTCATCGGGCTGGTCGGGCCGAACGGGGCCGGGAAGACCACCACGCTCTCCATGGTCACCGGACTGCTGCGGCCGGACCAGGGGACGGTCGAGGTCGTCGGGCACGACGTGTGGCGCGATCCGGTGGAGGTGAAGGCCAGGATCGGCGTGCTGCCCGAAGGGCTGCGGCTGTTCGAGCGGCTCTCCGGCCGGGAACTGCTCGGCTACACGGGCCGGTTGCGCGGGCTGCCCGGCGACGAGGTCGACAAGCGGGCCACGCAGCTCCTCGACGTGCTCGACCTCGCGGGTGCCCAGCACAAGCTGGTCGTCGACTACTCGACCGGCATGCGGAAGAAGATCGGGCTGGCGGCCGCGCTGCTGCACAACCCGGAAGTGCTGTTCCTGGACGAGCCGTTCGAGGGCGTCGACCCGGTCTCCGCCCAGACCATCCGGGGCGTCCTGGAGCGCTACACCGCCTCCGGCGCCACCGTCGTCTTCTCCTCCCACGTCATGGAGCTGGTGGAGTCCCTGTGCGACTGGGTGGCCGTCATGGCCGCCGGCCGCATCCGCGCCACCGGCACCCTCGCCGAGGTGCGCGGCGGGGCGGCGTCGTTGCAGGAGGCGTTCCTCGAACTCGTCGGCGCACAGGGCCGGGACGCCGGTTCGGACCTGGACTGGCTGGGCGGCGGGTCCCGATGAGCGCGCCGACCTCGCCGGACGCATCGGTTCCGCCGGCGTCGTCCCCGCCGGGTTCCCCGCGCGGCTCCGTCCCCTCGCTCACCTCGGTCTTCGTGCGGCTGAAGCTGTCGCTCCTGCGCAACGGGCTGCGGCAGTCCGGCGGTCGACGGGCCGCCTGGATCGCCTCGGCCGTCCTCGTGCTGCTCTTCGCCGCGCTCCAGCTGATCGGCCTGATCGCGCTGCGCGGGTACGCGCACGTGGACGCGCTGGTCGTGCTGCTCGCCGCGGTGCTCGCGGTGGGCTGGGCGGTGATGCCGCTGTTCTTCCCGGGCGGCGACGAGACGCTCGACCCCACCCGGCTGGTGATGCTGCCGCTGCGGCCCGGCCCCCTGGTGCGGGCCCTGCTCACGTCCTCGCTGGTGGGCATCGGCCCGCTGTTCACGCTGTGCCTGTTCGCCGGTTCCGTGGTCGCGGTCGCGCACGGCGGGCCGGCGTACGTCGTCGGTGTCGTCGGCGCGGTCCTGGCGCTGCTGGTGTGCGTGACCCTCGCGCGGGCCGTCGCCGCGGCCAACGTACGGCTGCTGACCAGCCGCAGGGGACGCGATCTCGCGGTGCTCAGCGGGCTGGTCGTCGCGATCGGCGCGCAGCTCGTGAACTTCGGCGCGCAGCGGCTGGGCTCGTCGGGGCTCGGAGAGCTCGACCCGGTGGCCGACGTGCTGCGGTGGGTGCCGCCCGCGTCGGCGGTCGGCGCGATGGACGCGGCGAGCGACGGGTCGTACGGCGTCGCGGTCGCCCAGCTGGCGCTGACCGCGGCGGCGCTGGTGCTGCTGCTGCGGGTGTGGGCGCGGCATCTGACGCGGCTGATGACGGCGCCCGACGGCTCCACGGTCCAGGGCGACACCGGGGCGGCGCGCGAGCGCGGCTCGGCGGGCGCCGCCCGGTGGCTGCCGGCGGGCCGCACCGGCACCACCATGGAACGCACCCTGCGCTACGTGTGGCGCGACCCGAAGACCAAGGCGGCGTGGGTGACCTCGCTGGCCATCGGCCTGATCGTGCCGGTGTTCAACGCCTGGCAGGGCACCGGCTCGGTCTACTTCGCCTGCTTCGCCGCCGGGATGCTCGGCATCCAGATGTACAACCAGTTCGGGCAGGACACGTCCGCGTTCTGGATGGTCGCCATGACCATCTCGTCGACCCGGGACGCCTACGTCGAGCTGCGGGCCCGCGCGCTGGCGCTGCTGCTGATCACCCTGCCGTACGCGACCCTGGTGACGGTCCTGACCACCGCGATGCTCGGCGACTGGCGGACCCTGCCCGAGGCGCTCGGCCTGTCCTTCGCGCTGCTCGGCGCGATGCTGGCGACCGGCGCGTGGACCTCGGCGCGCTTCCCGTACTCCATCCCGCAGGAGGGGTACAAGAACGTCGCCCCGGGACAGGTCGGGCTCGCCTGGATCTCGATCTTCGGCGGCATGGCGGGCGCGGCCCTGCTGTGCGCGCCCGTGATCGCGCTGACGGTCTGGCTGCACGTCGGCGGCGCGGACGGGTGGGCCCGGCTGCTGCTGCCGGTCGGCGCCGTGTACGGCGCGGCGCTGACGCTGCTCGGCCTGCGGCTGGCCGCGCCGCGCACGGCCCGGCGGCTGCCGGAGATCCTCACGGCGGTCAGCAGGGGGTGAGAGTCCCGTCCGGCGGTGACCGCGAGCGGGTGGGCGACCTGGGCCGTCCGGGGCGCTCGGGTGCCCCGGCCGTCCGGGGGCCTCAGGTGTCCCTGAGGCTGTCCAGGAAGGGCTCGATGGCCGCCCGCCAGGCCTCCGGCTGGTCGTAGTGGACGAGGTGGCCGGCGTCGGCCACCTCCGCGTACTGGCCCTTCGGCAGGACGCGGACCATCTCCTGGGCCTCGGCGCGGCCCAGCTCGCCGTCGAGACCACGCACGACCAGGGCGGGGCAGCGCACCTGGGTCAGCTCCTCCCAGTGGGCGTCGTACACCCAGGTCTCCCGGGAGCGCAGCATCTGCTCCGGCTCGAAGACGGGACGCCAGCCGTCCGGGGACTCCGCCATCACCTCCGCGTAAAACTCGCCGCGGGCCGGGTTGGGGCGCTCCACCCAGGGGTCGTCCTCGCCGAACCACTTGCGGACGTCGGCGAGCGTGGCGAAGGGGACCGGCCAGGCACGGAACCACTCGGTCCAGGTGTGCTGGGACGCGGCGCCGAGGGCGGAGGCGCGCATGTCGCAGATGATCAGACCGCGGACCAGGTCGGGGCGCTTGGCGGCGAGCTGCCAGGCGGTCAGCGCGCCCATGGCGTGGCCGATGAGGACGGCCGGACCGAGACCGAGCTGCTCCAGGGCGGCCTCGACGTCCCCGACGTAGGCCTCGCGGGTGTAGGAGCCGCGCGGGGGCTTGTCGCTGCGGCCGTGGCCGCGCTGGTCCAGGGCGACGGCCCGGTGCCGGGCGGAGAGCCAGCGGGCGGTGGGGGCCCAGTGCGAGGCACGGCCCATAAGGCCGTGCAATAACAGCACGCCGGGCAGGTCCTGGGCGCCGGACGCGGGAGCGGTGGCGCCCTGCGTCCGGTCGGTCTTGGGAGGGTCCCCGAACTCCCAGGCGGCGAGGCGCACGCCGCCCGCGCCGGTCACATCGATGCGCCGCGCCATAGGTCCTGGCACCCCCAAGCTCCGCTCGGACCCGCCCGCCCTCGCGGGCCGGCCGGTCCTGTGAACCGTGTCCTGCCTGCCGTGCAGAGTATCGAATACCCATTCGAAAGAGCCGTCCCGGAGGACAACACCCCTCGTTCGAGTGACACCCCTCAGGGATTGATCGCAGCCACCCGGGGGAGATCTTCAACGGGAGGCGGACCGCTCGGGGAAAACGGTCCGAGGGGATTGACCTTGAGAGCTCGGGGCTCCAGGTCAGCACAGGGGAGGACAGGCCCCGGCGCCACTCGGCGCCGGGGCCCTCTCCGTCTCTCCGTCATGTTCCCTCCCCCTCTCCGGCCCCCGGCGACATCGCTGTCAGCCGCGGCCGGAGTCCCTCGCGTCTCGCCTCTCGCGTCCACCGCCCCACGGCACAGCCTGGCACGCGAAGCGTCCGGCCGCTGCCGTTCGGCGGCACCGGGCCGCCGAATCGACGGGACCCGGTCACCGGGCCCTGCCGGGTCCGGTTAGCGCTTGGCGACGAACACGTGGGAAGCGGTCTCCGCCTCCAGCTCGGCGGCCTCGCCGCCACTGCCCACCAGCACGCCGCCGGCCGACTCGGTCACGCTCACCACCGAGCCCGGCTGCACCCCGGCCCGGCGCAGCGTGTACATCAGCTGCGCGTCCGTCTGGATCGGCTCGCCGATGCGGCGCACGACGACCGTCTTGCCTTCGAGCCCCGGGTCGAGGTCGGCGAGGGACACCATGCTCTCGTCCAGGAACGGATCGGCGCCGTCCTTCTCGCCCAGCTCCTCCAGGCCCGGGATCGGGTTCCCGTACGGCGACTCGGTCGGGTGCCGCAGCAGCTCCAGGACGCGGCGCTCGACGGCCTCGCTCATCACGTGCTCCCAGCGACACGCCTCGGCGTGCACCTGCTCCCACTCCAGGCCGATCACGTCGACGAGCAGGCACTCCGCGAGCCGGTGCTTGCGCATCACGCGCGTCGCCAGCCGCCTGCCCTCCTCGGTCAGCTCCAGATGCCGGTCGGCCGCCACGGCCACCAGGCCGTCGCGCTCCATGCGCGCCACCGTCTGGCTGACCGTCGGACCGCTCTGGTCGAGCCGCTCGGCGATCCGCGCACGCATCGGGACCACACCTTCCTCCTCCAGCTCGAGGATGGTGCGGAGGTACATCTCCGTGGTGTCGATCAGTCCGGACATTCGTGCCCCTCGATGAGATTGCCGGAGGCTACGGCCCACCGGCGCGTGCGCTGGCCCTGCACCAATTCTGACGCATACCACCGACAACCGTGCCCCGCCGTCGGAAGCGGTGCCCCGACACGCCCGCTCGCACCGGCCCCGCCGCGTCGACGCCGTATTGACACCGCACTGGTCCAGACCGCACCGTGATCCGCGACACAGCCACACCGAAGGGGCCCCGCATGAGCGACCGCAAGCCGGCCGGCCAGTTCCTCGACGCGGCGATCGATCTCCTGCGCCGCGTGCGCGACGAGGAGGCGGACGGCATCGAGGCGGCCGGCACGCTGCTCGCCGACACCGTGCAGAGCGGCGGCCGGCTCTTCGCCTTCGGCGCCGGGCACTCCTCGCTCGCCGCCCAGGACGTGGTGTACCGGGCCGGCGGGCTCGCCCTGATGAACCTGCTCACCGTGCCCGGCGTCGTCGGCGTCGACGTGATGCCGGCCACGCTCGGCTCCGCCCTGGAGCGCGTCGACGGCCTCGCGAGCGCCGTGCTGGACTCCTCCCCGCTGCGCGAGGGCGACGCCCTCGTGATCATCTCGCTGTCCGGGCGCAACGCCCTGCCCGTGGAGATGGCCATGAACGCCCGGGCCCTCGGCGTCCGGGTCATCGGCGTGACCTCGGTGGCGTACGCCTCCGAGACGACCTCGCGGCACTCCTCCGGCACGTTCCTCAAGGACCACTGCGACCTCGTGCTGGACTCGAAGATCGCCGTCGGTGACGCGGAGCTGAGCCTCGACACCGTCCCGGCGCCCTTCGCGCCGGCCTCCACGGTCGTCACCAGCGCCCTCATGCAGGCGATGACGGCCACGGCGGCCGCCACCCTCGCCGACCGCGGCGTCGAACCCCCGCTGCTGCGCTCGGGCAACGTGGACGGCGGCCACGAGTGGAACGGCCGCGTCCTGGAGCAGTACCGGGACCGCATCTTCTACCGTCGCTGAAAGCGGGCCGGGCCCGCCGACCACCGGGGCCCGCTGACCGCCAGGCTCCCGCAGACCGCCGGGCTCCGCGACCGCCGGGGCCGCTCGGGCCGTGAGCCGCTCGGGCCGTGAGCGCGCCCCGCCGCCGGGGCGCCGGTACCGGGACCGCAGCTTCTACCAGCTGAGCGCGCGCTCGGGGCCCGCCGACCGCCAGGCTTCCGCAGACCGCCGGGCTCCGCGACCGCCGCCGGGGCCGCTCGGGCCGTGAACCGCTCGGCCGGAGACCCGCCGGCCGCCGTCGGGGCGCGCGCCGCGGCCACGCAGACCACCGGCGCTCGCTGGGGCCGCTGGAGCATGCCGCAGGCGCAGCGCGGGGCGCGCCCGCTCGCCACGCCGCCTCGCCCGCCGGCGCCCCGCGCCCACGCCTCCTCCGCCGTCCCGCGCACCCACCGCGACCGGCGTCGCCGGTGCCGACGAGGCGCCGCGGCTTACCCGCGGTGTGATCCGCCGGACCGGCGCTACCGCTGCTCCGCCGCGCCGGCCAGGTCCAGCGCCATCGCGATCCGTACCGCCACGTCCTCGGCGTACATCACGTCCTGCCGCTCGAACGCGCTGCGGCCCGCGCCCCGCAGGAACGTGACGACGCCGAGGGTCCGGCCGCGGCTGCGCAGCACCGCGCACAAGCCGTGCACGGTGTCCGCCGGCCACTGCCGGGCCGTGGCCCACCGCCGCACCTGCTCCTCGGGCACCGTCCGCACACCCGCACTGGCCCGCACCGAGCCCGCCCGCTCGACGCACTGCACGGCGGGGTGCCCCTCGCCGTAGCGCACCGGCAGCCCGGAGGTCCCGGACGGCACGCTCGGCCCCGGCGCGCCGGACGGCGTGGCCGCGACCCGCACCAGCCGCACCGGCTCGGCCGCGTCGGTGTCCGGCACCGCCCCGCCCACGACCCGGTCGATCAGGGCGTGGTCGGCGAACCCGGCCAGCGCGAAGTCCAGGTGGACGACGGCTGCCTCCGCCGGGTCCTCGCACTCGGCCGCGGCACGCGCCGCCCGGTGCAGCTGGTTGGCCCGGAACCGCAGCAGCGACGCCTCCTGCTCGGCCTGCCTGGACTCCGTGACGTCCTGGAACAGCCAGCCGACGCCCAGGGGCACCGGCTCCTCGGCGAGCGGCGAGGCCAGCCGCACGAACCCGCTGCGCCAGCACCGGCGCCGCTCACCCTCCGGCGTGCGCAGGCTCACCCACACCTCGGCCGGCGCGGGCGGCGCGCCCTCCGCCAGGACGTGCGTCAGCGCGTTCTCCAGCTCCTCGACGCCCTGGGCGAGCAAGTCGCCGAGCGGCCGCCCGAGCACCGACGTGCGCCCGGCACCCAGGGCACGCGCCGCGTGCGCGTTGACCACGGCGGGCCGCAGGTCCGCGTCGACCAGGACGACACCCCAGCTCGCGTCCTCGAGCAGGGCCTCGCTCAGCGCGATGGACCGCTCCAGGTCGATCTGCGCGTGCACCTCGCTGAACGCGCAGTACACGCCCGCGGGCCTCCCGTCGGCGCCCCGCACCGCCGCGGACTGCGTCCGCACCAGCACCCGGCCGCCGTCCTTGGTCAGCAGGGCGAACTCGTGCACCTGGCGCCCGGGCGCCCGCATGGCGGACAGCAGCCGGTCCTCGACCTCACCGGCGTCCGCGCTGCGCACGGCCCAGCCCGCGAAGCCCTGCCGTCCCACGGCCTCGGCCGCGCTCCAGCCGAGGATCCGCTCCGCCTCGCGGTTCCAATGGGTCACCACCCCGTCCGCGTCGAAGGCGCACAAGGCCGCGTCCATGCCGTCGAGGAGCGCGGCCAACAGGTCCGCGCCGTCCCGCTCGGGCTGCTCCGGCTCGTCCGGCCCCAGCTCGTCGGTGGTCCCACTACGCCGGGAAGCACTCACCTGGACCCCCTGCAGGCTGCGTCCGCCGTACCGTACGTCGGTTCACTCGCTGGCCTTCATTCAACTCGAACGTGATGCAGCACACACCGGGTTCCCACAACTTCGCGGAAATCGTTGTACTGCGGAAACTCGGCATAAGCCCCCGTCATGAGGGCGCCCCGTGGGAGCCGTCCGGGGCGTCGGCGAGCCTCAGGTCGACCCACTCGTCGCGCTCGCCGTCGAGCACGTACCGCTCCGTCTCCACGTACCCCCGCGCCCCGGCGAACCGCAGTCCGTCGGCGTTGGCCGCCAGCACCACGGTCTCCACCACCGAGGCGCCCAGCACGCGCGCGTGCGCCAGGCCCTCCTCGTGGAGCGCCGTGCCGATCCCGCGTCCCCGGTACGCCGGCAGCACCCGGGCGATCACGGTCGCCACCCGCTCCCCGCCCCCGGGCGGCCGCACGGTGGAGCAGCCGACGAGGACGTCCCCGAGGTAGGCGTTGGCCAGCCGGTTGCGCCCGGCGCGTTCCCGCGCCTCGTCCGGGGTCATGGCGGCCGGCGGCACGATCACGTTGTGCACGTGCCGCCACTCCTCCACCATGGCGTCCCCGTCCACCGGCTCGATCCGCAGCCCCGAGCCCGCTCCGGCGGCGACCGGGCCCCGCCGCGCGTCCACCTCGATCTCGATGCGCATGCGTTCGTCCGCGAGCCCGCACACCATCATCGTCGCGGCCGGCCGCACCCGCCCGAACGCCTCCCGCAGCACGGGCCAGCACGGCTCGAAGTCCTCCCGGGCGGGCAGCAGGTACCGCACCCGGACGACGTCCTCGAAGGTGCACCCCGCCGCGGCCAGCGCGGCCCCGATGTTCCGCAGGCACTGCTCGGCCTGTTCCACCACGCCCTCGGGGATCGTCATCGACGCGTAGTCGAAGCCGGTCGTCCCCGACACGTGCACCCGGTCCCCGTCGACGACGGCCCGGGCGTACCCGATCCGTTCCTCGAACGTCGAACCGCTGCCGATCGCTCGCCGCACCGAAGGCTCCCCCTGTCGCTTCGTCATGGGCCGAACGGTAGGTGACCAGCCGGGAAGTGATCAATCAGCTGATACGCCAAGATCACGCGCCGGTTGACGCATAGCAGATGCTTCGACCGCGCGTCGCGGGCAAGCCCGAATTTCGCACATCCGGGCGATTCTCCGGAGCGCGCCCGCATCGGTCGCCCGCGGCCCCCTAGCGTCGAAGGAGCCGAAGAAGGGAGGTCACTCGCTCCCCACCGTGAGGTCGTCGAGTGACCAGCCCCAGTCATCAAGGTCCGGTGGACCAGGGAGGTGCCCCGATGACTACGTTGCCTACAGGCGAGCAGACCCACCAGGCTGTGCTTCCTCAGCAGCCTGCTCTGGAATCCGTGGGAGCAGACACCCCGGGGAGCAGGGACGAAACGGCTCACGGAGACCCCGCCGCAACGCGGGACGCCGGTAGGAGACATGGGCGAGGGGAGACCGGCGAGCGAGGCACCGAAGCTCGTCGGCGTCACGCCAAGAGCGCTGCCCCGGTGGCGCAGGCGGCAGAGAAGGGGAGCGGTGACGTTCCCACAGTCGAACCGGTCTACGAAGGGGGCATCGGCGCGGCCAGGGTCTTCGTACTGTCCAGGGACGGGCAGCCACTCATGCCCTGCCACCCCGCTCGTGCCCGGAAGCTGCTGGCACGCGGCAGGGCGGTGGTTGTCCGCCGCGTGCCCTTTGCCATCCGGCTGAAGGACCGGACCCGCACGAAGTCATGCGTTGACGGCGTACAGCTGCGCATCGACCCCGGCTCCCACGGCACGGGCCTCGTCCTCACCGACGAAAAGAAGGAATCCGGCACACACAATGCCGTGATCACGGTCCGCCGTGGTCTGTTCTCGGTCGAGCTCCAGCATCGCGGTGACCAGATTCGCGCGTGCATGCAACAGCGCGCCGGATATCGACGTCGGCGGCGCTCGGCCAACCGCCGCTACCGAGCACCACGCTCATGGAACCGCACCCGGCCCATCGGGTGGCTGCCACCTTCCGTGCGTCACCGAGTCGACACCACCACCTCGCTGGCCAACCGTCTGACCCGCTACGCCCCCGTCACCGAGATTCACGTGGAAAGCGCCGCCTTCAACATGCGCAGGCGAGGTCACTCGGGCGGGCATACCCGTACGCGTCTGCGGGCCAGGTGGGACAGTACCTGTGCCTATTGCGGGGTCGCCGGGGTCCGTCTCAATGTGGAGCACGTCAGACCCCGCAGCCGAGGCGGCTCAAACCGCATCTCGAACCTGGTTCTGGCCTGTGTGCCGTGCAACCAGGCCAAGGGAAGCCGAACTGTCGAGGACTTTCTGGCACACCGGCCCGAGCGACTCGCCACGGTCCTCCAGCAGGTCCTCTCGCCGCTCGACGACGCCGCAGTCATGAATGCCGTCTCGCCTCGGCTCACCGAAGCGCTGAGCGTTCTCGGCAGACCGGTACATGGCTGGTCCGGTCGGCTCACCAAGAAGGCGCGGGACCTCTCCGGCCTCTACAAGACGCACACCATGGACGCCCTGTCGGTCGGGTACCTTGATCACGATTCCGGGAGCCGGATCGTACGTGTCGCCGAACAGGTCCTCGTCGCCAAAGCCACTGGGCGGGGATCGTACGCACGCACCACGCCAGACCGCTATGGATTTCCGCGGTTGCACCGATCCCGCACCAAACAGCACTTCGGATACGTGACCGGGGATCTCGTGCGTGCCGTCGTGACCTCGGGCATGTGGGTGGGCACTTGGACCGGCCGAGTATCGGTCCGTGCCAGGGGCCAGCACAGCGTCACCACGCCGGGAGGCCGGATCGACGTGTTCCACGAGCGTCTGCGACCGTTGCAGCGGGGCGACGGGTACGAGTACGGCGCACGAGCCGAGTCGAATCCCTCTCAAAAAGAGGTTGATGGAGGCGCGACTCATTCCTAGTGTGGGCCTCACACCGAAGGGAGGTGATCCGGCGAATGTATGACAACCGGACGCGTGAGGTGGCTGCGGGCTAGCGGCCCGGCACCACACGGAGTGCGGCGCCGGACCAGCGCGTGAAAGACGCGTGCAGCCGGCCCAATCCCAATGCAGTCACCCGACCCGCGAGTCGCCGGTACGTCCGGCCGGCTCCTCCACGGAGGAACCAGACTCGCGGGTCGCCTGCGTTCCGGGACCGGGGCGGTCAGCCCGCGATGTCGTCGTAGCCCTCGATCTCGCGCGGGTCGCGGGTGCCCGGGCCGACGTAGCGGGCGGACGGGCGGACCAGGCGGCCGGTGCGCTTCTGCTCCAGGATGTGGGCGGACCAGCCGGCGGTGCGGGCGCAGGTGAACATCGAGGTGAACATGGGCGCCGGGACCTCCGCGAAGTCCAGCATGATCGCGGCCCAGAACTCGACGTTGGTGGCCAGCACGCGGTCGGGGCGGCGGGCGTGGAGCTCGGCGAGGGCGGCCTTCTCCAGGGCCTCGGCGACCTCGTAGCGCGGGGCGCCCAGCTCGCGGGCGGTGCGGCGCAGGACGCGGGCGCGGGGGTCCTCGGCGCGGTAGACGCGGTGGCCGAAGCCCATGAGGCGTTCGCCGGCGTCGAGGGTCTTCTTGACGTAGGCCTCGGCGTCGCCGGTGCGCTCGATCTCCTCGATCATGTGCAGGACGCGCGAGGGGGCGCCGCCGTGCAGCGGCCCCGACATGGCGCCGACGGCCCCGGAGAGGGCGGCGGCCACGTCCGCGCCGGTGGAGGCGATGACGCGGGCGGTGAAGGTGGAGGCGTTCATGCCGTGCTCGGCGGCGGAGGTCCAGTAGGCGTCGACGGCGGCGACGTGCTTGGGGTCGGGTTCGCCGCGCCAGCGGATCATGAAGCGTTCGACGACCGACTCGGCCTTGTCGATCTCGCGCTGCGGGACCATGGGCAGGCCCTGGCCGCGCGCCGACTGGGCGACGTAGGACAGGGCCATGACGGCGGCGCGGGCGAGGTCGTCGCGGGCCTGCCCGGCGTCGATGTCCAGGAGGGGCTTGAGGCCCCAGGCGGGCGCGAGCATGGCGAGGGCGGACTGGACGTCGACCCTGATGTCGCCGGAGTGCACGGGGATGGGGAAGGGCTCGGCGGGCGGCAGGCCGGGGTTGAAGGCTCCGTCGACGAGCAGGCCCCACACGTTGCCGAAGGAGACGTGCCCGACGAGGTCCTCGATGTCGACGCCGCGGTAGCGCAGGGCGCCGCCCTCCTTGTCGGGTTCGGCGATCTCCGTCTCGAAGGCGACGACTCCCTCTAGCCCGGGTACGAAGTCGGACATCAGGCGGCTCCTCGTGATCAGTGGTGTACGGCGACCTGGGCGGGAGACGGTGCGGCGCCCCCATGGATCCACGGTCCTGTTCGACTCGCGGTCCTGCCGGTCACCCCTGTGATGCCCCGTGCGGCCGTCGGTCATCCGGCCGGAGCGGGAGCAAGCACGATATCCCCGCGTGCCGCGCTTGGGGAGTGGGTGCGGCACTCGGTGCCAGCCGGGTCCGGGGGACGGGGGGATGCGGCAGGATGGGCGGCGTGACCGATCGCGAAGCCGATTCCACCCGCCCCGCCGGCGCCGACGTCCCCTTCGACCTCGCCTCGATGCGCAAGCAGTACCGGGCCGAGGGGCTGGCCGAGCCCGAGCTGGCGGCGACGCCCGTCGAGCAGTTCGCGCGCTGGTTCAAGCAGGCGGCGACGGACGGCGGGCTGTTCGAGCCGAACGCCATGGTGGTGTCCACCGCGGACGCCGAGGGGCGGCCCAGCTCGCGCACGGTGCTGCTGAAGCACTTCGACGAGCAGGGGTTCGTCTTCTACACCAACTACGACTCCCGCAAGGCGCGCGAGCTGGAGGCGAACCCGTACGTCTCGCTGCTGTTCCCCTGGCACCCCATGGCCCGGCAGGTCGTGGTCACGGGTGTGGCGCGCCGCACCGGGCGGGACGAGACCGCCGCCTACTTCCGGACCCGGCCGCACGGCTCGCAGCTGGGTGCCTGGGCGAGCGTCCAGTCCTCGGTGGTGCCGGGCCGCGACGCCCTGGACTCGGCGTACGCGGAGCTGGCCGCGCGCTATCCGGAGGGCGAGCAGGTGCCGGTGCCGCCGCACTGGGGCGGGTTCCGGGTGGTGCCGGGGGCGGTGGAGTTCTGGCAGGGCCGGGAGAACCGGCTGCACGACCGGCTGCGGTACGTGGCGGAGGGCGGCGGGGGCTGGCGGGTGGAGCGGCTGAGTCCGTGACGGGTCTCGGCGCCTCGCCCGGAGCCTGCCCCGGACGTACGCCGTGCGGTGACCGTCCGGCTCAGTCCAGCGCCTGCTCCAGCAGGCGCGTCCACTGCTCGACCACTCTCTCCCGTCGGGCCGCGTCGTCGGTGAGGAGGTTGGCCAGGCCCAGGCCGCGGGCCATGTCCAGGAGGCCCTGGACGGTTTCGCGGGCGCCGGGGCGGGTCTCGTCGGCGGCCAGGAGGTCGACGGCGACGCGGTGGCTCTCGCGGCCGACGCGGGCCTCCAGTTCGGTGACCCGGCCGCGCAGCTGCTCCTCGTTGGAGGCGGCGACCCACAGGTGCAGGGCGGCGCGGAAGAGGGGGCCGGTGTAGAGGTCGACGAGGGCGGCGACCACGGCGCGCCGGTCACCGGCGGTGGCACCGTCGGGGAAGAGGGCGCGCAGCGCGGTGGAGCGTTCCTCGGCGACGTACTCCACGGCCGCCGTGAAGAGGTCCTCCCGGGTCGGGAAGTGGTGCTGGGCGGCGCCGCGGGAGACACCGGCGTGCTCGGCGACGACGGAGACCGTGGACCCGGCCCAGCCGCGTGCGGCGAGGCAGGCCACGGCGGCCTCCAGGAGCCGCTGCCGGGTGGCCCGGCTGCGGTCCTGCTTGGGTACGCGCTCCGCGCGCTCGGCCGCGCCCACGGCGCCGCTCACACCACCCATTGCGGATCCCGTCGTTCGAGGAAGGCCGTCATCCCCTCGCGGGCCTGCGGAGAGGCGAACAGCCGGGCCGAGAGCGCGGTCAGGCCGGCCGCGTCCCGGTCGAAGGCTTCCAGCACCCTAGCCGTGAGCAGCCGTTTCGTCTCGGCCAGACCCTGGGGTGAGGCACGGCGCACACCGTCGAGGACGGGTTCGAGTACGGCGTCCACGTCGTCGCCCGCCGCCGTGACCAGGCCGATGCGGGCGGCCTCGGCGGCGTCGAAGCGCTCGCCGGTGAGGTAGTAGCGGGCGAGGGCGCGGGGGTCGGTGCGGGGCAGCAGGGTCAGGGAGATCACGGCGGGTGCCACGCCGATGCGGACCTCGGTGAAGGCGAAGGTGGACGCGGTGGAGGCCGCCGCGATGTCGCAGGCGGCGACCAGGCCGAGGCCGCCCGCGCGGACGTGTCCGGCGACCCGGGCGATCACCGGCTTCGGCACTTCGGCGATCTGCCGGAACAGGCCGACCAGGGCGTCGGGGTCGGGCGGGTCGCGCAGGTCGGCGCCGGCGCTGAAGGTGGTGCCGGTGTGGGTGAGGACGACGGCGCGGACGCCGGGGTCGCCGCCCGCCTCGGCGAGGGCGTCGGCGAGGTCGCCGACGAGGGCCGCGGACAGGGCGTTGCGGTTGTGCGGCGCGTCGAGGGTGAGGGTCTCGACGCCCCTGGCGCCGGTGCGGTTGATCAGGGTCATCGCTGCTCCCTCAGCTGCCGGCGGAGGATCTTGCCGGAGGCGGCCCGGGGGACGGCGTCGGCGAAGGTGACCCGGCGGACGCGTTTGTAGGGGGCGACGCGTTCGGCGACGTACATCATGATCTCGCCCTCGGCGAGCCGGGGTGCGGTCGGCCGACGGACGACGAAGGCGTGCGGTACTTCGTTGCCGTCGTCGTCGTAGGCGCCGATGACGGCCGCGTCGGCGACGCCGGGGTGGGTGAGCAGGAGGGCCTCCAGTTCGGCGGGGGCCACCTGGAAGCCCTTGTACTTGATCAGTTCCTTGACCCGGTCGACGACGAACAGCCAGCCGTCGGCGTCCACGTGTCCGACGTCGCCGGTGTGCAGCCAGCCCTCCTCGTCGATCATGGCGGCGGTGGCGTCGGGCCGGCCCAGGTAGCCCTTCATGACCTGCGGCCCGCGGATGAGGATCTCCCCGGCTTCGCCGGTTCTGAGGTCCTTGCCGGGTTCGGTGAGGGAGATGATCCGCATCTCGGTGCCGGCGATGAGCTTGCCGACGGTGCCGGGTGGCGCGGCGGCCATGGCGTCGAGGGGGACGACGTGGGTGCCCGGGGACAGTTCCGTCATGCCGTAGGCCTGGCCGACGGGCGGCAGGCCGAGCCGCTGGGAGCAGGCGGCGGCGAGGCGCGCGTCCAGCGGGGCGGCGGCGCTGACGACGTACTTCAGCGAGGACAGGTCGTAGTCGGTGACCAGGGGGTGCTTGGCGAGGGCCAGGACGATCGGCGGGGCGACGTAGAGGCTGGTGATGCGGTGGTTCTGGATGGCGGCGAGGAACTGCTCCAGGTCGAAGCGGGGCAGCACGACGACGGTGGCGCCGAGCCGCAGCGGGGCGTTCATCAGGGCGGTGAGGCCGTAGATGTGGAAGAACGGCAGCACGGCGAGGACGCGGTCGCCGGGTGCGGCGGGCATCAGCGGTTCGAGCTGGGTGAGGTTGGTGGCGATCTGCCGGTGGGTGAGCATCACGCCTTTGGGCGTGCCGGTGGTGCCCGAGGAGTACGGCAGGGCGGCGACGTCCTCCGCGGGGTCGAAGGCGACGGACGGTTCGGGTGCGGTCGAGGCCAGCGTGTCGACGAGGGAGCGGTGGCCGGGCGCGCTGTCGCAGACCAGGATCTCCTGGACGCCGCCTGCCAGTTCGGCGGCCCGGCGGGCGGTGGCGAGGAGCGGTGAGACGGTGACGATCCAGCGGGCGGCGCAGTCCTTGAGCTGTTTGGCGAACTCCTCGGCGGTGGCGAGCGGGTGCACGGTGGTGACGGAGGCGCCCGCGCGGGTGGCGGCGTAGAAGGCCAGGGGGAAGGCGACGGTGTTGGGGCTGTGCAGGGCGAGGACGTCGCCCTTGCGCACGCCGGAGGCGGCGAGGGCGGCGGCGACGCGCCGGTGGAAGCGGTCCACCTGCTCGTAGGTGAGGGTGGTGCCGTCGGTGCCGTCGATCAGCGCCGGGGTGGCGCCGAAGGCGGCGGCCCCGCCGAGCACCGCGTCGTGGATGGGCAGGTCGACGGGCGGGACGTCTGCGTACTCGCTGCGGAACACGGTTCCTCCAACGCGGGCTGTGTACGGCCTAGTACGACTTGGGAAGGCCCAGGGTCTGGTGGGAGACGTAGTTGAGGATCATCTCCCGGCTCACCGGGGCGATCCGGGCGACGCGCGACGCCGTGATCAGCCGGCCGAGACCGTACTCGCGGGTGAGGCCGTTGCCGCCGAGGGTGTGCACGGCCTGGTCGACGGCCTTCACGCAGGCCTCCCCGGCCGCGTACTTCGCCATGTTGGCGGCCTCGCCGGCGCCCACGTCGTCGCCCGCGTCGTACAGGTGGGCGGCCTTCTGCATCATCAGGCGGGCCAGTTCGAGGTCGATGTGGGCCTGGGCGAGGGGGTGCGCGATGGCCTGGTGGGCGCCGATGGGGGTCTTCCACACGGTGCGCTCACGGGCGTAGGCGAGGGCCTTGCCGAGGGCGTGGCGGCCCATGCCGATGCCGAACGCGGCCGTCATCACGCGCTCGGGGTTGAGACCGGCGAAGAGCTGGAGGAGCCCCGCGTCCTCGTCGCCGACCAGGGCGTCGGCGGGCAGCCGTACGTCGTCCAGGGTCAGCTCGAACTGCCGCTCCACGGCGTTCAGTTCCATGTCGATGGGGCGGCGCCCGAAGCCGGGGGTGTCGCGCGGGACGATGAACAGGCAGGGCTTGAGCCTGCCGGTGCGAGCGTCCTCGGTGCGGCCGACGATCAGGGTGGCGTCGGCGATGTCGACGCCGGAGACGAAGACCTTGCGTCCGGTGAGGATCCAGTCCCCGGTGGCCGCGTCGCGGCGGGCGGTGGTGGTGATGCGGTGGCTGTTGGAGCCGGCGTCGGGTTCGGTGATGCCGAAGGCCATGAGGCGGGTGCCGTCGGCGAGCGGCGGGAGCCACTCGCGCTTCTGTTCCTCGGTGCCGAAGCGGGCGATGACGGTGCCGCAGATCGCCGGGGAGACGATCATCATGAGCAGGGGGTTGCCCGCGGCGCCCAGCTCTTCGAGGACGAGGGAGAGTTCGGTGATGCCGGCGCCGCCTCCGCCGTATGCCTCCGGCAGGTTGACGCCTATGTAGCCGAGCTTGGCGGCGGCTTGCCAGAGGCGTTTGCCGTCGTCGGCGTCGAGGACGTGGGGCTGGGTCCTGGCGAAGGCCGATACCGCCTCGCGGAGGGACTTGTGCTCTTCGGATTCGACGAGGGTGGACATCTGCGTGCTCCTTCGGTGCGGGCTTCGTCGTGGCTTGTCGCGCAGTTCCCCGCGCCCCTAGGACGCTTGCACCACCGCCAGCAGGGAGCCGACCGTCACTTGCTGTCCCGGTACGGCGTTCAGCGCGGCGAGCGTTCCCGTGGCCGGAGCAGTGATCCGGTGTTCCATCTTCATGGCCTCCAGCCACAGCAACGGCTGGCCCGCCTGGACGGTGGCGCCCTCCGTCAGGCCGTCCGCGACGCGCACGACCGTGCCGGGCATCGGCGCCAGGAGGGAGCCGGGGGCGTGCTGGGTGGTGGGGTCGGGGAAGCGGGGCAGGGCGGTGAGGCGGGTGGCGTCGACGTGGACCTGGTCGCCGTAGCGGGCGACGGCGAAACGGCGCTGCACGCCGTCGGTCTCGAGGACGACCAGGCCGGCGTCGGCGTGGACGACGCGGACGCCGTCGGCGGCGAGACCGGTACGGGTGTGGCGGTAGCGGACCTCGACGTCCTCGCCGTCCACGGCGTAGCGCTTGACCTGGGGTCCCGAGGGCAGGTTGCGCCAGCCGCCGAAGCGGCCGGCGCGGGTGCTCGCGTCGGCCAGGGCGGCGGCCAGGGGGGCGAGCGGGTCGGGGGCGGGCCGCGTCAGGCCGGTCAGGTGGCGGTCGTAGAAGCCGGTGTCCATGCGGCCGGAGGTGAACTCCTCGTGGCGCAGGGAGCGGACGAGCAGGTCGCGGTTGGTGACCGGGCCGTGGATCGCCGCCCGTTCCAGGGCTCCGGCGAGGCGGCGGACGGCCTCGGCGCGCGTGGGCGCGTGGGCGACCGCCTTGGCGAGCATCGGGTCGTAGTGGACGCCGATGTCGTCGCCGTCGGTGCAGCCGGTGTCCAGGCGGATGCCGTCGGGCACGGTCAGGCGGTGCAGGCGGCCGGTCTGCGGGGCCCAGCCCCGGGACGGGTCCTCGGCGTACAGGCGGGCCTCGACGGCGTGGCCACGCGCGGGCGGGGGATCGCCTTCGAGGGCCTGTCCTTCGGCGATCGCGAGCTGGAGGGCGACGAGGTCGATGCCGAAGACGGCCTCGGTGACGGGGTGTTCGACCTGGAGGCGGGTGTTCATCTCCAGGAAGTGCGCCCTGCCGTCGGCGACGAGGAACTCGACGGTCCCGGCGCCGGCGTAGTCGACGGCGCGGGCGGCGCGTACGGCGAGGTCGTGGAGCTCGGCGGTGAGCCCGGGGCTCAGTCCGGGCGCCGGGGCCTCCTCGATCACCTTCTGGTGGCGGCGCTGGAGGGAGCAGTCGCGGGTGCCGAGCGCCCACACGGTGCCGTGGGTGTCGGCGAGGATCTGCACCTCGACGTGGCGGCCGTTCTCCAGGTACGGCTCGACGAACACCTCGCCGTCGCCGAAGGCGCTCGCGGCCTCAGCGCGGGCGGCGGTCAGTTCGGCGTCGAGGTCGGCGAGGTCCCGGACGACGCGCATGCCGCGTCCGCCGCCGCCGGCCGCCGCCTTCACCAGCACCGGCAGGTCGGCCTCGGTGACGTCGGTGAGGGGCGCGAGGCCCATCAGCTGCTTGGCACGCGTCTTGGACGCCATCGCCTCGATGGCCTCGGGCGGCGGCCCGATCCACACCAGCCCCGCGTCCCGCACCGCGCGCGCGAAGTCGGCGTTCTCGGAGAGGAAGCCGTAGCCGGGGTGGACGGCGTCGGCTCCGGCGGCGACCGCGGCCTTCACGATCAGGTCGCCGCGCAGGTAGGTGTCGGCGGGCGACGCGCCCGGCAGGCGTACGGCGGCGTCGGCCACGCGCACGTGCAGGGCGTTCTCGTCGGCGTCCGAGTGCACGGCGACGGTGCGGATGCCCGCCTCGCGGCAGGTGCGGAAGACGCGGCAGGCGATCTCGCCCCGGTTGGCGACCAGTACGGAAGCAATCACGTGGTTCCTCACATCCGGAAGACGCCGAAGCCGCCGCGCGCGCCCTCGTAGCGGGCGGTGTGGACGGCGGACAGGCACAGGCCGAGCACGGTGCGGGTGTCGCGGGGGTCGATGACGCCGTCGTCGTAGAGCCGCCCGGACAGGAACATGGGCAGCGACTCGGACTCGATCTGCTGCTCCACCATGGCGCGCAGGGCGGCGTCGCCCTCGTCGTCGTACGGCTGTCCCTTCGCGGCGGCCGACTGGCGGGCGACGATGGACAGGACGCCGGCGAGCTGCTGCGGGCCCATGACGGCGGACTTGGCGCTGGGCCAGGCGAAGAGGAAGCGCGGGTCGTAGGCGCGGCCGCACATGCCGTAGTGACCGGCGCCGTAGGAGGCCCCCATCAGGACGGACAGGTGGGGGACGCGGGAGTTGGAGACCGCGTTGATCATCATGGCGCCGTGCTTGATGATGCCGCCCTGCTCGTACTCCTTGCCGACCATGTAGCCGGTGGTGTTGTGGAGGAACAGCAGCGGGATGTCCCGCTGGTTGGCGAGCTGGATGAACTGGGCCGCCTTCTGCGACTCCTCGCTGAACAGGACGCCCCGGGCGTTGGCGAGGATGCCGACCGGATAGCCGTGCAGGCTCGCCCAGCCGGTGGTCAGGCTGGTCCCGTACAGGGGCTTGAACTCGTCGAAGTCGGAGGCGTCGACGATCCGCGCGATCACCTCGCGCGGGTCGAAGGGGGTGCGCAGGTCGCCGGGGACGATGCCGAGGAGTTCCTCGGGGTCGTACTTCGGCGGTTCGGCCAGCGGCGGATCGGCGTACGCCTTGCGGTGGTTGAGGCGGGCGACCACGCGGCGGGCCTGGCGCAGGGCGTCCGGTTCGTCGACGGCGAAGTGGTCGGCGAGGCCGGAGGTGCGCGCGTGCATCTCGGCGCCGCCCAGCGACTCGTCGTCGCTCTCCTCACCGGTGGCCATCTTGACCAGCGGCGGCCCGCCGAGGAACACCTTGGCCCGCTCCTTGACCATGATCACGTGGTCGGACATGCCGGGGATGTAGGCGCCCCCGGCGGTGGAGTTGCCGAAGACGACGGCGACCGTGGGGATGCCGGCCGCCGACAGCCGGGTCAGGTCCCGGAAGATCGCGCCGCCCGGGATGAAGATCTCCTTCTGGGAGGGCAGGTCGGCGCCGCCGGACTCCACCAGGCTGATGCAGGGCAGCCGGTTGGCGAGCGCGATGTCGTTGGCGCGCAGGGCCTTCTTCAGCGACCAGGGGTTGCTGGCGCCGCCGCGCACGGTCGGGTCGTTGGCGGTGATCAGGCACTCGATGCCCTCCACGACGCCGATGCCGGTGACGAGGGAGGCGCCGACCGTGTACTCGCTGCCCCAGGCGGCCAGCGGCGACAGCTCCAGGAACGGCGTGTCGGGGTCGAGGAGCAGCTCGATGCGCTCGCGGGCCAGCAGCTTGCCGCGCTTCCGGTGCCGGGCGACGTACTTCTCGCCGCCGCCCGCGAGGGCCTTGGCGTGCTCGGCGTCCAGGTCGGCGAGTTTGGCGAGCATCGCCTCGCGGTGGGCGCGGTGGTCGGGGGCGGCCGGGTCCAGGGCGGAGGACAGGACGGTCACAGCGGGGCCTCCGGGGTGTACGGCGGGGCGGTCACGACGGGGCCGTCCGGGACGGGCGTGTACGGCGGGACGGGCACAGCGGCGCCGACCGGGACGGACGTGTACGGCGGCACGGGCACAGCGGCGCCGACCGGGACGGACGTGTACGGCGGCACGGGCACGGCGGCGCCGACCGGGACGGGAGCGTGCGGCGGGGCGGTCACAGCAGGCACTCCGGGATGTCCAGGTGCCGGGAGCGCAGCCACTCGCCGAGCGCCTTGGCCTGGGGATCGAAGCGGGCCTGTGCGGCGACGCCCTCGCCGAGGATGCCCTCCACGACGAAGTTGAGGGCGCGCAGGTTGGGGAGTCGGTGCCGGGTGACGGGCAGGTCGCGGGCCTCCGGGATCAGCTCGCGGAACCGGTCGCCGGTCAGTTCGTGGGCGAGCCAGCGCCAGGCGTCCTCGGTCCGCGCCCACACGCCGACGTTGGCGTCGCCACCCTTGTCGCCGCTGCGGGCGCCGGCCACCAGGCCGAGCGGGGCACGGCGGACCGGGCCGGGCGGGAGGGGCGGCGGCAGGGGTGGTTCCGGTACCGCGTGGAGTACGGCGGTGTCCTGGGCGGGCGGCACCGCGACCCGGCGTCCGTCGGGCAGCACGGCGACGTGCTCGACGGTGTCCTGGGGGACGTGGACGGCGTCGAACACGCCGTAGGGCGCGCCCTTCCCGGGTGGCGCCAGTACGTGGAAGCCGGGATATCCGGCGAGGGCCAGCTCGATCGCGGCGCCGCTCAACGCCCGTCCGACCGCCTGCTGGTCGGCGTCCCGGACGACGAGCCGGAGCAGGGCGCTCGCCGTCTCCTCGGTCGGGGCGTCGGGACGGTCGGTGCGCACCAGGTCCCAGCGGACGTCGGCGACCTTGCCGAGCGCGGGTTCCATCTGGTCCCGCACCAGCGCGGCCTTGGCCTCGACGTCCAGGCCGGTGAGCACGAAGGCGACCTCGTTGCGGAAGCCGCCGAGGCGGTTGAGGCCGACCTTGAGGGTGGGCGGCGGTGCCTCGCCGCGCACGCCCTCGACGCGGACGCGGTCCGGGCCGTCCTGGGTGAGCCGGACGGTGTCGAGCCGGGTGGTGACGTCGGGTCCGGCGTACCGGGCGCCGCCCGTCTCGTACAGCAGTTGCGCGGTGACGGTGCCGACGTCGACGAAGCCGCCGGTGCCGTCGTGCTTGGTGACGACGAAGCTGCCGTCGGCGTGCAGTTCGGCGAGCGGGAAGCCGGGCCGCCGTACGTCGCCGTCCTGGAAGAAGGCGTAGTTGCCGCCGGTCGCCTGCGCCCCGCACTCCAGCACGTGCCCGGCGACGACGGCGCCCGCGAGCCGGTCGTACTCGGCCGGCCCCCAGCCGAAGTGCGCGGCGGCCGGCCCGGTGACCAGCGCGGCGTCGGTGACGCGTCCGGTGACGACCACGTCGGCGCCGGCCCGCAGGCACGCGGCGATGCCGAAGCCGCCGAGGTAGGCGTGCGCGGCCAGCGCCCCCGGGTGGGCGGCGGTCAGGTCGTCGCCCTCGACGTGCGCGACGCGGACGGGGACGCCGAGCCGCTCGGCCAGCGCCCGTACGGCGTCGGCGAGTCCGGCGGGGTTCAGGCCGCCCGCGTTGGCGACGATCCGGACGCCCCGCTCGTGGGCAAGGCCGAGGCACTCCTCCAGCTGGCGCAGGAAGGTGCGGGCGTATCCGGCGCCGGGGTCCTTCAGGCGGTCGCGGCCCAGGATGAGCATGGTCAGCTCGGCGAGGTAGTCACCGGTGAGGACGTCCAGGGGACCGCCGGTGAGCATCTCGCGCACGGCGTCGAAGCGGTCGCCGTAGAAGCCGGAGGCGTTGCCGATCCGGAGCACGCTCACCTGGACTCCCCCTTCGGCGGGCGTCCGGCTCCCGGCGGTCCGGCGAAGGCCTGGGCGATGTCCAGCCAGCGGTCGGCGTCCGGCCCCTCGGCGGCGAGGTCGAGGTCGACGCGGTGGGCGCGCTGGGTGGCGAGCAGACAGAAGTCGAGCGCCGGGCCGGTGACCCGCTGGGCGGCGGCCTCGGGACCGTACGTCCACAGGTCGCCCCCGGGGCCGGTGAGTTCGACGCGGAACGGCTCGGCGGGCGGCGTGAGTCCGTGGGCGGCGTAGGCGAAGTCCCGGGCGCGGACGCCGATGCGGGCGACGTGCCGCAGGCGGTCGGTGGGCGGGCGGGAGACGCCGAGGGCCACCGCGACGTCCAAGCCGTGCGCCCAGGTCTCCATCAGGCGGGCGGTGGCCATGGAGGCGGTGGCCATGGGTGGGCCGTACCAGGGGAAGCGGGCACCGGGGGCGGCGGCGCGCAGCGCTCCGTCGAGGGCGGCGCGGCCCTCCCGCCAGGCCGCCAGCAGCACGGCGGGGTCCTGCGCGGCCCCCTCGTCGGCGGCGTCGTCGACGTAGCGGTCGGGCGCCGCGAGGGCCTGTTCGATCAGCCCCTTGAACCCGTCCCCGTCGGTGACGGCGATGTGGGCGGCCCGGTCGGTCCAGTGCAGGTGCGCGATCTGGTGGGCGATCGTCCAGCCGGGCGCCGGGGTGGCCGTGCGCCACTCCTCCGGGCTCAACTTGGCCACCAGCGCGTCGAGTTCCTGGCTCTCCTCGCGCAGGTCCTCGATCACGGGCGTCGGGTCGGACACGGGTCGCTCCCCTCGGGCACGGTGGCGTGCGGCGCGGTGTGGTGAGGAGCATGGCAGGGGCGGTGACAACAATCAAGCACGCTTGCATGATTTTCGCGTGACGCTCGAACGCCGCTCGGCCGCCGGGAGTTGCTAGTGCTTCTCCGCGGGCCAGACCGTCGTGTCCATGGTGACGAAGGCGGAGTCCGGCATGGCGGTCGACTTCACCTGGACGACGAGCAGGGCGATGTCTCCGTTGCTCCGCCTGACGCAGATCTCCCGGCCGGCGGACGCGGCGGCCAGCGAGAGGCGGTGCTCGGCGTGGTCGGCGGTCATCGCGCGGCACTCCTCGTAGTCGGCACCCGGGTCGCCGAACAGCATCATGAAGACGCCGGTGTCGCTCTCCAGGGCGCAGCCCGGGTCCGCGCAGTCGAGGCGGATGTCCCCCTTGCGGTCCTCGCGCATCGTGCCCTCGGTCAGGTCGATCGAGTTGTCGCCGTTCACCAGCAGGCCGCCGTGGGGTCGGGCCCGTGGTGGTGTCGTCGTCCCCACGGCGGAGCCGCCGGACCCGCTGCCCGGCGAGGCAGACGCGGCGGACCCCGCACCGGCCGCCCCGGCCTCCCCGTCGGTCGCCGACCCCTCCGCCGCCGGCCGGGGCGCACCGGACGCGGACTCCGCCGCCGACGCTGACTCGGACGCGGCCGCCTCCCGGACCCGTTCGATCCCCCGCCCCGCCGCGTCCAGGAGCGCCGACCCCGCCGCGATCACCAGGCCGCACGCGACGACGGCACCGACCGAGATCAGGACGGTGTTCCTCCTGCGGCGCCTGCGCTCCTCCGGCCCGGCCGGCCTGCGCGGCACCGTCGGGCCGCCCGGTCCGACGGCGCCCGGCCAGGGCCCGGGGGCCGCCTGCCAGGGCGCCGGGACGGTCCCCGGCGACGGAGCCGCCGGCTGCGGAACGGTCCACGGCGTCGTGTGCACCGCGGTCGGGCCCGGGGCTGCGACCGGTGCCGCGGCGGTCGCCGGTCCGGTGGCCGCGGCCGGCGGCGGAACCGTCACCGGCGGCCCGGCGATCTCCCGCCACAGGGCCGGACCGGCCTCCTCCCCGCCGTCCCGGCCCAGCTCCCGGCGGCACCACTCGACGACCTCGGTCGGGGTGGCCCGTTCCCCCGGGTCGGCGGCCAGGCACCGGGCGAGCAGGTCGCGCAGACGCTCGGGCACCCCGGACAGGTCGGGCTCCGAGTGGACGATCCGGTAGAGCACGGTGGCGGCCGGGCCGTCGCCGTACAGCGGCTTGCCGAGCGCCGCGAAGGCGGCCGTCTGGCCGAGCGCGAAGATGTCGGTGGCCGCCGTGATGTCACCCGCCGATGCCTGCTCGGGGGCCATGTACTGGGGCGTGCCGATGGTGCTGCCCGTGGCGGTGTGCGCGGTGCTGTCGGCGGCGAGCGAGATGCCGAAGTCGATGACCCGCGGCCCGTCGCCGGCCAGCAGGACGTTCGCCGGCTTGAGGTCCCGGTGCACGATCCCCGCGCCGTGGATGGCCTGCAGCGCCTCGGCGACCCCCGCCATCAGCCACAGCACCGCGGGCACCGGCAGCGGCCCGCTGCGCGCGACGGCGTCCGACAGGGAGGGCCCGGGCACGTACAGCGTGGCCAGCCAGGGCGGGGCGGCGTCCGGGTCGGCGTCGATCAGTTCGGCCGTGTAGGCGCCCTTGACCTTCCGGGCCGCCCCGATCTCCCGGCCGAACCGCCGCCGGAAGGCCGGGTCGTCGGCCAGCTCGGACCGTACGACCTTGACGGCCACGGGCCGGCCGCCCCGGGTGTGCGACAGGTAGACCCGCCCCATACCGCCCGCTCCGAGGCGTGCCGCGAGACGGTAACCGGCCACCGTGCGCGGATCGTCGTCCTGCAAGGGCTTGAAGACCCCGGCCGGGTGATTCATCGGTTCCCTCCCCGTGATCCCGATGAGCTGACCAGGGACGCAGCCTATGCGGTGCGGCTGCCGCCCGGCCCGTCCGGGGTGCCGGGGTGCTACGGGACCTCGGGGAGCGCCTTCGCCTTCCGCCGCCCCACCTGGGTCCGTACGGCGCCCATGCTCGCCGCGATGACCAGGGCGATGGCGGCGGACTGGGTGGCGGACAGGGCCTGGTCGAGGATGAGGAAGCCGGCCGCCGCGGCGATGGCGGGTTCCAGACTCATGAGGATGGCGAAGGTCGGCGCGGGCAGGCGGCGCAGGGCCAGCAGTTCGAGGGTGTAGGGCAGGACGGAGGAGAGCACGGCGACCCCGGCGCCCAGCGCGAGCGTCGTCGGGTCGATCAGCTTCGCCCCCGACTCGGCGATGCCCAGCGGCAGGAACAGCAGCGCCCCGACCACCATCGCCAGGGCCAGCCCGTCGGCCTGCGGGAAGCGCCGTCCGGTGCGGGCGCTGAAGACGATGTACGCCGCCCACATCGCGCCCGCCGCCAGGGCGAAGGCGGCACCGGCCGGGTCGAGGTCGTCGAAGCCGCCGCCGCTCAGCAGGAAGACGCCGGCCAGGGCGAGCCCGGCCCAGACCAGGTTGACCGCGCGGCGGGAGGCGAAGACGGACAGGGCGAGCGGGCCGAGCACCTCCAGGGTGACGGCGGGACCGAGCGGGATGCGGTCGACGGCCTGGTAGAAGAGGCCGTTCATACCGGCCATGGCGATGCCGAAGACGACGACCGTGCCCCAGTCGGCCCGGGAGTGGCCGCGCAGCCGGGGCCGGCAGACCACGAGCATGACGACGGCGGCCACCACCAGCCGCAGGGTCACCACGCCGAGCGCCCCGGCCCGCGGCATCAGGCTCACCGCGAGCGCGGCACCGAACTGCACGGAGATCCCCCCGGCGAGGACCAGACCGACCGGCCCGAGCGAACCGAACCGCCCGCCCGGCGCACCGTCCGGCGCGGACGCGTGACCGGCGGCGGCTGCCGCCTCGGGGGCGGCCACGGGGGCGACGGCCGGGGAGGAGGTGCCGGGCGTGACGCCGGCGTCGGCGCGGGGGGTACTCACGGGGGCTCCGGACGGTCTGCGGGTGGATGTCGTTCAGCACACTGTACTGCGCAGTCCATAGCATTGGACTGTGTCAGGCATGTACCGCTCTCACGCAACTGTCAGGGCCGGGTGCCGTCACTGTCAACGCACGTCCGCCAGGCGAACGGGGCGGGCCCCCCGGAGACGCCGACGAGCCGGGCGGGACCGGCCGCCCCGAGGCGCTCCGGCGAGGCGGGACCGCCCGGTCGTATCCGCGGACCGCCCGGTCATACCCGCGGACCGAGCGGGTACCGTCCGCTCTGTGAGACCACTCCTGACCCGCCTCTGGCGCCTGCTGCGCCCCGTGCAGAGCCGCGTGATGTGGTGGGTGAACGCCAAGTTCGTGGTCGGCGTGACCGGCGTCGTGCGGGACGACGAGGGGCGGGTCCTCATGCTGAAGCACCGGATGTGGGCCCCGGGCCGCCAGTGGGGACTGCCGAGCGGCTTCGCGCACAAGGGCGAGGACTTCCGGCAGACCGTGGTCCGTGAGGTCAAGGAGGAAACCGGCCTCGACGTGGAGGTGGGCCGGCTGGTCATGCTGAACAGCGGCCTGCGCACCCGTCTCGAGGTGGCGTTCGAGGCCCGGCTGCTGGGCGGCGAGCTGCGCCTCGACCCGTTCGAGATCCTGGAGGCCCGCTGGTGCCGCCCGGACGACCTCCCGGAGGACGTCCAGCCGGTGTGCCGCCCGCTGGTGCGGGGCGAGACGACGCCCTGATCGGGGGCCGGCGCCTGCCCGGGCGGGCCAACGGAGCAAGCACCTGGCCGCGTGACCCGACGCGATCGCCGCGGTCCACGGAGGTCTCGTCCGCAGTGCTTGCGGCTGGTGTCCGCGTCGGGGCTCCCCAGGGCCTCGTAGAGTGACCCGGACGTCCCCACGGCCCCCGCGCCACCGCTGAGTTCGGAGCCCTGCCCGCATGCTTTTCGACGTCTCCCGCGGCGAACTCGCCGACACCTTCGGCGAGCACCGGCTCGCGACCCTGCCCGCCACCGCCTTTCCGCCCCTCGCGGCGGGCACCGAGGGCGCCCGCCTCCTCCAGACCGTCGGCGCCCCCACCGGAACGCTCCTGCTGCGTGAGCCCGCCGCCGCCGATGAGGACGGCCGGCTGCCCCTCGTACGGGACGTCGTCGACCCGGAGGACTTCGAGGGGGCGCCCCCGGAGGCGGGCGGCTGGCCCGTCGTCGGCTGGCTCCTCAACGCCCACCTCGCCCTGGACCCGGACAGCGGCACGGTGTACGCCGTCGACCCCGACGAGGAGACGGTGCGGGCACTCCACACGGACGTCTCCTCGCTGGTCCGGGTCACCGCCCGGTTCCAGCGTCTGCTGGAGGAGTTCGCCTTCGGCGACGAGGAGGACGAGGAGGCCGGCTTCGTGCGCCTGGAACGCGAGGTCGAACGCGTCCGCCGGGAGACGAGCGACGTCGACCCGCTCCCCTTCCGGGACGACGAGACGGTCTGGGCGGTGGTCGGCGAGGAGATCGCGATGGGCCAGCGGTTCGCGGGCGACAGCCCCGGCGCCCGCTCGCTCTACGGCTGACGGCTGGCGACGCCGCCGGCAGCCCTCCGCTCACCCCCTGGTCACCCCATGCTCTTGGCGCCGTCCAGGGACTCGCGGATGATGTCGGCGTGCCCCGCGTGCTGGGCGGTCTCGGCGATGACGTGCATCAGCACCCGGCGCGCCGACCACTCGGTGTCGGCCTGGAACCACGGGGCCTTCGGCAACGGCTGGGTGGCCCCCAGGTCGGGCAGGGCGGCGACCAGTTCGTCGGTGCGGCGGGCCACCTCCGCGTAGTCGGCCAGCACGCCCGCCAGCGTGTCACCGGGCAGCATCCGGAACTCGTCGACCCGCCGGGCCCAGTCGGCCTCCGTCATGGCCGTGAAGTCCCCCATCGCGGACGGTCCCTCCACGATGAAGTCCGCCCAGCCCCGCTCGACCGCGGTCACGTGCTTGACCAGGCCCCCCAGACACAGCTCACTGGCCGTGGTCCGCAGCCCGGCCTGCTCGTCGGTGAGGTCGCGGGTGGTGAAGCGCAGGAAGTGCCGGTGCTTGGCCAGCGTCTCCAGCAGGTCGGCACGCTCACCTGTGACCGTCGGGGCCTCGGTCGGGGCGCTGGTGTTCGGTTCACGGGTGGTCGACTCGTCGATGGCCATGGTCTTCGCCTTCCGGTGTTCCTGCTCCGTCGGTACGAGGACCACGCTATGCGTCGTATAGGTCCGAACATGTCCTAGATCCCGGTCCGGAACGCATGTCGCACGATGCGGCGACGAGTTTCCCCGGCCGGGCCGGTCTACCGTTCGTCACATGCGTGCCGTGCGTGCCATGCGTGCCGTGCGTGCCGTGCGTGACGTGATCAAAGAGGTCCAGGCAGAAGGAGCGACATGACCCAGTTGCTGCGAGTCCAGAACTTCACTGTCTCGAGCGACGGATTCGGTGCCGGCGAGGGCCAGAGCCTCGAGCAGCCGTTCGGCCACGCGGATCCCGGGAAACTGCTCGCCTGGGCCTTCGCCACCGACCACCCTCCCGTCGGCCGCCACGGGGAGGGCACCCGCGGGCTGGACGACTACTTCACCCGGGACTACGCCCGCAACATCGGCGCGGAGATCATGGGCCGCAACAAGTTCGGACCGCAGCGCGGCCCCTGGCAGGACCACGAGTGGCAGGGGTGGTGGGGTGACGAGCCCCCGTTCCACACGCCGGTGTTCGTCATGACGCACCACGAGCGCCCGTCGTTCACGCTCTCCGACACCACGTTCCACTTCGTCGGCGGCGACCCGGCCGCGGTGCTCGCCCGGGCGAAGGAGGCGGCGCGGGGCCGCGACGTCCGGCTCGGCGGCGGGGCCACGACCATCCGGCAGTTCCTGGACGCCGGCCTCGTCGACACCCTGCACGTGGCGGTCGCGCCGACGGAGCTCGGCTCCGGGGCCCGCCTTTGGGACTCCCCCGACGAGCTGCTCGACCGGTACCACCGGGACGTCGTGCCCAGCCCGAGCGGCGTCACGCACCACCTGTTCTGGCGGCGGTGACACCGGACCGGCCGGGCCGGACGACGGGATCCCGGACGGCTGCCGCGCCGGACTCCACCCGCGCGCCTCGGTGAAGCGGTCCGAGGACCTCACCCGAGGCGCGTCCCGGTCACCGCGCCGTCACGCCTTCACGGGCGGGCGTACGGCCGGGTCATGACCTCCATGTTGTGCCCGTCCGGGTCGTCGAAGTAGACGCCGCGCCCGCCGAACAGACCGTTGGTCCGGCCGGGTTCGGTGTGGCCGGGGTCGGCGTAGTAGGTGACCCCGACCGCCTCCAGTCGCGCGATCACGGCGTCGAACTGCTCGTCGGGGATGAGGAAGGCGTAGTGCTGCGACTGGATCGGCTCATCTCTCTTCTCGTAGTAGTCGAGCGTCACACCGTTGCCGAGGTCGACCGGCAGGAACGGGCCGAACGGGGCGCCGACCCTCAGGCCCAGGACGACGGCGAGGAACTCGGCGGACAGGTACCGGTCGCTTGCGTAGACGGCGGTGTGGTTCAGCTGGACGCCGGCCTGCGGCAGTTCGGATGCATGCGGGTGCTGCTGGTCAGAGGACATGTGTGCGTATCTCCGGTCTTGGGTCCGCGGGAACTGGGCGCCGGATGCGGGCGCCGGGAAGCGAAGACTCGAAGAAGGGGGCGGGCCTCTCGCCCGCCTCGGGCTCACGCCGAGGCCGGGAACCTCACTCGTGCGTGGCCCATGGCCGACCCGGCAGTCACCCGACCGACCTTAGCGATCACCACGGGCGGGGACAACACCGTTCATCGGCCACATCCCGGCCACGGTCCGGGCCCGCAGCCGGATCCAGCCCGGCACGCCCGCCATGCTCCCTCCCGACCCGAGGGCCAGGTCGGGACGCCCGTCCCCGTCGAAGTCGGCGGCGCCTTCCGGCGCGGACGCGGCTGTCGCTCCTCTTCGGAAGCGTGCGCCGGTTGCCCCGTTGCCGCGGCCTGGCCCTCAGTCCGCGACGAAGGGGGCGTATCCGGCTGGGACTTCGCTCACCTCCAGGTCTGAGAAGAGCAAGGTCAGATCGTGAGCGTTGGTCTCGACGTGCACCTCGTGGAAGTCGATGCCGAGGGCCTTGGACCAGCGGAGAGCGGCCTCCGACTTGGGACGAAGCTCGGCACCGTACAGCTCGTGGAACCTGACGCCCCAGACGTAGCCGCCGAGGTCGGGGTCGGCGGTCTCGGGGTCGAGCAGGCGGTCGTCCAGGGAGTCGCGCCAGGTGTCGGTGGACAGGAACGTCTCGCACCGGGCTTCGACGCAGTGCCGGAAGAGGTACCGCAGATGGGTCGACGCGCTTCGGGGACCGTTCCACACGTCCACGACGACCTCGTAGTCACGCATGTAGGTCGCGTACCCGTGGTGCACGACCACGGCCCCGACGTGTTCGCTCAGCGTCCGCTGGAGTTCGGCGGTGTCCATGCAGCCCTTCTACCTCACCTGGCGGTGGCGCGGGCTCCGGGGCCCGAAGTGGTACCACGGTGCCACGCCACCCCCGCAGGATCAGCCTGCGGGCGCACCCCAAGTACGGCCCAGAGCTGACGTGTCGAGGAGGGCCCGGCGCCTAACGTCGGCCGTATGACCGCCGGATCGAGCACCTCACGCAGAACCGTCCTGACCGCCCTTCTGGCAGGAGCCGTGTCCGTACCCCTCCTGGGGGCCGCCCCCGCGTCGTCGGCCTCCGTCCCCGCACTGGAGCTGCCCTCCCCCACCGGCCCCCGACCCGTGGGCCGACGCACCCTGCACCTCGTCGACCGGCACCGCAAGGACCCCTGGGTGCCGACGGCGCGGGGCCGGGAGCTGATGGTGTCCGTGTCCTACCCGGCACGCTCGTCCGACGGGGCTCCGGCGGCGTACATGACCGAGAGCGAGGCGCAGCGGCTCCTGGAGCTGAAGGGCCTGGCCGGGGTGGTGCCGGCCGCGACGGTCGCGGGGACGCGTACGCACGCACGGTCCGCCGCGCCGGCCGCGGCCGGCCGCTTTCCCCTGGTGCTCCTCTCCCCGGGCTTCTCCGTGCCGCGCACCACGCTCACCTCGCTCGCCGAGGACCTGGCATCCCGCGGTTACGTCGTCGCCGCAGTGGACCACGCCTACGAGTCCGTCGGGACCGAGTTCCCCGGGGGCCGGGTGCCGCCGTGCGTGGCCTGCGACCGGGTCGGCGTCGATGTCGACGAGGCGACGGTCGTGCGGGGCCGGGCCGCCGACCTGTCCTTCGTGATCGACGAGCTGACCGACCGCCGGAGTGCGGGGGCACTGGCGCGCGTGATCGACCCGGGCCGGATCGGCGCCGCCGGGCACTCGATCGGCGGCGCCGCCGCCCTGGCCACGATGGCGGCCGACCGCCGGGTGCGGGCCGGGGTCAACCTGGACGGGGGCTTCTTCGTACCGGACGCGGGGCACCGCATCGGCCGGCGCCCGTTCATGATGGTCGGCGCCGAGGCGATCCACGGTCCCGGTAACACCGCCGGCGACTGGGCCGCCACCTACGACCGCCTGCACGGCTGGAAACGCTGGCTGACCGTGGCCGGGGCCGGGCACTTCTCCTTCACCGACATCCCCTGGCTGGCGGAGCAGCTGGGGCTGGCCGATCCGGAGGTGCCGCTCCCCGGCGAGCGGGGCTGGTACATCACCCGCGACTACGTCGGCGCCTTCTTCGACCTCCACCTCCGGGACATCCCCCAGCCCCTCCTCCACGGCCCCACGCCCTCCCACCCCGAGGTCATGTTCCAGCGGCCGTAACCGGCCCCACCGGGACCGTCACTCCAGCCCTTCCGCCAGTCCTTCCGCCAGCACCTCCGCCAGATGCCGCCCCCGCACCCCCGCCAGCTGCTCCAGCTGGGTC
Source organism: Streptomyces sp. NPDC051136 (assembly GCF_044455745.1). Taxonomy (NCBI): domain Bacteria; kingdom Bacillati; phylum Actinomycetota; class Actinomycetes; order Kitasatosporales; family Streptomycetaceae; genus Streptomyces; species Streptomyces sp. NPDC051136. The sequence continues at coordinate 209,518 of NZ_JBITFE010000007.1, read as the reverse complement.
CGGCACGAGAAGCCGTCCGCGAGGACCACCGCGTCGTCCGTCGCCTCGCGCACCGCCGGGAGGAGCTGGTCCTCCGCGCACGCGACCGACACCTCGTAGTGGCCGTCCTCGAAGCCGAAGTTGCCCGCGAGGCCGCAGCAGCCGCCGCTCAGCTCGCCGGACAGACCTGCGGCCTCGCGCAGCCGGCGGTCGGCCGCGTCGCCCAGGACCGCGTGCTGGTGGCAGTGGGTCTGGCCGACCGCCGGGCGGTTCACGGCGGGCGGGGTCCAGTCGGGTGCGTGGCGCTCCAGGGCCTCGGCGAAGGTCAGGACGCGCTCCGCGAGCCGGGCCGCGCGCGGGTCGTCGTGCAGCAGCTCGGGCAGGTCCGTGCGCAGGGCGGCGGCGCAGCTCGGCTCCAGCACGACGACCGGCGCGGAGGTCTCCAGGACCGGGGTCATCAGGTCGAGCGTGCGGCGCATCACCGCGCGGGCGCGGTCCAGCTGGCCCGTGGAGACGTACGTCAGGCCGCAGCAGACCCGGCCCCGGCGGGCCGTCAGCAGGGCCAGCGGCGACGTCGACGTGCCGTCGCCGATCGCACCGGGCCCCCGCAGCGTCGGCGGCAGCGCCACCCGCAGCCCCGCCGCCTCCAGCACCCGTACGGCGGCCCGGCCGACGGAGGGCGAGAGGTGCTCGGTGAAGGTGTCGGGCCACAGGACCACCAGGTCGCCGTCACCGGCGGGCCCCCGGCGCCGCCCCCGCCACCACCGGCTGAACGTCTCCCCCGCGAGCCGCGGCACCTCCCGCTCCCCCGCGATGCCGCCCAGCCGCTTCGCCACCGCGGCCAACGGCCGCACGGACGCGAGGGCGTTGACGACCGGGGCCGTGCGCGTCCGGGCCGTCCAGCGCAGCCACACCGGCAGCCGGCCCATCGCGTAGTGGGCGGCGGGGCGGCGGCGCCCCTCGTAGTGGTGGTGCAGGAACTCCGCCTTGTAGGTGGCCATGTCGACCCCGACCGGGCAGTCGGAGCGGCAGCCCTTGCAGGACAGGCACAGGTCCAGGGCGTCCCGGACCTCCGTCGACCGCCAGCCGTCCGTCACCAGCTCCCCGGCGAGCATCTCGTGCAGCAGGCGGGCGCGCCCGCGCGTGGAGTGCTCCTCGTCCCCCGTCGCCCGGAAGGACGGGCACATGACGGACGAGCCCGTCACCGACGTCGTACGGCACTTGGCGACCCCCACGCAGCGGCGCACCGCGGCCGGGAAGTCGCCGCCGTCGGAGGGGTAGCCGAACTCGACGTCCACCGGGCCGCGCGGCAGGACGGAGAAGCGCAGGTTCGTGTCGAGCGGCGCCGGGCGGACCAGCATGCCGGGGTTGAGGAGGTCGTCCGGGTCCCAGACGGCCTTCGCGCGTTCGAAGAGGGCCACCGTCTCCTCGCCGTACATCCTCGGCAGCAGCTCCGCCCGCGCCTGCCCGTCCCCGTGCTCCCCGGAGAGCGAACCGCCGTGCGCCACCACCAGGTCCGCCAGCTCCTCGGAGAAGCGCCGGAAGCGGGCCACCCCGGTCTCGGTCAGCAGGTCGAAGTCGACGCGTACGTGGATGCAGCCGTCGCCGAAGTGCCCGTACGGCGTGCCGCGCAGACCGTGGGCCGACAGGAGGCCGCGGAAGTCCCGCAGATAACCGCCCAGCCGGGCCGGCGGCACCGCGCAGTCCTCCCAGCCCGGCCAGGCCTCCGAACCGTCCGCCATCCTGGTCGCCGTACCGCTCGCGTCCTCCCGGATGCGCCACAGCGTCCGCATCCCGGCCGGGTCGGTCACCACTCGCGCGTCCACGACGTCCGCCGCCCGCACGACCGCCTGGGCACGCGCGCGTGCCTCCGCCTCCGTGTCGCCGCCCGTCTCCACGAACAGCCACGCGCCGCCCCGCGGCAGGCCCTCCGTGGAGGGCACCAGGTCGACCGCCATGCCCTCCACCGTGAGCGGGCCGAGCGGCAGCAGTCCGGCCGCCGCCTCCGCCGCGCCCGCCTCGTCGGCGTAGCCCAGTACCGCCAGCGCCCGCGCGCGGGGGGACTCCACCAGCCGGACGGACGCCTCGGTCAGCACGCCCAGCGTGCCCTCCGAGCCGCAGAAGGAGCGGGCCACGTCCGCGCCCCGCTCCGGCAGCAGGGCGTCCAGCGCGTACCCGGAGATGCGGCGCGGGAGGTCGGGGAAGCCGGTGCGCAGACGGGCCAGGTCGGCGTCCACCAGTTCGCGCAGGCCGTCCGGCGCCCCGGCCCACTCCCGCCCGAGCCGCAGCCGCCGGCCGCGCGCGGTCAGCACGGTCAGCTCGCGCACGCTGTCCGCCGTCGTGCCCCACGCCACCGAGTGGGAGCCGCAGGAGTTGTTGCCGATCATGCCGCCGAGCGTGCAGCGGCTGTGGGTGGAGGGGTCGGGACCGAAGCGCAGCCCGTGCGGTGCGGCGGCCTCCTGGAGGCGGTCGAGGACGAGTCCCGGCTGGACGACGGCCGTACGCGCCTGCGGATCGAGGCCGACCAGCCGGTTCATGTGCCGGGTGAAGTCCAGCACCACGCCCGTGCCCGTCGCCTGCCCCGCGATCGACGTGCCGCCGCCCCGCGGCACCACCGGCACGCCGTGCTCCCGGCACACCTCCAGCGCCGCCGCCACGTCGTCGGCGTCCCTCGGCGCCACGACACCCAGCGGGACCCGCCGGTAGTTCGAGGCGTCCATGGTGGTCAGCGCCCGGGAGGTGACGTCGAACCCGACCTCGCCGCGGACGGCCCTGCGCAGTGCTGCCTCCAGATCGGTCATGCCCTCCAGCATGGGCGCTCGTAGCTCCGTACAGGTCCGCTGGGCGGAGATCTCGTCTCATCGGACGGACATGTCTTCGTCCGGTTTGGCCGAGGCGATACCCTCCGGCACGTGGCTGAGATCCAGATTCCTGCTGACATCAAGCCCGCGGACGGTCGATTCGGCGCGGGTCCCTCCAAGGTGCGGGTGGAGGCGCTGGACGCCCTGGCCGCCACCGGTACGTCCCTGCTCGGCACCTCCCACCGCCAGGCGCCCGTGAAGAACCTGGTCGGCAAGGTCCGCGAGGGCATCCGCGACCTGTTCCGGCTCCCGGACGGCTACGAGGTGATCCTCGGCAACGGTGGCTCCACCGCGTTCTGGGACGTCGCGACGCACGGCCTGATCGAGAACAAGTCGCAGCACCTGAGCTTCGGCGAGTTCTCCTCCAAGTTCGCCAAGGCCGCGAAGCTCGCCCCCTGGCTGGACGAGCCGACCGTGGTCTCCTCCGACCCGGGCACCCACCCCGAGGCGCGCGCCGAGGCCGGCGTGGACGTGTACGGCCTCACGCACAACGAGACGTCCACCGGTGTCGCCATGCCGATCAAGCGCGTGGCCGGTGCGGACGAGGGCGCCCTCGTGCTGGTCGACGCGACGTCCGGCGCGGGCGGCCTGCCGGTCGACGTCGCCGAGACCGACGTCTACTACTTCGCCCCGCAGAAGTCCTTCGCCTCCGACGGCGGCCTGTGGATCGGCGTGTTCTCCCCGGCCGCGATCGAGCGCGCCGAGCGGATCCACGCGTCCGGCCGCCACGTCCCGGAGTTCTTCTCGCTGCCGACCGCGATCGACAACTCCCGCAAGAACCAGACGTACAACACCCCGGCCCTCGCCACGCTCTTCCTGCTCGGCGAGCAGCTGGACTGGATGAACGGCCAGGGCGGCCTGGACTTCACCACCGCCCGCACCAAGGACTCCTCGTCCCGCCTGTACACGTGGGCCGACGAGTCCAAGTACGCCACCCCGTTCGTCTCCGACCCGGCCAAGCGCTCGCAGGTCATCGGCACGATCGACTTCGCCGACGACATCGACGCCGCGGCCGTCGCCAAGGTGCTGCGCGCCAACGGCGTCGTCGACACCGAGCCGTACCGCAAGCTCGGCCGCAACCAGCTGCGCGTCGCGATGTTCCCGGCGATCGACCCGGCGGACGTCGAGGCCCTGACGCAGTGCATCGACTACGTGATCGAGAAGCTGTAGCCACCAGGGGTACGACGACGAAGGGCGCCCGACGGACAATCCGCCGGGCGCCCTTCGCACATGCGGATGCCCTACTCGTCGCCGAACAGCTCCTCGGCCCGCGTCACGCCCAGGGAGCGGTCGAGCCAGGAGCCCAGCACATCGAGGTCGGTGCAGCCGGTGACCCGCTCCCGGACGGAGCCGGGGACCTCGACGCCCCGCACCTCGAGGATATGCAGAATGTCCTCGGCCTGACCCGTGGCACGTCCTTCGCGCCAGGACTCTTCGACGATCGTGTTGCTGCCCGGGAAGTTCGGGGTGTAAGTGGCCATCAGATGCCTCCAGTAGTCACGGCCCGGGCCCTCACCCAGACCGATTTCGACGATCGTCAGCGCCGGGTCCTTGACGTGGGCGAGCGCGGAAAGACGGCCAGGTGAACTGGCGCTGGCGTCCGGGGTGTCGGTGCGGGTACTGCGGCACTGGGATGCCTTGGGCGTGGTGTCGCCCGAGCGCACGCCGAGCGGCCACCGTGTGCCTGCTTTGCCCCCGGGCCCGGCCGTCCCCGGCGGTCCTAGCGGCTCAGTCGCTGGAACCTTCGCACCGCCAGCGGCAGGAAGACCGCCGTGAGGACCACCGGCCACACGCCCGCCATCAGCAGCGCGTGCTGTTCGACCCACGAGTCGCCGCCGCCGACCGGCGTGCCGAACAGGTCGCGGGCGGCGGCCGCCGTGGAGGAGATGGGGTTCCACGCGGCCACCCAGCCCAGCCAGTCGGGCATGAGCTGCGGGGCGACGAAGATGCTGGAGATCATCGTCAGCGGGAAGGCCACGGCGAACAGGCCGCCCGCCGCCTCCGGGTTGGGGACCAGCAGGCCCAGCCACACGCCGATCCAGATGAGCGCGAACCGCAGCCACAGCAGCAGTCCGAACGCGGCCAGGAACCCCCAGCCGCCGTCCGGGCGCCAGCCCATGGCCATCGCCGTCAGCATCATGATGGCCAGCTCGGCGCAGGCGACCAGCAGGTCGGTGATCCCCCGCCCGGCCACCACCGCGGAGGAGGCCATCGGCATGGAGCGGAACCGGTCGATGACGCCCTTGGTGGAGTCGTAGACCACGACGGTCGCGGTGTTGATGAAGCCGAAGGCCATCGTCATCGCGAACATGCCCGGCATCAGGAAGTCCTTGTAGTCCCCGCCGCCCGGCACCGTCATCGCGCTGCCGAAGACGTAGCCGTAGAGGAGGACGGACAGGATGGGGAAGCCCAGCTGCCAGGCGATGTTGACGGGCTGGCGCCGGTAGTGGAGCAGGCCGCGGCGGACGAGGTTGGCGCAGTCGGCGAGCAGCCAGTGCAGCCGCCCGCGCTCGGGCGCGGCCGTGGCCGGGTCGAGGGCGCTCATGCCGCCACCGCCTCCTTCACGGCAGTCGTACGGTGTCCGGTCAGGCGCAGGAACACGTCGTCGAGGCTCGGCCGGCGCAGGCCGATGTCCTCCACGGCGACGCCCTCGTCCTGGAGGGTGCGGGCCACCTCCGTCAGCGCCGCCACCCGGTCGGTGACCGGGGCGTGCACGCGCAACGCCTCCTCGTCCGCCTCGGGTTCGCCCTCGCAGACCCGGGCCACGGTCTTCACCACCCTCGGGATCCCGGCCCGGTCGGCGACCACGACCTCGATGCGGTCGCCGCCCACCAGGTCCTTCAGCCCGTTCGGGGTGTCGTCGGCGATGGCCCGGCCCCGGTCGATGACGGTGATGCGGGAGGCGAGCTTGTCGGCCTCCTCCAGGTACTGCGTGGTGAGCAGCACCGTCGTGCCGTCCGCCACCAGTGCGCGGACCGCCTCCCAGACCTCGCCGCGGCTGCGCGGATCGAGGCCGGTGGTCGGCTCGTCCAGGAACAGGACGGCCGGCGCGAGGATCATCGACGCGGCGAGGTCGAGGCGCCGCCGCATGCCGCCGCTGTACTTGCCCACCCCGCGGTCGGCGGCGTCGGCCAGGTCGAACCTCTCCAGCAGCTCGGCCGCCCGGACCCGGGCCCGCTTGCCGCCCAGGTGGAACAGGCGCCCGAACATCTCCAGGTTCTGCCGGCCGGTGAGCACCTCGTCCACGGCCGCGTACTGGCCGGTCAGACCGATCCTCGCCCGCACTTGCCGGGCCTGCCGGACGACGTCGAGGCCCGCCACCTCGGCCCGTCCGCCGTCCAGCCGGACCAGCGTGGACAGGATGCGCACGGCCGTGGTCTTGCCCGCACCGTTCGGCCCGAGCAGGCCGTGCACGGTGCCCTCGCGGACGGTCAGGTCGAAGCCGGCCAGCGCGTGCTTGTCGCCGTACCGCTTCTCCATGCCTTCGGCCCGCACCGCGTATCTCTCACTCATGGGTCCCGGTCCCTCCCCCTTGCCGACGCACAACTGAGTACACCGTACCCGATTGCGCGTACACCGTACTCAGTTTTCCGGTGCGGATTTAAACTGAGCCCATGGCGAGCGGCACGGAGACCAGCGGCAGCGGCGACATCGGCCGCACCCTCGAACTGTTGTGGGACACCGGCCGGCGCCCCAGCCGGGGCCCGAGGCCGGGCCTGACGCTGGAACGGATCGTGGAGGCCGCCGTCGAGGTCGCGGACCGCGAGGGGCTCGGCGCGGTCTCGATGCGCCGGATCGCCGCCGAGCTGGGCACCGGCACCATGTCCCTCTACCGCTACGTCCCCGGCAAGGGCGAGCTGATCGACCTGATGCTGGACCGCGTGCAGCGCCCCTCGGAGAACCCCGCCGACCTCGGTGACGGCGGCTGGCGGGCGGCGCTCCAGGCCCTCGGCCGCGCCACGCTGGCCCTCTACCGCCGCCACACCTGGCTGCTGGAGGTCAACCAGTCCCGCCCGGTCCTCGGCCCCTCCGCCCTGGACGGCATGGAGAAGGTGCTCGCCCGGATCAGGCCGATGGGCCTGACCGACCCCGAGCTGGTCTCGGCGATCGTCATGATCGACGGATACGTCGTCGGGGCCGCCCGCACGCAGGTGTACGAGCGGGAGGCCGAGCGCAGTTCCGGGCTGACGGACGCGCAGTTCTGGCAGGCCCAGCAGCCGGTGCTGGAGAAGGCCATGGCCAGCGGGCGCTACCCCGTGCTGTCCTCGCTCTCCGAGGACGCCTTCGGCACCGGCTTCGACCACTTCGAGTTCGGGCTCCAGCGCATCCTCGACGGGCTGGAGGTGCTGGTGACCGCACGCCGGGCGGCCGGCGCCCCCGACGGCCCCGGCGGCAGCCCGGACGGCCCCGCCGGATCAGCGGCGCCGGAACAGCCGGCGTAGCCCGAACAGGGCGAGCAGCGCGACGAGCAGTCCTACCGCGCCCACCTTGAGCGTGCCCCCGTCCGGCCCGTCCGCCCCGTCGGAGTCCCCGCCCGACGCGTGGGAGCCGCCCCCGCCCGAGCCCCCGTCCGCACCCGGCACGTCCTCGGCCTTCACCGGGCTGCCGGCCCCCTCCATACCGAGCAGCAGCTTCTTGCCGTCGGTGGTGTAGGTGGCGGACTCCCCCTGCCCCAGGGGCACGCTGATCCGCCCCTGGCGCTGGATCTTCCCGCCGTTCCAGCCGTACCAGATGCCCCCGAGGTAGCCCCGCACGGCGATCTGCTCGCCGTCCGGGGAGAAGGCGGCGTCCGTCGCCCACAGGTCCACGGGGACGGTGGGCCTGAAGACGTTGGTGCCGGAGGACGAGAGCTTCGCCGGGCCCTCGTACAGGTGGCCGCCGTCCTCGTTCTTGTCGATGAGGTAGACCCGGCCGGTCTTCGGGTGGACCAGCATCGACTCCGCGTCGCGGGAACCGTCGGCGTACTTCACCACGTACTGGGTCGCCTTGACGGTCTGGTCCTTCAGCTCCGTCGGCTCGGGCAGCTCGTAGATCCACACGTACGGCCAGCTCACGCCGTCGTTGTCGCCGATGTCGCCGACGAAGATCCGGTTGCCGGGCCCGATGCCGATCGCCTCGACGTCCCGGGGCGTGCCGACGCCGGACAGCGCGACGCGGGCCACGGTCCTGCCGGTGGCGCCGTCGACGGCGTAGAGGTACGGCCCGGTGTCCTGGTCGTTGTGCGTCCAGTAGACGCCGGGGTGCAGACGGGAGGCGGCGAGGCCGCTGGACTCGGTGATGCGCGGGTCCTCGATGGTGAACCCGTCGCTACCGGCAGGCCCGTCCGCCCCGTCCGCCGCCGAGGCCGGCACGGCGAACGCCCCCACGAGGAGGGCCGAGGCGAGGAGGGCGAAGGGTCGGCGCATGCGCCAAGCCTGCCATCCCGCGCGGGCGTTCAGGCCCGCGGTCACCCTGCGTGGTCGGGCTCACATCGCGTCGACCAGGCTGATCGTCCATGATGAGCGGATGCTCAGGTTCATGTTCGTCGGTGACTCCATGACGATCGGGAGCGCCGGCGAACACACGTGGCGCTACCGGCTCTGGCAGCACCTGCGCGACTCCTACGGCCGTCCCTTCACCTTCGTCGGCCCGCGCGAGACCCTCCACGACCAGGACACGGACGCCCCCACCTCGTACGCGTACGCCGAACCCGACTTCCCCCGCGCCCACCTGGCCGGCTGGGGCGAGGGCTGGCACCACATGACCCCGCTGATCGGCGAGGCGGTGCGGTCCTGCCGCGCGGACGTACTCCTGGTCTCGCTGGGCCTGATCGACCTCGGCTTCTACACCAACGCCGAACAGACCGCCGACAACGTCCACGCCTTCGTGACCGCGGCCCGGTCGGCGAACCCGCGCGTCCGCGTCGCCGTGATGCCGGTCCTCCACAACATCCGGGTGGAGGCCGACGCGTCCTTCGCCGAGCAGGTCACCCGGTTCAACGAACTCCTCGCCAAGACGCTCGCCGACCTGGACGACCCGCGCTCCCCGCTGCTGCTCGTCCCGGCGCCGGTGCCGTGGGACTTCCACACGGCCACGTACGACGGCACGCATCCCAACGAGAGCGGGGAGCACCGGATCGCGGAGGCGTTCGCGACGGCGATGGACGAGGAGTGGGGGCTCGGCGGGGCGTACTCCGCTCACCCCTAACCCCTTTCGACCGAGACCAGGGTCGTCTTCGGGGAGGACCTGGACCTCACCGGCACCGTCCTCGACCTCATCCTCAGGACCGACGCCTTCCCCCGCGACTGAGCGAACCCGCTTGCCTGGAGCGCACTCCAAGTCGTTGGCTTGGGGACCATGGAGTACACGCAGCTGGGACGCACAGGACTCAAGGTCAGCCGGCTCGTCCTCGGGACGATGAACTTCGGTCCGCAGACCGACGAGGCCGACAGTCACGCGATCATGGACGCGGCGCTGGACGCCGGTATCAACTTCTTCGACACCGCCAACGTGTACGGCTGGGGCGAGAACAAGGGCCGTACCGAGGAGATCATCGGCAACTGGTTCGCCAAGGGCGGCGACCGGCGCGACAAGACCGTCATCGCCACCAAGGTGTACGGCAACATGGGCGCCGACGGCGAGGCGTGGCCCAACCACGACAAGCTGTCCGCCGTGAACATCCGGCGTGCGGTCGACGCCAGCCTCAAGCGGCTGCGGACCGACCACATCGACCTCTACCAGTTCCACCACATCGACCGCGACACCGGGTTCGACGAGATCTGGCAGGCGATCGACACCCTGGTCCAGCAGGGCAAGGTGCTCTACGCCGGGTCCTCGAACTTCCCCGGGTACAAGATCGCGCAGGCCAACGAGACCGCCGCCCGGCGCGGCGGGACCATCGGCCTGGTCAGCGAGCAGTGCCTGTACAACCTGGCCGAGCGCCGCGCCGAGATGGAGGTGATCCCGGCCGCGCAGGACTACGGGCTCGGCGTCATCCCGTGGTCGCCGCTGCACGGCGGGCTGCTGGGCGGGGTCATCAAGAAGGAGGTCCAGGGCGGGCGCCGGGCCTCGGGGCGGGCCGCCGACACCCTGGCCGACCCCGCGAAGCGCGCGCAGATCCAGGCGTACGAGGACCTGCTCGACAAGCACGGCGTCGCACCGGGCGAGGCCGCGCTGGCGTGGCTGCTGACCCGGCCCGGCGTGACCGGCCCGATCGTGGGCCCGCGCACCGCCGAGCAGCTCGCGTCGGCGCTGCGGGCCGTGGAGCTGGAGCTGTCGGACGAGCTGCTGGCCGGGCTCGACGAGGTCTTCCCGGGACCGGGGCCCTCTCCGGAGGCCTTCGCCTGGTAGGCGCGGCGGCGGGGTGAGCGGGGGCGGCGGGCCGCGGGCTGATCAGCCGAGGGCCGCCGCCACCGCCACCACCACGAGCATCAGCACGAGCACACCGGCCATGATCCGGTTACGGGTCTTCGGGTCCACGTCCCCGAGCCTAACCGGCCGCGCCGAGCGGATGACGGGCGACCGCCTCGTAGCGGGGCTGCTCGCCGGGCACACCGGAGCCGGGCAGGTTGCTGCGGACCAGCGCCAGGTCCGTCACCGTCCAGGTGGGCCCGGTGAAGCCGGCGAGCGCCTCGACGAAGGGGCGCACGTCGTAGGGCTGCCTGCTGCGGGCCAGCGTCAGGTGCGGCGTGTAGCGCCGGTGCTCGCCCGTCCCGGCGCCCGCCTTGCGCCCCGCCGACTCCGCGCGGTCCGCGAGCAGCCGCAGCGTCGCCAGGTCGCCCTCGGCCCCCGCCCACAGCGCCCGCCCGTGCCCGAACCGGCCGCCGCCGCGCAGCGCCAGCGGGAAGGGGGCGGTGCGGTGCGCGGCCCGCTCCAGCCGGGCCGACAGACCGGGCACGACCTCGTCGTCGACCTCTCCGTAGAAGGCCAGCGTGAAGTGCCACCCCGGGCGGCCGGTCCAGCGCAGCCCGTCCGCCCCGGGCAGCCCGCGCAGCGCGGCCACCTCGTCGGCGAGGGAGGCGGTGACGTCCTCGGGGGGCAGCACGGCGGCGAACAGTCTCATGGAGCCACAGTGTGCCCGGGATGACCCCGGCTCCGTCGGCTTCCGCTTCGGCGAGGACGTCGACCTGACCGGCACCGTCGTCGGTCCCACCCTCAGGACCGACGACTTCCCGCACGGCTGACCGGGCGCCCGAGACGGCCTACGCCGCCGGTGCCAGCGCCTCCTGCCGCTCCCTCGGCACGAACCGGACCTGCGGGTGCCCCCGGTGCCAGCCGACCGACAGGCGCAGGTTGCCGACCCGGGCCAGGACCAGGCCGACGACGAGGGCGGCGGTGGCGGCGACCGCGCCGCCCGCGGCGAAGCCGACCCGGGCGCCGTAGGTGTCGGTGACCCAGCCGACGACGGGCGCGCCGATCGGGGAGCCGCCGAGGAAGACCATCATGTACAGGGCCATCACCCGGCCCCGCATGGCCGGATCGGTGGACATCTGGATGCTGGTGTTGGCGGTGACGTTGACGGTCATGCTGAAGACGCCGATCGGGACCATGAGCAGCGCGAAGAGCCACAGCACGGGCGCCGTCGCCGAGACGATCTCCAGGGCGCCGAAGCCGAGGGCCGCCGCGATCAGGACGCGCAGCCGGGAGGTGCCGCGCCGGGCGGCGAGCAGCGCGCCGGCGAGGGAGCCGACGGCCATCAGGGTGTTGAAGAGGCTGTACGCCCCGGCGCCCGCGTCGAAGACGTCGTCGGCGAAGGCGGACAGGAAGACCGGGAAGTTGAAGCCGAAGGTGCCGATGAACCCGACCAGGACGATGGTCCAGATCAGCTCGGGGCGCCCGGCGACGTAGTGCAGGCCCTCCCGCAGCTGGCCCTTGCCGCGCGGGGCGCGCTGCACGGTGTGCAGCTCGCGGGCGCGCATGAGCAGCAGGCAGCTGAGCGGCGCGACGAAGGACAGGCCGTTGGCGAGGAACGCCCAGCCGGTGCCCACGCCGGTGATCATCAGTCCGGCGACGGCGGGGCCGACCAGGCGGGCGGACTGGAAGTTGGCCGAGTTCAGGCTGACCGCGTTCTGCAGCTGGTCCCGGCCGACCAGCTCGGAGACGAAGGACTGCCGGGCCGGGTTGTCCATGACGGTGGCCAGACCCATCGCGAAGGCGGCGACGTAGACGTGCCAGACCTGGACGTGGCCGCTCAGGGTGAGGACGGCGAGGGCGAGCGCGGTGAGGGCCATCGCGGACTGGGTGGCCAGCAGCGTGGGCCGCTTGCGCAGCCGGTCGACGAGGACGCCGCCGTACAGGCCGAAGAGCAGCATCGGCAGGAACTGGAGGGCGGTGGTGATGCCGACGGCGGCGGAGGAGCCGGTGAGGCTGAGCACCAGCCAGTCCTGGGCGATGCGCTGCATCCAGGTGCCGATGTTGGAGACGACCTGGCCCAGGAAGAACAGGCGGTAGTTCCTGACCTTCAGGGAGGCGAACATCGACGTCTTGCGGGGTGTCACGGGGTTGCGGGCGGTCGGATCGTCGTGGCCGTCAGGTGCGGGGGCGGAAGCTGCTCCGGATCCCGTACTCAAAAGGGTTCGCCTCCTCGCGAAAACTGCTTACCGGTGTGCGAGCTTCTCCAGCACGGGGGCGGCGGCGCGCAGTTTGGCCCACTCGTCCTCGTCCAGTCCCTCGACCAGGGTGGCCAGGAACGCGTTCCGCTTGCGGCGGCTCTCCTCGAGCATCACCACGGCCTGCTCGGTCTGCGTCACGACCTTCTGCCGCCGGTCCTCGGGGTGCGGCTCCAGCCGGACCAGGCCCTTCGCCTCCAGCAGCGCCACGATGCGGGTCATCGAGGGCGGCTGCACGTGTTCCTTGCGGGCGAGCTCGCCCGGGGTCGCGCTGCCGCAGTTGGCCAGGGTGCCCAGCACCGACATCTCGGTCGGGCTGAGCGACTCGTCGACCCGCTGGTGCTTCAGTCGACGGGACAACCGCATCACGGCGGAGCGCAGGGAGTTCACGGCGGCGGCGTCGTCGCCATGCTTGAGGTCCGGCATGTTCCTTAGCGTAACTCATTAGTCTCGCGAAATACCACCGCGCAGGCGCCCGCTTGCCCGTGACGCCCGCCACTGAAACACGCAGTTCACCCGTACGAGTGAGGCGTTTCCGGAAATCAGCGCATCACCCCGCGGGCGGGGGCGACCCTCGGGGGCATGGGGACCAGCGTGCTCAGCCTGCGGATGGACGGGGAGCTGCTCGAACGGCTCCGGCACCATGCGGCGAAAAGGGGAATGAGCGTCCAGGACTATGTCGTCCGGACGCTCATTCGGGATGACTTCGACGAGCGGTTCCAGTCCGCCGTGGAGGAGACGGAACGGTTCTACGGGGTGCCCTGACCCGGGAGGATCAGGTCAGGCCGATCAGGTCAGGCCCAGCGCCGGCATCAGGTAGTAGAAGGCGAAGACCGCCGACACCACGTACATCGCCACCGGAACCTCGCGGCCCCGTCCGGCCGCCAGGCGCAGCACCGAGAAGGTGATGAAGCCCATGCCGATGCCGTTGGTGATCGAGTAGCTGAACGGCATCATCAGCATCGTCACGAAGGCCGGGACGGCGATCGTGAAGTCGGACCAGTCGATCTCCCGGATCGAACCGGCCAGGATCAGGAAGCCGACCGCGATCAGCGCCGGGGTCGCCGCCTGCGACGGGACCATGGTGGCGACCGGCGTGAGGAACAGCGCCAGCGCGAACAGCGCGCCCGTGACGATGTTGGCGAAGCCGGTGCGGGCGCCCTCGCCGACGCCGGCCGTGGACTCCACGAAACAGGTGGTGGCGGAGGCGGAGCTGGCACCGCCCGCGGCGACCGCGACACCGTCGATGAACAGGACCTTGTTCATGCCCGGCATCTGGCCCCGGCCGTCGGTCAGCTTCGCCTCGTCGCTGACGCCCATGATCGTGCCCATCGCGTCGAAGAAGCACGACAGCAGCACGGTGAAGACGAACAGCACGCCGGTCAGGACACCGACCTTGTCGAAGCCGCCGAACAGGCTGACGTCGCCGACCAGCCCGAAGTCCGGGGTGGCGACGGGGTTGCCGGGCCACTCGGGGGTGGTCAGGCCCCAGGACGGGATGTCGGTGACGGCGTTGATGATCATCGCGAGGACCGTCATCACGACGATCGAGATCAGGATCGCGCCCGGGGTCTTGCGGACGATCAGCGCGAGGGTCAGCAGCACGCCGAGGACGAAGACCAGGACGGGCCAGCCGTGCAGGTGCCCGCCGGTGCCGAGCTGGATCGGGACGGTGGTCTGGGCGGCGTCCGGCATCCGGGTGATGAAGCCGGAGTCGACGAGCCCGATGAGCATGATGAACAGGCCGATACCGATCGCGATGGCCTTGCGCAGGCTGTAGGGCACGGCGTTCATCACGCGCTCCCGCAGACCGGTGGCGACCAGCAGCATGACCACGAAACCGGCCAGCACCACCATGCCCATGGCGTCCGGCCAGGACATGCGCGGGGCGAGCTGGAGGGCGACGACGGAGTTCACGCCGAGGCCGGCGGCGAGCGCGATCGGCACGTTGCCGATGACGCCCATCAGCAGCGTGGTGAACGCCGCCGTCAGGGCGGTCGCGGTGACCAGCTGGCCGTTGTCGAGCTGGTGGCCGTACATGTCCTTCGCGCTGCCCAGGATGATCGGGTTCAGCACGATGATGTAGGCCATCGCGAAGAAGGTGGCCAGACCGCCGCGGATCTCACGGGGCAGGGTGCTGCCCCGCTCGGAGATCTTGAAGTAACGGTCGAGACCGTTCTGCGGGGGCCGCCGGTCTTCCGGCGACTCGGGGGACGGGGGGACCTTGGCGGCGGCCGAGGTGGACATGCGGGACCTCATGCACCAACAGGTTCCCCCACGGCCTTGTCGGTGTTCCTGTTGGTGTTTTCTACGAATGAAAGCGGTCAGAGACAAACGGGTTCAGTATGAACGTATGAGCCACTGATCGCTATCTCCGCGCGTAGACCCGCGACATCGCCGCGTGGCGCCGCGCCGTCAACCCGTTCGCGCGCTCCTCGTAAGCTGTACGCATGACGAAGTGGACACCCACGCACGAGGCGCCGGAGCCCCTGGAGGGCCCCGTGGTTCCGACCATCGTCGGCGGCACCATCCTCTGGTTCGTCCTCTTCCTGGTGCAGCTGCCCTTCTACGGCTGGTTCGACGACCGGGGGCACGCCTGGTGGGTGTGGACCTGCCTGGCCGGCGCCGGCCTCGGCCTGATCGGCATCTGGTACGTCCGGGGCCGCGACGCCGCCCTCAAGCGGGCCGCCGGCGCGCCGGGACCGCAGGGCGCGCGGACGGACCGGCCCACCGCCTAGCACCAGCCGTAGTACCTGGGCAGCACACCGCGCCGGTACGCCTCGTACTCAGGTCGGATCTTCTCCGCACTCGGTGGGTGAAGCCGTAAAACCGCACGTACCGTCGAATGCATGACGCATCTCGACGCGGACAGACGCGATCCCGCGCACCCCGCGCACGCCGTGGACACCGCCTCGCCCGCGACCGGGCTCACGGCGGCCGGCGTCGCCGAACGGATCGCGCGCGGACAGGTCAACGACGTGCCGGTGCGCAGCAGCCGCTCCCTGGCCGACATCGTCCGCGCCAACGTCTTCACCCGGTTCAACGCGATCATCGGCGTGCTCTGGGTCATCATGCTGTTCGTCGCGCCGATCCAGGACAGCCTGTTCGGCTTCGTCATCCTCGCCAACACCGGCATCGGCATCGTCCAGGAGTGGCGGGCGAAGAAGACCCTCGACTCGCTTGCGGTGATCGGCGAGGTCCGCCCGACGGTGCGCCGGGACGGCAGACCCACCGAGGTCGCCACGTCCGGCATCGTGCTGGACGACGTCCTGGAGATCGGCCCCGGCGACCGGGCCGTCGTGGACGGGGTGTGCGTCGAGGCGGACGGGCTGGAGATCGACGAGTCGCTGCTGACCGGTGAGGCCGACCCGGTGGTCAAGCAGCCCGGCGACCAGGTGATGTCCGGCAGCTTCGTGGTCGCGGGCGGCGGCGCCTTCCGGGCGACCAAGGTGGGGCGCGAGGCGTACGCCGCGCAGCTCGCCGAGGAGGCCTCCCGCTTCACCCTGGTCCAGTCCGAGCTGCGCAGCGGCATCTCGACCATCCTCAAGTACGTCACGTGGATGATGGTCCCGACGGCGATCGGCCTGGTCCTCAGCCAGCTGCTCGCCAAGGACAACGAGCTGGACGACTCGATCGCCCGTACCGTCGGCGGCATCGTGCCCATGGTCCCGGAGGGCCTGGTCCTGCTCACCTCCGTCGCCTTCGCGATCGGCGTCGTCCGGCTCGGCCGCAAGCAGTGCCTCGTGCAGGAGCTGCCCGCCATCGAGGGCCTGGCCCGGGTCGACACCGTCTGCCTGGACAAGACCGGCACCCTCACCGAGGGCGGCATGGACGTCACCGGCCTGCGCCCGCTCGACGGCGCGGACGAGCGGCGCGTCCGCACCGTGCTGGGCGCCCTCGGCCGGTCCGACCCCCGCCCCAACGCCTCCCTCCAGGCCGTCGTCGCCGCGTACCCGGCCCCCGAGGACTGGCACCGCACCGGGTCGCTGCCCTTCTCCTCGGCCCGCAAGTACAGCGGGGCCGCCTTCACCGAGGCCGACGGCACCTCCAGTACGTGGCTGCTCGGCGCACCCGACGTGCTGCTGGCGGAGGACGACCCCGCCCTCGCGGAGACCGGGCGGCTCAACGAGCAGGGGCTGCGGGTGCTGCTGCTGGCCCGCGCCGCCCGCGACCTGGACGACCCCGGGGTGGCCGAGGGCGTGACGCCCACCGCCCTGGTCGTCCTGGAGCAGCGGCTGCGTCCGGACGCCGCCGACACCCTGCGCTACTTCGCCGACCAGGACGTCCGCGCCAAGGTCATCTCCGGGGACAACGCGGTGTCGGTCGGCGCGGTGGCCGCCAAGCTCGGACTGTCCGGGGCGACGGTCGACGCACGCCGGCTGCCCGCCGGGCGGGAGGAGATGGCCGGCGCGCTCGACGAGGGCACCGTGTTCGGGCGGGTCACCCCGCAGCAGAAGCGGGACATGGTGGGCGCCCTGCAGTCACGCGGCCACACGGTCGCGATGACCGGCGACGGCGTCAACGACGTCCTCGCCCTCAAGGACGCCGACATCGGCGTGGCGATGGGCTCCGGCTCGGAGGCGACCCGGGCGGTCGCGCAGATCGTGCTGCTGAACAACAGCTTCGCCACGCTGCCGTCGGTGGTGGCCGAGGGCCGCCGCGTCATCGGCAACATCACCCGCGTGGCGACCCTGTTCCTGGTCAAGACCGTGTACTCGGTGCTGCTCGCGATCCTCGTGGTCTGCTCGCAGGTCGAGTATCCGTTCCTGCCCCGCCACCTCACCCTGCTCTCCACGCTCACCATCGGCGTCCCCGCCTTCTTCCTCGCCCTCGCCCCGAACAGGGAACGGGCCAGGCCCCACTTCGTACGGCGCGTCATGCGCTACGCGATCCCGGGCGGAGTGGTGGCGGGCGCGGCGACGTTCGCCACCTACCTCCTCGCCCGGCACCACTACGCGGGACCGGGCGCCCTGGACGCGGAGACCAGCGCGGCCACGCTGACGCTGTTCCTGATCTCGATGTGGGTACTGGCGATCATCGCCCGGCCGTACACGTGGTGGCGGGTGCTCCTGGTCGCGGCGATGGGCCTGGCCTTCGTGGTGGTGCTTGCGGTGCCGTGGCTCCAGGACTTCTTCGCGCTGAAGCTGGTGGGCGTGACGATGCCGTGGGCCGCGGTGGGCATCGCGGCGGCCGCGGCGGCCGTACTCGAACTCCTGTGGAGGTGGGTGGACCGCCGCTTTCCCGCCTAGTGGGCTACTTGACGTCGACGAAGTCGGAGACCGAGGTGATCGCCCCGGACGCCGAGTTGCCGGCGAACACATAGCGGTAGTAGCCGTCCGCGGTCGCCTTGACGGTCGTGCTCAGCTTGCCCGCCGAACTGCTCTTGACGCTCTTCAGCGTGGTGTACGCCTTGGCCCCCTTCTTGAGGTATTGGAGCTGCACCGACTGGCCGCTGTACGCCCCGTACTTGAGGGTCTCCCAGTTGGCGCGGGACAGCTTGCCGGTGACGGTGAGGGTCTTGCCCTTCTTCACCGGCTCCGGCGCGGCGTTGGTCGTCACGGCGCTGCCGCGCTGGAACTTGAAGGACCCGGCCTTGTCCTTCCAGAGGTAGTCGCCGTCCTTGGCGTCGATCCAGACGCCGACGTACCAGGTGCCGGCCATGGCGTTGCCGAGGTAGTCCGTGCGCGGGTCGATCTTCACCGAGGCCGTGCAGGTGGAGGTGGTCGCGCCGGCCTTCTTGCAGGTCGGCTTGCCCGTCGACTCGTATCCGTAGCCCGGGCCCTTCAGGTCGAAGGAGTCGGCGCCCAGGATGCCGGAGTTGTCGGTGGCCGTCACGCTGACCGAGAAGGTCTTGGCACTGCCGGTGCCGATGGACACCTTGTTGTCGCCGTCGACGACGACCTTGGTGATCCGTGTGTCGCCGCTTCCGCCGTCGGCCTGCGCGGCCGGGACGGCGAGGGCGGTCAGGGCGAGGGCACCGGTGGCGGCTGCCGCCAGGACTCGTGTGCGCATGTGTTCCCCACGTCAGGACAAGGGGTCCCGGCGGTCGTCACCGCGTCGGGACCCGGAGGGTCGTGAGTCTGCTGACTCGCCTCATAGATCCACGGCGCGGCGCGATGGTTGTACGTCACGTGAAGAAAATGTGTGCACACCTTCACATTCGGTCGGTTCAGTCGAACCAGCGGTCCCGGGCCAGTTCCTCCGTGCGGGACTCGTCCTCCAGCAGCGCCGCGACCTCGAAGCGGCGCGGCCACTGGCCGGCCGCCCAGGCCAGGCCCGCGGCCACGCCCTCCAGGGTCGCCGCGTGCAGCGCGCCGTCGTCCGTCAGCCGCCAGTCGATCTCCACACCGTCGACGACCAGTTCCTCGTGCTCCACGTAGGACGCCGGGGTCCGCGTCCCGAGCAGCGTGCGCACCGGCTCCGGTACGTCGTGCTCGGTGCCCTCGGAGTCCACGCGGCCGGTGACCGACTCGCTCAGCCGCCGCACCTGGAACAGCTCCGCCAGTTCTGCGGCCCGGGCCGGGCGGACCGGTAGCAGCGGCACGCCGGACGTGAAGGGCAGCAGGTCGGGCGAGTCGACCACGACCGCGTCGGCGGCGTCCACCACGCGCACCTCGCCGTCGACCACGGCCCGTACCTCGTCCGGCAGGGTGACCTGGTCCGGGTCCAGTTCGGCCAGCGCGCCGTACAGGGCGTGCAGTTGGGCGGCGGTGACCGGGCGGCCGGGGTCGGCAAGGCGGTCCAGGAGTTCGGCCGCGCCACCGGGCTCGTCGAGGAGGGCGGCGACGGAGGTGCGCACGCCCAGCGCCCGCAGGACCTGCTCGTCCTCGAAGCCGGTCGCGTCGGCCTCGTCGTACAGGCCCCGCAGCAGCGGGTCGCCGCCCGCGGCGCGCAGTCCGGCCGGGCGGCGGCCGCCCAGCACCGGGTTCCCGCGCAGCCACCACGCGGTGTACGGCCGTACGACCTCGTGGGTGCCGTCGTGCAGCAGGACCCGCACCGGCTGGATCAGCGCGTCGCGCAGCGGCGGCCGGGACAGCAGGGCGATGGCCTGAGGCCAGTGCGCGTCGTCCACGAGGTCCAGGTCGCGCACGGCGACGATCTCGGTGGCGACCGGCGGGACGGGGCTGTCCGGGAAGCGGTCGAGGACGTCCTCGCTCCACACGTCCACGGCGTCCAGCAGTCCGGCGTCGTCGGGCTCGGCGAAGTCGCCCTCGCGGGGCTCCAGTTCGTCGGGATCCAGGACGACGTCGGTGGCGCGGACCAGGGCGAAGGTGACGAGGACGCCGCAGGCGGCCAGCGGCTCGGGGCCCCACTTCTCGGCGAGTTCGGCGTCCACGGCGGCGAGTTCGTCCTCGCGCATGACCCGGGCGAAGGGACCGTCGGGGAAGACCAGTTCGCTCGCCGGGGAGAGTTCGCCGTCCTCGTCGGGCAGGGCGAGGGCGCCCAGCCAGGGCTCGTCGCCGGGTTCGAGTCCGGCGTCGCGGACCAATGCGAGGACGGTGTCGGCCAGTTCCTCGGCGTCGAGGGCGTCCTCCTCCCAGTCGACGCCGCCCTCGTCGTCCAGGGAGGCGGCGACGGCGGCCCGGACCTGCGGGGTGGTCAGCACGGCGCGCGCGGTGGCCGGGAGGGCGCCGAGCTTCTCGAGCAGCGGGTGGGTGGCGTCCGGGTGGGCGACCTTCAGGCCGAGGCGGGTCAGGACCTCCGGGTCGAGGGAGGCGGCCTGCGGGGAGGGCAGCAGCACCTGCCGGGGACCGATGGTCGTCCGGCCGTCCGCGAGGGGCACCGGCAGCCCGGACAGCCGGTCGGGGTCGACCCCGGCGAGGCTGTCGTAGAGGCCGCGCCACCAGGCGGGTGCCTTCTCCAGACCCGCCAGCCGGTCGACGGCGTCGGTCAGCGGCACCCGCGCCACGCCCAGCGTGCGCAGCTCGGCGCGGCGTTCGAGACCGGCGGGCAGCAGGGTCGGCAGCACCTCGGCGAGCACCCGCACGGTGTCGGCGCCCGCGCCCTCCACCACCTCGGCGTCGCGGGGCCGCAGCGACTCCGGGAGGTCGTCCTCCGCGTCCTGACCGCCGGAGGGAAGGGCGGGCGGCAGGAAGGAGGTTCGGGGGAGCCGGGCGAGGATCGCCTGCCGCAGCGCACCGTCCAGTTCACCCCGGCCCAGCGCGCCGGGCACCAGGTCGATGAGGCCGGCGGAGACCGGCCGCCAGTCGGCGAGCAGCCCGGCGTAGGCGTCGGCGGCCCGCTCCGTGAGAAAGTCCGTCAGCGGTCCCGGCGCGGCGTGCCGGCGGGTGGCGTCCAGCGGGAAGGACGCGATGAGCAGCGCGGGCACCCCGAGCGGCTCGTCGCTGGGCGTGGGCGCGTGGACCACGGGGCTGGTGCCGGGGCGTGCGGGGGCGCCGTCGGCGTCGACGGGCACCGCCCAGGTCACGGACCAGTGGGGGCGCAGCCGCTCCTCCACCGGCCGGTCGGCGAGGAGGTCGGGGGTGAGCGGGCCGTGCGCGGCGGCGGTGCGCCACCGGGTGACGCCCTGTCGGGAGTCCTCCACGACGGTCAGCGCGTCCTCGTCGCGGCGGGTGAGGGTGCGGACCTCGTCCCCGGCCTCGACCACGACCTCCGCCAGGCCCGGCAGGGCGAGGAGCAGGGCGTCGTCCACGGCGCGCAGGAGCCGTTCGGCGAGGTCGGCGGCGGCCGTGTCGCGCAGCGGCAGGATGACGGCCGTGTCGTAGGGGGCGGGGGCGCTGCCCTCGGCGGGGAACGGCAGCCGCAGCAGCGGGACGTGGCCGTCGCGCCGCCGGATCTCGTCCCCGAGGCCGGGACTGTGCCGGGCGGTGTCGGCGGCCAGGTCGCGGGCCTCGGCGAGCGACCAGCGCACCCCGCCGTGCCGGCCGACGACGGCGGGCTCGTCGGTGACGGCCAGCACGGCGGCGAAGCCGACCCCGAACCGGCCGACCGAGCCGGGTGCCGCGTCCCGCTTGGCGGAGGCGCGCAGCGTGGACAGCGACTCGACGCCGCTCGCGTCCAGCGGGGCGCCGGTGTTGGCGGCGACGAGGACACCGTCGCGCAGGGTGAGCCGGAGCCGTCCCGGCACGCCGGAGCGCGCGGCGGCGTCCGCGGCGTTCTGCGCGAGCTCGACGACCAGCCGGTCGCGGTAACCGCCGAGGACGAGGTCCTCCTCCGCGTTGGCGTCCTCACGGAACCGGGCCGGGCTCGTCGCCCAGGCGTCCAGCACCCCGCGCCGCAGACGTGCCGTACCGAACGGATCGGCACCCTCGGCGGCAGGCCGTACGAACATGCTCACGGTGACTCTCCTCATCGACGGACCACGAAGGTACCGCCCCGGCCCTCACCCGACGGAACGCCGATCGCGCACCGGTGTCCGCGAACGAGCCCACCGAGGCCCGACGGCGACCCGGCAACCCCGGCCGGCATCATCCAACCCGTCCGGCGTTTGAGGACGAGCCCGCCGAGGCCCGACGGCGCCCCTGCAGTCCCGGCCGGCATCGTCCAGCCCGTCCGGCGTTTGAGGACGAGGCCGTCAAGGCCGAAGGGGGGTCCGGGGGCACAGCCCCCGGGACGCGAGCCACCACGCACCCGCACCGGAGAACACACCCGCACGGGAGAACGCACCCGCACCCGAGCCGCCCCACCGAGGGACGCCCCCGCCCCTTACGAGTGCCCCAGCTCCGCCGAGTCCTGGTCCTCCCCCACCGGCACGGACCCCGAGTCCGCGGCCGGCCGCAGCGGGAACGGATCCACCCGCGTCTCGTCGATCACCGGCGGAGCCACCCGCGGCGGCTTCGGCATGACGGCCGCCTCGGAGTGCCCGCCGCAGCCGTAGGCCAGCGACACGACGTGGCCGTCGGCCGGGGAGAACTCGTTGGCGCACACTCCGAAGGCCTGCCCGAGCGAACCGCCGATGCGGGCGAGGAACCCGCAGCTGACACAGGAGGCGGGGGCCGCCTGGGCCATCGCGGTCTTCGGGCCGTAGCCCTCCTCCCAGCGGTCGGCCGCGACGTGCAGGCCGTACCGGGACAGCACCCGGGTGCGGCGCAGGCCCAGTTCCTCGGCGACCGCCGAGATGGTGCCGCGGGCCGGAACGGCCGACAGCTCCGCGGGCGGCCCGGCGGTGACCTCGGCGTCCTCGGCCTCGACCAGGTCGGCCATCTCGTGCGAGACCACGGAGTTCGGCGGCGGCTCGTCCTCGCCGGTCCAGCCGGGCTCCAGACGCAGGTCCTCCGCGTCGGTGGGCAGCAGGTCGCCCGGGCCCATGTCGCCGGGGCGCAGCCGCTCGCTCCACGGCACCCACTCGGGAGCCAGCAGCGCGTCGGGGCCGGGCAGCAGCACCGCCTCGTCCACCGTGACGATCTTGGCGCGGGAGGCCCGGGCCACCGTCACGGCCCAGCGCCAGCCCCGGTATCCCATCTCCTTGCAGGCGAAGTAGTGGGTGACGACCCGGTCGCCCTCCGACACCATGCCCTCGTGCTCGCCGACGATGCCGGGGGCGGCGACCTCCTCGGCTGCGGCGCGGGCGAGGTCGACGGCCTCGGCGCACAGGCGGTCAGGGGTGCGGCTTCGCGTTGTCGCTGCGCTCACAGGTATCGCTTCTCTCCATACGCCGTCTCACGAGTGCACCGCTTCCTGCGAGAGGCGGACGGAGCGGACCTGTGGACCGCGTCGACGTCCGCGCCCAGTCGCGCTCGGGCGCACCTACGTCATCCATTCTGCGGGATGGCCGTACGGCGCGCGGCCGAGAACGTTCGCCACGGCGCGCTACGCACGCTACCTGCTCATGTGCCCTGGGCCTACACCGACGGGAGTTTCGGCGGACAACGGTCCGGCGATCCGCGCCGTGCCGGCGTCCGTGTCACCCGACTCGATCACCGCCATACGTGCCGTATCGACGCTACAGCCGCCGTGAACGGGGCACTATGACGGGGTGGCAGCCGCACGGACGGAGTTCAAGCGCGGGAGCCGTGGGCGCGGCCCCGGCTCCCGGTTCCGTGCGGTCGGCCGGGCGTTGCGCCTGCCGGTGACCGGCACCGCGCGCGGCATCCGCCGGGCGACCCACGCGCACGGCGCGGGCGAGTCGGGCCTCGGCAAGCTGATCGAACTGCACGGGGTGAACGGCGCGGGCGACGTCATGATCACCGTCGCGCTCGCCTCCACCGTCTTCTTCTCCGTCCCCACCGACGAGGCGCGCGGCCGGGTCGCCCTGTACCTCGCCATCACCATGGCGCCGTTCACCCTCCTCGCGCCGGTGATCGGCCCGCTCCTGGACCGGCTGCCGCACGGCCGCCGCGCGGCGATGGCGTGCGCGATGGGCGTCCGGGCGCTGCTCGCGCTGGTGCTGTCGGGGGCGGTCGCCACCGGCGGGATCGAGCTGTACCCGGCCGCGCTGGGCGTGCTGGTCGCCTCCAAGGCGTACGGCGTGGTCAGGAGCGCGGTGGTGCCGCGGCTGCTGCCGCCCCGCATCTCCCTGGTGAAGGCGAACTCGCGGGTCACGCTGTGCGGACTGCTGGCCACCGGCGTCGCCGCGCCGATCGGCGCGGGACTCCAGCAGGTGGGACCGCGATGGCCGCTGTACGGAGCTTTCGTGATCTTCGTGGCGGGCACCGTGCTGTCGTTCACGCTGCCCCGGAAGGTGGACTCCGCGCGCGGCGAGGACCGGGCGCTGCTCGCGGCGGACGAGGAGCACCTGCCGGGGCCGCTGCGCAAGCGGGGCAGGCGCCCCGGGCTGCGCACCGTGGGCCCGGCGGTGACGCACGCGCTGGCCGCCAACGCCGGCATCCGCTGCCTGACCGGCTTCCTGATCTTCTTCCTGGCCTTCCTGCTGCGGGTGCACCCGCTGACCGGCCAGAGCGCGGCGGTGTCGCTGGGTATCGTCGGCGTCGCGGCCGGCGCGGGCAACGCGCTGGGCACGGCCGTCGGCGCGTGGCTGCGGTCCCGGGCGCCGGAGATCATCATCGTGACGGTGGTCGCGGTCGTGGTGGGCACGGCGACGGTCACCGCGGTGTTCTTCAGCGCCTTCCTGGTGGCGTGCCTGGCGGCGGTCGCCGGATTCGCGCAGGCGCTGGCCAAGCTGTGCCTGGACGCGCTGATCCAGCGGGACGTGCCGGAGCAGGTGCGCACGTCGGCGTTCGCCCGCTCGGAGACGCTGCTCCAGGTCTCCTGGGTGCTCGGCGGCGCCGTCGGCATCGTGCTGCCGCTCAACGGCACGCTGGGCCTCTCGGTGGCCGCCGCGATCATCGCCGCCGGGTGGCTGACGACCGTACGGGGGCTGCTCGACTCGGCCCGGCACGGGGGAAGGACCCGGCCGAGGGTGGCGTGACCACGCCACGCCGTACCCAGGTGGGGGGCGCGGCAGGGCCGCCGTATAGCCTTCCGCCATGACCACGTTGCCCCGCGGCACCGCCGCTCTCGGACACCGCGTTGTGCGCCGCCGCCGCGCCGTCGCCGCCGCAGGCGCCGTGTCCGCCGGACTGCTCCTGCTGTCCGCCTGTGACGAGCCGACCCCGATCTCGACGATCACGGTCGGCAGTGACTCGGTCAGCTCCGAGGCCACCTGCGGAGGAGAGGGCAAGACCCTCTCGGCCGA
The DNA here is from genome assembly GCF_044455745.1 of Streptomyces sp. NPDC051136. Lineage (NCBI taxonomy): Bacteria > Bacillati > Actinomycetota > Actinomycetes > Kitasatosporales > Streptomycetaceae > Streptomyces > Streptomyces sp. NPDC051136. The sequence continues at coordinate 184,496 of NZ_JBITFE010000007.1, read as the reverse complement.
CGAGATCGACAAGTGCCTGCAGGACAAGGACGCGAAGTCCATCACCGTCGACCAGGACGAGACCGTGCGCTTCGGCGTCGACCCCGACATCGCCGACAAGCACTGGACCATCCTGATGAACGGTCAGCAGCTGGTCGAGGACAGCGACAAGACCTACCGCACCGTGCCGGGCAGCGTGTTCTTCAACGCGCAGTACGGCGCCCAGGGCAACTCGACGAACGTCGCCGTCGCCGCCCGGGACGGCAAGGACGAGAGCCAGAAGATCACCGGCGTGTGGGTCTTCAAGCTCAAGAAGGACTGACCACGTCCCCCGTGCGCCTCCTCGTGGCCACCGCGGTCCCCGCCGAACGGGACGCGGTGGCCCGGGCCTTCCCCGCCCCGGGCGCTCGGGTGCCCCTCCCCGGGGTCGTCCTGCACCGGCTGCCGGAGGGCTGGGACCTGCTGGCCGCCGGAGTCGGCCCGGCCCTCGCCGCCGCCTCCACCGCCGCCGCCCTGACCGCCGCGGCCCTCGGCGGTACGCCCTACGACCTGGTCGTCTCGGCCGGCATCGGCGGCGGCTTCGCCCCGCACGCGCCCGTCGGCTCGCTCGTCGTCGCCGACGCCGTCACCGCGGCCGACCTGGGCGCCGAGACCGCCGACGGCTTCCTCCCGGTCACCGACCTCGGCTTCGGCACCGTCACCCACCACCCGCCGGCCGGCCTCGTCGCCGCCGTCGCCGCCGCGACCGGCGCCCGCCCCGGCACCGTCCTGACCGGATCCACGGTCACCGGCACCGCCCGGCGCGCCGCGCTGCTGCGCGAACGCCACCCGAACGCCCTCGCCGAGGCCATGGAGGGCTTCGGCGTCGCCGAGGCCGCCGCCGCGCACGGCGTGCCGGTGCTGGAACTGCGCGCGGTCTCCAACCCGGTCGGCCCGCGCGACCGCGCCGCCTGGCGCATCGGCGAGGCACTCGCGGCCCTGACGGACGCCTTCGGGAAGCTCGCCCCCGTCCTCACGAGTTGGAACCCACATGAGCGCTGACACTTTGCGGATCGCGTACTCCCCCTGCCCGAACGACACCTTCGTCTTCGACGCCCTGGCGCACGGCCGCGTCCCGGACGCCCCCGCCCTCGACGTGACCTTCGCGGACATCGACATCACCAACGGCATGGCCGAACGCGGCGAGTTCGACGTGCTGAAGGTGTCGTACGCCGTCCTGCCGTACGTCCTGGACGACTGGGCCCTGCTGCCCTGCGGCGGCGCGCTCGGGCGGGGCTGCGGGCCGCTGGTGCTGACCCGGGAGGCGGACGCCGACCTGCGCGGGCGCACGGTGGCGGTGCCGAGCGAAACGTCGACCGCCTACCTGCTGTTCCGCCTCTGGGCGGCGGACACGGTGCCCGGGGGGGTCGGCGAGATCGTGGTCATGCCCTTCCACGAGATCATGCCGGCCGTGCGGGACGGGAAGGTCGACGCGGGACTCGTGATCCACGAGGCACGCTTCACCTACCGGAACTACGGGCTGCACAAGCTCGCCGACATGGGTGAGCACTGGGAGCGGACCACCGGGCTGCCGATCCCGCTCGGCGCGATCATCGCCAGGCGGTCCCTGGGCGAGGAGACGCTGACCCGCCTGGCCGAGGCCGTCCGGACGTCCGTCCGCGCGGCCTGGGACGACCCGGAGGCCTCCCGCCCGTACGTCATGGAGCACGCCCAGGAGATGGACCCGGCCGTCGCCGACCAGCACATCGGGCTGTACGTCAACGAGTTCACCGCCGACCTCGGCGAGGACGGCTACGCGGCGATCCGGGGCCTGCTGACCCGCGCGGCGGCCGAGGGACTGGTACCGGCCCTCGGCCCGGACGCGCTGGCGTTCCCGTAGGACGAGCGGGGCGGGAGGATCAGACGTCGAGCTGGTCGGCGACCGCGCGGAGCAGCCCGGCGATCTTCTTGCCGGCCGTCTTCTCGGGGTAGCGGCCGCGCTCCAGCATCGGCGTGATGTTCTCCAGGAGGGTCGTCAGGTCCTGCACGATGGAGGCCAGCTCGTCCGGCTTCTTGCGCTGCGCGGCCGCGACCGAGGGGGCCGGGTCGAGCAGGGCCAGCGAGAGGGCCTGGTCCCCGCGCTGCCCGGCGACGACTCCGAACTCGACGCGCTGCCCCGGCTTCAGGCTCTCGACTCCGGCGGGGAGGACCGAGGAATGGACGAAGACGTCACCGCCGTCGTCGCGGGAGAGAAAGCCGAAGCCCTTCTCACTGTTGAACCACTTGACCTTGCCGGTGGGCACCGTCTGTCCTCGTCCTCGTACTCGTCGGAAAACTGCTCGGAAACCTGCTCGAAAAACGGCTTTTGACAGCACTTGGGCGGATCGTCCGGACCCGCCGGTACCAAGGCTAATGGCGTGGAGGCCGGTGACAAGACGTCCCCCGGTCGTTCCTCAGGCCTGGGAACTACCCTGGTCGGGTGCGTGAACAAACCCAAACGAATTCCGCCGCGCCCGGTGACCAGTTGATCCGCGCCGGGGCGATCGTCTTCTTCGTCGGCGCCGTCGCCACTCTGGTCACGGTGGCCCCGCTGCTGCTGGGCACGTCGCCCTTTCCCACCTACATGTTCGGACTGAGCATGCTGATGGCCGTGGGCTTCCTGGTCGCCGGTGCCGGGGTGCTCCGGTCGATCGCCGCCGGGCGGCGTCAGGCGCGTGCCGCGTCGAGGCCCTCGGTGTCGCCCTCGCCGTCCCGGTAGGCCGCCAGCCACCGCGGGAAGGCGGTGAGGTCGGCGAGGACCACGTCGGCGCCGGCGGCGCGCAGCTCCTCGGCGTCGCACGGGCCGCTGGCCACGGCGACCGAGCGGGCCCCGGCGGCGCGGGCTCCGCGTACGTCGCCGACGTGGTCGCCGACGTAGACGTCCGCGTCGTGCTCGCGCAGGGCGACGGCCTTCTGCTCGGCCCACAGGCCGCCGATCACGGCGTCCGGCTCGATGCCGAGGTGCGCCAGGTGCAGCTTGGCGTTCGGCTCGTACTTCGCCGTGACGACGACGGCCCGCCCGCCGGCCGCGCGGACGGCGGCGACGGCCTCGCGGGCGCCGGGCAGCGCGAGCGTCGGCTCGATCGCGTACGCCGGGTACATCTCCCGGTACAGGTCGGCGACGGCCTCGATCTCGCCGGCCGGGAACCAGTGGGCCAGCTCGTCGGCGAGCGGCGGGCCGAGCCGGGTGACGGCCAGGTCGGCGTCGACGTACGTCCCCGTGCGCGCGCTCAGCTCCAGGTAGCAGGCGCGGATGCCGGGCCGCGAGTCGATCAGCGTCATGTCGAGGTCGAAACCGACGGTGGGCGCGGGGCGGGGCGTGGAGGACATGGCCCCCATTGTGCCGGTCCCCCGGCGGACCGGGTCAGCCGCGGGGGCGGCGGGCTCGCCACAGCAGGTACAGGGCGGTGGCCACGGCGGCGGTGCGCAGGACCCAGGGCCAGGTGTCGGCGACGGCCTCGTTCAGCCGGCCCTCGGCGACCGGGTCGCCCCAGCGGCCCTCGGTACGGCCCCACAGCCAGACGGCCCCGGCGGCGGCGACCGTGCCGGGCAGGCCGAGGACGGCCCACTTCGACTGGGCCGGGGTGAGCCGGCGCGAGAGGTAGGCGATCAGCCAGCCCAGGCCCAGCGGGACGAGGCTGCCGAACACGGCGCCGGCGACCAGGAGGGCCGCGGCGAGCAGCAGCAGGGGATTGTTCCAGCCGCCCTCGGGCCACAGGCGGCGCAGGCGGCGGGTCCTGGTCTTCACCGCGGGCCCGGCCGCCGGGTCGCCGGCCTCCGCCGCAGCGGCGGGCCCGGGCGTCTGCCCGTCTGCGGCGGGCTTCCCCTCCGCCCCGTCCTGCGGTTTCGGCGGGCGCCTGAGCAGCTCCGGGATCTCGACGCCGCCGACGAACCCGGGCACGCTGTCGCCGAGGACCGAGCCGGCGAAGGGGCCGTCGTCGACGCGCCACCAGTCGGGTTGGCGCCCGCTCCCGCTCCCCAGCTCGGCCGCGCTCGCGAGGTGGGGCGGGGAGGCGGCCGGAGGACCGGCCGGGGGTTCGGGTGCGGGGTGCCGCCGGCCCTTGCCCCGCTCGGCGTCGCGGGGCCCGGGGTCCCGTTGTTCGGGCACCGCCGTGGGCGCGGGCGCCCGGTCGCTCGCGCCGCCGGTGCCGCCCGCCGCGGTGACGACGTCGTCGGGGTCGCCCAGCCGGTCCAGGATGCGGCGGACGGCGGCGGGGCTGTCCACGGCGGTCCGCGCGCGGTGGCGGTCGATCTCGTTGCGCAGTTCCGACACCAGCCGCATGCGGGTGGCCGACGGCAGCTGCCGCTGCTGGGCCACGTCGCCGACGCGGCTCAGATACTCGAAGACGACCTGATCGCTCTCGATCCCCACGTTCCCCTCCGGGGCGGTGCGTTGCGGTACCCGTCGTAGCCCTCGTAGCCCGTCGGACGACGGTACCCAATTCTCGGCGGCCGGCCGACGGCACCGCACCGTCGCACGCACACCTCCGCCGTCGTACCCACCCGCTAACGTGGACCGGATGAGCACCGAGGAGAAGTCCGCGGCCCCCCGGTCCCTCGCGGAGGCGCTCCGCGTCAGGGACGACGTCTCGCTGGCCGCCCTCCTGCGCAGCCGTCCGGACCTCGTCACACCCGTGCCGACCGACCTCACCCAGCTGGCGACCCGGGCCGGCACCCGCGCCTCGGTGGTGCGGGCGCTGGAGCGCCTCGACCGGTTCGCGTTGCAGACCGCCGAGGCGCTGGCCGTGGCGCCCGACCCGGCGTCGTACGGGGAGCTGCTGGCGCTGATGGGCGGTGACGAGGAGGACCCGGTCGTCGCCGCCGCGCTGCCCCGGGCCGCCGCCCTGCTGCGCGAGCAGGCGCTGGTGTGGGGCGCCGACGACCGGCTGCGGCTGGTGCGCACCGCCCGTGAGCTGCTCGCCCCCTCCGCTCAGCATCCGTCCCCGACGGGGCTCGGTCCGACCGTGCGGGAGGCGACGGCGGGGATGTCCCCGGGCCGGATCCAGGAGATCCTCGCCACCGTCGGGCTGCCCTCGACCCATGACTCCGTCTCCGCCGTGTCCGCGCTCGGCGCGCTCTTCGCCGACCGGCGGCGGATGGCGGCGCTCCTCGGCGGACTGCCCGAGGAGTCCCGGGAGGTGCTGGCCCGTCTGGTGTGGGGTCCGCCGTACGGCCAGGTCACCCACGACCCCGCGGCGCATCTGCGGGCGCTGCTCGACCGCGGACTGCTGCTGCCGACGGCGCCCGGCACGGTGGTGCTGCCCCGCGAGGTCGCGCTGCACCTGCGCGCGGGCCGGGCGCACCGGGTGCCCGAGCCGGTGCCGCCGCCGGTGGAGGCGGCCGCCGCGCACCGTCCACAGGTTGTGGACGCCACCGCGGCCGGGCAGGCCCTGGCGGCGCTGGCGACCGTGGAGGAGCTGCTGAAGGAGTGGGACGAGGGCGGCCCCGCGGTGCTGCGGGCCGGCGGTCTGAGCGTGCGCGACCTGAAGCGGACCGCGGTCGCCCTGGACGTGCCGGAGCCGGTCGCCGCCTTCTGGGTCGAACTGGCCTACGGGGCGGGTCTGATCGCCTCCGACGGCGAGGCAGAGGAACGCTACGCCGCGACCCCGGCGTACGACGAGTGGCGCGAACTGCCGCCCGCCGAGCGGTGGGTACTGCTCGCGCAAACGTGGCTGACGGCGACCCGGACGGCGGGCGTGGTCGGCGGGCGGGACGCGAAGGACCGCACGCTCTCGGCGCTGGGCCCGAACCTGGACCGTTCGGCGGCGCCGGAGGTGCGGCACCGGGTGCTCGCCCTGCTGGCGGCGCTGCCCGAGGGTGCCTCGCCCGTCGAGGAGTCGGTGCTGGCCCGGCTGCGCTGGGAGCGGCCGCTGCGCGGCCCGCAGCGGGGGGCGGGAGCGGCACAGGAGGAGGATCTACGCAGCCGGATCGCGCGGTGGACGCTGTCGGAGGCGGAGTTGCTGGGCGTCACCGGGCGCGGTGCGCTGGCGGCGCCGGGCCGGGCGCTGATCGGCGCGCCCGAGGCGCCCCGCCCGGCATCTCGGGAGGAGCCGGAGGGGCCGGAGGGACCGGGCGCCAAGCTCCCGGTCCACCATCACCGCACGGCCACGGCGGTCGTTCCCCCGACCCCCGCGGAGCGGGCCGCCGCCGCCGCGGCCGCGGCCCGGTTGCTGGCTCCGCTCTTCCCCGAGCCGCTGGACCACGTGCTGCTCCAGGCCGACCTGACGGCGGTGGCGCCGGGGCCGCTGGAGCGCGGGCTGGCCGACGTGCTGGGGGTGCTCGCGGACGTGGAGTCCAAGGGCGGGGCGACCGTCTACCGGTTCACGCCGGGGTCGGTGCGCCGTGCGCTGGACGCCGGGCAGAGCGCTTCCGACCTGCACGCGTTCCTCGCCCGGCACTCCCGTACGCCGGTGCCGCAGCCGCTGACGTACCTGATCGACGACGTGGCCCGGCGGCACGGGCGGCTGCGGGTGGGCGCGGCCTCGGCGTACGTGCGTTGCGACGACGACGCGACGCTGGACGAGATCCTCGCCGACCGGCGGGCCGCCGCCCTCGGTCTGCGCCGTCTGGCGCCCACCGTGCTGGCCGCGCAGGCCGACCCGGCGGCGCTGCTGGAGGGGCTGCGGGCGATCGGGTTCGCGCCGGCCGCCGAGTCCGCCGCGGGTGACGTGCTGATCGCCCGCGCGGACTCCCACCGCACCCCGCCGCGGTCGGCGCCCGAGCCGGTCCCGGACGGTCCGCCGGCGCCCGACGACACGCTTCTGGCGGCGGCGATCCGTGCCGTGCGCGCCGGTGACCTGGCCTCCACGGCCCCGCGCAAGCCGGGCCCCGGGGACGCCGAGGGCGGCGACGGAAGCGGCGCGCCGGGTGGCACGCTGCCCCGCACGGGCGCCGCCGAGACGCTGGCCACGATGCAGGCGGCGGTACTGACCGGCGAGGCGCTGTGGATCGGCTACGTGAACGCCGAGGGCGCGGCCAGCCAGCGGGTGATCGCGCCGATCCGGGTCGAGGGCGGCTTCGTGACGGCGTACGACCACACGGCGGACGAGGTGCGCACCTACCCCCTGCACCGGGTCACGGGCGTGGCGGAGCTGGCCGACGACGCGGGCTGAACCGGCGGACGGCACCCGCGCACGAGGCGCGCCGCCCGTCCGGGGGCACGCGGTCGTGCACGCACACCACTCCGGGTGATCGAGATACGGCCGCCCGCCGCGCCGCCCCCACCGCGGCGCCGGTCGTGGCGTTCGCCGCGGGGACCGCGGCGCCGGAGGGGGCGCTCGTCGACGTCTTCGGCGTCGCTCTCCGGCAGGCCTGGCGCCGCGATCAGGCACACTGGACGTTTGGCCGAGCCGTCGTCCGGCCGTACGCACGCGAAAGGGTGCCGCCCGTGAATGGTCCGCTGATCGTCCAGTCCGACAAGACCCTGCTCCTCGAAGTCGACCACGAGCAGGCAGGCGACTGCCGTCGGGCCATCGCGCCCTTCGCCGAACTGGAGCGGGCGCCGGAGCACATCCACACCTACCGGGTGACCCCGCTGGGCCTGTGGAACGCGCGGGCCGCGGGGCACGACGCCGAGCAGGTCGTGGACGCGCTCGTCGAGTACAGCCGCTACCCGGTGCCGCACGCGCTGCTGGTCGACATCGCCGAGACGATGGACCGCTACGGCCGCCTCACCCTCTCCAAGCACCCGGCGCACGGTCTGGTGCTGACGACCACCGACCGCCCGGTGCTGGAGGAGGTGCTGAAGTCGAAGCGGATCGCGCCGCTGGTCGGCGCCCGCATCGACGCCGACACGGTCGCCGTGCACCCCTCCGAGCGGGGGCAGATCAAGCAGACGCTGCTGAAGCTGGGCTGGCCGGCCGAGGACCTCGCCGGGTACGTCGACGGCGAGGCGCACCCGATCGAGCTGGCCCAGGACGGCTGGGCGCTGCGCCCGTACCAGGAGCAGGCGGTGGAGAACTTCTGGCACGGCGGCAGCGGGGTCGTCGTCCTCCCCTGCGGTGCGGGCAAGACGCTGGTCGGGGCGGGTGCGATGGCGCAGGCCAAGTCGACGACGCTGATCCTGGTCACCAACACCGTCTCCGCCCGGCAGTGGAAGCACGAGCTGATCAAGCGCACGTCGCTGACCGAGGACGAGATCGGCGAGTACAGCGGCACCCGCAAGGAGATCCGGCCGGTCACCATCGCCACGTACCAGGTGCTGACGACCCGGCGCAAGGGCGTCTACCCGCACCTGGAGCTGTTCGACTCCCGGGACTGGGGGCTGGTCGTCTACGACGAGGTGCACCTGCTGCCGGCGCCGGTCTTCAAGTTCACCGCGGACCTCCAGGCCCGGCGGCGCCTCGGTCTCACCGCGACCCTCGTGCGCGAGGACGGCCGCGAGTCGGACGTGTTCTCCCTGATCGGCCCGAAGCGGTTCGACGCGCCGTGGAAGGAGATCGAGGCGCAGGGCTACATCGCACCCGCCGACTGCGTGGAGGTCCGGGTCAACCTGACCGACTCCGAGCGGCTCGCGTACGCGACCGCCGAGGCGGAGGAGAAGTACCGCTTCTGCGCGACGACCGACACGAAGCGGAAGGTGACCGAGGCGCTCGTGCGGCGCTTCGCCGGCCAGCAGATCCTCGTCATCGGCCAGTACATCGACCAGCTCGACGAGCTGGGCGAGCACCTGGGCGCTCCGGTGATCAAGGGCGAGACGTCCAACGCCCAGCGGGAGAAGCTCTTCGACTCCTTCCGGCAGGGCGAGATCAGCGTGCTCGTCGTCTCGAAGGTGGCGAACTTCTCGATCGACCTGCCGGAGGCGACGGTCGCCATCCAGGTGTCGGGCACCTTCGGGTCGCGGCAGGAGGAGGCCCAGCGCCTGGGCCGGGTACTGCGGCCGAAGGCCGACGGGCACCAGGCGCACTTCTACTCGGTCGTCGCCCGCGACACCCTCGACCAGGACTTCGCCGCCCACCGCCAGCGCTTCCTGGCGGAACAGGGCTACGCCTACCGGATCATGGACGCGGACGAGGTGCTGGAGGGAAGCTGAGGCCGGCGGTCTCAGTGCCGGCGGACACCGGCCTCCTCGCCGTACTCGCCGAGGACGACCACGTCGAAGGCGGCGCCCGCGAACACCCTGACGGCGCGCAGGGTGTCACCGAGCCGGTGCCGGTGGCCGGCGGCCACGGGCGTGGCACCGGACGCGCGGCCCGGTGCCGGGGCGGGGGAGATGGTTGCTGCGCTCATGTCTCCATGGTGCGACCGCACACCCCCGGCCCGCATCGGTCTGCGGACCCAGTCCTCGCCGGCCTCCGCTCCTACCGTGGAGGGAGCGCATCCCCCGGAGCGGATGACGTGATCCCCTAGGGGATGTCCCGCGGCGGGGAAAACGGTTGGCCCGCGCCGGGTCCGCTCCCCTACACTCTCCGCTCTTGCCCGCCTCCCCACGGAGTGCCGCCGTCCGGACGGAAACCGGTCGGTCCACCGCGCGTTCCGCGCCCACCGCACCGCAGGTCATCCGGAGGCACCCCCTTGTCCACGCCCGTCCACGACGACCCCCTGTCCAGGGAACGCTCCCATCTGGCCGCGTCCCGCTCCGCCCTGCGCGCGATGCGGGCGGACGTGGAGTCGCTCGACATCTCCGACGTCACCGCGAACTGGGTCAACGCCGCCGTCCTGGAGCGGCAGATCGAGGAGCGCATCAAGGCGCTGGCCGACCTCAGCGGGACCCCCCTGTTCTTCGGCCGGCTCGACTACCTGCACGCTCCGGGTGCCGAGCGGGCCGAGGGGGCGCAGGGAGAGCGGTTCTACGTCGGGCGCCGGCACGTGCACGACGCGGACGGCGACCCGATGGTGATCGACTGGCGTGCGCCGGTCTCGCAGCCGTTCTACCGGGCCTCGAAGAAGGACCCGCAGGACGTCTCGCTGCGCCGCCGCTTCGGATACACCGGCGGCGACCTCACGGCCTACGAGGACGAGCACCTGTCCGACCCGGCCGAGGCGGCGACCACCAGCAAGCTGCTCCAGCAGGAGATCGAACGGCCCCGCGTCGGACCGATGCGGGACATCGTGGCGACGATCCAGCCCGAGCAGGACGAGATCGTGCGCGCCGGACTGGCCGGTTCGGTCTGCGTGCAGGGCGGCCCCGGCACCGGGAAGACCGCCGTCGGCCTGCACCGGGTCGCCTACCTCCTGTACGCGCACCGCGAGCGCCTGGCCCGCACCGGCACCCTGGTCATCGGCCCGAACCGGTCCTTCCTGCACTACATCGAGCAGGTGCTGCCGGCCCTGGGCGAGCTGGCGGTCCGCCAGGCGACCGTCGACGACCTGGTGGCGCACGTCGAGGTGCGCGGCGCGGACGAGGCGGCGACGGCGGTCGTCAAGGGGGACGCCCGCATGGCCCAGGTGCTGCGCCGGGCCCTCTACTCCCACGTCACCCCGCCCGCCGAGGGCGTCGTCGTGGTGCGCGGCTCGCGCCGCTGGCGGGTGCCGGTGTACGAGCTGGAGGACATCGTCCGCGAGCTGCTCGCCCGGGACATCCGCTACGGCGCCGCCCGCGAGGCGCTGCCGCAGCGGATCGCGCACGCCGTGCTGGTGCAGATGGAGCGGGCGGGCGAGGCGCCGGACGACCGGGTGCAGAACACGGTGGCGCGCAACGCGGCCGTGAAGGCGCTGGTGAAGTCGGTGTGGCCGCAGGTGGACCCGGCGAAGCTGGTGCTGCGGCTGCTCACCGACGCGGACTTCCTCGCCGAGCACGCCGAGGGGGTGCTCACCCCGGAGGAGCAGAAGGCGGTGCTGTGGGTGAAGCCGGCCCGCTCGGTGAAGTCCGCCCGGTGGTCGCCCGCCGACGCCGTACTGATCGACGAGGCGACGGACCTGATCGAGCGCACCCACTCCCTGGGCCACGTGGTCCTGGACGAGGCGCAGGACCTCTCCCCGATGCAGTACCGCGCGGTGGGCCGGCGCTGTACCACCGGCTCGGCGACCGTCCTCGGCGACCTGGCGCAGGGCACCACGCCGTGGGCGACCCGGAGCTGGGAGGAGGCGCTGGGGCACCTGGGCAAGGGCGAGGCGGTGGTCGAGGAGCTGACGGCCGGTTTCCGCGTGCCGACGGACGTCATCGCGTACGCCTCCCGGCTGCTGCCGCACATCGCGCCGGGGCTGACGCCGGTGGCGTCGATCCGCGAGAACCCGGGCTTCTTCGACATCCGCACGGCCCCGGAGGGGACGGCGGACGTGGTGGCGGCGTGCCGCGAGCTGCTGGAGCGGGAGGGCTCGGTCGGGCTGATCGCCGCCGACGCGAGGGTGCCGGAGCTGGCGGCGGCCCTGGCGGCGGCCGGAATCGGCCACGTCGGCCCCGGCGAGGAGACCACGCAGGCCACCCGCCTGACCCTGGTCCCGGCCTCGCTGGCCAAGGGCCTGGAGTACGACTACGTGGTGCTGGACGAGCCGCGGGCCGTGGTCGACGGCGAGCCGGACGAACGGACGGGGCTGCGCCGCCTGTACGTGGCGCTGACCCGAGCGGTGTCGGGGCTGGTCGTCACCCACGCGACGGGACTGCCGCCGCAGCTGGGGTGAGCCGCCGGCGCCCTGGACGCGGCGACACCGTCGGCCGCCGCTCGGTCGTCCCGCGGCGCTCGGCGCACCCGCGTCCCGACAACCCCGAGACCGGCTCGGTCTCCGTCGTCGTCGCGCCCGTGCGCTCGGTGCTCCAACCGCGGGTCAAGGGGCTGGGCGACCTGGAGCACAGGGGCAGTGTGCGCCGGGGTACGGGGCGAGGCCGACCGGCGCCGGCCGGGTGCCTCGCCGCCCCGGGGGCGGCCTCCCCGCCCGTGCCGCCCCCGGGGGCACCTCCCGGGCCGTTCAGGCACCGGGGGAGGCACGACGGGCTCGCGGCTGGGGGCGGCTACTCGCCCAGGACCCGCCGCCACTGCGCGACCGCGTCCGCCGACACCGGCCCCTCCCACCCCGCCGGCCGCGCCGCGCCGCCGATGTGGAAGCCGTCGATGCCCGCGTCCAGCAGGCCGGGCACGTGCTCCAGCCGCAGGCCCCCGCCCACCAGCAGCTGCTGCTCGTACCCCGGCTCCCCGCGCCGTCGCGCCTCCGCGAGGAGCACGGTCAGGCCCTCGTCCACGCCGTCGGCGGACCCGGCCGTCAGGTAGGTGTCGAGGCCGGGGAAGTCCGCGAGCTGCTTGCGCAGCGCGTCCCGGTCCGCGGCCCGGTCGATCGCGCGGTGGAAGGTCCAGCTGCACCCCTCCAGCTCCTTGGCGATCCGCTCCACCGCGCCGAGGTCCACGTCGCCCTCCGCGTCGAGGAACCCCAGGACGAACTGCGTGGCCCCGGCCTCCCGCAGCTCGCCGGCGACGCGCGTCAGCCGCTCGACGTCACCGGCGGCGAACCCGTCCGCGAGCCGCAGCATCACCCGCAGGTCGATGTCGACGGCGGCCCGGATCGCGGCGACGGTCGCGGCCGACGGGGTGAGTCCGTCGGCCGCCATGTCGGTGACCAGTTCGAGGCGATCCGCGCCTCCGGCCTGGGCGGCGACCGCGTCCTCGACGTCGAGGGCGATCACCTCCAGGACTGCACGCTTGCTCATGGGACCCCATTCGTCGGCCTGCTACAGGTCTAGTCCAATCCAGACTACGCCCCGGCGGCAGGCCCGGGTGCCCGTGCCGCCGCTCAGTCGCCGAAGATGTTCAGCTCCGCCTCCTCCACCCCGGCCAGCTCGTACCCGGCCGCCCCGTCCAGGGGGCGGCCCGCGTAGAGCCGTACGAGGGTGGCGCCGTCACCGATGAACCGGCCCGGCGGCCGCTCCCCGCTCACCTCGCCCAGCTTCAGGGGTTCGTCGAGGTCGTCGAGGTCGGCGTGGAGCGGCACGTGACCGCGCGCCCGGGTGACCGCGCCGAGCAGCGCGAGCGCCTCCGGAAGTCCGCGCCCCGCGTACGCCCCCGGCTCGCCGAAGGTCACCCGCAGATCACCGGCGTGCACCCACTCGCCCAGGGCGACGGCGTCCAGCCTGGGGTCCGACCGGGCGATCACCGGACCCGCCTCGGTCATGCCGCGTTCCAGTTCGTCGACGACGCGGGCGTTGCTCCAGTCGGCGCGTTCGGCGATGTCGCGGTCGTTGCACTCGGGCGAGAAGACGCCCTTCTCGAACCGGCCCTCCACCACCCGGAGCAGCGCGGAGGAGCAGTGCGCCAGCACGTCGCGCACGGTCCAGCCGGGACACGCGGCCACCGGCAGCGCGAAGTCCGCGTCCGGGCGGGAGCGCAGCAGGGGCACCAGTTCGTCGCGTTCGAGCAGCAGCAGCCGGCCGGGCAGTTCGGGGTCGCGTACGTCGTGCAGGTCTGCGGGAGTCGTCATGGACTCCACGTTAGGGGCCGAGCAGGTCCTTCAGTTCGGCGTCGAAGAGAAGAGCCGGGTCGAATCCCATGCCGGTGAACTGGCCCGCGAGTTCCAGGGACAGGACGCCGTGCAGCCGGGTCCAGAAGGACAGGGCCCGGTGCAGGGCGGCCGGGTCGGCCGCCCGCTCCCCCGCCCACTGCCGGTGGGTGTCGAGGTGCGCGTCGAAGGCGTCGGCGTCGCCCTCCCGCAGGGGCAGCGCGGCGCAGGCGTCGACGATGACCGCCATGGTCTCGGCGGCGATCTCGGTGATGTCGCCGGGTGCGTGGTAACCGGGGACGGGGGTGCCGTGGATGAGGAAGTAGCGCTGCGGGTCGTCCAGGGCCCAGGCGCGCAGGGCGTGCGCGAGGGCGGCCGCGTCGGCGCCGGCCTCGGCGGCCGCGCGGAAGGTGTCGGCCTGGCTGCGGTAGGCGTCCCGGATGAGTTCGGTGATCAGCTCGTCGCGGCCGTCGAAGTAGCGGTAGAGCGCGGGTCCGCTCATGCCCATGCGCTTGGCGATCGCGTTGAGGGAGAGCGCGGAGGCACCCGCCGTGGCGATCTGCTCCCAGGCGTGTTCCTTGATCTCCGCGCGCACCTGGGTGCGGTACCGCTCCCGCGGGGTGCTCGTGCGCGCCTCCGGCATGGTCCGTCCGCCGCCTCTCGCCCGGCTCGGCCGGCTCGCCCGGCCCGGATCTCCTCAGGTCGGTTAGAAGCTATCACGATCATTATCTGGAAGAATGCGCCCATGGCCGCCCCCGCCGATCCCGCCGCCCTCGACGCCCTGCGCAACCGGTTCGCCCGTGCCCTGGCGGGAGTCACCGCTCCCGGCACCGCCGCCCCCGACCCCGCGCCGTACGCCGACCACCTGCTGGCCCGCTGGCAGGAGCCGCAGCGGCGGTACCACACCCTCGCGCACCTCACCGCCGTCCTGGACCACGTCGACGTGCTGGCGGAGTACGCCGGGGACGTGGACGTCGTACGCCTCGCCGCCTGGTTCCACGACGCCGTGTACCTGCCCGACCGGTCCGAGAACGAGGAGCGCTCGGCCCGGCTCGCCGAACGCGCGCTGCCCGAGGCCGGGGTGACGGCGGAGAAGACCGCCGAGGTGGCCCGGCTGGTCCGGCTCACCGTCACCCACGCCCCGGCCGCCGACGACCGCGACGGGCAGGTGCTGTGCGACGCGGACCTGGCGGTCCTCGCCTCGCCGCCGTCGGCTTACGCGGCGTACACGGCGGCCGTCCGCGAGGAGTACCACTTCGTGCCGGACGACGCCTTCCGCGCGGGCCGGGCCGCGATCCTGCGTCAACTGCTGGGCCTGCCCGCCCTGTTCCACACCCCGCACGGGCGGCGGGAGTGGGAGGCGACCGCCCGCCGCAACCTCACCGGCGAGCTGGAAATGCTGTCGCTCCCGGACACCCCGGACGTCTAGCCTGCCCCCCATGCGGACCATGGGCGGGGAACAGGTGGAAGAGGCCGTCGCGGGCGCCGTCGCGCTGCTGCGGACGGCGACGGACCGGGACTGGCGCGGCACCCGGGCCGGGCGGCTCGACTGGGACTGCCGGCACACGGCGGAGCACGTCGCCGACGACCTCGTCTCCTACGCCGGCCAGCTGGCCGGGCGCGCCACCGAGGCGTACGTGCCCTTCGGGATCACGCTGGAGGAGGCCGCCGGCAGCGAGGACGTGCTCCAGGTGATCGAGACGACCGGCGCCCTGCTCGCCGCCACCGTCCGCACCACTCCGCCCGAGGTGCGGGCCTTCCACCCGTTCCCCTTCCGCAGCGCGGACCGCGAGGGCTTCGCCGCGATGGGGATCACCGAGGTGCTGCTGCACACCCACGACATCGCCGAGGGCCTCGGGCTGGCTTACGAACCGCCCGCCGAGCTGTGCACGGACCTGCTCACCCGGATCTTCCCGCACGTCCGGCCGGGCGCCGACCCCTGGCGCACCCTGCTGTGGGCCACCGGACGCGGCGACCTGCCGGGCCGCGCCCCGGTCACCGAGTGGCGCTGGTACAACAACCCGGCGGTCCCGGCCGAACGGCTCACCCTCCAGGGCGTCACGCCCGCCGCCGCCACCGACCTCGCCGCGGGCGGCGACGGCGGCTTCGCGTGGGCCGGGGGCGGCCCCTTCCAGGGCACCCGGGACGCCGCCGGCATGCTGCTGAAGGCGTACGAGGCGGGGGTGCACCGGCCGGAGTGGGGCGTCTTCGTGCTCGTGCGGCGCGCGGACGGGCACGCGGTCGGCGGCATGGGCTTCCACGGGGCGCCGGACGAGGACGGCCGGGTGGAGATCGGCTACGACCTCGTCGAGGCGGCCAGGGGACGGGGTTACGCGACCGAGGGGGTGCGCGCGCTGTCCGCGTGGGCGCTGGCACGGGAGGAGGTGACGTCCGTGTGCGCGACCACGGACCGGGAGAACACCGCGTCGCAGGCGGTCCTCGCGCGGGCCGGGTTCGCCCCGGTCGCCGGGGAGTCCGCCCAGGACGGCGAGAGCGGCGAGAGCGACGGGCAGTACGCCTACGAACTGCGCGGCTGAGCACCGGCGCCCGGAGCGGCCCCGGGACCCGGGCCGGCGGCACCCTTGCGGCGGCGCAGTCCCGCCCCGTGCAGCAGCCGCACCACCTCGCGGCTGCTGACCTCCAGCGCACCGGCGGACACGGCGTCGGCGTACCGCTGGGCGGGCAGGTCGTAGTGGTCGCGTTCGAAGGCGCGGCGCGGCACGCCCAGGGCCGCGGCGAAGGCGTGCAGTTCGGCGTAGGAGACGTCGCTCACCAGGTGCGACCACAGACGGCCGTGGCCCGGCCAGGTCGGCGGGTCGATGTAGACGGTCACCGGAGGGTCCTCACGCCCGGGCACCGCCGGGGGCCGCGCCCAGCGAGCCGACCGCCGCGACCTTCACGCCGGCCTTGCCGCACACCCAGTGCGGATCGGGACCCAGCTCGGGCTCGACGTCCAGCGCATGGGGGTCGCCGGACCCGCACACCGGGCACAGCGGCCAGCGGCCGTACCGCTCCAGCAGGGCGTCCTGCACGTCCTGGGCGACCAGCCCCGCCACGAACTCCGCGCCCTCGGGCCACTGCTCGACCCACCAGCGCCGCTGCACGACGGACTCCTCGACGAGTGAGACGACGTCCGGTTCGGCGACCTCGCCCGCCACCAGATCGGCGAGCACCAGGGCGCGCGCGGCGTGCAGCGCCTGCTCCAGGGGGCTGATGGGGTCCATGCACCCATTGTGCGCACTCTTGACCCGCGGACCGAAACGAAAATATCTTTCATGAGTGACCGATGAACTGAAGGAAACTTTCGCCACCGCCTCCGGGGGCCGCCGCGCCGTCGGCGGCGGGAGCGCGCCGCCCGCGCCCGCCGCCCTCGCGGCCAAGGTGCGCACGCTGGCGCCGTCGATGACCCGGTCCATGCAGCGGGTCGCCGAGGCCGTCGCGGGCGACCCGGCCGGCTGCGCGGCCCTCACGGTCACCGGCCTGGCCGAGCTGACCGGCACCAGCGAGGCGACCGTCGTGCGCACCGCCCGGCTGCTCGGATACCCCGGCTACCGTGATCTGCGCCTCGCGCTCGCCGGGCTCGCCGCCCAGCAGCAGTCCGGCCGCGCGCCCGCCATCACCACCGACATCGCGGTCGACGACCCGATCGCCGACGTGGTCGCCAAGCTGGCCTACGACGAGCAGCAGACGCTCGCGGACACCGCCGCCGGCCTGGACACCGTCCAGCTCGGCGCGGCCGTCGCCGCACTGGCCGCCGCCCGCCGCACCGACGTGTACGGCATCGGCGCCTCCGGTCTGGTCGCCCAGGACCTCACCCAGAAGATGCTGCGCATAGGGCTCATAGCCCACGCGCCGGGCGACACGCATCTCGCCGTCACCAACGCGGTGCAGCTGCGCGCCGGGGACGTGGCCCTGGCGATCACGCACTCCGGCTCGACGGGGGACGTGATCGAACCGCTGCGGGTCGCCTTCGAGCGCGGCGCGACGACCATCGCCATCACCGGCCGCCCGGACAGCCCCGTCACCCAGTACGCCGACCACGTGCTGACCACGTCCACGGCCCGGGAGAGCGAGCTGCGGCCGGCGGCGATGTCGTCGCGGACCAGTCAGCTGCTGGTCGTGGACTGCCTGTTCGTGGGAGTGGCGCAGCGCACCTACGAGTCGGCGGCGCCGGCGCTGGCCGCCTCCTACGAGGCGCTGGCGCACCGGCACGGGGCGCTCCGCGGGGTCGCGGGAGACCGCGGCAGGTGATCGCCGTGCGCGACCGCGGGTCCGTCGCGGCTGGTCGCGCCCACGCGGCACAGCCGCACATCGGCACAGCCCCGGGCCCCTCGGACCCTCGCACCGCCCGGCATCCACACGTCACTGGAAAGAGCCAAACTTTCATGACCTCCACCCCCCACCACCCCGACCTCCGTTCCCAGTTGGAGACGCTGACCACCGAGGCGTTCCGGCCGGAGCTGGCCGAGATCGACCAGCTGCCCACCCTCGACATCGCGCGGCTGATGAACGGCGAGGACGCCACCGTGCCCGCCGCCGTCACCGAGCGGCTGCCCGAGATCGCCGCCGCCATCGACGCGATCGCCGCCCGCATGGCGCGCGGCGGGCGGCTGGTCTACGCGGGCGCCGGGACGGCCGGCCGGCTCGGCGTGCTGGACGCCTCGGAGTGCCCGCCCACCTTCAACACCGCACCCGGGCAGGTCGTCGGCCTGATCGCGGGCGGCCCGGGCGCCATGGTCACCTCCGTCGAGGGCGCCGAGGACTCCCCGGAGATGGCCCGCGCCGACCTGGACGCCCTCGCGCTGACCGCCGACGACACGGTGGTCGGCGTCTCCGCCTCCGGCCGCACCCCGTACGCCGTCGGCGCCGTCGAGCACGCCCGCTCGCTGGGCGCCCTGACCGTCGGCCTCGCCTGCAACGGGGACAGCGCCCTGGCCGCCGCCGCCGAGCACGGCATCGAGGTGGTCACCGGACCCGAGCTGCTCACCGGCTCGACGCGGCTGAAGGCCGGCACGGCGCAGAAGCTGGTCCTGAACATGCTGTCGACGATCACGATGATCCGGCTCGGCAAGACGTACGGGAACCTGATGGTGGACGTCCGTGCCTCCAACGAGAAGCTGCGGGCCCGCTCGCGCCGCATCGTCGCGCTCGCCACCGGCGCCGGCGACGACGACGTCGAGAGGGCCCTGACGGCGACCGACGGCGAGGTCAAGCACGCGATCCTGGTCCTGCTGGCCGACGTGGACGGCCCGACGGCCGCCCGCCTCCTGGAGGAGTCCGCCGGTCACCTGCGGGCGGCCCTGAGGGCGGCGCTCGGCTGACCGCGCGGACGGGCCCGTCCGGCGGTCCGCCCGGCGGTCCGTCCGGCGGTCCGCCCGGACCGGTCGGCGTCGTGTGCGATTCTGAGGAGCATGAACCACGCCCAGCTGACCGCCCTGGGCCGCGCCCTGCGCCTGATCGGTGAGCACGGCGAGGCCCTGACCGCCGACACTCCGGAGGCCAAGCTCCACGAGGTCCGCGCGGACCTGAAGCGCGCGCTGGACCAGCTGGAGGAGAGCGTCACGACGGCGGCCCCCAGCACCCGCTGCCCCGAGCACCCGAACGGTCCGGTGGACGCCGCCGCCCCCGACCTGTGCCTGCTGTGCGAGACCCGCCGCCGCACGGCCCGCCGCGCCGAGTACAACGGCGGACCGCTGCCCGCCCGGCCCGCCGAGCCGGTCCCCTCCCGCTACGGCGTGCGGGGCGACCGGCCGCAGCCCCAGCAGCGGTGGCTGCCCGAGCTGTGGACCGGCCAGACGTGGCAGCTGTGCGGCACCCCGCGCCGCGACCGCCGCGAGGCCGAGCTGTACATCGCGGCCCAACTGCGCGGTCCGCGCGCGGCGATGGCGTACCGGCTGGTCCACGAGTTCACCGACTACGAGGTGCTGCGGGTGTGGGGCACACCGGTGCGGGTGGACATCGAACCGATGGGCGGCCTCTGACCCGGCCCCCTTCCAGTACTCCAGCCGTAGTACTCTGCCTGGAGTACTGTGAAGGCGCGTACGCGCCCGGAGCCGGGAGCCGGACATGGTGAGACGCAACGACCAGCGCCGCGCCGCCCTCGTCGACGCCGCGATCGAGGTGCTGGCCGCGCAGGGCGCCCGGGGCCTGACCTTCCGGGCGGTGGACACCGAGGCCGCCGTCCCGGCCGGCACCGCGTCCAACTACTTCGCGAACCGTGACGACCTGCTCACCCAGGCGGGCGCCCGCGTCTACGAGCGGCTGCACCCCGACGAGGCCACCATCGCCCGCCAGCGCGCGGCCGGCCGCGACCGGGACACCTACGTGCAGCTGATGCGTGAACTGGTCGACCGCGTCGCCTCGTTCCGCACCGGTTACCTCGCCCTGCTGGAGCTGCGCCTGGAGGCCACCCGGCGCCCCGGGCTGCGCGCGGTGCTGACGGAGCGCGTCCGCGAGGACGTGGCCGCCAACGTGGCCTACCACGAGGCGTCCGGCCTTCCCGGCGACGCCATGGCCGTCAAGCTGCTCATGCTCGCCCTGAACTGGCTGATCGTCGAACGGCTCACGCTGCCGGACGTGTTCACCGAGGAGGAGCGGGACCGGCTGGTGACGGCGGCGGTGGAGCGCGTCGTGGCGCCGGACGGAGCGGACCGGGGCTGAGCCCTCGCTCTTTCCCCGGCGGGGTCAGATCTGGTTCTCGCCGCCGTCGACGTACCAGTTGGCGCCGAGGACGAAGCTGCTCTGGTCCGAGGCGAGGAAGGCCACCACGGCGGCGACCTCCTCGGGACGCCCCATGCAGCCGATCGCCGTGTCCCCGGCGAGCTTGGCCTGGACGGCGGTGGCGTCCGGCCCGCCGAAGAGGTTGGTGATCCCGGGGGTGTCCACCGGCCCCGGGGAGATCGCGTTGACCCGGACGCCACGGCCCTTGAGTTCGTTGGCCCAGCCCCGCGCGAAGGTCCGGACGGCGGCCTTGGAGGCGGCGTAGAGACTGAACGCCTCCGCTCCGTTGTCGGCGGCGGTGGAGGCGTTGAGGATCACCGAGGCACCGTCGTTGAGCAGCGGCAGCGCCTTCTGCACGGTGAAGAGCGTGCCCCGCACGTTGACGCCGAAGATCTCCTCGTACCGCTCCTCGGTGATCTCCTCCAGCGGCACGAGCGAGGCGGTCGCCGCGTTCGCGAAGACCACGTCGAGCCCCCGGCCGCGGGCACGGACCGCGTCGTAGAGCCGGTCCAGGTCGGCCGGGTCCGAGACGTCACCGGCCACCGCCGTGACCCGCTCGGCGCCGATGACCTCCACGGCCGCGTCCAGCACGTCCTTGCGCCGCCCGGCGATGAACACGTGCGCGCCCTCGTCCGCCAGCCGCACCGCACTGGCCAGGCCGATCCCCGTGCCGCCACCGGTGACGACGGCGGTCCTGCCTTCGAGCTGTCCCATGGTGAATGACCTCCATAGCTTCAGTACCGATCGGTACTGAAAGCGACCGTAGCACATCTGTACCGACCGATACGGAAGACGTAGACTGGCGGCATGGAGACGCGACGGAAGGGGCCGGCCGGCAGGCCGAGGGGCTTCGACGCCGACGAGGCCCTGGAAAAGGCCATGCGGGTCTTCTGGGAGCAGGGCTACGAGGGCGCCAGTCTCACCGACCTGACCGGCGCCATGGGCATCACCCGCACCAGCATGTACGCGGCCTTCGGCAACAAGGAGGACCTGTTCCGCAAGGCGCTCGAACGCTACGAGGAGGGCCCCGCCTCCTACGTCGCCCGCGCCCTGCGCGAACCGACCGCCCGCGAGGTGGCGACCGCCTTCCTGCGGGGTGCCGTCCAGGTCAGCACCCGCCCCGACTGCCCGGCCGGCTGCCTGGGCGTCCAGGCCTCGCTGGCCGCGGGCGAGACCGGACGCTCCGCGCGCGACCTGCTCGCCGACTGGCGCGAAGGGGGCGTCGCCCGACTGCGCGACCGGTTCCGGCGGGCCGTCGACGACGGGGACCTGCCGCCGGACACCGACCCGCTGCACGTCGCCCGCTACCTCATGACGTTCGCCAACGGCATCGCCGTGCAGGCCACCGGGGGCGCGGGCCGGGAAGAACTCCAGCGGGTGGCCGACACGGCCCTGCGCGACTGGCCTCCCGCCTGACGGCACGCCGGGCGCCACGTTGCACAGTCAGGAACGGCGGCGTGCCGGGAAGTGGTGGGCGGTGACCACGGTCGGCCCGGCCACGCCGTAGGCCAGCCGCCGGCCCCCGGTCCGGTGGTCGTCCGCCGCCCCGTCCTCCTGGGCCTTCTTCTGCTGCTCGTACGTCCGCGTGCCCGCCGAGCGGCCGTCGGTGAAGTTGTACAGGTCGCACGTCTCCCCCGGCTTCACGGGTCCCGAGCGCTCCGCGTCCCCGTACTCCTGGATGATGCCCGCGCACCGCGGGGTGTCGCCTGCGGTCGCCGCCTCGGTGAGGAAGTACCCGCCGGCGACGACCGGTAGGACGAACAGGCCGAGCAGGAGGCCCCGGAAGCTCACGCCTCCGGGTCCACCAGCGGCAACGGCGTGAACGCGTGGCCCTCCCACAGGCGCCGGGAGGTCTCCTCCGGGTACGGCGCGACGGCCGGCTCGGCGTCGAACACGCGCACGAGGCGCTGTCGCGTGTCGTACGCGGGCCAGCCCGGGTCGCCGGTGCGGGCGAACGCCGTCCAGTCGGCCCGGAAGCGGGAGGACAGGGCCAGCGCCTCCTCGGACGGCTCCGCGCCGCCGAACTGGAGCAGCGCGAGACTCTCCTGGAAGGTGCCGAAGAGGAGCGGGATGTCCAGGGCGTGACAGGCGCCCAGGGCGCCGTCGAAGGCGGGTGCGGGCCAGGTGAGTTCGTAGACGTGGGCCCGGCCGCCGCCCGCGAGGTGGGCCTCGGCCAGGTGCAGCGACGGCATCGCGAACAGCCAGTCGGTCTGGACGCGTTCGTAGAGTTCGTCGGCCGACGCCTCCGGGAACGCGGCGCGGTAGGCGGCCTCGCCGCCCGGGGCGTACAGCCGTAGGGCGGCGCTCGCGCGGTCCTCGCCGACCGCGCCGAGCTTGCCCGCCATCGCGGTGAAGAGGCGGTTCTCGTCGCGGTTGTGACCGACCATCAGGTCGACGTCACGGGCCGCCCCGGACGCGAGCGCCTGCCACGGCGCGACCGGCAGGAACTCGCCGTCCACGACGGGCGCGTACGGGGTGACCGTCGGCGCGGCCTGGCCCCAGCGCGGCACGTTGCCCGGCATCTTCGGGGCGAGGGCCTGGCCGGCTTCGACGAGCCGGTCCGGTGCGATCCCCGCGAGGTCCTCGACGGTCGGGCGCAGGCCCAGCTCGCCGGCGAGGGCGCTACCGATGTCGGCGGCGAGTCCGGTGGAGAAGAACGTGCCCGGCACGCTCTGGGCGACGGCCCGCCGGAAGAGCCCGGCCGCGCGGGGCATGGCCAGCAGGGACGCCACGGATCCGGCGCCCGCCGACTCGCCGAAGATCGTGACCTGGCCGGGGTCGCCGCCGAACGCGGTGATGTTCTCCTGCACCCAGACCAGCGCCGCGACCTGGTCAAGCAGGCCCCGGTTGGCCGGGGCGCCCTCGATGTGGGCGAAACCCTCCATGCCGAGGCGGTAGTTGAGGGTGACGACGACGAGGTCGCCGTCGGCGGCGATGCGGCGGGCGTCGTAGGCGGGGCTGCCGGAGTGGCCCATCTTGTAGGCGCCGCCGTGGATCCAGACCATGACCGGGCGGCGGGCGGCCGGGTCGGGCGCAGGGGTCCACACGTTGACCGTCAGCCAGTCGTCGCCCGCGGGGGCGTCCGGCGGGGCGGCGGCCCCCACGGCCCCGAGGTCCTGCGGGGGCGGCGGGCCGAAGGCGTACGCGTCGCGTATGCCGTCCCAGGGGCGGGGGCGGCGCGGGGCGGCGAACCGGGCGTCCCCCACCGGTGCCTGGGCGAACGGTATGCCGCGGAAGACGGCCAGACCGTCCTCGTCGCGGCCGCGCACCGCGCCGCAGCCGGTGCGCACCACGGGTTCTGCCGACTCCACGGGTCCAGTGATCGTCATCCCACGGACCCTACGCCGCGGTGCGCACCGCGCTCGGCCGAGGGTCCGTCAGCTCAGCGTCCTGATCGCCGCCGCGTCGTACGGGGCGAGCGCCTCGAAGCGGCCGGCGAGGACCTTCTCGGCCCACTGCGGGTCCTGGAGCAGGGCGCGGCCGACGGCGACGAGGTCGAACTCGTCGCGCTCCATGCGGTCGAGGAGGTTGTCGAGGCTGCCGACCGGGGCGCCCTGGCCCTGGAAGGCCTTGGTGAAGTCGCCGTCCAGGCCGACCGAGCCGACGGTGATGGCGGTCTTGCCGGTGAGCTTCTTGGTCCAGCCCGCGAGGTTGAGGTCCGAGTCCTCGAACTCGGGGACCCAGTAGCGGCGGGTGGAGGCGTGGAAGGCGTCCACCCCGGCCGCGGCCAGCGGGGAGAGGATCGCCTCCAGCTCCTCGGGGGTCTCGGCGAGGCGGGCGTCGTAGGCCTCCTGCTTCCACTGGGAGTAGCGGAAGATCACGGGGAAGTCGGCGGAGACCCTCTCCCGTACGGCGGCCACGATCTCGGCGGCGAACTTCGTCCGGGCCACCGGGTCGCCGCCGTAGGCGTCGGTGCGGCGGTTGGTGCCGGACCACAGGAACTGGTCGACGAGGTAGCCGTGGGCGCCGTGGATCTCCACGCCGTCGAAGCCGAGGCGCTCGGCGGCCGCGGCGGACTCGGCGAAGGCACCGACGACGTCGTCCAGGTCGCGCCGGGTCATCGCGGTGCCGGTGGGCTCGTCCTCGCCGATGCGCAGGCCGGAGGGGCCCACGGCGGGGGCGTCGGCGAAGGGCGGCTCCCCAGCCTTGCGGACCATGCCGATGTGCCACAGCTGCGGGACGATCGTGCCGCCCGCCGCGTGCACCGCCTCGGCGACCTTCGCCCACCCGGCGAGCTGCTCGTCGCCGTGGAAGCGCGGGACGCGGTCGCTCTGCCCGGCGGAGTCGTGACCGACGTAGGTGCCCTCGGTCACGATCAGCCCGACACCGGCGGCGGCGCGGCGCGCGTAGTACGACACCACGTCCTCGCCGGGGACGCCGCCCGGGGAGAACATGCGGGTCATCGGCGCCATCGCGATGCGGTTGGGCACGGTGAGGCCGTTGATCGTGGCCGGGCGGGCGAGAAGCCGGGCGGCGCGCGAGGCGGCCTCGGCGGGGGTGACGGTCACGTGGGGGCTCCTGAAGTCGATACCGGACGGTATGTGCGCGCGCATTCATCGCACTCCTCGGTGAACCCTCCCGCCCGGCCGCGGCATTCCGTCCGCAGCCGCCCACCCGCCGTGACCCGGGCCACATCCGGATGACCGGCCGGGCCGGGCGGACCGGTCGGTGCCGGGCCACGGAAACGCCCGAGGGCGGCACCCCCCTCGCGGGGAGTGCCGCCCTCGGTCCGTGCGGAACGGCCGATCAACCGGAAGCGGTCGATCAGAAGTCCATGTCACCGCCCGGCATGCCGCCCGGGGCGCCCGCCGCGGCGGCCTTCTCCGGCTTGTCGGCGATGACGGCCTCGGTGGTGAGGAACAGCGCGGCGATGGAGGCGGCGTTCTGCAGCGCGGAACGGGTCACCTTCGCCGGGTCGATGATGCCCTCGGCGATCATGTCGACGTACTCGCCGGAAGCGGCGTTCAGGCCGTGACCGACGGTCAGGTTGCGGACCTTCTCCACGACGACGCCGCCCTCGAGACCACCGTTGACGGCGATCTGCTTCAGCGGGGCCTCCAGGGCGAGCTTCACGGCGTTGGCGCCGGTCGCCTCGTCACCCGACAGCTCCAGCTTCTCGAAGACCTGGGAGGCCTGGAGCAGGGCCACGCCACCACCGGCGACGATGCCCTCCTCGACGGCCGCCTTCGCGTTGCGAACGGCGTCCTCGATGCGGTGCTTGCGCTCCTTGAGCTCGACCTCGGTGGCGGCACCGGCCTTGATGACGGCCACGCCGCCGGCCAGCTTCGCCAGACGCTCCTGGAGCTTCTCGCGGTCGTAGTCCGAGTCGCTGTTCTCGATCTCGGCGCGGATCTGGTTGACGCGGCCCTGGACCTGGTCGGCCGAGCCGGCGCCGTCCACGATCGTGGTCTCGTCCTTGGTGATGACGACCTTGCGCGCGCTGCCCAGCAGGTCCAGCGTGGCGTTCTCGAGCTTGAGGCCGACCTCCTCGGAGATGACCTCGCCGCCCGTGAGGATGGCGATGTCGCCGAGCATGGCCTTGCGGCGGTCGCCGAAGCCCGGGGCCTTGACGGCGACGGACTTGAAGGTGCCGCGGATCTTGTTGACGACCAGGGTCGACAGGGCCTCGCCCTCGACGTCCTCGGCGATGATCAGCAGCGGCTTGCCCGACTGCATGACCTTCTCCAGGAGCGGCAGCAGGTCCTTGACGTTGCCGATCTTGGAGTTGGCGATCAGGATGTACGGGTCGTCGAGCGACGCCTCCATACGCTCCATGTCGGTGGCGAAGTACGCCGAGATGTAGCCCTTGTCGAAGCGCATACCCTCGGTGAGCTCCAGCTCCAGACCGAAGGTCTGGGACTCCTCGACGGTGATGACGCCTTCCTTGCCGACCTTGTCCATGGCCTCGGCGATGAGCTCGCCGATCTGGGTGTCGGCGGCGGAGATGGAGGCCGTGGAGGCGATCTGCTCCTTGGTCTCGACGTCCTTGGCCTGCTCCAGCAGGGCGGCGGAGACGGCCTCGACGGCCTTCTCGATACCGCGCTTCAGGGCCATCGGGTTGGCGCCGGCCGCGACGTTGCGCAGGCCTTCCTTGACCAGGGCCTGGGCGAGAACGGTCGCGGTGGTCGTACCGTCACCGGCGACGTCGTCCGTCTTCTTGGCGACTTCCTTGACCAGCTCGGCGCCGATCTTCTCGTACGGGTCCTCGAGCTCGATCTCCTTGGCGATGGAGACACCATCGTTGGTGATCGTGGGGGCGCCCCACTTCTTCTCGAGGACGACGTTGCGGCCCTTGGGGCCGAGCGTCACCTTGACGGCGTCCGCGAGCTGGTTCATGCCGCGCTCGAGGCCGCGCCGTGCCTCCTCGTCGAACGCGATGATCTTGGCCATGTGAAGTGGTCCCTCCAGGACTGGGGGTGATTCCTTCGGACCGCGCCCGCGCCCGCGACGGACGGCTCGCCGGCCTTGTGGTTCCTTCCCCACCCGGCCTGCGGGCCTCACCGACCCGGTCCTTCGTTGTCACTCTCACCTTCAGAGTGCTAACGCAATGATTAGCACTCGCCCCCATCGAGTGCAAGCGCCTCTCGGGGATCGAGCCCCGCGCTCAGCCACCCGCGAACACGGGGACGGGGCACCTGCGGGCAGGCCGAAGGGCCCGTACCCAGCGGGTACGGGCCCTTCGGATGAAGACCGGGTGCTGTGGTGGCCGAGCGTCTCAGGCGCTGAGGCGAACCATGTCGGCCTGCGGGCCCTTCTGACCCTGCGAGATCTCGAACTCGACCCGCTGGCCTTCTTCGAGGGTGCGGTAGCCGTCCATCTGAATCGCGCTGTAGTGGACGAAAACATCCGCACCACCGTCGACCGCGATGAAGCCGTACCCCTTCTCCGCGTTGAACCACTTGACGGTGCCCTGAGCCATGCCTAACTCCCCTATTACTGGCCCTTGCACAGATCCGCACTTCGCGGACCCGGGTCAGACCTCGCCCCCCACGACTGGGGGCGTGCGCCGGAACGCGTCGACCGCGGCTGAATGTATCTGTCCAACTGCCGTCTGCAACAGGTCAATCGGACGAGAAATCTGGACGCACCCGGTCCGGAATGTGGCGAGAATTCGCCTGAATTCGGGTCAAGTCGGGGCACACAAAGGGCACAAAAGCCGCACAATACGCCCGCACTTTGGCTGCTTCTTGTCGGACGAGCGGCAGGAATTAACGGTTCCCGTTGTTTCGATCGGGAGCGCGTTCCCCAACTCTACCGCGCTCAATCACATGGAATTGCCCCCTCCGCTTCTCTCACGGAGAGGGCAATACGCACTACAAGGTGTATCTGCGGAGGATCAGCCGCCGGCGACCGCCGGGATGATCGAGACGCCCGCGCCGTCCGGCGTCGCCGTCTCCAGGCCCTGCTCGAAGCGCACGTCGTCGTCGTTGACGTAGACGTTGACGAAACGGCGCAGCTTGCCCTGGTCGTCCAGGACGCGGGCGGCGATGCCCGTGTGGTTCTTCTCCAGGTCGGAGATGACCTCGCCGAGGTTGGCCCCCTCGGCACTGACCTCGGCGCTGCCGCCGGTGTAGGTGCGCAGGATGGTCGGGATACGAACGGTCACGCTCATGCGAGGCCAGCCTCTCGGAAGGAGTCCAGGTTGGGGCGGATCGTGGCGGTGAGGCCGGTGCCGGCCACCGCGTCGAGGGTCTTGAGGCCGTCGCCGGTGTTGAGGACGACCGTGGTGAGCGACGGGTCCAGGACGCCGTCCTCGATCAGCTTCTTCGTGACGCCGACCGTCACGCCGCCCGCCGTCTCCGCGAAGATGCCCTCGGTACGGGCGAGCAGCTTGATCGCGTCCACGATCTGCTCGTCGGTCACGTCCTCCACGGCACCGCCGGTGCGGCGGGCGATGTCGAGGACGTAGGGGCCGTCGGCCGGGTTGCCGATGGCCAGCGACTTGGCGATGGTGTCCGGCTTCTGCGGCCGGACCACGTCGTGACCGCCCTTGTACGCCGTGGAGACCGGCGAGCAGCCCTCGGCCTGCGCGCCGAAGATCTTGTACGGCTTGTCCTCGACCAGGCCGAGCTTGATCAGCTCCTGAAGCCCCTTGTCGATCTTCGTGAGCTGGGAGCCGGAGGCGATCGGGACGACGAGCTGGTCGGGCAGCTGCCAGCCGAGCTGCTCGCAGATCTCGTACGCGAGGGTCTTGGAACCCTCGGCGTAGTAGGGGCGCAGGTTGACGTTGACGAAGCCCCAGCCCTCGCCGGCCGGGTCGCCGATCAGCTCGGAGCAGAAGCGGTTCACGTCGTCGTAGTTGCCCTCGATGCCCACCAGCTCGCCGCCGTAGACGGCGGCCATGACGACCTTGCCCTGCTCCAGGTCGTGCGGGATGAACACGCAGGAGCGGAAGCCGGCCCGGGCGGCGGCGGCGCCGACCGCGCCGGCCAGGTTGCCGGTGGAGGAGCAGGACAGGGTGGTGAAGCCGAAGGCGCGGGCGGCCTCGATGGCCTGGGCGACGACGCGGTCCTTGAAGGAGTGCGTGGGGTTGCCGGAGTCGTCCTTGACGTAGAGCCCGCCGGTGACGCCCAGCTCGCGGGCGAGGTTGTCGGCCTTGACGAGCTTGGTCCAGCCGGGGTTGATGTTCGGCTTGGTCGCCACGTCGGCCGGGACGGGCAGCAGGGGGGCGTAGCGCCAGATGTTCGCGGGGCCCGCTTCGATCCGCTTGCGCAGCTCTTCGGTGTCGTGGCCGGAGAAGTCGTAGGCGATCTCCAGCGGGCCGAAACACTCCTCGCAGGCGAAGACCGGTCCGAGCGGTACCCGGTGGCCGCACTCCCGGCAGCTCAGGGCGGTGGCGGGGCCGAGGTCGACGGGGGAACCCGAGGCGTTCGCGGAGGACGCGGTGTTCGTGGGGTTCGTGGTGCTTTCGGCAGTCTGCACAGCCATGGAGGCGAGGCCCTTTCTCCTCATCTTCCTCACGACGCATCTCGCCGTGAGACGGATTTGGCACCTTCCCTAGCCGGGAGCCTCGCCACGTCTGTGTGACAAGAGCCGGCTGGAGGGTTGCCGGGGCTTCATCGGGCCGTATCCCTCTGCCCCTCTGGATGAGCGGTATGTGGTTGTTTTTCCGTTGTGCACGCGGCGACCCCGGCATGCGGTGGTCCCTCGCGTTGTTCAAGACTGTAACCGAAGGCCAGGACGGTTGAGATAGTCGTCCGTACCGCGAGATGGATCACAGAGGAGCCACCGGACGTGCTGGAAGAAGTCGAGCGCTGGCTGGCCGCACGCTCCTGGCGCGCCGCGGACCGGCCGGTCCAGCAGCTCCTGTCCGCCAAGCGTGCCACCGGGCAGTCGGTCAGCGTGGTGCTTCCCGCGCTGGACGAGGAGGCCACGGTCGGCGACATCGTCACGGTGATCCGGCGGGAGTTGATGGGCCGGGTTCCGCTCGTCGACGAGGTCGTGGTCGTGGACTCCGGGTCGAGCGACCGCACCTCGGAGGTGGCCGCGGCGGCCGGTGCGCGCGTCGTGCACCGCGACGCGATCCTGCCCCGCATCCCCGCCGTGCCGGGCAAGGGCGAGGTGCTGTGGCGCTCGCTGCTGGTCACCGGCGGGGACATCGTCTGCTTCGTCGACGCCGACCTGCGCGAGTTCTCCGCCGACTTCGTCTCCGGGATCGTGGGCCCGCTGCTGACCGACCCCGACGTGCACCTCGTCAAGGCCATGTACGACCGTCCGCTCGGCGCCGCCCCCGGGCAGGGGGGCCGGGTCACGGAGCTGATGGCCCGCCCGCTGCTCAACATGCACTGGCCGCAGCTGGCCGGCTTCGTCCAGCCGCTGGGCGGCGAGTACGCGGCCCGCCGCTCGCTGCTGGAACGGCTCCCCTTCCCGGTCGGCTACGGCGTCGAACTGGGCATGCTGGTCGACGCGTTGCACCTGGTGGGCCTGGACGCGCTCGCGCAGGTCGACGTCGGGGTGCGCGTCCACCGCCACCAGGACGGCCGGGCGCTGGGCCGGATGGCCGCCGCGATCTACCGCACCGCCCAGCTCCGGCTGGCCCGCGGCCACCTGCTCCGCCCGGCCCTCACCCAGTTCGAGCGGGGCGCCGACGGCTTCGAGCCGCGCACCCACGCCGTGGACACCGAGGAACGGCCCCCGATGACGGACATCGCGGAGTACGCGGCCCGGAGGGTGGCGTAGGCCTCAGGGGGCTCAGCCCGGGACGCCGTCCGACCAGCGCCAGCGGCCCGCCGCGTCCTGCTCGCAGGTCAGGTACTCGCCGCCCCGGCCGTGGGTGCTCAGGCCGTGGTGCTTGTTCGCGCAGAACTGGCCGTCGGCGTAGCAGTTGCCCGCGGGGCTCTTCAGCTCGCAGGCGCCGGAGCCGCCGCCGGTACCGCCGCCCCCGGTGCCGCCCGTGCCGCCGCCGGTTCCGCCCGTGCCGGCGTCCCGTGTCTTCGACGGCTTCGGGGTCGGCTTCGGCGTGTGCAGCGGGCGCCCGGCGCAGTCGCGGCCGTCGCGGGGGACGGTGAAGGTCACGGCGCCGGATCCGCCGCTCTGCTCGCAGACCTTCTCGCCGCTGCCCCAGGAGGAGGCCCGCTGCCCGGTGCCCTGGAGGAGCACGGTGTAGCCGACGTCCGCCTGCTCGGCGGCGCGGACGGCCGCCGCGATGCTGCCGCCGGTGAGGTCCGGCAGCGTGACGGGGGTGGGCGTGGGGGTGGGCGTCGGCGTCGGGGTCCCGGTGGCGGGGGACGCCTCGGGGGTGGGGCTGTCGCCCGGCGCCGCCGTGCCGGTCGCGGTCTGCGTGGCCGCCGCGGCCGCCTCGTCCGCCCTCGTGCCCGTGTCCCCGTCGCCGCAGCCCGCCAGGGCCAGGGCGCCGGCCGCGATCAGCGCGGCCGTGCCGGCGAGTCTGCCGGTGCGCGGGTGCCGCGTACGTATGGGCATGCTTCGCCCACCCCCCAGATAGTTGAAATGTGCACCGCATATCCTCGGCCCGTTCACACTTCCTGCACAAGCCGTGTGACCGAATCGCAGCCGAGGGGACGCCTGCGCACGTTTGAGGTCTGAGGGGCCGGGCTAGGTTGAGACGTATGGCTTCAAGCTTCGGTGCTGCTCAGGTGCTGGTCGCGTCCAATCGGGGACCGGTTTCGTACGAGGTGCGGGAGGACGGGTCGCTGCACGCCAAACGGGGCGGTGGCGGTCTGGTCTCGGGGCTCTCGGCCATCGGGCCGGACGCCGGCGCGCTGTGGGTGTGCTCGGCGCTCGGCGACGGCGACCGCGAGGCGGTGCGGCGCGGGGTCGGCGAGGACGGCGTACGGATGCTGGACGTGCCGGCCGACGTGCACGCGGACGCGTACAACGGGATCGCCAACTCGGTGCTGTGGTTCGTGCACCACATGCTCTACCAGACGCCCCTGGAGCCGGTCTTCGACGCAGAGTTCCGGCGGCAGTGGGCCTCTTACGAGGCGTACAACCGGGCCTTCGCCGAGGCGCTGGCCGAGGAGGCGGCCGAGGGCGCGGTCGCGATCGTGCAGGACTACCACCTGACGCTGGTGCCGGGAATGCTGCGCGAGCTGCGCCCCGACCTCAGGATCGGCCACTTCTCGCACACGCCGTGGGCGCCGGTCGACTACTTCCGGCTGCTGCCGGACGACATCGCCGAGCAGGTGCTGCGCGGGATGCTGGGCGCCGACCGGCTCGGGTTCCTCACCCGGCGCTGGGCCGACGCGTTCACCGCCTGCTGCGACGCCGTGGTGGGCGGGCTCGGCGGTACGGAGATCGGCGTGCACGGGCTCGGCGCCGACGGGGACTTCCTGCGGGGGCGCTCGCACGAGGCCGACGTCGAGGAGCGGATGG
Organism: Streptomyces sp. NPDC051136; assembly: GCF_044455745.1. NCBI lineage: Bacteria > Bacillati > Actinomycetota > Actinomycetes > Kitasatosporales > Streptomycetaceae > Streptomyces > Streptomyces sp. NPDC051136. The sequence goes on along the minus strand of NZ_JBITFE010000007.1, from coordinate 152,585 downwards.
CGGCGCTGCGGGAGGAGATCGGCACGGCGCCGGACGGGAGCCCGCGCCGCACCGTCGTGCGGGTGGACCGGACCGAGCTGTCCAAGAACATCGTGCGGGGACTGCTGGCGTACCGGGAGCTGCTGGCGGGCCGGCCCGAGTGGCGCGAGCGGGTCGTGCACGTCGCCTTCGCCTACCCCTCGCGGCAGGATCTCGCCGTGTACCGGGACTACACGGCCGAGGTGCGGCGGGTCGCGGAGGCGATCAACGAGGAGTTCGGCACGCCGGGGTGGTCGCCGGTGGTGCTGAACCTGAAGGACGACTTCGCGCGGTCGCTGGCCGCCTACCGGCTGGCGGACGTGGCGCTCGTCAACCCCGTGCGGGACGGGATGAACCTGGTCGCGAAGGAGGTGCCGGTGGTCTCCGACATGGGGTGTGCGCTGGTGCTGTCGCGGGAGGCGGGGGCGTACGAGGAGCTGGGCGAGGACGCGGTGGTGGTGAACCCGTACGACGTGGTGGGAACCGCCGACGCGCTGCACCGGGCGCTCGGCCTGCCGGCCGGGGAGCGGGCCGAGCGGTCGAAGCGGCTGGCGGCCGCCGGCACCGCGCTGCCCCCGGCGCGGTGGTTCCTGGAGCAGCTGGACGCGTTGCGGGGCTGACGGGCGGGCGCGGACTACCCGGCCCGGACCGGCGGGCAGGTGCCGGTGTCCGCGCCGATCGAGTTGATCTCCGCGTTGGAACGCGGGTCGCCCGCGTAGTTCCGCCGGTCCGTGCACTTCGCGCCGTCACCCTTAGGAGCGTCGGACGGCGTGCCGCCGGTGGCGGTGCCCTTGTCGGCCTGGGGGGTCGCGGTGGCGGTGGGTGAGCCGGAGGCCAGGGCGTCGTAGGGGCCGCCGCCGTCCTGGCCGGTGCCGCAGGCGGTGAGCGCCAGGCCGAGGGCGACGGTGGAGAGGGCGAGCATCGGGGTCTTCCGAGCGGTCATGGCGGTTCCTCCACGGTCCTGGGCCTGGGCCTCGGTGAACAGGCTCCACGGCGTGCAAGAGCCGGGGGCCGCGGACCGGGTTGTCCCGTCACCGGCGTCCGGACCCGCCTGTGACGGGCGGGGGAAACGGCTGTGACGTTGTCTCAGGCCAGCCGGCGCGCGAGAGCCGCCAGGAGGGTCACCACTCCGGCCGGACCGGGCACCTCGACGTCCGCGCGCTTGCGCAGTTCCGTCACCTCGTCGCTGCCGCTGCAGACCAGGAGCCCCGGGGTGCCTTCGGCGCGGAGGGTGTCGACGGCCGCGTAGGCCGGGAGGTCGCCGAGGTCGTCCCCGGCGAAGAGGACGGAGGCGGCGCCGAGGGAGTGGACGTACGACCTGAGGGCGGCGCCCTTGTCCATGCCGGGCGGGCGCAGCTCCAGGACCATGCGGCCGGGTTCGACGATCAGGCCGTGGCGGGAGGCCAGGTCGGTGAGGGGGGCGCGGAGGGCGTCGAAGGCGGCCCCCGGGTCGGGGGCGCGGCGGGTGTGGACGGCGACCGCGTGGCCCTTGTCCTCCGTCCAGGTGCCCTCCGCCGCCCCGGACCGCTCCAGCAGCCCCGGCAGCTCGGCGCGGACGGCGGCGACGCCGGGGTGCGGCTCGGGCGTGGTGAGGGTGCCGGTGGCGGCGTCCCAGCGCTCGGCGCCGTAGTGGCCGAGGACGACGAGGCGGTCGAGGCCGGGCACGCCGGCGAAACCGCCGTGGCCGACCGCGACCTCGGCGGGGCGGCCGGTGATCACCGCGATCGAGGCGACCTTCGGCGCCAGGGCCGCGAGCGCCGGTACGGCGTCCGGGTGGGCGCGGGCCTGGTCGGGGTCGGGCACGATCGGGGCGAGCGTGCCGTCGAAGTCGAGCGCGACCACCGCGCGGCCCGGGTGCGCGAGGAGGGCGTCGAGCCCTTCGCGGCCGGCCGCGGTCGCGGGCGTCGGCAGGGAGTGCGGGGAGTCGGCTCGGGTGGAGTCCTGGTGGCTGCCCATACCGCGAACCTATCCCGCACGGGCCGGGCGCACGCCTCCCCCGCGGTCCGCGCCCGCGGGAATCGGCGGGGCGGGAGTCCGGGCCGCGCCCGCCCGGAGGCGGCACCTCGGAAACCGGAGCCGCCGCCGGGCGGGAGGGAGTCGGCACGGAAGGAACCGAAGCCACGTCCGCCCGAACCGGCGCGTAAGGAACCGGGGCCGCGCCCGCCCGAACCGGCACGGAAGGAGACCGGGGCCGCGCCTGCCCGAACCCGCGGCCCGCCTGCCGGCAGCGGGCGCTGCCCGCAGGCGGGGAGGGGCTCAGGCGGGGAGGGACTCAGTGGTCGTTGACGAAGTTCACCGCGTAGGAGCCCTGGCCGCCCTTGCCCTCGAAGGTGAGGCCTATGTTGCTGTGCTCGTGCAGGTTGTACCGGCCGCCCTGGCTGGCCCGGTGCGTGACGCACGTGCCCTTGCCGGTGCTGACGGTGGCCTTGTAGTGGCTGATGTTCAGGTCCCAGTCGTCGACCGTGACGAACGCGGAATGGCCGTTCGCCGACGTGTCGCAGACGGAGATGATGTCCCCGTACTCCTCGACGTAGACCCGGACGCCCGTGCCGTTCCAGACGTGGTCCCAGTTGATCCCGGTCGGCGCCCCGGCCGCGCTGGCGGGCGTCGCGGTGACCGTGGTCAGACCGGCCGCGGCGACGGCGCCGACGAGAGCGGCGGTGCTGCGGCGGCGCAGTCGGGAACGCAGGCCGGCGGAGGCGGTTGAGGTGGTGCGCTGCATGAACCCTCTTCGTGGTCGTGGTGCGGACAAGCGGATCACGCCGAGGAAGAGCGCGTCCTCCCCGGCGGGTGACCCTGCACCTGCTCGGACGCCTGTACGGGACGTCATGGTTCTCCGGCGAACGGGATGCGCGGGCGGTCTAGCGCTCGGCGCGGCGCGACTCGCGTACCCGGCGCAGGCGGTTGACCGTCACCGGGTCGGCGGCGAGGGCGCGGGGGTCGTCCAGGAGGGCGTTGAGGAGCTGGTAGTAGCGGACGGGGGCCAGGCCCAGCTCCTCGCGGACGGCACGCTCCTTGGCGCCGGGGCCGGAGAAGCTCCGGCGCTCCAGTGCGAGGATGCCCAGCTCCCGCTCGGCCAGCTCTCCCAGGTCCATGTAGGGCACCGTAACGCCCGCCACCGACAGCGCGCCCGCCCCGCGGCTACTCCCCGCTGCCCGCCCGCATCGCCGTCAGCTGGATCTGGGCGAGGACGTCCTTGGGGCTGCCCCCGGGGGCGACCGCCTGGCCGATGCGCTTCTTGACGTCCGCGCTGACCGAGGCCCAGGAGGTCTTGCCCACCGGGTACAGCTCGGAGAGCAGCAGCTCGTCGAGGAACGGCTTGAGCTTCTCGTCCTCCGCCGCGCCGCTCATGGTCCGCGACGCCGAGGTGGTGACCGGCAGCAGGTCGTACTCGCGGGAGAAGTCGACGACGTTCTCCTCGCTGTAGACGAAGTCGAGGAACTCGCCGATCTCCTTCTGGTGGCCGTTCTTCTTGAAGGCCGTCATCCAGTCGGTGACACCGAGGGTGTTCTCGCTCTCGCCGTCGGCGCCGGGGGTGGTCACCATGCCGTACTTCACGCCCTTGCCGGACGCCATTTTCATCAGCGAGGGGTGCCCGTTGAGCATGCCGACGTCCCCGTTCGCGAAGGCGGCGAAGGCGTCGGCGCGGTCGAGCTTGCCGGGGGCGACCGGGCCGGTCAGGCCCTTGGCGACCAGTTCGTCGCGCAGCCAGGTGAAGGTGGTGACGTTCTGCGGGGAGTCGACGGAGTAGGTGCCGACGTCGTCGGTGTAGCCGCCGCCCCCGCTGAGCATCCACTGCATCGTCTCGGCCTGCGCCTCCTCGGCGCCCAGCGGCAGGGCGTACGGGTACTTCACGCCCTTCTCCTTGAGCGCCTCGGCGGCCTCGGCGAGGTCGTCCCAGGACGTGGGCGGGGTGACGCCGGCCCGGGCGAAGAGGGTCTTGTTGTAGAAGAGCACCCGGGTGGAGGCGGCGAAGGGCAGGCCGTACTGCACGCCGTTGACCTGGCCGGCCCCGGCCAGCTGGGAGACGAAGTCGGCCTGGACCGGGATGGAGAGCACATCGTCGGCCCGGTAGAGCAGGTCCTGGTCCGCGTAGTCGGAGTAGGCGCCGATCTGCGCCATGTCGGGGGCCTTGCCGGCCTCGACCAGCTCGCGGACCTCGCGGTCCACGTCGCTCCAGGAGTGGACGGTGACGTCCACGTGCACGTCGGGGTTCTTGGCCTCGTAGGACTTCACCAGCTCGTCCCAGTACTTCTGGGAGCTGTTGTCCTTGCTGTCGCCGTAGTCGGCGGCGACGAGTTTCAGCGTCACCTCTCCGGAGTCGCCGGTGAGGCCGCAGCCGCCGAGGACCGCCGTCATGCCCAGTGCGGACACCACCGCGATCGTTCCTGTCCTACGCCGCTGCACCTGTTCCCCAACCCTGCCGACGACTCGTCGTTCACCGCGCGCCGTCCACTCGCGTCGTCCCCCGCGTCGTACACCCGCGTTGTTCTCTGCTCGTTCGCGCGTTCGCTTACCGGATTAAGGTCTACACCACGTAAGTGGACTAGACCTCTCCCGGGTAGACGGGCCACACTGTCCCCGTGAGACATGTCATCGCCCTCGATGTGGGCGGCACCGGGATGAAGGCCGCCCTGGCGGGGCCGGGGGGCGAGCTGCTGCACCAGGCGCGCCGGGCCACCGGCCGCGAGCGGGGCCCCGAGGCGGTCGTCGCGGGCATCCTCGACTTCGCCGCCGAACTGCGGGCCTACGGCGCCGACCGCTTCGGCGAGCCGGCCCGCGCCGCCGGTGTCGCCGTGCCCGGCATCGTCGACGCCGAGCAGGGCGTCGCCGTGTACGCGGCCAACCTCGGCTGGCGCGACGTACCGCTGCGGGCGCTGCTCACTGAACGGCTCGGCTCCGTTCCGGTCGCCCTCGGCCACGACGTGCGCACCGGCGGGCTCGCCGAGGGCCGGATCGGTGCCGGCCGGGGCGCCGACCGGTTCCTGTTCGTACCGCTGGGCACCGGGATCGCGGGCGCCATCGGCATCGACGGACGCGTCGAGGCGGGCGCCCACGGCTTCGCGGGCGAGATCGGCCACGTCGTCGTGCGCCCCGGCGGCATCGCCTGTCCGTGCGGGCAGCGCGGCTGCCTCGAGCGGTTCGCCTCCGCGTCGGCGGTCAGCCAGGCGTGGGCCCAGGCCTGCGGCGACCCGGCGGCGGACGCCGCCGACTGCGCCAAGGCCGTCGAGTCGGGCGACGCCCGTGCGCTCGCCGTGTGGCAGGACGCGGTGGACGCGCTCGCCGACGGGCTGGTCGCCGCGCTCACTCTGCTGGACCCGCGGGTCCTGATCATCGGTGGCGGCCTCGCCGAGGCGGGGGAAACCTTGTTCACACCGCTGCGGGACGCCGTCCGGCGGCGCGTCACCTTCCAGAAGCTGCCGGAGATCGTCCCCGCCGCACTCGGGGACACCGCCGGCTGCCTGGGTGCCGGGCTGATGGCCTGGGACCTGCTCGCCGCCGCCGCGACGGCGCCCGGCACCACCGCCACGACTTCCACGACCGCGACTCCCCCGGAGGTAACCACCTGATGGCCCCAAGCAAGGTTCTCGCCGGTGCCCGGGTGGTACTTCCCACCGGGACCGTGGACGACGGCCGCGTGATCGTCGACGGCACGCGGATCGTGGACACGGCTCCCCCGCAGGCCCAGGTCGTCGACCTGTCGGGGCACTGGGTGGTCCCCGGGTTCGTCGACATCCACAACCACGGGGGCGGCGGCGCCTCCTTCGCCGGCGGCACCGCCGAGGAGGTCCTCAAGGGCGTCGAGACCCACCGCAGGCACGGCACCACCACGGTGGTGGCCTCCGCCGTCACCGGTGACCTGGACTTCCTCGCCCGGCACGCCGGGATGCTGGCCGAGCTCGCGCAGCAGGGCGACATCGTTGGCATCCACTTCGAGGGGCCGTTCATCTCCCCCTGCCGCAAGGGCGCCCACGACGAGCAGCTGCTGCGCGACCCGGACCCGGCCGAGGTGCGCAAGCTGGTCGACGCGGCGCACGGGCACGCGAAGATGATGACGCTGGCGACCGAGCTGCCGGGCGGCCTGGACTCCGTACGGCTGCTCGTCGAGCACGGCGTGATCGCGGCCGTCGGGCACACCGACGCCACCTACGAGCAGACCGTGCGGGCCATCGACGCGGGCGCCACCGTCGCCACCCACCTCTTCAACGCGATGCCCCCGGTCGGCCACCGCGCCCCGGGACCGATCACGGCGCTGCTGGAGGACGAGCGGATCACCGTCGAGCTGATCAACGACGGCACGCACCTGCACCCGGCCGCGCTGCAACTGGCCTTCCACCACGCGGGTGCCTCCCGGGTCGCGTTCATCACCGACGCGATGGACGCGGCCGGCTTCGGCGACGGCCGCTATCTGCTCGGCCCGCTGGAGGTCGAGGTCGCCGACGGCGTGGCCCGGCTGGTGGAGGGCGGCTCGATCGCGGGCTCGACGCTCACCCTGGACCGCGCGTTCAAGCGGGCGGTGACCGTCGACCGGCTGCCCGTCGGGGACGTCGTCGCGGCGATCTCGGCCAACCCGGCGCGGCTGCTGGGCCTGGACGACCGGATCGGCTCCCTGGAGCCCGGCAAGGACGCCGACCTGGTGGTTCTGGACGACACCTTCGACCTGGTGGGCGTGATGCGCCGGGGCGAATGGGTGGTCGATCCCCAACTGGGCTGATCCGTCCCCGACTCCACCCCGGGGCGGGCCGGTGACGACCGCTCCGGGGGCTGGGCCGACCGCCGCCCGTTTGGCATGATCGTGTCGTGGAGCACGGCTCCGCGGACACATCCAGCCGCAGACGATCGGGGGAGGTCGGCACGGTGATCCTCACCGTCACTCTCAACACCGCGCTCGACATCACCTACCGCGTCCAGGGCTTCAGGCCGCACGCCTCCCACCGGGTGACCGAGGTGACCGAGCGGCCCGGCGGCAAGGGGCTGAACGTGGCCCGGGTGCTGGCGGCCCTCGGGCACGAGGTGACCGTCACCGGCTTCGCGGGCGGCACCACCGGGGACGTCGTCAGCGAGCGGCTGGCCGGGGTGCCCGGGGTGAGCGACGCGCTCGTGCCGGTCGCGGGCGCGACCCGGCGGACCGTCGCCGTCGTCGACGAGCGCACCGGCGACACCACCCAGCTCAACGAGCCGGGCCCGGCCGTGGCGCCCGCCGAGTGGTCCGCATTCCAGGAGGCGTACGCGGACCTGCTGACCGGCGCCGCCGCGGTGGCCCTGTGCGGCAGCCTGCCGCCGGGGGTCCCGGTGGGCGCCTACGCCGGGCTGGTGCGCACCGCGCGCTCCGCGGGCGTGCCGGTGCTGCTCGACACCAGCGGGGAGCCGCTGCGGCGGGGCCTGGCCGCCCGCCCGGACCTGATCAAGCCGAACGCCGACGAGCTGGCCGAGCTGACCGGCACGCACGAACCGCAGCGGGCCGCGCAGGCCGCCCGGCGCCGCGGTGCCCGCTCGGTGGTCGCCTCGCTCGGCGCGGAGGGGCTGCTCGCGGTGACCCCGGAGGGCCGCTGGCGCGCCGCCCCGCCGGCCCACGTCCGCGGCAACCCGACCGGCGCGGGCGACTCCGCGGTGGCGGGCCTGCTCTCCGGTCTGGTGGAGCACCTGCCCTGGCCGCAGACGCTGGCCCGGGCGGTGGCCCTGTCGGCGGCGACGGTGCTGGCGCCGGTGGCGGGCGAGTTCGACCGGGCGGCGTACGAGGAGCTGCTCGGGCGCGGGGTCGCGGTGACGGCGGAGGCGGGCGCGGCCTGACCCGCCGGGACCGCCTGTCCCGCCGGGATCGACCGACCGGCCGGGATCGACCGACCGGCCGGGACCGGCTGCCCGGCCGGACTCGCAGGCCGGGCCGGTCCTAGTCCTTGACCTGGCCCTTCTTCAGGGAGAACTGGTCCAGCAGGACGTTGCACTTGTCGCCGTCGGCGCAGGACAGCGTGACGGTGTTGGTGCCCTTGTTGAGGGTCGGCCAGGCGTAGGTCTTGGTCCAGCCCTTGGCGAAGTCGCCGTCCTCGGCGTGCGCGAAGTTGCCGAGGTTGAGCTTGCTGCCGAACTCCTTGCCGTTGACCGTCAGGGTCATCGACTGGTCCTCGCCGGCCGCGCTGTACGTGGTGAACAGGGTGTACAGGCCGTCCTCGGGGATGCCGTTGACCGTCCAGGTGACGGAGGCGCCCGGCTGGTTCAGGTTGGCCACGTAGACGCCGCCGTCCGACTGGGCGCCCTCGACGTCCGAGGCGAGGGAGGCCGGGCCGCCCAGCCGCATGGCCTTCGCCTCGACGGAGGGCAGCTCGACCTCGTCGTCGCCGCCGTCGCTCGCCGACGGGCTCGGCTCGCTGCTCTGGGACTGGGTGGGGGTGGTGTCGCCGCCCGCCTCGTCGCCGCCCTTGTCGTCGTCGGTGCCGCTGCTCGTCATGGCCACGGCGATGCCGATGACCACGGCGGCGACGACCGCCACCGCGCCGATCAGCAGGCCCTTGGTGTTGGGGCCGCGACGCCCGCCGCCCCCGCCGTGCCCGGACGGCTGCTGCGGGCCCGCGGCGCCGCCGCCCCCGCCGGGGAGGGTCTCCGGGGCCGCGTAGTGCGCGTTCGGCTGCCCGTACGCGCCCTGCGGCTGGCCGTAGGCGCCCTGCTGGGGCGGGGCGGCCTGGCCGTAGGCGGCGGTCTGCGTGCCCTGGGCCTGCGGTGCGCCGTACTGCCGTGTGCCGACGGGACGCACCCGGTTGACCGAGTTCGGGTAGCCGTAGCCACCGGACGGCGGCTGGGCCCCGTTGGCCTGCCCGTCGGCGTAGAGGTAGCCGAAGGGGTCGTCGTCCTCGGGCGTGCTCGCGCCGTTGTTGCCGGGCGTCATCCCTAGGTCTCCTAACCAGATGCGTTGCGTGGTGCGGTATGGGTGTGTGAGAGAGCGAGCCTACCCGCTCCCGCTGCCCCAAACGGGTGACTCACACCGCATCAGCGCACTGACCTGCGGTTCATCCGGCCCGACGATGTTGTTTGGGACGAGATCGTTTCTCGACGTACATCCGCTCGTCAGCCGACTTCAGCACCTCGTCCGCCGTCATGCCGCAGTGGGCCCAGCCGATGCCGAAACTGGCGCCCACCCGGACGGCCCGGCCCTCGGCCCTGATCGGCTGGATGATCTCGCCCCGCAGCCGTACGGCGAGGTCCTGGGCGTCGGCCCGGCCGAGCCCGTTGGCGAGGATCACGAACTCGTCGCCGCCGAGCCGGGCCACGGTGTCGCCGTCGCGGACGCCGCCGCTGAGCCGCCGGGCGACCTCGATGAGCACGGCGTCGCCCGCGTTGTGACCGAACCGGTCGTTGATCGACTTGAAGCCGTCCAGGTCGCAGAAGAGGACGGCGAGCCCCTTGGTGCCGTCGTCGCGGCCGTCCTCGGGTGCCACGGCGTGCACGTGGTGGTCGAAGGCGCCGTACGGCTCGGCGGCGGCGCCGAAGTCGAAGGTGTGGCCGCCGGAGTCGAACACGGCGGAGTGCCCGTAGGCGGCGTCCATGGCGTCGGCCACGGCCGCGTGCGAGGACTGCGGGCGCTGGCACAGCCGGGCGGCGAGGCGGGAGCGCAGCTCGGCGCTGTTCGGCAGGCCGGTGAGGGAGTCGTGGGAGGCGCGGTGGGCGAGCTGGAGCTCGCGGCGCTTGCGCTCCTCGATGTCCTCGACGTGGGTGAGCAGGAAGCGCGGCCCGTCGGCGGCGTCGGCGACGACGCTGTTGCGCAGCGAGACCCAGACGTAGGTGCCGTCGCGGCGGCCCAGGCGCAGCTCGGCCCGGCCGCCCTCGGCGGAGGTGCGCAGCAGGGTGCCGATGTCCTCGGGGTGGACCAGGTCGGAGAAGGCGTAGCGGCGCATCGCGGAGGCGCGGCGGCCCAGCAGGCGGCACAGCGCGTCGTTGGTGCGCAGGATGCGTCCGTGCTGGTCGCCGCCCATCTCGGCGATGGCCATGCCGGAGGGGGCGTACTCGAAGGCCTGCCGGAAGCTCTCCTCGCTGGCCCTGAGCGCCTGCTGGTCGCGCTCCAGGCGGACCAGGGCGCGCTGCATGTTGGAGCGGAGGCGGGCGTTGCTGATCGCGATGGCGGCCTGGAAGGCGTACATCTGCAGCGCCTCGCGGCCCCAGGCGCCGGGTCGGCGGCCGTTGCGCGGCCGGTCCACGGACAGGACGCCGATCAGCTCCCCGCTGTTGCCGCCGCCCAGCGGGCCCGGCGCGTACATCGGGGCGAAGAGCCGGTCCGAGGGGTGCCACTCGTCCTCGAAGCGGGGCGCGGGCCCGTCGGTGTACCACTGCGGGACGTCGTCGTCGTCGAGGACCCAGCCCTCGGTGTGGGGTATGAAGATCAGGTCGCCCCACTGCTCGCCCATGTTCAGGCGCCGGTCCCAGGACGCGCGGGAGCCCGAGCGGCCGGTGATGAGCGCCTCGGCGGCCTGGTTGCCGGCGAAGGCGGCGACGACGAGATCGCCGTCGGGGCCGACCAGGTTGACGCACGCCAGCTCGTAGCCGAGGGCCTGCACGACGCCGTCGGCGACGGCCTGCAGGGTGTCGGCCAGGCTGCGGGCCTTGTTCATGTCGGCCATGGCCTGGTGCAGCTGCCGCAGGGAGGCCAGGCGGACATAGGGCTCAGAGTCGGTCTCCATGCTCGCCCTCCCCCCGAGACCTCGCAGTGAATCAAGGGTGCTCTTCGGCACCTTTACCGACGGTGCCCTTGCAGGTTCCCCGCCACTGAATCACAGCGCGCTCCCCACTCGGTACACAGGGTCAACAATTACCGCTTCTTGTGACTCAAGTCACAGCGAAACATGAACAATTGAGTGGGGTTTCCGCGTTTTCTCTGTGCGTTTACCGAACGCAAAGTTTGTAGGTATGCGCACATCTCCGCGCGACTCCTTCTGTGGTCCTAGGTCCTGTTTCGGACCGGGGCCCGATGTCCCGCCGATCTCCCGGAGATTAGCGTGGCGGAGTGCCGAATACCGCGTCTCTCACGCCCCTTGCGTCCCCGTTCCCGTCGCCCGCCTCCGGGCATGCTGAGGGGGTGAGCAACGAGGAGTTCCGTGCCGCCATGTCCCGGCTGGCCTCGGGCGTGGTCCTGGTGACCGCGCAGGAGCCGCCGCTGGACCCCGACGACCCGCTGGCCCCGCGCGGCGAGGACGTCGGCATGACGGCCACCGCCTTCATGTCGGTGTCCCTGGACCCGCCGCTGGTCCTGGTCAGCCTGCGCGAGGGCTCCCGCATGGACGACCTGCTGGACGAGCAGCCCCTGTGGGCCGTCTCCGTCCTCGCCGAGAGCCAGCGGCACATCGCGGGCCGCTTCGCGATGAAGGGCCGCGTCAGCGACCGCCTGCTGTTCGCGGACATCCCGTACACGCGGGGCGGGGCGACCGGGGCGCCCCTGGCGGGCGGCGCCCTCGCGACGCTGGAGTGCCGCACCGAGCAGCGGGTGCCGGCCGGGGACCACACCCTGGTGATCGGCCGGGTCCTGACCGCCGCACTGCCGAGCGCGGACGGAGGACCGCTGGCGTACTTCCGGGGGCGCTACCGGCAGCTGGGCTGACCGGACATCGGCTCGTCCGAGGGGCGGGCGCGCCGGCCCGGAGCGCGCCCGACACGACCGGCCACGGCTCCGACCGCAACCGATCACTTCCGCGAACCTCGCCGCCGCCCTCGGCATCCGGGCGCGCCCGGACCAGGAGGTGCCGGCCGGACAGCGTCCCGCGCCCCGGCCCGACCGGGTCTCAGTCCCAGTTCTTCGGGGAGCGGCCGCGCTTGGTCTGGGAGCGCTCCTTCTTCTTCCGCAGCCGACGCTCGTTGATGCCGCGCGGGACGCGGGTCGGCCTGCGGGGCCGGGGCGGGGGCGCGGTGGCCTCGGCGAGCAGGGCGGCGAGGCGTACGGCGGCGGTCTCGCGGTTGCGCCACTGGGAGCGGTGCTCGGAGGCGCGGACGGTGACGACGCCGTCGGTCAGGCGCCCGGCCAGCCGCTCCAGCGCCCGCTGCTTCCACACCTCGGGCAGGGCCTCGGTCCGCGCCAGGTCGAACCGCAGTTCCACCGCGGTGTCCGTGGTGTTGACGTGCTGTCCGCCGGGCCCCGAGGAACGCGAGAAACGCCAGACGAGCTCGGCCTCGGGCAGGGAGACGGAGCCGCGGATGACATGGGGACCGGACATGCCCTCCATGTTCCCGCCCCCGGACGGCCCACGTCACCCCAATATCCCGGCCCCGGCACCTCCCGGTGTCCGGGCCCGCCCACGGGTCCCGGCTCCGCCGCCTCGGTAAAGAAAGTAAAGAGAGGCGGAACCTTGTGGACCCCCCTCGACGTTCTTGGTGGTAGCTGTAGCTTTCTTGCCGTACGTAAACGAGGGAAGGGACTCCCAACAATGGCTGTAAGCCTGTCCAAGGGTGGCAACGTCTCGCTCACCAAGGAGGCTCCGGGCCTGACCGAAGTCACCGTGGGGCTCGGCTGGGACGTCCGCACCACCACCGGCACCGACTTCGACCTCGACGCCTCCGCGATCGCGGTCAACACGCAGGGCAAGGTCTACTCCGACGCCCACTTCGTCTTCTTCAACAACAAGCAGACCCCGGACAACACCATCGTCCACACCGGTGACAACCGCACCGGCGAGGGCGCCGGCGACGACGAGGCGATCAACGTCAACCTGGCCGGTCTGCCGGCCGACATCGAGAAGATCGTCTTCCCGGTCTCGATCTACGACGCGGAGAACCGCTCGCAGAACTTCGGCCAGGTGCGCAACGCGTACATCCGCATCGTCAACCAGGCCGGCGGTGCCGAGATCGCCCGCTACGACCTGTCGGAGGACGCGGCCACCGAGACCGCCATGGTCTTCGGCGAGCTGTACCGCAACGGTGCCGAGTGGAAGTTCCGCGCCGTCGGCCAGGGCTACGCCTCGGGCCTGGTGGGCATCGCCCAGGACTTCGGCGTGAACGTCTGACGTTCACCCGCCCGTCCGTCCCTTGCGGAGGCCCCCCGGATGTCCGGCCGGGGGGCCTTCCGCGTCCCGTCGGCACGATCGGGGCCACGGAACGCGGTGACGGGACGGCTATGCGGTGCGGTGAGCAGGGCGGGCGGCGAGGAGGGCGGGGCCTCAGGGCAGCAGGCGCTGTTCCTTGGCCACCGCGACCGCTCCCGTGCGGGTGTCGACGCCGAGCTTGCCGTAGATGCGGCGCAGGTGCGTCTTCACCGTGGCCTCGCTGATGAACAGGGCGCGGGCGATCTCCCGGTTGCCCAGGCCGGTGGCGAGCTGGGCCAGGATGTCGCGCTCGCGGTCGGTGAGGGAGGGACGCGGGCTGCGCAGGCCGGCCATGACCCGGCCGGCGACCGGCCCGGAGAGCGTCGTGCGGCCCCGGGCGGCGGCGTGGATGGCCGCGAACAGCTCCTCGGGCCGTTCGGCCTTGAGCAGGTAGCCCGTCGCGCCCGCCTCGATGGCGCGGGTGATGTCGGCGTCGGTGTCGTACGTGGTGAGCACCAGGACGTGCGGGGCGCGGCCGCCGGTCCCCGTGGTGAGGCGGCGGGTGGTCTCCACGCCGTCGATGCCCGCGCCGAGCTGGAGGTCCATCAGCACGACGTCCGGCGCCAGCCGTGCGGTGAGCGCGAGCGCCTCCTCGCCGGTGCCCGCCTCGCCGACCACCTCGATGCCGGGGGCGCTGTCGAGCAGGGCGAGCAGCCCGGCGCGTACGACGACGTGGTCGTCGCAGACCAGGATGCGCACGGGGGCGGGCCCGCCGTCTGCCGGGTCGGTCATCGGGGTGCCTCCTGCGGGTCGGCCGGGTCCGCCGGGCCGGTCGGGGTCGCCGTCAGGGGCACGGCGGCGGACAGGGCGGTGCCCTCGCCGGGCGCGGACTCGACGGTCAGGGTGCCGCCGAGCTGGCGCAACCGGGCGCGCATGGCGGGCAGTCCGTGTCCCCGCACCCCGGCGGGGGTGCCGGACGGCTGCGCCGGGTCGAAGCCGTGCCCGTCGTCGGTGACGTCCAGGACGACCTCGTCGTCGAGCAGGGTGAGGCTGAGCACGGCGCTCGACGCCCCCGCGTGCTCACGGACGTTGGCCAGGGCGCCCTGGGCGATGCGCAGCAGGGCCGACTGGACGCGGTCGGGCACCGCGGGGACGCGCGCGTCGTCGTCGACGTGCACGCGCACGGTCAGGTGGTCGCCGGACTCCCGCGCGGCCAGGGTCCGCAGCGCCGCCTCCAGGCCACCGCCGCGGGCGAGGTCGGCCGGGGCCAGGTCGTGCACGAAGCGGCGGGCCTCGGCCAGGTTGTGCTCGGCGACGGAGGCGGCCCCCCGGACGTGGGCGCGGGCCTTGTCCCGGTCCGACTCCCAGACCCGCTCGGCGGCCTGGAGCAGCATCCGCTGGCTGGACAGACCCTGGGCGAGGGAGTCGTGGATCTCCATGGACAGCCGCTGGCGTTCGGCGAGGGTGCCCTCGCGGCGTTCGGAGGCGGCGAGTTCGCGGCGGGTGCGGAGCAGGTCGTCGATCAGGGCACGCTGCCGGGCCGCCTGCCGTTCGGTGTGCAGGAAGACGGCCGCGGCGATGGCGGCGACGGCGGGCGGGGCGAGCAGCAGGTTCGGGTCGAAGCCTCCCGCGAGCCGCAGCTGCGCGGCGACGACGAACACCGTCAGGACGGTGACCAGGACCAGCGCCGCCCGGGCCGGCAGGGTGCGCAGGCCGGTGTAGAAGAGGGGCACCGCACACCAGGCGAAGCTGGGCGCCAGCACGACCAGCACCATCCAGACCACGACCACCGGCCCCAGCCGGGCCAGGCGCCGTGCGACGGGCGGGGCGCCGGGGCCGGGCGCCGCGGTGCCGTCCAGGACGGGCCCCAGCAGGTGCAGCACCGCGAGGGTCAGGGACAGGGCCAGGACCCACGGGGTGCGGGGCTCACCGGGGTGGCGCAGCAGGAAGCGGGCGAGGGCACCACCGAGCAGGAGGAAGAACGCCGCGTGCATCACGGCGCCCAGCCACCGGCCGTCCGCGTCGTACGACTTCGGCATCCGGTCTCCGCCTCCTCCCGCCCGTCTCGCGCCGCGCTGCTCCCCAACCTGCCGGTAGGGAACCGCTGAGCTGCGCGAACACTCCCATGGTGCCCTCTTCGGGCCCCCCGCGGGTCAACCGATCGGACGACCCCGCCGTCATCCGTTCCGTCCCCGGGGAGCAGCCGGAACGACGACCGTCCGGCCCCGGTGCGGGCCGGAGAGTGGAAGCACGCAACCGAACGTTCCCATCCGGAGGAGCAGCCCGCCATGAAGAAGACCCTCTCCCGCCGTGCCCGCGTCGCCACCGGCGGTGCCGTGCTCGCCGCCGTCGCCGCCGGCACCTTCGGCACGGTCGCCGCGAACGCCTCCGCGCCCGAAGCGGCCCCGGACCCGGCGGCGGCCGCCGCTCCCGCCGTGGCCGGCAAGCGCGACACCACCACCTCCACCCACCTGACGACCGCCGCGGCGACCGAGGCGGCGCAGGCCGCGCTGCGGGCCGCCGGGAAGGAGGGGCAGCGGATCACGGTCGCGGTCGTCGACCGCAACGGCAACACGATCGTCACCCTGCGCGGTGACGGCGCCGGCCCGCAGTCGTACGAGTCGGCCGAGCGGAAGGCGTACACCGCGGTCTCCTGGAACGCCCCGACCAGCGAACTGGAGGGCCGCCTGGAGAACGCCCCGAACCTGAAGGACATCCCGGGCACCCTGTTCCTGGGCGGCGGCGTCCCGGTCACCGCCGGCAAGGCGCCGATCGCCGGCATCGGCGTCGCGGGTGCCCCGTCCGGCACCCTCGACGAGAAGTTCGCCCGGGCCGGTGCGGCGGCGCTGAACTAGCACCGCCGGACCGTCCCCCGGTCCCCAACAACCGCTCCCAGCGGGCGTTTCACGTGAAACACCCCATAGGATCACGAGGTGCGCACCCACCGTCTGTTCGTCACCGCCGCCACCGTCCTCGCCCTCGCGGCATGCAGTGGCGGCGGCGCGGTCGACGGCCACCCCGGCGGCTCGGGCGTGCGCGACCCGTACTTCCCGAAGGCGGGCAACGGGGGCTACGACATCGGCCACTACGACCTGGCCCTGGACTACGCCCCCGCGGACGACCCCGGGGGCGACGCCGAGGGGGACACCGAGGCCGGGCACCTCTCCGGCACCGCCACGATCACCGCCCGCGCGACCCGCGACCTGTCCGCCTTCGACCTCGACCTCAAGGGCCTGGACGTCGAGAAGGTCACCGTGGAGGGCCGGGACGCCCGCTTCAACCGGGCCGGGCAGGAACTGACCGTCCGGCCGGCCGACGAGCTGAAGGACGGGGAGACCTTCCGGGTGACGGTCCGTTACTCCGGCGAGCCGGAGACGATCACCGACGCCGACGACTCCGAGGAGGGCTGGCTGCCCACCGCCGACGGCGCGGTGGGACTGGGCGAGCCGACGGGCTCCATGGCGTGGTTCCCCGGTAGTCACCACCCGTCCGACAAGGCCACGTACGACGTCGCGGTGACCGTGCCGGAGGGCCTCGGCGCGGTCTCCAACGGCGAGTTGCGCGACGAGCGCACCCGAGGCGGCCGTACGACGTTCACCTGGCACACCGCGGAGCCGGTGGCGAGCCATGTCGTCACGGTCGCGGTCGGCGAGTGGAAGACCGACCGCTCCACCACGGACGACGGTCTGCCCGTGTACACGGCCGTGGACCCGACGCAGGCCGACGCGAGCCGCGAGGTCCTGAAGCAGATCCCCGAGATCATGGACTGGGCGCAGGAGAACTTCGGCCCCTACCCCTTCTCCTCCACCGGCGCGATCGTCGACCGCGACGAGGACGCCGAGTACGCCCTGGAGACCCAGAACCGGCCCTACTTCCCCGGCGCCCCCGACACCGTGCTGCTCGTCCACGAACTCGCCCACCAGTGGTACGGGAACTCCGTCAGCCCGAAGACCTGGCGGGACATGTGGCTCAACGAGGGCTTCGCCACCTACGCGGAATGGCTGTGGGAGGAGGACCACGGCGGCGACACGGCCCAGGAGACCTTCGAGGCGCTCTACGACGGCACCTACTACGACGACGAGGACGAGAACGACTCGGTCTGGGCCTTTCCGCCCGCGGACCCGCCCGACGCGGCGCACCTCTCCGACAGCCCCGTCTACCAGCGGGGCGCGATGGTCCTGCACAAGATCCGCGAGACGGTCGGCGACGACGCCTTCTGGGAGCTGCTGAGCGGCTGGTCCGCCGCCCACCGGCACGGCAACGCGGACACCGCGGACTTCACGGCGTACGTGGAGAAGTCGGCGCCGGACGAGGACTTCACGGAGATCTGGGCGGACTGGCTGCGCGGGGACGGCAGGCCCGAGGCCCCCTGAGGCGGTGCCGGTGCGCCGTCTCAGCCCTCGAAACCGTCGAGCAGCAGGGCCAGGTCGGGCGGCCAGAGCGGCTCGGGTGCCCCGGCGAGTTCGGCCGGGGTCCACCAGCGCCAGGTGAGGATGCCGTCCGCGGCGTGGGCGGCGGCTAGGTGCGGGCCGGTGGGCTCGCGGCGGGGGCCGTGGGCGACGTAGATGTGCTCGTACTGGCGGACGGGACCGACGCTCAGGTGGGTGAAGTCGTGTTCCCAGGTGCACAGCAGGGGGCCCGGCTCCAGGTCGGTCCAGCCGGTCTCCTCGCGCACCTCGCGCAGGGCGCCCTCGCGGGGGCCCTCGTCCGCCTCCAGACCGCCGCCGGGCATCGCCCAGTGCACGCCGACCTCGACGTTGTCGTAGCGCAGGAGGAAGACCGCGCCCTCGGGGTCGAGCACGCCGACCCGGGCGGCCCGGCGCGGGGTGCGCGCGATGCCGCTCTCCAGCTCCCTGCGCAGCACCGTGCAGGGGCGGCCGGCGTCGTGGTCGCGGCGGTGACCGAGGGCCGTGTAGCCGAGCGCGGTCCAGAAGGCGAGCGCGCCGGTGTTGCCGTCGAGGACGGCGAGCCGTACGGCGGTGCGGCCCGCGTCGCGGAAGCGGTCCTCGACGAGGGACGCGAGCCGTCGGCCGTACCCCCTCCGGGCCAGGCCCGCGTCCACCATCAGCAGCCCGATCCACGGGTCCGGGTCCGCCGGGTCGGGGTGCCGGGCGAGGGTCACCGCGAGCCCGACCAGCCGGCCCGCGTCCCGGGCGAGCAGCACCTCGGCGCCCGGCCGCGCCAGTTCTCCGGCGAGCGCCGCCGCCACCTGCTCCGGGCGGACGTCCTCCGGGTCGGGGAAGTCGCCGCTGAGCGCGTGGAAGGCGCGCTGGGAGGCGTAGAGGGCGGTGAGTTCGGTGAGGACCGGGCCCGGGATGTCGTGGTCGGGGGTGAGGGCGAGCGGGGTGAGGATCACGGGGGCAACGTACCCGCCGCTCCGCGGCGCGGCCCGCTCCGGCGCCATGACACCATCACCCTCGTGCTCGACATCGGCTACGCCCTCTCCACCCGCTTCCCGGACCCGCCGCAGACGGACTACCGGCGCGCGGACGTCCGCGCCCTGCGCCACGACCTGTTCTGCGGGGACGTGTACCTCGCCGACACCGAGGCGGACCGGGAGCTGTCCACAGCCTGGGGATGGGTGCCGGTGCTCGACTTCGCGTGGGCGCTGTGCGACATCGTGGAGCACGTCGACCGGGACCCGGCGGGCTCCCGGGCGTCCCGGCCGCAGCGGGCGGAGCTGGACTTCACCGAGTCCACCGACCGGCTGCTCTTCGAGCGCCGCTTCGGCTGGGTCGACATCGAGGCGGAATGGCTCCCGGCGGACGAACCCCCGCTGTCCTTCTCCCACACCGAACTGCGCCGGGAGGCCCGGGACTTCCTGCACGACCTGCTCGCCGACCTCACCGACCTGCACGAGGACCTGGCGGACAACCCGGCGGTCTGGTCCCTCCAGGCCCGCTTCCCGCGGGTGACCTGAGCCCTCCCCCGAGCCGTCCGCCCCGGCCCGGCATCCCGGCGTGCGGCGCCCGGCACTCGGCATCCGGCGTGCGGCGCCCGGCGCCCGGCGCCCGGAGAACCCGGGGTCGCCCCGCTCCTAGTGGCCCTCCGCCAGCACCCGCAGCCCCAGCTCCGCCGCCAGTACCGGGGCCAGGTCGAGGAGCTGGGCCGGGCTGATCACCGCGCCCGAGAGGCGGTCCACGCCGCGGGACAGCTCCAGCGGTGCGGCGCCGCGCAGGTCGACGTCGGTCAGGGTGGCCGCGCCGAGGTCGGCCTGCTTGAGGGCGCAGTCCACGAACTCCACCCGCTCCAGGCGGGCGCCGCCGAAGTCCGGCTCGACCAGGACGCAGCCCTCGAAGACGACGTCCTTGAGGCGGGCCCGGCGCAGATTGAGGTAGTCGATCTTGCCGCCCCGGATCAGGACCCGCTCCAGTACGGCGCCGTGCAGCTGGGTGCCGCCGAGGCGGGCGTCGAGCAGCTCGACGTCGCGCAGGGTGGCCTCGGCGAGGTTCGTGCCCACGCCGCGCACGGCGGTGAGGACCGTGTCGAGCAGCCGGGCCCTGGGCAGTGACGTCTCGTCCAGCGCGCAGCCCGTCAGGAGGCAGTCCATGAAGCGGGCGCCCGAGCCCTGCTGCCCGGTGAGGTCCGCCTCCCGGAACTCCAGCGCGTCGTAGTCCCCGTCCGGCTCCAGACCGCCGTCCGCGTACGGCGTGAGCGGCGGGAGCCGCAGCTCCGGACGCCTCGCCCCGCGCACCGTCGTCGTACCGCGCCCGCCCGCCGCTCTCCTCGCCATCCCCCCATGCTGCCCCCTGCCACCGACAGCCGCCGCCGGCCTGCGCGAACGCCCTGCCTCCCGGACGGATGTCACACCCGGTACCCCCGCGAACGTCCTAGGGACGGACGGCCGCCGCACCGGGTGGCCCGGCCGCGACCCCGACCCGAGGGAGAACCCGAGTCATGCATCGCATCACCGTCATCGGCGGCGGCTTCGCCGGACTGGCCGCGGCCATCACCGCGGCCGAGGCGGGCGCCAAGGTCACCGTGCACGAGGCCCACCACACGCTCGGCGGGCGGGCCCGGACCGCCGACGGCCCCTACCGGACCAACGACGGCCCGCACGCCCTCTACAACGGCGGCCCGCACTGGTCCTGGCTGCGCCGGCGCGACCTGATCGGCCCGCTCGCGCCCCTTCCGCCGCTGGAGGCGGCCCGGCTGCGGCTGCGGCACAGGGGGGCGCTGCGCCGCACCCCGCCGTTCGCCATGCTGAAACTGCTGCGCCGGGGCGTCGGCCCGGCCCCGGTCGAGACCGACTTCCTGACCTGGGCGACCGGCGTCGTGGGCGAGGAGGGCGCCCGGGCCGCCGCCCACTACAGCGCCGTGGCCCTGTTCCACCACGACCCGGGGTCGTTGTCCGCCGCCTTCGTGCAGGAGCGGCTGCGCCGGGCCGCCAAGCTGCCGCCCGAGGCGCACTACCCGCGCGGTGGCTGGTCCACGGTCGTGGACCGGATGGCCGCCCTGGCCTGGAACCTCGGCGTCCGCATCGAGACGCTCTCCCGCGTCGACACCCTGCCCACCGACGCCCCCGTCGTCGTCGCCACCTCCCTCGACGCGGCCCGCCGGCTGCTGGACGACCCGTCGCTGACCTGGCCGAGCGGCCGGACCGCCCTGGTCGACCTGGCCGTACGGACCCGGCGCGGCGACGCCTTCGCCGTCTCCGACCTGGACGCGCCGGGGTGGATCGAGCGGTTCACGGCGCAGGACCGCACCCTGGCGCCGGCGGGCGAGCAGCTGATTCAGGGGCAGATCCCCCTCGCGCCGGTGGAGTCCAAGGCGGACGGCACCGCACGGGCCGAGCAGCTGCTCGACCTCGGCTTCCCCGGCTGGCGCGAGCGGCTGACCTGGCGGCGCGAGGCGGTCGCGCACGGCCGTACCGGCGCCGTCGACCTGCCCGGCACCACCTGGCGCGACCGGCCGGCCGTCGACCGCGGCGACGGGGTCTACCTCGCCGGTGACCAGGTCGCCTCGCCCGGTCTGCTCTCCGAGGTCTCCTTCAACAGCGCCCTGACGGCGGTCTCCCTCGCCCTCGGACGGCACGAGCTCGACCTCAAGCATGCCTGAGGTCGTTGAGCGGGCGCGCAGGCATCCGCACGAGCGCGCTTTCCGGGGGTCCGTCACGCACGCCGTCCGCGCGCACCGCGCCCCGGAGACCCGGAGGACGACCGGGAGGGCGGTGCGGGAACCGTGACCGCGGGAGGGCGGCGCCGATCCGTCCGACGGGGTGCGCAACAAAATGCGACACGTCCCGAACCATGGTCTTCTGGCCCAATGAGTGGCTCCCGGACCGGTGAACCCGGCGCGCCCGCGGAGGCCGATCCCCGCCGCTGGTGGGGGCTGGTCGTCATCGCCCTGGCCCAGCTGATGGTCGTCCTCGACGCGACGATCGTGAACATCGCGCTGCCCTCCGCACAGCGCGACCTCGACATGTCCGACGCCAACCGGCAGTGGGTGATCACCGCGTACACCCTCGCGTTCGGCGGTCTGCTGCTGCTGGGCGGGCGGGTCGCGGACCTGGTGGGGCGCAAACGCACCTTCGTCATCGGCCTGATCGGCTTCGCCGGCGCCTCGGCGATCGGCGGCGCCGCCACCACCTCGGTGATGCTCTTCGGCGCCCGTGCCCTCCAGGGCGTCTTCGCCGCCCTCCTCGCGCCGTCCGCGCTGTCCCTGCTGACGACGACGTTCACCGACGCGAAGGAACGCGGCAAGGCCTTCGGCATCTACGGCGCGCTGGCGGGCAGCGGCTCGGCGATCGGCTTCATCGTCGGCGGCGTGCTCACCGAGTACCTCAACTGGCGCTGGTGCCTGTACGTCAACATCCCCATCGCCGTCGTCGCCGTCATCGGCGCGTTCGCCCTGCTGCACGACCGGCCCGGGCACGCCGACGCCCGTCTCGACGTGCCCGGCGTGATCCTCGGCTGCGGTGGTCTGGTCTCCCTGGTCTACGGCTTCAGCGAGGCCCAGCCCCGCGGCTGGACCGACCCGCTGGTGCTGTCCCTGTTCGCGCTGGCCGTGGTCCTGCTGACCGCCTTCGTGTGGTGGCAGACCCGGGCGGCCACGCCCCTGCTGCCGCTGCACGTCATCCGGGACCGCAACCGGGCCGGCTGCTTCCTGACGATGATGCTGGCGGTCATCGGCATGTTCGGGCTGTTCCTGTTCATGACCTACTACCTCCAGGTCATCCTGGGCTACTCGCCCGTGCGGACCGGTCTGGCGTTCCTGCCGCTGACCGCGGCGATCGTCGTGGGCTCCACCCAGATCTCGGCCCGGCTGCTGCCGCACGTGGGCCCGCGCATGCTGATGGTGCCGGGCATGCTCCTCGCCTCCGGCGGCATGGTGATCCTCACGCGGATGACCGTGCACTCGGCGTACGCCTCCGAGATCCTCCCGGCGCTGCTCCTGATGGGCCTCGGCATGGGCCTGACGTTCATGCCGGTGTTCTCCACGGCCACCGCCGGGGTCGCCCCCAAGGACTCCGGCGTGACCTCCGCGACGGTCAACACCTCGCAGCAGGTGGGCGGCTCGATCGGTACGGCGCTGCTCAACACCATCGCGACCAGTACGAGCGCCTCGTGGATCACCGCGCACCTGACCGACCCCGCGCAGCGGGAGCTGATCGTGCGGGAGGGGATCGTGCACGGGTACACCGTCGCCATCTGGGTGGCCGCGGGCGTCATGCTGCTGGCGGGGATCATCGCGGGGGTGATGGTGACGGCGAAGGCGCCGAAGCACGGCCATCCCGCGGAGAGCCCGGTGCGCGAGCCGGTGGGCTGAGGCCGGGGCGGTAATCCGGGTGCCCGGGACCGGGGGCCCCCGGTAGCCTCGGCCGGGTGATTGTCGTACCCGAACAACTCGCGGCGTCGCAGGCGAAGTACAACGGGGAGGCGGGGCGCGCGTTCGTGGCGGGGCTGCCCGCGCTGGCGGAGGAATTCCTCCGGCGGTGGGACCTGCGGCTCGACGGGCCGTCGATGCACGGCTGGGCGGCGCTGGTGCTGCCGGTGGTGCGCGGCGACGGTACCGAGGCCGTGCTGAAGCTCCAGATCGTCGACGCGGAGTCCGAGGGCGAGCCCGTCGCCCTGCGAACGTGGGCCGGGGACGGCGCGGTGCGGCTGCTCGACCACGACGCGGCCACCGGGACGATGCTCCTGGAGCGCCTGGACGCCGGTCGCATGCTCAGTCACGTCGAGGACTCCCGCGAGGCCGTCCTGGTCATCGCCCGGCTGCTGGCCCACCTCACCGCGACCCCCGCCCCGCCCGGGATGCGCCGGCTCGGCGACATCGCGCGGGGCATGCTGGAGCGGACGCCCGGAACGCTGGAGCGCATCGCGGACCCGGCGGACCGGCGGCTGGTCGCCGACTGCGCCGCCGCCGTGCGCGAGGTCGCCGACGAGCCGGGCGACCGGCTGCTGCACTGGGACCTGCACTACGAGAACGTGCTCGCCGCGGACCGCGCCCGCTGGCTCGCCATCGACCCCAAACCGCTGGCCGGCGACCCCGCGTTCGACCTGCTCCCCGCGCTCGACAACCGCTACGACCCGGCGCAGACGCGCTGGCGCTTCGACGCCATGACCGACGTCCTCGGCCTGGACCGGGAGCGGGCCCGCGCCTGGTCCCTCGGCCGCGTGCTGCAGAACAGCCTGTGGAACGTCGAGGACGGGGACCCCCTGGAGCAGCCGCAGTTGGAGATCGGGCGGCTGCTGCGCGACCTGTGAGCAGCGCCGCGTCCCCGCCCGGCGGTCCTCAGCACCGGGAGTCGGGGTCCGGCTCCCGGGCACGTTCCCGGCGTCCGCCGCGCTCCAGCGCGCCCGGCAGCTCCGTCCGGCGCCGTATCCGCAGTTTGCGGTAGGTGCTGGTCAGGTGGGTCTCCACGGTGCGCCGGGCGAGGTGCAGCAGCTCGGCGATCTCGGTGTTGGTGCGGCCGTCGGCGGCCAGTTCGGCGATCCGGCGCTCGCTGCCGGTCAGGGCCCCGGCACCGGTGCGGGAGGCCACCGGGCTGCGGGCGCCGCCCTCGCGCAGGGCCTGGTCGGCCAGGGTGACCCAGCGCAGGGCGCCCTGGCGTTCGGCCAGTTCCGCCGCCTCGCGCAGCCGGGCCCGGGCGCGTCCGCGCTCACCCGCGTCGAGGAGCTGGCGGCCCTGGGCGAGCAGCGCGGGGATCAGCTCGGTGTCGGTGTCGGCGGGCGCGTCGCGCAGGGTCCGTACCGCCTCCTCGGCCAGTTCGAGACCGCGCCGCCCGCCGGTCGCGGTGCCCAGCACGCGCAGCGCGCGGCCCACGGTCCGCGGGGTGTTCCACACCCGGGCCAGCCGCAGCTCCTCCGTCGCCAGGGCCAGCGCCTCGGGGCCGCCGCCCAGCGCCAGCCGGCACTCGGCGACCGCGGTGCGCCACGGGGTGACGACGGGGCTGATCACCTCGCGGGCCGCCTGGCGGCGTCCGCACTCCAGGAAGTCGTGCAGGGCGCCCGCCGGGTCGCCGGTGGCGGCGCGCAGCACGCCCCGCGCGTACAGGTAGCGGTTCAGCTCCCAGTTCTCCGGCGCCTCGCGCAGGTCGAAGCGGTCGGCGTGGCGCAGGGCCTCGTCGGTGCGGCCGGTGTGGACGAGGGCCGTCAGGGCGTGGGCGTCCCGGTTGGTGGGGTGCGGGCCGAGTCCGGGCTCGGCGGCGAGGGCGAGCAGCCGGGTGTGCCGGCCGCGCGCGGCGGCGATGTCGGCGCGGGTGTTGAGCAGGGCGTGCTGCATCGGGTGCAGCAGCGCGGGGTGCTGTCCGGCCAGACCGCGTTCCACGAGCCGTTCGGCCTCGTCGAGTTCGTCGGCCCACTGGGCGACCGCGGCGGCGGTGCCGAGGAGGAAGGGTTCGGCGAGCGGGTCGGTGGGCTGGGCCAGCAGGTCCCGTACCCGGGCCATCGCCTCCTCGGCGGAGATCAGCGCGGCCGTCGCCGCGTACCGCACCAGCAGGGCCTGTCCTGCGGTGCCGACCAGCTCCGGGGAGTGCCGTCCGGTCTCGCTCAGCCACCGGTACACCTCCTGCCGGGTGGCGAGGTCCTCGTCGGACAGCAGCGCGGTGGCGGTCTGCACGGTGCGGGCGAGATCCGGGTGGCCGGAGAGGCGGCCCTCCGTGCGGCGCAGCACCTCCATCGCGGTGCGGATCTCGCCGCGGCCGGCCAGGGCGGTGCCCAGGGCGACGGCGGTGCGCACCTGGTTGCGGGGGTCGGCCGGCAGGTGCTGGGCCTCGGCGAGCCGCGCGATGGCGGCCGGGGTGTCGGCCGACGCGTACTCCAGGGAGCCCAGTTCGGTCAGCAGCCGCTGGCGGAGGCCGTCGGGCAGCGGTTCGTCCAGGGCCCGGCGCAGGTAGCCGACGGCGTCGGCGGGCCGGGCGTCGTGCACGGCGACGGTCACCGCGTCGCGCAGCACGCGCAGCGCCCAGGACAGGCCGACGGCCGGGGTGCGCAGCAGGTGACGGGCGACCGCCTCGACCCGGTCGCCGCGGCGCAGCATCGCCTCCGCCGCCGCCCGGTGCACGGCCTCCCGGCGCGGCCGGGGCCAGCCGGTGAGGACGGCGTCGCGCAGCAGCGGGTGCGCGTAGCGGGGACGCCCGCCCGCGTCGGGGCGCAGCAGCCCGAGCCGTGTCATGGCGGCGAGCCAGCCCTCGACCCGTACGGGGTCGGCACCGGCCGCCTCGGCGAGCACGCCGACCGGGTCCCCGGCCGGACCCGGGGCCCGGGGCGGGGAGGGAGTGCGCCAGAGCGTCGTGCGGTGCGGGGCGTGCGCGGGCGGATCGGTACGGCCGTAGGCGGCGGCGCCGGGCGCGGACCGGGGCCGGTCGCCGTACGGGGCGTGGGCCGCGGGCGGCGGGGACCAGGCGTGCGGCGCCCCCGCCCCGTCGCCCGGCTCGGTGGGGTGCGGGTAGGGACCCTGCTCGGCGTGCTCCGGTCCGGAGCCCGCTCCCGCGCCGGCCGGGAAGGCCACGCCGTGCGCCCACGACGGTGCCGTCCGCGGGTCCCCGGCGCCGTCGGCCGGGTCGGCACCCCACCCGTCCGAGCGACGGGCCGGGTCGGCGCCCCACCCGTCCGAGCGACGGGCCGGGTCGGCGCCCCACCCGTCCGAGCGGCGGTCGCCCGAGTCCGGACCCCACCTGTCCGGGCGGCCGTCGGCCGGGTCCGGACCCCACCTGTCCGGGCGGCCGTCGGCCGGGTCCGTTCCCGATCCGTCCGAGCGGCGGTCGGCCGGGTCCGGTCCCCACCCGTCCGAGCGGCGGTCGCCCGAGTCCGGACCCCACCCGTCCGGGCGGCCGTCGGCCGGGTCCGCTCCCCACCCGTCCGGGCGGCCGTCGGCCGAGTCCGGACCCCACCCGTCCGGGCGGCCGTCGGCCGGGTCCGGCGTCCACACGTCCCGGCAGCCCGGTGCGGTGTCCCCGGGCCGGCGCGTGCGCACCGCCGGGGTGTCGTGCGGGTGCCGGTGCACGGGTTCGGACGGCGGGGCCCACGGGTGCGCGAGGGCATGCCGAAGCGCGCCCCGGGGCGGCGGCGGACCGGCGGGCCGGTCCCGCGCCGGTTCCTGACCGGTGGGCCCGGCCTGCTCCAGGGCGGCGAGGGCGCGCGCCACGTCGGCGGTCGCGGGGCCCGCGCCGTTCAGCCACCAGGAGACGGCCGCCGGGTAGGACCCGGGGTACAGCGCGGCGCAGCTGTCCGGCACGGGTGCCAGGCCGTCCGGGTGCGGGGTGCCGCCGAGGTCGTCCAGCAGGGCGTGCAGGAGCAGCGGGCTGCCCGCACCGGCCAGGACCACCTCCCGCGTCCACGGCGCGGGCGCGTCCGGGAAGGCGTCGCGGACCAGCTCGGCCGCCGCCGCGTCGCTGAGCGGAGCGAGGGTGTGGGTGCGCACCAGGGACGGCGGCAGCGCCTGGGTGAGGCCCGGGGGCCGCGGGTCGATGTCGTACTGGCTGCGCTCGGTGGCGACCAGCAGTAGCGGTAATCGGTCGGCGTGCCGGGCCGCCTCCGCCAGCCAGCGGCGGGAGGAGTCGTCGGCGAGGTGCACGTCGTCGACGGCCACCAGGACCGGGTCCCGGTCCGCGTGGGAGCGCAGCAGCCGCCACAGCCGGGCCGCGCTGCCCCGGTCGTCGCCGCCCGGCGTCATGTCCGTGAACTCCGGGACCGGGCCGAGGAGATGGAGGACCATGGAGAAGGGCACCGGGGTGTCCTCGGGCGAGCAGCGCACACGCAGCACCCGCAGGCCGCGGTCCTCGGCGTGCCGGGCGGCGGTCTCCAGCACGGAGGTGCGTCCGGTGCCGCCGGCTCCGCGCAGCAGGACGAGGCGGCCGGTGCCGGCCCGGGCACGCTCGATCTCGGCGGCCAACAGCGCGTGGGCGTCGTCGCGTTCACGGAGCGGTCCGGTCATCGGTGCCTCCAGTGGTGGATGGTGTTCCCCCGGTGGGTGAGACGAGCGATCGCGGTCAACGGTGGTGCGAAGTGGCGCGGGTCACGGTGACTCGCGGCCGGTTCTCCCGGTCCGCGCGTCCTCGCGCGAGCCCGGTGACGTGCCCTGACCTCTGCCCGGCGGGCACTTGCGGTGGCCGGAGCGCCGGTCTCGTGGTGTACCTCGTGGTGGTCCACGATTGCGAAGTCCCAGCGGTCCCATAAGTGTGGAACACGCACATCCGCTACCGGCCTGTGCTGGATTGCGGGCACGTGAAGAGGGGGGAAACGGTTGTTCAACTCACCCCGGAACACCACCACATCGGTCACGTCGGCCACCTCGGCCCGTGGTTCGGGCCCGGCCGTCGGCGTGGTCGACCGGCGGGTCCCGGTGGCGGTGTCCGCTCCGGACCCGATCAGCCGCGAGGGCGCGGTCAGCCAGTTGCGCCGGCACCCGGAGATCGATCTGCGCGAGGAGTCGGGGCCCGGCACGGTGGCCCTGCTCATCGAGGACGCGCTCGACGACGGGGCGCTGACCCGGCTGCGCCGGATCGTGCGCAGCGAGGGCTCGCGGGCCGTGCTCGTGGTCGGCGCGATCCGCGAGAGCGAACTGCTCGACGTCGTCGAGTGCGGTGTCGGCGCCATCGTCTGGCGGCACGAGGCCACCGCCCACCGGCTGGTGCAGGCGGTCCTGGCCGCCTCGCGCGGCGACGGCGACCTGCCCGCGGACCTGCTGGGCCGGCTGATCAGCCAGGTCGGCACCCTGCACCGGGGCGCGGCGGGCCGCCCCGGCGCCCCCTCGCTGGGCCTCGCACCCCGAGAGGTGGACGTCCTGCGGCTGGTCGCCGAGGGTCTCGACACCGGAGAGATCGCCGGCAAGTTGTCCTACTCCGAACGCACCGTCAAGAACGTCATGCACGGGCTCACCACACGGCTCCATCTGCGCAATCGCGCCCACGCCGTGGCCTATGCCCTCCGGGAAGGCTACATCTGACCGAACGGGCAATCGAACAGGGTCCCTTGGGCCCGTACGGGCAGCGCGCGCTGCCCGGCCGCCGTCCCCGCCGCGCGTGCGGACGGGAGGGCTCCGGGGGCACGATCGACGACGGGCGTCGTTGAACGGGCCGGCACGGGCCGGGCGCGGGCCGTACGGGCAGGGCTAGGCGGGAGCACGAGCGTGATCCACGAGGTGGACGAGGTCCTCAAGGCCCTCCTCAAGAGCGGGGCGTTGGCGGACTCGGGCATCGACGTGGCCTTCGAGGCGCCCACCCGTGACTGGGCGGCCCGCCGCAACGCCCCCGTGGTCAACACCTACCTGTACGACATCCGCGAGGACGTGAGCCGCAGGCACCGGGGCCAGATGGCGGTGCGCGACCAGGACGACATCGTCCTCAAGCGCCGCCAGCCGCCCCGCTGGTTCCGGCTGTCGTACCTGGTGACGGCCTGGACGAAGACCCCGCAGGACGAGCACCGGCTGCTGTCCGCCGTCCTGGCGACGCTGCTGCCCCGTGAGCTGCTGCCGCCCTCCGAACTCCCCGGCTCGCTGGGCGCGCTGGGGCTGTCGGTGCCGCTGACGGTGGCCGGCATCCAGACCGAGTCCCGTTCCCTCGCCGAGATCTGGTCCGCCCTGGGCGGCGAGCTGAAGCCGTCCCTGGACCTGGTGGTGACCGCGCCCTTCCCGGCCTTCCCGGAGTACGAAGCCGGGCCGCCGGTCACCGAGGGCGCGACGGTCCGGGTCGGCGGCATGGAGGGCGACCCGCCGCTGCCCGAAGGGCGCTCGCACCGGCCGCACCAGGTGGCGGCCGCGCGCACCGCCCGCGCCGCCCGCAAGGGCGCCCCGGACGGCCGTACGAAACGGCAGTGAACCGCGTGACGACTGTGAACACCCCCCGCACCGGCGCGCCGGCCGCCCAGGCGCCCGCCCCGCCCGCCGGGCCCGGCCCGTACGACGACCCGGCACAGGTGCTGCTCGCCCGGCTCGGCGTCCTGCGGTCCCGGGTGACCGCGCTGGTCGAGCACCGCACCGCCGACGACCCCACGGCCGACGACCCGCTGCGCGGCCTCTACCTGCCCGACGAGGCCGTCCACCACCTGCTGCGCACCTGGCCGTCCGGCACCGGTGCGTCCGGGGCCGTGGAGCCGCCGGTCGGCGCCGCCGGCCCGGCCGGACCGGGGGACCGGCTGGCGCGGCTGGCCGGGCGGACGGGGCTGACCGAACTGGACACGGCCGCCCTGCTCGTCGCCCTCGCGCCCGACGTGGACCGCACCTTCGAGCCGCTCTACGGCTACCTCAACAACGACGTCAGCCGCCGGCGCGCGACCGTGGGCCTCGCCCTCGACCTGTGCGGGGTGGCCGCGCACGCGGCGGAGGCCCGCTCCCGCTTCCACGCCTCCGCGCCGCTGCGCGCCCTCGGCCTGCTGGAGGTGGAGGATCCCGAGCGTCCTTTCCTCACCCGTGCGCTGCGGGTGCCGGACCGGCTGATCGGCCATCTGCTCGGCGACGACGCCCCGGACGCCGCGCTCCTCGGCCTGCTCCTGCCGATGCCGGACCCGCTGCCCGCCCCGGGCGCCGACGCCGACGACTTCGTACGCCGGCTGGCCGGCCGGCTGCGCGAGGGACCGCTCACCGTCTACCTGCGCGAACCGCGCGAGGGCGACGGCCTGGCCGCCGTCGCCTCCGTCCTGGCCGCCGCGGGAGTCGACGCGCTGCGCTGCACCGAGCCCGCGGACCACGTGTCCGAGCTGCTGCGCGAAGCCCGCCTCGGCGGCCGGGCGGTCGTGGTGGCGGGCCTGCCCGACAAGCCGGGCCCGCTGGTGCGGGCGCTGGCCGAGGCCGGGGACGTGACCGTGCTCGTGACGGACCCCCGCCCCTACGATCCGCACTGGTCGCCGACCGACCCGCTGGTCCTGGACGCGCCGGGCCGCCGGGCCGGGGGCGCGGCCGCCTGGCGGGCCGCGCTGGGCGCCGACGCCGACGGGTTCGACCTGGCCTCGGCCGTCGCCCCGTACCGGCTCGGCGGGGACCGCATCCAGCGCGCCGCGCACGCCGCCCGCGCCCTTGCGGCCTTCGACGGCACCCCGGTCACCGCGGAGCACGTCCGGCTCGCCGCCCGGCGGCAGTCGGCCTCCGGCCTGGAGAGCCACGCCCGGCGGATCCGGCCCGCCGTGGACTGGCAGGACCTGGTGCTGCCCGGCAAACCCCTCGTCCAGCTGCGCGAACTCGCCCTGCGCGCCCGCCACCGCGACCGTGTCCTCGGCGACTGGCGGCTCAGCGCGGGCGGTGGCCGCGGCCGGGGCGTCCTCGGCCTGTTCGCGGGCGAGTCCGGCACCGGCAAGACCCTGTCGGCGGAGGTCGTCGCCGCCGACCTGGGCCTCGACCTGTACGTGGTCCAGCTGTCGTCGGTCGTGGACAAGTACGTCGGCGAGACCGAGAAGAACCTGGAGCGGATCTTCACGGAGGCCGACCGCACCGACGCCGTGCTCCTCTTCGACGAGGCCGACGCCGTGTTCGGCAAGCGCTCCGAGGTCAAGGACGCGCACGACAAGTACGCCAACATGGAGAGCGCCTACCTGCTCCAGCGGCTGGAGTCCTTCGACGGCATCGCCCTGCTCACCACCAACCTGCGCGCCAACATCGACGAGGCGTTCACCCGACGCCTGGACCTGGTGGTCGACTTCCCGTTCCCGGACGCCGAGCAGCGGCTGGCGCTGTGGCGGCACGGGCTGTCCCGGGTCCCGACGGCCGACGGCATCGACCCGGAGCCGCTGGCCCGGGAGTTCGAGCTGGCCGGCGGTTCGATCCGCAGCGCGGTGGTCACCGCCGCGTACCTCGCCGCCGGGCGCGACGACACGGTGACGGCGGACGACCTCCTGGAGGGCGCCCGCCGTGAGTACCGCAAGGCCGGCCGGCTGGTCCCCGGGGAAGGCGGCTGGTGACCGCGGGGACCGGCCGGGCCGTCAGTCCTTCTTCGGGTGGATGATCTCCCACTCCTGGTCGTCGACGTTGCTGCAGTTGTCGAGCACCATCTTGGAGAAGAGGGCCCCGCCGTTCGCGCCCTCCACTCCGAGGCACTTCTGGTTGCTGGAGAAGTTGCGGATCCAGTAGGCGCCGCTGTCCTGCTTGTCGACCCACCAGAGCTGGTTGTCGGTCGACGTGGTGCTGTCGCAGTGGAACTCGGTGACCGGTGTCCCCACGGCGGCCGCACCGTGGTACGGCAGGTCCATGCAGAACTTGTCCTTGATGTTCCGGATCTGGAAGAGCGCCGCGCCGCCGGGGCCGCCCTTCTTGTACTTCACCTCCAGGTTCCAGATCTGGTTGTCCCCGTCGGTGTCGTCACAGACGGCCTGCTGGACGGGTCCGTCGGCCACGCCCTTGTCCCGGCCGGGGAGTTCGGCGCACATGTGGCTGACGGTGTTGCGCAGCAGGATGTTCTCGGCGGGAACCACCGGCTTCGGGGCCGGCTTGGCGGGCTTCTTGGTCTCCCCGCCGCCCTTGTCCTCCTCGCCCTTGTCGGCACCGCCGCCGTCGTCCTTCGACTCCTGAGCGGCCGGCTGCTGGGCCTGCGGCTGCTCGGCGGGCGCGGACTCGGGGGTGCTGGGCAGGGCCAGCGCGCTCTCGCTGGGGCTGGGTGAGAGGGCGACGCCCGCCTGCTGGGTCTGCTCGGTGGCGCTGGTGCGCACCTGCGGCTTGTAGGCGATCCAGATCATCACGAACGCCAGCGCCAGCGCCACGGAGATCCCCAGGAACGTCGCCAGCCAGCGCGGCAGGAAGCCGCGCTGCACGTACGTCCCCTCGACCTCCGACGGATCGACTCCCGAGCGGCGGACCGTCAACGTGTACGGCCGCTCCTCCTTCGACCCGAACCAGATCACCTGCTTCGGCTTCAGCGTCGTCTCCACGAACGCCGCGCGGCCCGGCTCGATCTGCACGTTCGAGGGCCGCACCTCGTACGACAGGTGGTCCCCGGTGTCGCTCCCCACCACCGACGCCGTGACCTTGGTGTTGCCGAGGTTGTCCACCGCCAGCCGCGGCCGGCCCCGGAAGCGGCCCTTGACCACCGGCGGCACCAGCTCGGCCCGCACCTCGGTGAACGCGGTGATCGTGAGGTTCCCCTCCGGCACCGTCACCGCGTCGGGGTGCTCCGTCGGGGTGATCCGCACCGCGTACGGGTTGGGACCCGCCACCGCGTCCGGCGTGCGCGGCGGGGCGAAGGTCAGCTCCACGGTGCCGGTCGTGCCCGGATACAGCCGCAGGGTCTGCGGCTCCACCGTCGTCCAGGGAGCCACCTCCCCCACCGGCTCGAACCGGTACTCGTCCACCACGTCGCCGGTATTGCGCACCCTCAGGCGCACGCGCGTACTGCTGCCGGGGTCCACGGTCGCGGACGCGGGCTCCAGGGAAGTCCACAGGCTCACCCGGCGAGGCTACGGGTGAACTCGCCGCGCGTCAGCGGCAGTCGGGGCAGTGCTCGCTGCCCCAAGGTGCCTGGCCGGGCGGCTGCCCGGCCCGCGGGGTCAGTCCTTGTTCGGGTGGATGATCTCCCACTCCTGGTCGTCGGTGTTGGTGCAGTCGGCGATGTTCAGCGGGGTCTCGGTGCCGCCGTTCTGGCCCTTCACGTTCAGGCACGTGTTGTTGCTGGCGAAGTTGCGGATCCAGTAGGCCCCGCTCTCCTGCTTGTCGGCCCACCAGAGCTGGTTGTCGGCCTTCGTGCCGTCGCAGTGGAACTCGGCGACCCCCGTGCCGACGGGGCGGGCACCGTACTCCCCCAGGTCCATGCAGAACTGGTCGGTGGCGTTGCGGATCTGGAAGAGCGGCGCCCCGCCGGGGCCGCCCTTCGGGTCCTTCACTTCGAGGTGCCAGTACTCGTTGTCGCCCTCTTCGTGGCAGTTGGCCTGCTGGACCACGCCGTTGATCCGGCCCTTCTCCCGTCCCGGGATGTCGGCGCACATGTGGGTGGTGGTGTTGCGCAGCATGACGTTCCTGGCCGGGACCACGGGCTTGTCGGCCGGTGCGGCGGGCTTCCCCGCTCCGCCGCCTCCGTCTCCCGAACCGTCGCCGCCACCGCCGCCGTTCCCGGACTTCTCGGGGGCCGGCTGCTCGGGCGGTGCCGCCGGTGCGGACTCGGCGGTGCTGGGCAGCGTCTCGGGGGTGGCGCTGGGGCTGGGCGCGAGCGCGGCACCGGCCTGCTGGGTCTGCTCGGTGGCGCTGGTGCGCACCTGCGGCTTGTAGGCGATCCAGATCATCACGAACGCCAGCGCCAGGGCCACGGAGACGCCGAGGAACGTGGCCAGCCAGCGGGGCAGGAAGCCGCGCTGCACGTACGTGCCCTCGACGTCGGTCGGATCGACGCCGGAGCGGCGCACCGCCAGCCTGTAGGGCCGTTCCTCCTTGGAACCGAACCAGATGACCCGCTTCGGCTTCAGCGTCGTCTCCACGAACACCGCGCGCCCCGGTTCGACCTGCACGTTCGAGGGCCGGATCTCGTACGACAGGTGGTCGCCGGTGTCGCTGCCCGCGACGGACGCCGTGACCTTGGTGTTGCCGAGGTTGTCCACCGCCAGCCGCGGCCGGCCCCGGAAGCGGCCCTTCACCACCGGCGGCACCAGCTCGGCCCGCACCTCGGTGAACGCGGTGATCGTGAGGTTCCCCTCCGGCACCGTCACCGCGTCGGGGTGCTCCGTCGGGGTGATCCGCACCGCGTACGGGTTGGGACCCGCCGTCGCGTCCGGCGTGCGCGGCGGGGCGAAGGTCAGCTCCACGGTGCCGGTCGTGCCCGGATACAGCCGCAGGGTCTGCGGCTCCACCGTCGTCCAGGGCGCGATGTCCCCGACCGGCTCGAACCGGTATTCGTCCACCACGTCGCCGGTGTTGCGCACCCTCAGGCGCACGCGCGTACTGCTGCCGGGGTCCACGGTCGCGGACGCGGGCTCCAGGGAAGTCCACAGGCTCATCGGATCCGTACCGTTCTACTCCGTGTCGTCCTCGTGGTCCGTGGCCGCTCTCTGGACGGCGACGGACGGGGCGACCTCGTGCCCGGCCTTGAAGGCCGCCGAGTCGTTCACCGCCGCGACCTCGGAGCCCTGCCCCGGGTCCGTGACGGCGGGGCCGCCGGCACCGCTCGGGCTGCCCGTCTCCGTGATTCCCCTGCTGTTCTTGTCGAGGTGGCTGGCCTCGTGGGCGAGGATCCCCTCGTTGCCGATGGCGGACGGACCGAGGTACACGTCCATGCCGATCGTCATGGCCTCGGCGCCCATGGCCGCCGTCGCACGCTGGGCGACGGGGTCGGCGTGCACGCGCGCGTGGGCGAGGTTGGGGTTCTGGTAGAACGTCGTCGCCTTGGCGAGGAAGGACCCGGGGAGCGGCGAGCTGGGCGTGTTCTGCGCGGCGGCCAGCAGCTGGCTCTGCCCCTCCGGGCTCCGGTCGTCGATTCCGTCGTGCCCGCACCCGGCGCCGTGCTGGTGCGTGTCCCGGCCGATGGCGCGCTGGACGGCGTTGTTGCCCGCGGAACCCTGGAGGGCCAGGACCGTCGCGGGGCTCATCGGCCCGCCGCTCACCGCGGTGGTGGGCGCGGTCACGGCCGGGTGCGGAGCCCGAGCACCCCGCACGGCCTTCTGCTCGGTGGCTTCCTCGTGCGCGCGCACCCTGCTCCCTTCGACGCCGGACGTCCGGCCACCAGCCTTACCGGAGCGTCTCCGCCTCCGACAGGTCCGTGAGGGCAACGCCGGGGGCAGCGCGGCGGCGTCGCCCCCGGTCCCGGCGGGGTGCGGTCAGACCGAGGCGAGCTGTTTGGCGATCGCCTCTTCCCACTCCGTCTGCTTCTCGGGGTCGTTGAGCGACGCCAGCCACTCGGGTTCGGTCTGGTTGTGCTTCTCCGGGCCGCACTTGAGGGACTTGAGGAAGGCGCGCGTCTCCCTGCGGACGTCGTCGGGCACGTTCTTGCTCGCCGGGACGGCCGGCCCGGCCGCGAGCGCGTAGATCTCCTGCGCCCTGAGCTGCCGCTTCCCCTGCTTGATGGAGTGCGTCACCATGAACGCCTCCTTCCACGCGTCGCGCTTCCTGCCGCCCTGCCCGTCCTTGGACATCGCGGGCGCCTCGGGGTCCGGCGTCCCTTCCTGCGGCAGGGTCGTACGGGCGTACCTGTCGGGTTCCCGTACCGAGAGGTAGCGCTTCCTGCCCTTCTTCACGGCCTTCTTGACGGCGAGTCCGCCCAGGGCCGCCGCCGTCGCGCCGCCCGCCACAGCCGGCGCGATCCCTCCGGAGACCGCCCCGGCGGCGGCCGCGATCGCCAGGCTGCCTGCGGCGGTGCGCGCGACGTTGCCGCCCAGGTTGGTGGCGCGGTGGCGGAGTTTCCTCTTCTTCTTGTCCACCGCGTAGTCCCGGGCGGCGGCCAGGTGCCCCAGCAGTTCCTGCCGGAGGCCCTCGATGCGGGCGCGCTCCTCCTCGACCGCCCGCAGGGCCTCCGCGTCGGCGCCGGCCGGAGCGGACGCCAGGGTGATCGAATTCTGGGCCAGCCGGTCGCCGGCCGTCCCCAGCTCGTCCAGTACGTCCTGGAGTTTGCGGTCGCGTTTCGCGACCACGCCCTTGAAGTGCTCCTTCAGCTCCTTGCGCCTGGCCCGGGTGTCCTTGAGGACCTTCACGTCGCGGGCGGCGATCAGGGTGGAGAACGTCATGGTGAGGGCCCCGCCGGCGTCCCCGAGCGCCGCCACGCCCGCCATGTCCTTGGCGGTCCTGATGCTGTTGTCGGTGATCTTCACGACGTCGTTGACGGTCATGAGGGAGTTCGTGGTCAGACCGAGGGGCTTGCCCACCCAGTTCTTGCGGTGCGCGTGGGAGGCGGGTCCCGACTCGTGGCGCTTGCCGGCCGCGTCCTTGAGCGCCGCCACGTCGTTCACGGCGCCGGTGGCGTCGCTGATCAGGTTGACCGGGTTCTCGACGTTCTGCTGCAGCACGGTGCCGTGCAGCCGCCCGGTGTCCCCGGTCTTCGACGCCTCCGCCCGCAGCACTCCGCCGGGCGGCGCGCTGCCGCGCAGGATCGCCGTGTCGGGCCCGTCGACCCACGGCTTGACCTTGGCCGCGACCTTCTTGGCCCCGTGCCCGACGCCCTTGACGGCGCGCTCGGCGCCCTTGACGACGTGATCGGCGCCCTTGCGCAGGGACGACGTGCCCGCCGTGCCCGTCCCGGAGGCGTCGGCCGGCCCGGCCTCGTCCGTCCGCCCGGCGGTCTGCGCCGTGCTCTTCCCTCCGGCCGCGGCCGCGCTCTTCCTCGCTGCCTCCTCCGTGCTCTTCTTCGCCGCCTCGGCCGCCTTCTCGTCCGCGGCCTTCCGTTCCGCCTCCTTGGCCGCCTTCGCCGCGGCCAGCGCCGCGGTGGCCCCGGTCTGCTCCGTCCCCCGGGCCGCCCGGGTCCGGGCCGCGCCCGCCGCGCTCCGCTGTGCGCCGGCCGCGATGCCCGCCTGCTCCAGCTCCAGCGCGCGGGCCGACTCGGCCTGCTGCCGCAGCTCCGTCGCGGTCCGCGCGTACGTCTCCGCGTCGCCCCGGGCCTTCTCGGCCTGCTTCAGCGCCTCGGCCGCGGTCTTCCGGTGCTCCGCCGCCTCGTGTTCGGCCTCGCCGCGCTCCTTCGCCGCGTCGTCGGCCTCCTTGTCCCGCAGCGCTGCCAGGTCCCTGGCCTTCTCCGCCTGCTCCTGCGCCGTCTTGCGGGTCTCGGCCCAGTCCTCCGCCTCGCGCTCGGCCTCCGACCGCGACGCGTCGGCGCCCGTGGCCTCCTCGCCCCGCTCACGGGCCTCCCGTTCGGCGTCCCCCGCCTGCCGCAGGGCGCGGGCCGCCTGCTCGGCCCACTTCGCCACGCTCTTCGCGACCTCGCCCTCGGCCTCCGCCTCGGCCTCGGCCCTGGCCGCCTGCTCCAGTGCCTGGTCCTCGGCCCCCGCCTTCGTCTTCGCCGCGGCCTCGGCGGCCTTCTGCTCGCGGCCGGCCTCCTCGGCCTGCCTCGTCAGCTCGGCCACCCTGGCCTCGGCGGCCTGCTGCTTCTTCCTGGCCTCCTCGGCCTTCTCGGTGAACTCGGCCACCCTGGCCGCGGCGAGCCCGCGCTCCCGCTCCGCCGCCTCGGCCTGCCGGGTGAACTCCTGCTCCCGGGCCCGGGCCTCGTTCGCCGCCGAACGTTTCCCCTCCTCGGTCTCCCGGTGCGTCCTGGCCCTGCCCTCGGCCGCCCGCCGGTCGCCCGACGCCCTGCCGGCCGCCTCGGTGTGGTGGTGCGCCGCCTCCAGGGACGTGGTCCGGCCGCGTTCCGCGCTCTCGGCCTCCCCCGTGAGCCGCTCCGCCTCGCCCCGGGCCGCCGCCGCCTTCCGGCGCGACTCGACCACCTCCCCGGACGACTTCCACACGTCGGCCTCGGCTCCGGCGCGCGCCAGGGACGCGGCCGCGACGTTCGCCTTCTGCGCCGCCACCTCGTCCACGGCCGCCTGCCGCTCGCTCGTCGCGCCCTCTTCCCGGCCCGTCCCGCCGCCCGTGCCCCCGGTCTCCGTCACCGGTGTGATCCGCAGGTCGTCCGCCGCCGACGAGGTGGTCGCGGGGAGCTGCGCCGTGCCGGGGGCACGCTGGACGGTCGTACCCGCTCCGCCCCGGATCGCCGAGGCGACCGCTCGGTTCCCCGCCTGGGTCTGCCACGCGCCCAGCGGCCCCTGCGGCGACCGGGAGCGGTGCCGCACCGCCGGGACGGCATCCGTGCGGCGGGTCTGCGATGCGTGCAAGCGGTCCGACACGGACAACCCCTCCTGACGCGCCGTCACCGTCCCCCGCCCCCGCGGGGCGGCGCCCCGGTGCGGCGGGACGGCGCACCCCGGAACGGGGCGTGATCGCAAGATGACATTCTGGCGAACTGACACTCAACACACGATGTGAAGCAGAAACACCAGGCGTCCACCAGGGGTCCACCGGGGAAAGGCGCCGCGAGGGCGGGGAGTCTGCCCCTACGGGCACGACCGGGGGCAGGGAAGATGCCCCCGTCCCGGCACCCGGGGACGTTTCGCCGACGGCAACGCGCGCGTGAGGCTGAGGGGCGTCTTGTCTCGTACCCCGAGGAGAGCAGAGCATGCCGTCCTACCTGTCACCCGGCGTCTACGTCGAGGAGGTGGCCAGCGGCTCGCGCCCGATCGAGGGAGTGGGCACGTCGGTGGCGGCCTTCGTCGGTCTCGCTCCGACCGGACCGCTGAACGAGCCCACGCTCGTGACCAACTGGACGCAGTACGTCGCGGCCTTCGGTGACTTCACCGGCGGGTACTACCTCGCGCACTCCGTCTACGGGTTCTTCAACAACGGCGGCTCCGCCGCCTACGTCGTCCGGGTCGGCGGCTCGACCGAGGACGCCGGCGACGACGCGAACGGCACCGCCGCCCCCGCCGCCGTCACCGGCGCACCCGCCAAGGCCGCGCTGCCCGCCGCCGAGCCCAGGCAGCTCGGCACCTTCGCCGTGACGGCCACCGGCGCCGGCCAGAGCGGCCCGCTGACCGTCGAGGTCGCCGACCCCGAGGGCGAGGGCCCGGCCGAGCGCTTCAAGCTGATCGTCAAGGACGGCGACAAGCCGGTCGAGACCTTCGACGTGAGCGCCAAGAAGGGCAACCGCTCCTACGTCGTCACCCAGGTCAAGGAGCGCTCCAAGCTCATCTCCGTGACCGAGGCCGCGCCGGCCGCGCAGCTGGTCCGCCCGGAGAACCAGACCGTGGCGCTGCCCGCGCCGCCGGCCGCCGCCCCCGCCGTCCCGGCCGGGCAGACCGAGAGCGCGCAGGCCGGCCCGACCGAGTACATCGGTGACTCCTCGGACCGCACCGGCTTCGGCGGCCTGGAGGCGATCGACGAGATCTCCATGGTCGCGGTGCCCGACCTGATGGCCGCCTACCAGCGCGGCGCGATCGACCTGGAGGCCGTCAAGGCCGTCCAGCTCGGTCTCATAGCCCACTGCGAGCTGATGGGCGACCGCGTCGCCATCATCGACCCGCCGCCGGGCCAGAACGCCCGTCAGATCCGCGTCTGGCGCCAGGAGACGGCCGGTTACGACTCCAAGTACGCGGCCCTGTACTACCCCTGGATCAAGTCCTTCGACCCGGCCACCGGCCAGTCCCGCCTGGTCCCGCCGAGCGGCCACGTCGCCGGCATCTGGGCCCGCAACGACGCCGAGCGCGGCGTGCACAAGGCCCCCGCCAACGAGGTCGTCCGCGGCGCCGTGGACCTGGAGCTGCAGATCACCCGCGGCGAGCAGGACCTGCTCAACCCGATCGGCGTCAACTGCATCCGCTCCTTCCCCGGCCGCGGCATCCGCGTCTGGGGCGCGCGCACCCTCTCCTCCGACCCGGCGTGGCGCTACCTGAACATCCGCCGGTACTTCAACTACCTGGAGGAGTCGATCCTGATCGGCACCCAGTGGGTGGTGTTCGAGCCGAACGACCACAACCTCTGGGCCCGCATCCGCCGCAACATCTCCGCGTTCCTGGTCAACGAGTGGCGCAGCGGCGCCCTGTTCGGCCAGAGCCCCTCCGAGGCGTACTACGTCAAGTGCGACGAGGAGACCAACCCGCCGGAGTCGGTGGACCTCGGCCGGGTCGTGTGCGAGATCGGCATCGCGCCGGTCAAGCCCGCCGAGTTCGTGATCTTCCGGCTGGCCCAGTTCTCCAGCGGCGGCGGGGAGCTGGAGGAGTAACGGGCCCCGCGCCCGCCGCCTCCGCACGGCTCCCGCGCGCCGCCCGGAGCGGCCGCCCCGCACGCCACCGTCAAGCAGCGTCAGAAGGACAGCGAACACATGAGTCTCAACCCGGGTGACTCCCTCACTTCACACAATTTCGGTCTGCAGATCGACGGTGTGATGATCGAGTACCTCTCCGAGGTCAACGGCATCACCCTCGAGCAGGACGTCATCAAGTACCCGCAGAACAACGGCGCGACCGGCAAGCTCGAGATCGCCGTGATGCCGGGCTCCGCGAAGGACGGCTCCTGCACCGTCGTCCGCGGTATGACACAGTCGTCCGCGTTCACCCAGTGGATCAACGACTCGCTGGAGGGCCGGATGTCCTCCGCCCGCAAGAACGCCTCGATCATCGTGATGGACTACGAGGACAACCCGGTCAAGCGGTACAACCTGCGCAACGCCTGGTGCAGCAAGCTGGACATGAGCCCGGTGAAGGCGGGCGAGGCCTCCGCGCTGACCGAGACCGTCACCATCGTGTTCGAAGAACTGGTCATCGAGTAATGCGGCGTACGGCTGCCAAGGCACCCGCGGCGGCACCCCAGACCGCGGCGGCGGGAGCGGACTTCCCCCGTTCGGCTCCCGCCGCCGCACCGGCGGAGACGCCCGCCGGGCCTCCGGCGCCCCCCGTCGAGGCGGCGCCGCGGCGGGAGTTGCGGACCGAGTTCCCCTTCGAGCTGCCGCGCGGGTACGTCGACGACACGGGCACCGTCCACCGGGACGGTGTGATGCGCCTGTCGACGGCCCGGGACGAGCTGATCCCGCTGCGCGACGTGCGGGTGCAGGAGAACCCGGCGTACCTGTCGGTGGTGCTGCTCGGCCGGGTCATCACCCGGCTGGGCACGCTGCCCTCGGTGCACGACGGCATCGTGGAGAACATGTTCGCCTCCGACCTGGCGTTCCTCCAGGACTTCTACCGCCAGATCAACGCGGAGGGGCACACCCGCGCGGCCGTCGCCTGCCCGCACTGCTCGGAGGCCTTCGAGGTGGAACTCGGCGGGAGCCGCCTGGGGGAATCGTGACGTACGCGACCGACCGGCTGCACGAGGAGATCGCGTACGTCGCCTACCACTTCCACTGGAGCCTGGAGGCGATCCTGGACCTGGAACACCAGGACCGCCGCCGGTACACGGACCAGATCGCGTCCCTCGTGACGCGTGGCACGGCGGAGGGCTGATCGGTGGGATTCCTGGACCGGCTGCGGAGCCGTCGGGACGGCGACGAGGGGAACGGGACCGGGGCCGCGCCGGCCGGCCGGCTCCCGGGCCCGGCCGCGGGCCCGGGGTCCCCGGAGTCCGGCTCGGGCGCGGTGTCCGGCTCGGGCGCGGCGTCCGGCTCGGGCGCGGTGTCCGGCTCGGGCGCGGTGTCCGGCCCGGGTGGGGCTTCGGCCTCCGCCTCGGGCCCGGGCGGCGCCGCGGACGCGGGTACGGGCGGGAGCCCGGTGCCCGTGGCCGTCGCGGCCTGGACGGGTCTGCCGCCGATCCAGCGGGCGACGGGCGCGGCACGTACGGGAGTGGCGGACGCCGGCTTCGGCGGCCGCCTTCCGACGTGGCAGAACCCGTCGTTCACGAGGGCGCCGTCCCCCGCCGTACTGAACCCGGCGGCCGGCGACAGCCTGCTGTCGGGCGCCTTCGACGCGCCGGACCGCCGGACGGCCTCCACGCCGCTGTCCCCGCCGCGCGGCACACCGCCGGTGCAGCGGATGCCGGTCGCGCCGCTGCGCGCGATACCGGCGGACTCCGCCGAGCCCGGCGCCCCTGGCCCTGCCACGGGTTCCATGGCGCCCGCGCGGACCTCCGCCTCGGGTGCGCCGCCGCGTACGCCCGGGACGCGCAGAGGCGCGTCGGCGCCCGCACCGACCCCGCCGCCGGCGTCCACCCCCACGGTCCAGCGGGCGGCACGCTCCGCCGCAGCGGCGCCGTCCTCGTCCGGCACACCGGCCGGCACGCCGTCCCGGTCCGCGCGCGGGGTCCGGGTGACGCCGGTACCGCCCGCCGCGCCCCAGCCGCGGCAGGCCCTGACCAGGGCTCCGTCCGGGGCGTCGGCCGTGCAGCGCCGCTCCCTGCCCGCGAGCCGCCGGACCGCCGACTCCCCGCCGGAGTCCTCCGGCGCGGCACCGACGTCGGCGGACGGCGACCCAGCGGGCCGTCCCGCCGCTCCGGTGCAGCGTGCCCCGCGTCAGGAGCACCAGCCCCCGGCGACCGCCGATGCGCCGTCCCCGTCCGCGCCGCCCGCCCAGCGCGCGGCCACCACCGGCGCGACGGCGGCGCCGGGCGCGAACAC
The DNA here is from genome assembly GCF_044455745.1 of Streptomyces sp. NPDC051136. Taxonomy (NCBI): domain Bacteria; kingdom Bacillati; phylum Actinomycetota; class Actinomycetes; order Kitasatosporales; family Streptomycetaceae; genus Streptomyces; species Streptomyces sp. NPDC051136. The sequence goes on along the minus strand of NZ_JBITFE010000007.1, from coordinate 110,171 downwards.
CCCGGCACCGGGGGACGGTTCCGGCCCCCTGCTGGGCACCGACGCGAGCAGCGACGTCCCGGCGCGGCGAGCCACGCCCCGGCCCGCCGGCGCCGAGGCACCCGCGCAGGACGGCCGTACGGCGCCCGGTGCGCCGTCGGACACGCCGTCCGGTGTGCCGGTGCAGCGGGCCGTGCGCGAGTCCGGCGGCGGTGCCCCGGTGACCCCGCCCCCGGCGCGCGAAGGCGCTCCCTCGGTGTCCGGCACGCCGGTGCGGCGAGCCGCACGCGAGCCCGGCCCCGCCACCCCGGCACCGGACCCGGCTCAGGACCGCGGCACGTCGCCGTCCGCAGCGCCGGTCCAGCGGGCCGTCCGCGACGCCGGCCCCGCCGCCGCGCCCTCCGCTTCCGCTTCCGCTCAGGGCCGCGGCACGTCGCCGTCCGGTACGCCGGTGCAGCGGACCACCCGCGAGTCCGGCACCGGCGCCGCGACACCGCCGGGCGCTCAGGGCCGCGGCACGTCGCCGTCCGGCACGTCCGGGCAGCGAGCCGCGGGCGAGCCCGGCACCGCCGCTGCTCCCGGGCCCGCACTCGCACCCGCACCCGCACCCGCACCCGTGCGGAACCGTCCCGCCTCGTCGTCCGGTACGCCGGTGCAGCGGAGCGCGCACGAGTCCGGCAGCGGCACACCGGACGCCTCCGACCCGGCCGCCCGGCGTGCCGCGACCCCGCCCTCCGGTCCCGCACCGACGGCCCGGACCGCCTCCGCGCCTGCCGCGCAACCCGCCCCTTCCGGTGAACGCCGCCCGACCGCACCGGACTCCGCGCCACCGGGACCGCCGGTCCAGCGGGCGACGCGGCCCCGGGCGGGCCTCGGGCCCCCTGTCTCGCGCTCCGGCGCCGACGGCGACACGGCGTCCCGCAACCCCGCCAACCGCGCCCCCGGTTCGGCCCCGGCCCCGGCCCCGGCCCAGCGAGCCGTGCCCCGGCCCGGCGCCGCACCGGCCGGCACCACGGGCGAACTCCCCGTGCAGCGCGCCGTGTCCGCCGCCGGGCACGACTCCGGGACCGCCCCGGCGTCCAGCACGCCTCCCCGCACCGCACCGGCACCGGCCCCCGCACCGGCCCCCGGGAACCCGTCCGCCCCGGCCACCGGAAGCGCGGCGTCCGACCTCCCGGTGCAGCGAGCGGCGCGCGGTTCCGCGGCGTCGTCCCCGGCGCCCGCGTCCTCGTCGGCACCGGCACCGGCACCGGCACCGACGCCTGCCGCCGGAGCCTCCCGGCCCGCGTCCCCGGTCCAGCGCACCGAGCGCACGGGCGACGCACCTCCGGCCCGCTCGTCGGCGTACCCCGCCGGAGCCCCGGCCGACGGCCCGGCGCCGAGCACGCCGACCGCACCGGTACAGCGAGCGGCCGCCCACGTCACCCCGCCCCCGTCCTCGGGCGACGCGGCGCTCCCCGCCGGGCCCGCGAACCGCCCCTCGGCGCCCACCGGCCGGCCCGGTACTCCGACCGGCGCCCAGCCCCCGGTCCAGCGCCGGGCGGCGACCCCCTCACGGCCGGAGCAGACGCAGACGCGGACGTCACCGGTCTCCGGCGGTACACCCCCACCGGTGTCCCCCCGCAGGTCCGCCGCGACCCCGCCCGCCACGCCCGCCACTCCCACGCCCCCCGTCCAGCGCACCGCCGACCGGTCGGCCGACGTTCCCGGCGAGCCCGCCACCGGCCCGGCGCGCGCACCGCACGGCGCGACGCACACGGCACCCCCGACGCCCGCCCTCCAGCGGCCGGCCGAAGGCCCGGCCGCCCCGACCGGGACCGGGGCACCCTCCGGTCCGGCAGCCTCCGGTCCGGCCACCGCCGTACCGCCCTCCCGACCGCAGAGCGACCACGCGCGTACCGGCCAGGCGGGGGCGGACCGGTCGGCGACCGGCCGGACGGGCACCCCCCGCCCCGGGACCGGCGGCCCGTCCACCCCCGCCCAGCCGGTACAGCGCAGTACGGCCGCGCGCCGCCCGGGACTCGGTGCCCCCACCTCCTCCGGACCGGCCGCCCCCGTACGCCCGGCCGCCCCCTCCCCGACGCCACCGCCCGTGCAGCCCACGCGCCGCTCCTCCGCGCTCGGCGCCCCCCTGCCCCCGGGCGACACCGCGCCGCCGGCCCTGCCCCGCCCGGCGGCGGCCCCCGGCCCGGCGCCCACCGAGTCCCGTACGGCCCCGCCCGTCCAGCGGGCCACCGCGCCGGTCGTCCCGAACCCGGCCCCCGCCCCGTCGGCCCCGCCCACGGCGAGCCCGGCGGCGCCCTCCGCGGCCCTGCCGCCCTTCCTCGCCGCCCCTTCCCCTCTCCCGGTGTCCGCCCCGACGCCCCGGACGGGCGCACCCGCCGGTGCGCCCATGACGGCCTCCCTGCCGCCCTTCCCGCCGCCGTTCCTCCCGGCCCCGGGCGGCGGGCCCAAGCCGCCCCCCGTCCAGCGCGCCGCCGCGAAGGTGGTCCCCCTGCGCCGGCCCGCTCCCCCCGGGGCAGCCGGCGCGCCCCTCCCGGTGGCCCCCCTCACGCCGCCCGCGGCACCGGCGTCCCACCCCGCGCTCCCCGTCGGCACGACGACGGCACCGGCACCGCCCGCCGGGGACTCCGCCCCCGCCGCGTCCGGCGACGCCTCGGCGCTGCCCGTACAGCGCGTGTTCGGCCGCGGCAGCCGGGCGGGGCGGACCACCAGCGCCCTGGCCGCGAGCGCCGCTGCCGCCGTCGCCGACACCCTCACCCGCTTCCGGGCCCCCTCCTCCCACTCCGCGCCGTCCTCGCAGGGCTCCCAGCACGGGCCCGGCGAACCGCTGCCGCCGTACGAGGCCGCTCCGTCCGGCAACCCGCCGTCGTACGCGGCGAGTACCGGGCAGCCGGCCTCCGGGGCGGACGAGGAGCTGCCCGGGTACACGGCGATCCCGGCCGGCGGATTCGACCCGCGGCAACTCACCGACTTCCAGCTCGACGAGCTGGTGCACCGGATCATCGGCCGCGTCACCCGCCTCGTCCGCACCGAACTCCGCATGGACCGCGAACGGATCGGCAGACTGCGCGACCCCCGCTGACCGGTCCCACCGGACCCGCCGGCCGCACCCGCTCGCCCCGACCGCCGCACCCGCCCGCCACCGTCACCCGCCACCGACAGAAAGGCCGACCCGATGACCCGCCAGGACCCGGGCTCCTCCATCTGGTTCAGCCTCGCCATCGACGGCGAGAGCCTCGGCTACTTCAACGGGTGCGAGGGCCTGTCGACCCAGGTGGAGGTGGAACAGCGCCAGGAGGGCGGCAACAACGGCTTCGTGTGGCAACTGCCCACCCGCGTCACCTTCTCCAACATCCGGCTGACCCGCCCGCTGACCCCGGACACGGCGAAGGTCGCCAAGTGGATCTCGTCCGTGCAGACCGGCATCAAGCGGCCCACCGCGCAGATCTCCGCCCTGCGCGCGGACGGGTCGCTGGTCGCCCGCTGGGGGCTGATCGACGTCCTGCCCGTCAGCTGGCAGGGACCCAGCCTCGACCCCGGCAACCTGTCCGTGGCCAACGAGGTGCTGGAGATCGCCCACCACGGGTTCACGGACTGACGGCGCCGCAGAGCAGAGAGGAACACCCATGGCCACCAGCAAGAGCCTCGTGCGCGCCAACCTCGCCATCCACGAGCCGCCCACCGGCACCACCGTCACCCCCGGTGCCCTGATCCGCACGTTCGCCTTCGAGTTCAACCCGGCGCAGCTGTCCATCAGCCAGCGCACCCAGTGGAAGGCGACGCCGACGGCCGCCGTGCGGGAGGCCGTGAAGCCTCAGTTCATGGGCGCCGAGCCGCGGGAGATGACCCTGGAGATCTTCCTGGACTCCTCGATGAAGCCCGACGGCAACACCGTGATGAAGAAGGTCGAGTCGCTGCTGCTGTGCTGCGAGGTGACCGCCAAGAGCCTGGCCGCCAAGCAGCCGTCGCCGCCCTGGGTGGTCTTCGAGTGGGGCTCGTTCTCCACGGCGCGCTTCACCGCGTACGTGTCGTCCATCGAGACGCAGTACACGCTCTTCGGCACCACCGGCGTCCCCATCCGCGCCACCTGCCAGGTGGCGCTGGTGGAGATCCCCGGCCCGACCCTGGGCCAGAACCCGACCTCCGGCGCCCTCACCGCCCAGCGCGTGCACCGGGTCGTCGCCGGGGACTCGCTCCAGTCGCTGGCGTGGAGCGAGTACGGCAACGCCAACGCGTGGCGCGTGATCGCCGAGGCCAACGGCATCGACGACCCGTCCCACCTGCCGACCGGCACCCAGCTGATGCTCCCGGCCGCCGAGGAGGTGCCTCACTGATGGTGCGCCCCGCGTTCTCCAGCATCGTCGAGGTCAAGATCGGCGGCGCGAAGCTGCCCGACGACATCGCCCCGATGCTCACCGACGGCTGGGTCGACCAGGGCATGAACGTCCCGGCGGCGTTCCGGCTCACCTTCCGCGACCCCTACCACCTCGTCCTCGGCAAGCTGGGCGTGCAGTTCGGCACCAGGGTCGTCATCACCCCGATCGCCGACGGGCAGGGCATCGGCAAGCCCCTGCTGACCGGCGAGGTCACCGGCATGGAGGCCGACTACGACGGCACCGGCAGCTTCACCGTCATCCGCGGCTACGACTACGGGCACCGCCTGATGCGCCAGCGCCGGGTGGCCGCGTACCGCAACCAGAAGGCCTCCGACATCGCCCGCAAGCTCGTCGCCATGGACGGCGTGTCCATCGGCCGCATCCAGCCCACCAAGGGCACCTACGGGTTCATCAGCCAGTCCAACGTGACCGACTGGGACTTCCTCGCGCGGCTGGCCGACGAGAACAAGATGGTCATGTACCTGGACGCCAAGGGGAAGTTCCGCTTCGTCACCCCGAAGCCGTCGGCGGGTGCGCCGTCCCCGAGCACGGACGGCGACAAGAGCGCCTTCGTGCTCCAGGCGGGCCACGACATCCTGCGGCTGCGCGCCGCCGTCACCGCCGCCGACCAGATCGGCAAGGTCGAGTCGCGCGGCTGGAACGTCACCACCAAGAAGAAGATCACCGAGATCGCGCCGGCCACCACCGACCCCGGCATCAGCATCGGTTCGACCCCCGGCACGGCCGCGGGCAAGTTCAAGCCCGGCAAGCTCGTCGAGACCGCCAACCCCTACGACAAGCAGGACGAGGTCCAGAACGCCGCGGTGGCCCTCGCCGCCGACGTCACCTCCTCCTTCGCCGAGCTGGAGGTCGCCGCCTACGGCCACCCCGACCTGCGGCCCGGCGTCCCCGTCGCCCTCTCCGACGTGGGCAAGCCCTTCGAGGGCAAGTACACCGTCACCTCGGTGCGCCACCACTTCGGCGACGGCGTCCCCTACGAGTCCTGGATCACGGTCAGCGGCCGCCAGTGGCGCTCCCTGTACGGGCTGGCCTCCGGCGGCAGCGGCGGCACGGACCCGGCGAGCGCCGCCCGGCTGCCCAGCGTCGCCAACGCCATCGTCACCGACGTACAGGACCCCCTCAAACAGGGCAGGGTCAAGCTGCAGTTCCCCTGGCTCGACGACACCTACGTCAGCGACTGGGCGCGCAGCGTCCAGATGGGCGGCAAGGGCGGCGGCGGCGTCTTCCCCATGGACGTCGGCGACGAGGTCCTCGTCGCCTTCGACCGGGGCGCCCTCGACCACCCGTTCGTCATCGGCGGGCTCTACAACGGACGGGACCTGCCGACCAAGGTGAAGGACGTCCCCCTGCACGACGGCCTCAAGAAGAAGGCCGTCCGGCACACCCTGTCCGACCGCCAGGGCAACCGCGTCGACCTGCTCAGCCAGCAGACCGGCGGGCGCAAGCAGGGCGTCCGCATCGCCAGCGGCAACGACAAGCTGACCATCAACCTCGACCGCACCAAGACCGAGATCACCGTCGACAGCAAGGGCACGGTCAGCATCACCGGCAGCCGCTCGGTGTCGGTGGAGGCCGGCACGGACCTCACCCTGGAGGGACGCCGGTCGGTGACGGTGAAGAGCGGCGGGCCGCTGCTCCTCCAGGGCCGCGGCCTGGTCAACCTCAAGTCGACGGCCGGCACGGTCAACGTCAGCGCGATGGGGGCCCTCCTCATGAACGCGACCGGTGCCATGACGCTCACCGCCACGGGACTGGTCTCGGTCACCTCCGTGGCCAACGTGAACATCAAGGCCATCAAGGTCGACCTCATGGGCGCCGTCTTCGTCAACACCATCAAGTACCCCCTCCCCGCGTGAACGGGCGGCAGCCGCACCGACGCACGGGGCGCGAAGAGAGAAGAAGGCAGGTGGCTCCCTGATGGCCGAACAGTTCGTCGGCTCCGGCTGGTCGTTCCCGTTGCGCATCGGACCCACCGGCGGGATCGCCCTCGTCAGCGGCGAGCAGGAGGTGGAGGAGGCCATGCGGCTCGTCCTCGCCACCGCCCCCGGCGAGCGGCCGATGCGGCCCGAGTTCGGCTGCGCCATCCACGACCTGGTCTTCGCCCCGGTCAACGAGCAGACCGCAGGCCGCATCCAGCACGAGGTGTACGTCAGCCTGGACCGCTGGGAGCCGCGCATCGAGGTCCACGACGTCGAGGTCACCACCGGCGCCGGCCAGAACGTCCTCTACATCGACGTGCGTTACTCGATCCGCGGCACCAACAACCCGCGCAGCCTCGTCTTCCCGTTCTACGTCATCCCGTCCCACGACGAGCCCGACCTCCCCGACGGTCCGGCCGGCCTCCCGGGCTCACCCGAAAGCGACCGCTGATGCCCCTGCCCTCCCCCAACCTCGACGACCGCCGCTTCCAGCAGTTCGTCGACGACGCCAAGCGCTACATCCAGCAGCGCGCCCCGGAGTGGACCGACCACAACGTCTCCGACCCCGGCGTCACCCTCGTCGAGACCGTCGCCCACATGGCCGACCAGATCGTCTACCGCCTCAACCGGGTGCCGGAGAAGAACCACCTCGCCTTCCTCGACCTGGTCGGCATCACGCTCTTCCCGCCGTCCGCCGCCCGCACGGACGTCACCTTCTGGCTGTCCGCGCCGCAGGAGGACGCGATCCTGGTCCCCGTCGGCACCGAGGTCGCCACCCTGCGCACCGAACGGGACGAGGCCGTCGTCTTCAGCACCGTCGGCGACCTGACCGTCGTACCGTGCGAACTGAGCCGCCTGGTGGTGCAGCACAGCGGCGAGGCCGTCACCGACCGGACCACGGACCTCGCCGAGGGCAAGGACCTGATGTGCTTCGCCGAGGCCCCCGCCCCGGGCGACTGCATGCTCATCGGCCTCACCAACGCCGTCCCGCACTGCGCGCTCGCCCTCGAACTCGACAGCCGCGTCGACGGCGTCGGCGTCGACCCCCGGCAGCCGCCGCTGGTGTGGGAGGCCTGGACCGAGGACGGCTGGCAGTCCTGCGAGGTCGACCGGGACGGCACCGGCGGCCTCAACCGCCCCGGCGACGTCGTGCTGCACATACCCGGCGGGCACGTCCTGTCCCGCAACGGCGGCCACGAGGCCGGCTGGATCCGCTGCCGGGTCACCGAGGCCCTGCCCGGCCAGCCCTTCTACACCGCCTCACCGACCATCCGCTCCGCCGAGGCCTACACCATCGGCGGCACCACCGGCACCGTCCACGCCGAGACCGTGCACGACGAGGCCCTCGGCGAGTCCACCGGCCTGCCCGGCCAGCGCCTCAGGCTCCAGCACGCCCCCGTCGTCGCCGACGACCCCTCGGTCCTCCTGCAGACCGCCGAGGACGACGGCTGGCAGGACTGGCAGGTCGTCCCGCACTTCGCCGGCTCCCGCCCCGACGACCACCACATCACCCTCGACGCCGCCACCGGCGAGATCTCCTTCGGCCCCGCCGTCCGCGAGGCCGACGGCACCCTGCGCCAGTACGGCACCGTCCCGCCCAAGGGCGCCGTCATCCGCGCCCTGCGCTACCGCACCGGCGGCGGCAGGGCCGGCAACGTCGCCCGCGGCGCCGTGCAGGTCCTGCGCACCTCCATCCCGTACGTCTCCGAGGTCGTCAACCGCGAGGCCGCCCGCGGCGGCGTCGACGGCGAGACCGTCGAGGAGGCGAAACTCCGGGCGCCGATCACCCTGCGCGCCCAGGAACGCGCCGTCACCCTGCGCGACTACGAGGAACTCGCCCGCCGCGCCGCCCCGGAGACCGCCCGCATCACCTGCCTGGAGGGCAAGGAGAACGAATACGGCGCCCACGCCGTCCGCGTCCTCGTCGTCCCCCAGGCCGTGCCCGACCCCGGCGGACGCCTGCGCTTCGAGCAGCTCGTCCCCGGCGACGCCCTCCTCCACCGCATCACCCGCCACCTCGACGAACGCCGCCTCATCGGCACCCGCCTGTCCGTCGGACCGCCCTACTACCAGGGCGTCACCGTCGTCGCCACCATCCATGCCTTCCGCGACGTCGACGCCGACCGCGTCCGCCGCCAGGCCCACGACGCCCTCTACCGCCACCTCGACCCGCTCACCGGCGGCGCCGACGGCAGGGGCTGGCCCTTCGGACGGCCCGTGCAGACCGGCGAGGTCTTCGCCGTGCTCCAGCGCGTGCCCGGCGTCGAACTCGTCGACGAGGTCGTCCTGCACCCCGCCGACCCCCTCACCGGCAAGCGCGGCGACCCCACCGACCGCATCGACCTCGAAGCCCCCGCCCTGGTCTTCTCCTACGACCACCGGGTCCGCGTGATCGGGGACAGCGCGTGACCGCCGCCCCCGCCTCCCACCGGGGCTCCGTCGACGGGCTCGGCTCCTCCCTGCCCATCAGCTCGATGCTGCCCGCCGTCTTCGCCGACGACGACCTCGCCCTGCGCTTCGTCGGCGGCCTCGACGACGTCCTCGCGCCCATCCTCAGCGTCCTGGACTGCCTCGACACCTACTTCGACCCCGCCCTCACCCCGGCCGACTTCGCCCAGTGGCTCGGCACCTGGGTGGGCGCCGAGACCGACGGCACCGAACCCGAGGACCGGCTGCGCGCCGCCGTCGCCGCCGCCGCCCGGCTGCACCGCGTACGCGGCACCCGGCAGGGCCTGTCCGAGGCCGTCCGGCTGGCCTTCGGCGTCGAGCCGGAGATCACCGAGAGCGGCGGCGCCGAATGGAACGCCCGGCCCCTCGGACCGTTCCCCGGCCGGCCCCGCCCCTACCTGCACGTCACCCTCCGGCTGCCCGACCCGAAACCGGCCGACACCCATCGCCTGGACGCCCTCGTCGCCGCCGCCCGTCCCGCCCACATGCCCTACACGGTCGAAGTGACCGCCTCCGAAAGGACCCCGGAGAGATGACCACGCAGAACTGCGCCGAGTGCGGAACCCGCGCGGAACCGGGCCAGTCCTTCTGCGACGCGTGCGGCGCCGTACTCAGCTGGGAGCAGACCGGTGCCGCCCGCACCGCGCAGCCCGCGGCCGCCACCACCGACCAGAACCCCGGCTTCGACGCCTTCGCCGGCTCCGGCACGCCCCCCGCCCGCACCGCCCGCACCGCACCCGCGCCCGCCGCCGAACCGCCGGGCACCCTCGGGGACAACCCGACCCTGCCCCAGCCACGCCGCCCCGCGGACCCGTCGGCCGACCCGCACCCCGGCGACCCGGCCGGCACCGGAACCCCGCCGGACGCCGCACCGGACGACACCGGCCACGCGGACACCCCGGACCCGTCGGCCCCACCCACCACCGCGGCCACCGCACCCGCCACACCCACCGCGGCCACTGCACCCACCGCGGCCGCCCGCACCCGCGACACCGACGAGACCGCCCCCACCGCCCCGGTGCCCCCGGCCACCGCACCCGCCCCGAACGGCCTCAGCGACACCATGTCCGACCGGGCCCGCTCCCTCCTCGTCCCCGTCGCCGAACCCGGGGCCCCCGCCCCGGCCGCACCCCCCGCCGTCGCCCCCGTCCTGCCCGGCCGCCCCGACGCCGACCGGCCGCAGGTCCGCGCCCCCGGCCACCAGCCGGACATCGCCAACGGCCCGCCCTGCCCCTGGTGCTCCACGCCCAACCGCCCCGACCGCCACTACTGCGCCCGCTGCGCCATGCCCCTCGTCGCGAGCGGCGACCAGGCGACCGTGCGCGCCCCCTGGTGGCGCCGGCTCTTCGGCGGACGCCGCCGCGAGACCCCCTGGGCCGGCGACCGGCCCCGCCTGCGCCGCGTCTTCGACCGCATCGGCACCTGGATCACCGTCGCCGTCGTCGCCGTCCTCGCGGTCCTCGGCTTCATGTACATCCCCGACGGCATCGACAACACCCGCGACCACTTCGCCAAGCGCGCTCCCGTCTCCCCCGACGGCATCAAGGCGTCGCACTCCTTCCCCGGCCACAAGCCCGAGCTCCTCATCGACAAGCTCAGCAACACCTGGTGGGGTCCCGGCATCTCGCAGTCCGGCCAGGGCGAGTGGGTCGAGGCCACCTTCACCGAACCGACCCGCCTGCTGGACGTGATCATCACCCCGGGCGTCTCCTCCCGCGCCAACAAACTGCAGGAGTCCGCCCTCCCCCACCGCATCAAGGCGACGATCACCATGAAGGACGGGTCGGTGAAGACCCGCGACCTCACCCTCGACCAGGGTGCGGGCGGCCAGCGACGCCCCTTCCGCGTCGGCGAGGTCACCAAGGTCCGCTTCACCATCGAATCCGCCCACGCGGCCTCCGCCGACAAGCAGGTGGCCATCTCCGAGATCGAGTTCTTCGGCCCCTCCAGCGCCAACCGCTCCTCCTGACCCACCCACACGCCGACGCCCCCGCGATCACGGATCGCGGGGGCGTCGTCCTGCCGTGCTGGAGCCCCCTGTCGGATTCGAACCGACGACCTACGCATTACAAGTGCGTTGCTCTGGCCATCTGAGCTAAGGAGGCACGCGCGCGGTGCCGCGCGCGGAGGCTGCTCCACTGTACACAGGGCCGGTGAACGATGTGATTCGAAAATTTCGGCGAAATTCACAGACTTCCAGCTACTGACAGATCAGGTGAACGCCGGGTACCGTCCTGCTCAGCTTCACCCGTGTGGACTACACCACCACCTTCCTACAACGGATCGTCCGGCACGTTCCTGCCGGTAGAAGGGGGCCCTTTCACCATGGCCACAGTTACGTTCGACAAGGCGACCCGTGTGTACCCGGGTTCCACCAAGCCCGCCGTCGACGGTCTCGACATCGACATCGCGGACGGTGAGTTCCTCGTCCTGGTCGGCCCGTCCGGTTGTGGCAAGTCCACCTCGCTGCGGATGCTCGCGGGGCTCGAGGACGTGAACGGCGGTGCCATCCGCATCGGTGACCGCGACGTGACGCACCTGCCGCCGAAGGACCGGGACATCGCCATGGTGTTCCAGAACTACGCGCTGTACCCGCACATGTCCGTCGCCGACAACATGGGCTTCGCGCTCAAGATCGCCGGCGTCAACAAGGCGGAGATCCGGCAGAAGGTCGAGGAGGCCGCGAAGATCCTCGACCTCACCGAGTACCTGGACCGCAAGCCGAAGGCGCTCTCCGGCGGTCAGCGCCAGCGAGTGGCGATGGGCCGCGCGATCGTGCGTGAGCCGCAGGTGTTCCTCATGGACGAGCCGCTGTCCAACCTGGACGCCAAGCTCCGTGTGTCCACCCGTACGCAGATCGCCTCGCTCCAGCGCCGCCTGGGCATCACCACCGTCTACGTCACCCACGACCAGGTCGAGGCCATGACGATGGGCGACCGGGTGGCGGTCCTCAAGGACGGTCTGCTCCAGCAGGTCGACACCCCGCGGAACATGTACGACAGGCCCGCGAACCTCTTCGTCGCCGGCTTCATCGGCTCCCCGGCCATGAACCTGGTCGAGGTCCCGATCACCGACGGCGGCGTGAAGTTCGGCAACAGCGTCGTCCCGGTCAACCGCGACGCCCTGAAGGCCGCCGCGGACAAGGGCGACCGCACCGTCACCGTCGGTGTCCGCCCGGAGCACTTCGACGTGGTGGAGCTGGACGGCGGCGTGTCGAAGACCCTGACGAAGGACTCGGCGGACGCCCCGGCCGGTCTCGCGGTCTCGGTGAACGTCGTCGAGGAGACCGGCGCCGACGGCTACATCTACGGCACGGTCGACGTCAGCGGCGAGACGAAGGACCTCGTGGTCCGCGTCAGCAGCCGCGCGGTGCCGGAGAAGGGCGCGACCGTCCACGTGGTGCCGCGTCCGGGCGAGACGCACGTGTTCTCGTCCTCCACGGGCGAGCGCCTCACCGACTGACGGCGTCCCTACGGGAAAATCCCCCGGGAAACCTCCCGTTGAGAAACCACGCGACCGGGTGATTCGGCCCGTGTTGACGAAAAGAGCCCCGCGGCCTGCTGCGGGGCTCTTTTCGTTGTCGACAATTACCCCGGCACAACGGACGTTTCGACCGGTGTTCGTCAACCCCCTATCCCGTTCTCGCCCGCTCTTCATCCCCCGATGGGGTGACTAAATGTCGCCAAATCATTACCGGGCGCTACCCTCACTCGCGTGAAGCACTCCGTGAAGCACTCCACCACCCGACAGACGCGACGCGGCCGGGGCCCCGCCCGCCGGATCGGCCGCTCTCTCGCCTTCGTCCTGCCCGTCGTCCTGGTGCTCTCCGGGACTCTCGCGGTCACCCGCGTCGACTGGTCCGGGGATCCCTCGGACTCGGTGCTCGCCGCGTCGGAGGCCTCGTCCTCCAAGGCGTCCTCCGCCCGCGTCGCCCGCGCCCCGCACGAGGTGCTGCGCGACCGGCTGCTGACCGAGCTGCAGGAGGAGGACCCGGGCGTCGCGCTCACCCACCTCCAGCAGGCGGTGAACGAGCGCCCGTCGCTGGCCGACCACTGCGCGACCATCGCCCGCGCCCTCGGCCGCGCCGCGGTGAAGGTGTACGGCCCGACGCGCGCCCAGTCGTACGCCCGCCCCGTCTGCGACACCGCCTTCGCCTCGGGCGTCCTGGCCGCGCACAGCTGAGCACCCTTCGGGGGCGGGCGGAGGCGCCGCGTACAGTTCGGGCATGACCGATCCGAGCGCCGCGTCCCGCCGCCCCGTGCAAGCCGTCGTCCTGGCCGGCGGGCAGGGTTCCCGGCTGCGCCCCTACACCGACGACCGGCCGAAGCCGATGGTCGAGATCCCGGGCACCGGGACTCCGATCATCGGCCATCAGCTCGCCTGGCTCGCCGAGGAGGGCGTCACCGACGTCGTGGTCTCCTGCGGTCATCTGGCCGAGGTGCTGCAGAAGTGGCTGGAGAGCGCCGACCTGCCGCTCTCCGTCACGACCGTCGTGGAGACCGAGCCGCTGGGCCGCGGCGGCGGCCTCAGGTACGCCGCCGCCCACCTCCCGCACCCGGACCGGGCCTGGTACGCGACCAACGGCGACATCTGGACCCGTTTCTCGCTGCGCGACATGGCCGACTTCCACGCCGAGCGGGACGCCGTCGCGACCCTCGCCCTGGCCCGTCCGCGGCTGCCGTGGGGTGCCGTGCAGACGGACGGCTTCGGCCACATCACCGACTTCATCGAGGCACCGCCGTCGACGGTCGAGATCAACGCGGGCGTGTACGTCTTCTCGCCGGAGTTCGCCGCGATGCTCCCGGAGCGCGGCGACCACGAGCGCACCACCTTCCCACGGCTGGCCCGCGAGCGCCGGCTGGCCGGTTTCCCGATCCCGCAGGGCTCCTACTGGCGGGCGATCGACACCGCGAAGGACCTGACGGAGGCGGCCGGGGAACTGGCGGCCCTGGGCGGCCGCTGAGCGGCCCCGCAGCCGGGCGGTACGACAACGGAGCAGGGCCCCGCACGCGTGGTGCGGGGCCCTGCTGTGCTCCCCCGGCCGCGGGGTGCGGCGAGCGCGGGGACGGCGGGCGTCAGCCCAGGAGGCCGCCCACCAGGCGGCTACCGGGCTCCCCGGTGGTCGACGAGCCGCCGCCGTCACCGCTCCCGGTGCCGCCGGTGCCGCCGGTGGAGCCGCCGCCGGACGAGGTGCCGCCCGAGGTCGGCCCCGCCGTGGTGCTCGGCGCCTGGCCGGCCGGGGCGGAGTGGCGGGGCGGGGCCTGGCCCGTGGTGCCCTGGGTCTGGCTGGGCATGCCGCCGCCGGTGGCGGTGCCGCTGCTGTCGCGGGTCGCTCCCGGCGCGGTGGCGTCGTCCCCGGCGGGGGCGGACGCGCCGCTGGTGGCGCCCTGGGTGGGCGAGGCGGAGGCCTCCGGGGAGGAGGTCTTCGTCGTGCGGGCGCCGGGTTCCTGCGGGAGCGGCGAGCCGGGCAGTTCGTTGCGCGGGGCCTCGCCGGGCCCGGGGACGACCACGCGGTCGGCGTCCCGCACGGCACCGCCGAGGACGGAGCCGACGAGGAGGGTCACACCGGCGACCAGGAAGGTGATGACGGCGCCGCGGCGCAGGACGTAGCGGCGCAGGTCCCAGATGTCGGAGCGGGGACCGAGCCGGCGCCAGGCGCTGCCCGCGAGCCTGCCGTCCACGGAGTAGACGGGGGCCCCGGCGATGATCAGCGGGGACCAGGCGGCGAGGTAGATGATGTCGGGCGCGTCGTAGACCGGGACGCTCTTCCAACTGACGGTGACGAGCAGCGCGGCGGACAGGGCGGCGCCGATGACGGCGGCCACGCGCTGCCAGCAGCCGAGGACGGTCAGGACGCCCACCAGCACCTGGAGGAAGGCGATGACCAGCCCGGCGCCCACGGGGTGGCCGAGGGCGAACTGGCGCAGCGGTTCGGCGACGTCCCAGGGGTGCAGGGTGTTGAGCCACTTCACCATGGAGCCGCGTTCGCCGCCGTCGAAGTAGACGGGGTCGCAGAGCTTGCCCATGCCGGCGTAGATGGAGATGAAGCCGAGGAAGACCCGCAGCGGCAGCAGTACGACGCCCAGGTTCATGCGGCGGCCGGGGAAGTAGGCGTGCCGGGCCGGGTCGTCGGTGCGGCGCCTGCTGCGGGGCTCGCCCTGCTCCGTGTCCTCGAGACCGTCGGGGTCGTAGCCGTCGGGGCGGTAGCCCTCGGCGGACGCGAAGTCGTCGTCGTAGGCAGGGCCGTCGTAGGGAGGTCCGTCGTAGCCGGGCTCGTCGTAGGCGCTGCCGACGGTGCGCATGGCGGGCAGCAGCCGGGTGCCGTCGGGCACGGGGCCGCGCTGGGCGCCGACGAGGGGGGTTTCGAGCGTCTGGGTGGCGGGGCCGTCGTCGTAGCCGAGGGGGCCGCCGTCGAGGCCGACCCGGGGGATGACCTGAGTCGCCCCGGCGTCGGCGACCGGCTCGTCGGCGTGGTGGCCGGCCCCCGCCCGCACCGCCTGGAGCAGCCGGTGCGCGCCGGTGTCGTCCGGGTCGGAGCGTCCGCTCCACACGACGGCACGGCGGCGGCCCGGGGCGGCGGGCATGCGGGCGGTGTCCTGGGTGGCGCTCAGGTGCCGCGCGATCCGCGGGGACTGGGTCCGCCGCGCGGAGGCACCGAACTGCACGCGGAAACTCGCGTGGTTGACGATGACCTGGGCCGGATCGCTCGGCACCTTCACCATGCTCAGCGCGGGAGCGTCGTCGTATCCCGACGAGCGGTCCCCCGTGGGTGTGCGGGGTGTTCTGGTGTCCACACTCATCTAACCGAGTGATGTGTCGTTAGGACACTGCCTTGACCGCCCCGATCTGTCCGGACCGCGTCAAGCATGTCCGGACAGCCTCGAACGCCCCGTTCGAGCTATACGCCGAACACGCGTTCAGGAACGCCGACGCGCCGCCTCGTACAGCACGATCCCCGCCGCCACACCGGCGTTCAGCGACTCGGCGCCACCCGGCATCGGGATCCGCACCCGGACGTCGCAGGTCTCGCCGACGAGCCGGGACAGACCCTTGCCCTCGCTGCCGACGACGATGACGACGGGGCCGTCCAGCGCCTCCAGGTCACCGAGTTCGGCCTCGCCGTCGGCGGCGAGACCGACGACCGTGATGCCGGCCTTCTGGTACGTCTCCAGCGCCCGGGTGAGGTTGGTGGCGCGGGCCACCGGCGTACGTGCGGCGGTACCGGCGGACGTCTTCCACGCGCCCGCCGTCATGCCGGCCGCGCGCCGCTCGGGCACGACGACGCCATGGCCGCCGAAGGCGGAGACGGAGCGGACCACGGCACCGAGGTTGCGCGGGTCGGTCACGCCGTCGAGGGCGACGATCAGCGGGTCCACGCCCTCGTCGTGAGCGGCGGCGACCAGGTCCTCGGGGTGCGCGTACTCGTACGGCGGCACCTGGAGCACGAGCCCCTGGTGGTTGAGCCCGTTGGTCATCCGGTCCAGCTCGGGGCGCGGCGCCTCCATGAGGTTGATGCCACCGCGTTCGGCGGCGAGCTGGAGGGCCTCGCGCACCCGCTCGTCGTTGTCGATGAACTGCTGGACGTAGAGCGTCGAGGCGGGCACGCCCTCGCGCAGCGCCTCGTAGACCGGGTTGCGGCCGACGACCAGCTCGGACGTCGAGCGGCCGCCGCCGCGCCGCTGCTGCGGGCGGCCCGTGGCGCGGCGCGCCTTGGCGTTGGCGGCGCGCTGCTTGGCGTGCCCCTTGCGCATCTCGGCGGGGGGCGTGGGCCCCTTGCCTTCCAGGCCCCGGCGTCGCTGGCCGCCGCTGCCGACCTGCGCGCCCTTCTTGCCGGACATGCGGCGGTTGTTCGCGGCCATGAGTACCTGTCTCCGCTCTTCGCGTCTTCGGGGTGGTGCTTGCGTCTCGTGCGCTGTTGTTCGTCTTGTGCGGTGTTCGTGTCTTATGCAGTGTGCCGCCCGGAGGGCCGGGCGGCACAATCGATCTACGGTCCGGCTCGCGCCGCCCGGCCGGGTCAGCGGGAGCCGAGGCTCCAGCGGGGCCCCTGCGGGCTGTCCTCGATGACCAGTCCGGACTGCCCGAGCTGGTCGCGGATGGCGTCCGCGGTCGGCCAGTCCTTGCGCGCCCGGGCGGCCTCGCGCTGGTCGAGCACGAGCCGTACGAGGCTGTCGACGACGTGCCGCAGGTCCTCGCCCTGCTCCTGCTCACCGGCCCACCGCGGGTCCAGCGGGTCCAGACCGAGGACGCCGAGCATGGCGCGGACCTCGGCGAGGCGGGCGACGGCGGCGTCCTTGTCGTCTGCGGCCAGCGCGCTGTTGCCCTGCCGGACGGTGGTGTGCACGATCGCCAGCGCCTGCGGGACGCCCAGGTCGTCGTCCATCGCCTCGGCGAAGGCGGGCGGCACCTCGGCGGCGGGCTCGACGACGTGGCCGGCCAGCTCGGTGACGCGCTGCACGAAGCCCTCGATGCGCCCGTACGCCGACTCGGCCTCGCGCAGGGACTCCTCGCTGTACTCGATGGTGGAGCGGTAGTGCGGCGTGCCCAGGTAGTACCGGAGCACGACCGGCCGCCACTTCTTCACCATCTCGCTCACGAGCACGCTGTTGCCGAGCGACTTGGACATCTTCTCGCCGCTCATGGTGACCCAGGCGTTGTGCACCCAGTAGCGGGCGAAGGCGTCGCCGAAGCCCTTGGCCTGCGCGATCTCGTTCTCGTGGTGCGGGAAGATCAGGTCGATCCCGCCCCCGTGGATGTCGAACTCCTCGCCCAGGTACTTGTGCGCCATGGCGGAGCACTCCAGGTGCCAGCCGGGCCGCCCCCGGCCCCACGGCGTCTCCCAGCTGGGCTCCCCGGGCTTGGCCGCCTTCCACATGGCGAAGTCGCGCGGGTCCCGCTTGCCGGTCTCGCCGTCCTCGGAGGGCTGGCGCAGGTCGTCGATGTCCTGGTTGGACAGCGACAGGTAGCCCGGCAGGGACCGCACGTCGAAGTAGACGTTGCCGTCGGCCTCGTAGGCGTGCCCGCGCTCGATGAGGCCGCGCATCATCTCGACCATCTCGGTGATGTGGCCCGTGGCGCGCGGCTCGTACGTCGGCGGCAGGCAGCCGAGGGCGGCGTAGGCGTCATTGAACGCCCGCTCGTTCTCGTAACCGATGGACCACCAGGGGCGGTTCTGCTCGGCCGCCTTCCTGATGATCTTGTCGTCGATGTCGGTGACGTTGCGGACGAACGTGACGTCGTAGCCGCGGTACGCGAACCAGCGGCGCATGATGTCGAAGTTCAGCCCCGACCGGATGTGCCCGATGTGCGGGGCGGCCTGCACGGTGGCACCACACAGGTAGATCGAGACGCAGCCCGGCGTGAGGGGGGCGAAGTCACGGATCTGCCGGGCGCTGGTGTCGTACAGGCGAATAGTCACGCGTCCAGGGTAGTAGGCGCCGGGCAGTGCCCAGGGCACACATCCCGCGTTGTTGCCGGACCGAGTCGCAACCCGGGCCGCCGTTCCCCCGAGCCGAACCTCGACGCGAGCACGGGGCGCCCACCCGTCCCACCGAGCCCCGACGCCCAGGCGACGCCCTCCTGTCCCCTCGAGCCCCGACGCCGAGGCGGCGAGCTCTTGTCCCCGCGAGTCGGGTGGCGGGTGGGCACGGGCGGGGTCCAGGGGCGGAGCCCCTGGCGGGGTGCGGGGCGGAGCCCCGCACAGCGGGGCGACGCGGGGCGCCAACAAGCTCAGGGCACCGACAAGGCACCGCGCCCGGCGCTAAGACACCCGTACGACCAACGCCGTGGCCACCGCCATCAGCCCCTCCCCCCGCCCGGGAAACCCCAGCCCGTCCGTCGTCGCCCCCGACACGGACACCGGCGCCCCCACCGCCGCGGACAGCACGGCCTGCGCCTCGTCCCGCCGCTTGCCGATCTTCGGCCTCGCCCCGACCACCTGGACCGCGACGTTCCCGATCCGGAACCCCGCCGCCCGCACGATCCGCGCCGCCTCGGTCAGCAGCGTCACCCCGGACGCCCCGGACCACTCCGGCCGCCCGGTGCCGAAGTGCTGCCCGAGGTCCCCGACCCCCGCCGCGGAGAACAGCGCGTTGCACGCCGCGTGCGCGACGACGTCCGCGTCGGAGTGCCCGGCGAGCCCGGGCCCCTCGCCCTCCCACTTCAGCCCGGCGCACCACAGCTCACGCCCGTCCTCGAAGGCGTGGATGTCCGTCCCGATCCCGACCTGCGGCAGCACCGTCCCGCCCGCCCCGGAACCCGCGGACCCGCCCGAAACCCCAGACCTCACACCCTCAGATCCCTCAAGCCCCTCAGAACCCTCAAGCCCCTCAGAACCCATCGTTCAGCCTCCTGCGCGCCAGTACGGCCTCCGCCAGCACCAGGTCCAGCGGGCGCGTCACCTTGAACGCCTCCTCGTGCCCCGGCACCACCACCACCGCGAGCCCGAGCTGCTCCACCATGCTCGCGTCGTCGGTGACGTCGTCGGTCACGGTCTCGTGGGCCCGCACCAGCGTGGCGCGGTCGAAGCCCTGCGGGGTCTGGACCGCGCGCAGCCGTGCCCGCTCCGGCGTCGCCACCACCGGCTCCGGCCCGCCCGGCACCGCGGCGGGCTCGACCTGCTTGACGGTGTCGGCGAGCGGCACCGCCGGCACCACGGCGGGCGCGCCCTCGCGTACGGCCTCGATCACGGCATCCACCGTGTCCACCGGCACCAGCGGCCGGGCCGCGTCGTGCACGAGGACGATGTCGTACTCGGCGGGCAGCGCGTCCAGGCCGAGCCGTACGGACTCCTGCCGGGTCTCGCCGCCGGGCACCACGAGGAAGTCCGTCCGGTCGGGCAGGGCGTGCACGTCGAGGAGGTTCTTGACCTCGGCCGCGCCGTCGGGCGGGGCGACGACCACGACGAGGGAGACGCCGCGGGAGGCGGCCATCGCCCGGACCGCGTGGATGAGCATGGGCGTGCCGCCCAGAGCGCGCAGCGCCTTGGGCGCGCCCGGACCGAGCCGTACGCCCCGGCCGGCGGCGGGGATCACGGCGGCGGTCCTGGCCCGCGCACGGTCCGCGGCGGGCGCCCCGGCAGCGGTCTCGGCCGGTGCCCCGGCAGTGGTGTCGGTGGGCGAGGGACGCGATTCGTCAGACATCGGTTCCTGTCAGGTTTGTGTGCTCGACCTAGTTGGGTATGGCCTCACCGTGCCGGGCGCGATGCCTTGACCGGACCCTTCCGTGACCCTGGTCGAGCCAGCAGCCCGGGCCCGGCACGCCAGGACCCGGGGAGAGCCTTCCCGGGATGAGCGTACGAGGATCATGGGCATCCGGACGTCCGGATGCCGCGGACCGGATCCGGGTACGAACATGCCGCAGCGCCCGGCGACAGCAAGGATGTCATCGGGCACCGCGGCATTTCAGTGCGCTGAACCGAGTGGCTGACGGTCTGCGCCTCGCCTCGGATCCAGTCGGATCAGGAGGCGAGCACCTCGTCGAGCAGGGCCTCCGCCTTGTCCTCGTTGGTGTTCTCCGCGAGAGCCAGCTCGCTCACCAGGATCTGGCGGGCCTTGGCGAGCATGCGCTTCTCACCTGCGGAGAGTCCGCGCTCGCGCTCGCGGCGCCACAGGTCGCGTACGACTTCCGCGACCTTGATGACGTCGCCGGAGGCGAGCTTCTCCAGGTTTGCCTTGTAACGACGCGACCAGTTCGTGGGCTCTTCGGCGTACGGCGCGCGCAGTACCTCGAAGACCCGGTCCAGCCCGTCCTGACCGACCACATCACGTACGCCGACGAACTCCGCATTGTCCGCTGGCACACGTACCGTCAGGTCGCCCTGGGCGACCTTCAGCACCAAGTAGGTCTTGTCCACGCCTTTGATCTGGCGAGTTTCGATAGCCTCGATCAGCGCGGCCCCGTGATGGGGATAGACCACGGTGTCGCCAACCTTGAACGTCATGTGACAGGTACCCCTTCCGTGGCTATCCAGAGTAACACGGAAACTGCGTCTTCTGAATGGCGTTTTCGCAGGTCAGGGCATATCTCGGGGCTTGACAACAGCAACAGGAACGTGCTGCGGCGGGCGAGCGGAAGAAAGTATTCGCAGGTCGGAGCCGCTCTTCAGGCCGGGCGAAACACGCGCGTCACACACAACCGGAGCCCCCGCCACCCGCCCGAAGATCCCGATATGTCCGGTTCCGCGTGTGCGACTCCCGCTACTCCGTTCGGTGACCGTGGCGGGGTTCCGGTCGAATCCGGAATTGATCACGAGGGGCGCCGCCCGATCCGCCGGTGATCAATTCCGCGGCCGTCCGCGCATTCCTTCACAGAGATTTCGCGTGCCGATCCACAACCGGTATGGCGGAGGCTTCCCAGCTGAATGTCGGACGAGTCCGCGCCGCAAAACGACGCCCGGCGGGGCGGCGCACCGCTCCGCGACCGCCCCCCGTGGCAGGTCCGTGCCCTACCGCCTGCCGGGCGAAGCCGGGGGTCTTCGGGGAGGGTCGGGTGCGGCGGCCCGAGAACGGCTCGGTAGCCTAAGGCCGCTGACAGCCACTTAGGGCGGCTTTATCCGTTGCCGCCACCCCGCTCGAGTCCAAGGAGTTGCCGCCGCCGTGAGCAGCAGCCTTCGACGCGGTGCCCTCGCCGCCGCCGCCATCGCGTTCTCGATCGCCTCGCTCGCCGCGTGCGGTGCCGGTCACAACGCCCAGACGCTGGAGATCAAGCCGGACCACGCCGCGACGAGCGTCGGGGACATCGAGGTCCAGAACGCCGTCGTCATCACGCAGCCGGACCTGGAGTCGACCGGCCCGGCCGTGGTCGCCGTCACCCTCTTCAACAACGGGACGACGCCGCAGACCCTCGAGTCCGTCACCGTCCCGGGCACCGGCAAGTCCGCCGAGCTCAAGCCCGCCAAGGGCGAGAAGGGCGACCTGACCGTCCCGGCCGGCGGCCGGCTGATCATCGGCGGCAAGGACAACGCCGCCGCCGTGCTCCCGAGCAGCCGCGAGGCGCTCCAGGACGGCAACGCGCAGAAGATCACCTTCACCTTCAGCAAGACCGGCGACGTGAGCCTGCGCGCGCTCGTCGTCCCCGCCGAGAGCTACTTCGCCGACTGGGGCCCCAGCGACGTCCCGGCGGCCCCGGGCGCGTCGGCGCAGCCCTCCGGGGAGGCCTCCGCACAGACCTCGGGCGAGCCGTCCGACGGCGAGTCCTCGGGCGCCCCGGCCGGCGAGGAGTCCTCGGGCGGCCCGTCGGCCGGCGCGACGGCCTCCGGCGAGGCGGACGAGGCCGGCAGCGGCTCGGCCGACGACGGCTCCCAGGAGACCGGCACGGGCACCGAAGCCGGCCACTGAGCACCGCAGGCACCTACGCATACGCGGACACGCCGAAGGGCGGGCCTCTCCGTGAGGCCCGCCCTTCGGCGTGTCCGGTCGCGCGCGCCCGCGCCGGCGGGCCGGCCTACGGCTCGAACTTGTAGCCCAGCCCGCGCACCGTCACCAGGTAGCGCGGCGCCCCCGGGTCGGGCTCGATCTTGGCGCGCAGCCGCTTGACGTGGACGTCGAGGGTCTTGGTGTCGCCGACGTAGTCCGCGCCCCACACCCGGTCGATCAGCTGCATGCGGGTCAGCACGCGGCCCGCGTTGCGCAGCAGCATCTCCAGCAGGTCGAACTCCTTGAGCGGCAGGTCGACCTTGGTGCCGCCGACCGTCACCACGTGCCGGTCCACGTCCATGCGGACGGGCCCCGCCTCCAGGGCGGCCGGAGTGACCTCCTCCGGCTCGCCGCGCCGGCGCAGTACGGCGCGGATGCGGGCGACCAGCTCGCGGGAGGAGAAGGGCTTGGTGACGTAGTCGTCGGCCCCTATCTCCAGTCCGACGACCTTGTCGATCTCGCTGTCCTTGGCGGTCACCATGATCACGGGAACGTTCGAACGGCCGCGCAGCTGGCGGCAGACCTCGGTGCCCGGCAGGCCGGGCAGCATCAGGTCGAGGAGCACGAGGTCGGCGCCGTTGCGCTCGAACTCGTCGAGTCCGTCGGGGCCGGTGGTCGCGATGGCGACCTCGAAGCCCTCCTTGCGGAGCATGTACGACAGGGCGTCGGAGAAGGACTCCTCGTCCTCGACGACGAGCACACGGGTCACGGAAGGACCTCCGGGGCGGGAAACGTTTCGTACGCGGATGTATGGGGGGATGAGGACGACCGCTCGGTCTCGTCGCTGAGTCCGGCGCGGTCGGACCGCTGCTGGGCGCGGTCGCGGGCGAGGCCCGCCTCCGGCAGTCGCAGGGTGAAGGTGGAGCCCTGGCCTTCGGCGCTCCACACCGTGACCTCCCCGCCGTGCGAGGCGACCACGTGCTTGACGATCGCGAGACCCAGTCCGGTTCCTCCGGTGGCCCGGGAGCGGGCCGGGTCGACGCGGTAGAAGCGCTCGAAGACGCGCTCCTTGTCCTTCTCGGAGATGCCGATGCCCTGGTCGGTGACGGCGATCTCGATCAGGTCGCCACCGGGCGCGGCGATGCGGCGGGCCGCTATGCCGACCCGGGTGCGGGCGGGCGAGTAGTTGACGGCGTTCTCGACGAGGTTGCCGAGCGCGGCGGCGAGCTGGCCGCGGTTGCCGCGCACGCGCAGATCCGCCGTACCTCCGGCGGCCATGGTGATCTGCTTCGTGCCGGCGGCGTGCCGGCAGCGGTCGATGGCCTCGGCGACCAGCTCGTCCACCCGGACGGGCTCGGCGTCGTCGAGGGGATCGTCGTTCTGGACCCGGGAGAGGTCGATCAGCTCCTGTACGAGGTTGGTGAGCCGGGTCGCCTCGATTTGCATCCGCCCGGCGAACCGCTCCACGGCCTCGGGGTCGTCCGAGGCGTCCATGACGGCCTCGGAGAGCAGGGAGAGGGCCCCCACCGGTGTCTTCAGCTCGTGGCTCACGTTGGCGACGAAGTCGCGCCGTACGGCCTCGATGCGGCGGGCCTCGGTGAGGTCCTCGACCAGCAGCAGCACCAGCCGCGACCCGAGGGGCGCGACGCGCGCGGAGACGGCGAGCGCCTCCCCGCGTCCCGTCCCGCGCCGGGGCAGGTCCAGCTCGACCTGCCGTATCTCTCCGTCCCGCCGGGTGTCCCGGGCCATCTGCAGCATCGGCTCGACGGCGAGCTTGCCGCCCCGGACCAGGCCGAGGGCGTATGCCGCCGAACTGGCCTTGACCACCGCGTCGGCCTCGTCGAGGACGACCGCGGACGACCTGAGCACCGAAAGGACGGTGTCCACGCCGGGCGGGAGCACCGGGTCGGTGTGCAGGGAGGTGCGGGTGGGGCGCTTCTGGTCGCGTTCGCTCCAGCGGAACGCCAGCACGGCGATGACGCCGGTGAGTACTCCGGCGATCGCTGCCACTGCGGCGACCGCCGCGTTCACGTCCATGTCTCCAGGTTAGGCATGGTGAACCGTCCCGCCCCAGCCATCGGGGTGCGACCTCGAACACTCGTCGCCCAGAGTTCACCTTGGAGCCAGTGACGGTTCATTTGGGGTGCCGGAAACGGACGCGTACGGGCCGGACCGTGTAAGCGTGGGGGCACGGCGAGGGCGTGAGGCCGGTCTTCGAGCCCCCGAACTGGACGTACGAGAGGGAATCCTGATGCGGGACGCGTACCACGAGGAACTTGATTCGATCGGTGACGGTCTGGTGGAGATGGCCCGGCTGGTCGGGTCGGCCATCGGACGCGCCACGACCGCGATCCTCGACTCCGACCTGAAGCTGGCGGAGGCCGTCATCGAGGCGGACCAGAGGGTCGACACCCTCCAGCACGAGCTGGAGGCCCGGGCGATAACCCTGCTGGCCCGGCAGCAGCCGGTGGCGACGGACCTGCGCATCGTCGTGACCTCGCTGCGGATGTCGGCCGACCTGGAGCGCTCGGGCGACCTGGCCCAGCACGTGGCCAAGCTGGCCCGGCTGCGCTACCCGGAGCGTGCGGTGCCGCACGACCTGCACGCGACCATCCTGGAGATGGGCCAGCTCGCGCAGCGCCTGATGGCGAAGGCCGCCGAGGTGATCATCACCAAGGACGTCGACCTGGCCCTCCAGCTGGAGCAGGACGACGACGCGATGGACCTCCTGCACCGGGCCCTCTTCCAGCACCTGATGGACGACCGCTGGCAGCACGGCATCGAGACGGCGGTCGACGTGACCCTGCTCGGCCGGTACTACGAGCGCTACGCCGACCACGCCGTCGCGGTCGCCAAGCGCGTGGTCTACCTGGTCACCGGCGAGCACGCGGACGACCTCCAGTCGGACATCCAGCCCGTGACGCAGGCCGAGGGCGCCTGAGTCCCCGCGCGTGCGGGGGCGGGCCGGGGGCGCGCGTTCACTCCAGTGCGCCGTTGATGCGACGGCCGACGCGGGCGTGCAATGGACCCAGGCACCCGCTTCCAGGAGGAACCATGGCCGATTCCCCCCGCACGAAGCCCGACCCCGCACAGGAACGTCCCACCGAGCAGCCCCCCGAGATCCGCAGCCTGCCGTTGGTCGCCGCGTGCGGCTGCGGCTCGGGCTGCGGCTGCGGCTGCCAGTCGGGCAATCCCTGCCAGTGCGGCTGACGCGGTAGCGGCGGGCAGCGGGCCGGAGGAGAGCGGTGGGACGGCCGGGGTCGCCCCGGCCGTCCCACAGGCGCACCCTGGAAGAGACCAGAAGGGGGTGCGACGCACCATGGCTCACTTCATGGACGTACACCGCGGAATGCACGGCATCACAGCCGACCAGCTGCACCGGGCCCACCAGGCCGATCTCGCCGTGGAGAAGGACGAGGACGTCCACTTCCAGCAGGCGTGGGCGGACCCGGACTCCGGCACGATCTACTGCCTCTCCGAGGGCCCGTCGGCCGAAGCGGTCCAGCGCGTTCACGAACGCACCGGTCACAAGGCGGACGAGATCCACGAGGTCCCGCTGTCCGTGTAGCCCGCCCGGGGCACAGTACGAGTAGCCTGCACGCGGTCACCGACCGAACCGAACCGCTGCGATCGGGCGTCACCGGGGCACCCCCTGACACGGTGGATGCCGAAGGGAGGCCCGTGATCACCGCGTTGAACGACCTGGTCGACCTGGTCGAGGACCACCTCGGCGAGGAGCCGGACGTACCGGCCCTGGCCGCGAAGCTCGGCACCACCGAGTACCACCTGCGCCGGATGTTCTCGTCGCTGGCGGGCATGCCGCTGTCGGAGTACGTCCGCCGGCGCCGCATGACGGTCGCCGCCGCCGACGTCGTACGGGGCGAGGACGACCTGCTGGGCATCGCCGTCCGGTACGGATACGGCTCCACGGAGGCGTTCGGACGCGCCTTCCGGTCGGTCCACGGCTGCGCCCCGCGCGACGTACGCCGTGACGGGGGTCCCCTTCGGGCACAACCGCAGCTCAGGTTCCGCCTGACCGTCGAAGGGCACGCCCGCATGGACACCCGCTTCACCGACCGCCCCGCGTTCCGCCTGATCGGCCACGCGACCCGCGTCCCGCTCGTCCACGAGGGCGTCAACCCGCACATCCGGCAGCACATCGCCGCCCTCCCCCCGGAGGCCCACGCCCGTCTGAAGGCCCTCGGCGACACGGACCCGGCGGGCCTGCTCCAGGTCAGCGACGACGTGGCCCAGGACAGCGCGGAGGGCACCGAACTGACCTACCTGCACGGCGTGGCCGTGTCCGCCGGCACCGCGGCCCCCGACGACCTCGACGCCATCGAGGTCCCGGCCGGCACGTGGGCGGTCTTCCGCAGTTCGGGCGCCTACCCGGACGCCCTCCAGACCACCTGGGCGGCCACCGCGTCCGAGTGGTTCCCCTCCAACCCCTGGCGGCTGCGCCCCGGCCCGTCGATCGTCGCCGTCCTGGACCGGTCGGACGACTTCACGACGGCGACGACCGAACTGTGGCTGCCAGTGGAACCGGCCTGAGCTCACGGCCCGAGCGCCGTACGGCCACGGCCCCCGCCGCCCCGGATGCTAGCTTCCGGAACCATGACGGACAGCGTGTACGTGGGCAACGCGGGCAAAGACGCGGCACTGGACCGGGGGTGGCTGCTGGGGCACTTCAAGGACGCCTCCGACCCCCGGCACAGCGAGGACGTCGAGATCAAGTGGGGCGTCCACCCGAAGGGCGACGAACGCGCCCACTGGGTCACCGGCGAGGAACGCACCGCCTTGCAGGTCCTCATCAGCGGCCGCTTCCGGGTGGAACTGCCCGGCCGCAGCGTGGTCCTGGCCGAACAGGGCGACTACGTCGTGTGGGGCAGGGGCGTCGACCACTCCTGGTACGCCGAGGAGGAGTCCGTCGTCCTGACGGTGCGGTGGCCGTCCGTACCCGGGTACGCGGTCGCCGGCCAGGACGACGACGCTCCGCGGGCCACCGGCACCTGAGCCGTGATGCCCGCGGGTGTCCGCGGCCGGCACCTGAGCTGCGGTGTCCGCGCCCGGCCCCCTAGGCTGAGCGCCCGTCCACACACCCTGGGGGAGAAATGACCAGCAGATTCACGGAGTTGACCGTCGACTGCCACGATCCGGAGCTGCTCGCAGCCTTCTGGTGCGCGGCTCTGGACTTCGAGGTGATCGACCGGGGCGAGGACAAGGTCGAGATCGGCTCCTGGGAGCCGACCGTCGAGGAGGTCCGGGCCCGCCAGATGCCGCCCACGCTCGTCTTCATCCAGGTGCCCGAGGGCAAGACCGCGAAGAACCGGCTCCACCTGGACGTCAGCCCCATCGACGGCAGCACCGACGACGAGGTGACCAGACTCCTCGGCCTCGGCGCCACCAAGGTGGACGTGGGCCAGGGCCCCGGCCGGAGCTGGGTGGTCATGGCGGACCCCGAGGGCAACGAGTTCTGCGTCCTGCGCACCCTGGCCCCGTCCGACTGACCGCTCCCCGACACCGGCGGCGGACTCATCACTTGCCACCCCGGAAACCCGAGTCTTTCCACACCGGAAACAGACTGCTACTGTTTCCGGCATGGAAAGCAACGGGGTATCCCTCACGCCGGAGCAGGCCCGCGCCGCCCTGGCCGACACCGACCGCGTCCGGATCTCGGCCACGGCACTGACGGCCACGCCGTGGCCGACCTGGTTCTTCCTCACCCTGACGCTCTACACCGCGGCGCTTCCGGTCATCCTCGGCGGCATCATGGCCGACCGCGACTGGCTGCTGCCGCGCCCCGCCTGGATGGCCACCCTGCTGGTGATCACCGCGCTCTACGCGGCGCTCTTCTCCGTGGCGGCGAAGGCGTGGCGCGAGCGGACCGGCGTGGCCCTGCGGATGGACGTCCTCCCGAAGCGGGCGACCCTGCCCCTCATGATCGGCCTCCCCCTGCTGCTGGTCGGCGGCCCGTACGCCTTCCGCGCCACGGGCCGGCCGGCCTGGCTGATCGCGGCCGCACTCATCGGCGCAGCCGTGTCCGTCGGCTTCCACCTCACCTTCGTACGCCTGCACCGGAGGACCGCGTGAGCGCCGGAAACGGCGACCCGCTGGAGGGCTTCGACACCACCATCCACGCCCCGCACCGCCTGCGTATCTGCGCCCTGTTGGAGGCGGCGGGCGAGGCGGAGTTCGGCCTGGTCCAGAAGAACCTCGCCCTCTCCGCCTCCGCGCTGAGCAAACACGTCACGGTCC
Source organism: Streptomyces sp. NPDC051136 (assembly GCF_044455745.1). NCBI lineage: Bacteria > Bacillati > Actinomycetota > Actinomycetes > Kitasatosporales > Streptomycetaceae > Streptomyces > Streptomyces sp. NPDC051136. The sequence continues at coordinate 81,818 of NZ_JBITFE010000007.1, read as the reverse complement.
TGATGGACGCCGGCTACGTCGACCAACGCAAGGCCGTCCGCGACACCCGCCAGCGCGTGTGGCTCCGTCTCACCCGGCAGGGCCGGGCCGCGTACCAGGGGCACCTGGCGGCACTACGCGCGATCGTGGAACCGTCGGATCCGGCTCCCTGATCCGGCTCCCCGATCCGGCTTCCTGATCCGGCTGTCGGTGCCGCGTGACACCGTGCCGCCATGACCACATCGACAGAGCTGACCCTCTTCGCCGACTACTTCCAGATACACGTCTGCGACGCGGATACGGACGGTGACCTCAGCGATGCCTGGACGGGCCAGGCCGTCGCCGATCACCTGGCGGTCGCGCAGGACGCGCTGGGCATCGGCACGGTGGTCAACGTCGACGTGTCCGTCACGGTCGACCTCCTGCCTCGGGAACCGGACGACGACAGCTCGGAGTTCGACCACGTCGTCGAGGCCGGCCTGGAGGTGTCGTCGGGTCGCCTGATGGTTCTGGGCTGTACGGACTACGGCCCGGACGCAGCGACGTTCGAGGTCCCGCCCGGCTGGAACCGCGTCCGCGTCTCCCGGAGCAACCTGACCCGGGCGGCTCAGGCCGACGTCGACTCGGCGGCGAGTCCCGAAACCATGGAAAGGATCCGCATCCAGGTGTGGGCGGCCCCGGAGTCCCCGCCCGCGGTCATCAAGCGGTGGGCTTTCTGACCTTCCCACAAGGGGCAGTCGGTGCCGACCGTCGGCGCGACGACATCTCCGCCGTCGAGGCGGGGGGTTGCCCCCACCATCGGTCACGGCAACGTTCTACGGCCGCCATCCCCGGGCCCGTTGTCAGTGCCGACCTCTACGCTCCCAAGTGCGCGGTCGGTTTCCGGGGGTTCCAGCTCTGTAAGGAATGGTTGCATCCCCGGCCTGTACGGGGGCGGCCCGGAGCATCGTCCGGGACCTAACCGACGGTCGGGCTACGTCGATGGCCAGCAGATGACCTGCCAGAGCCGACCGCGCACGGGGGCCGCGGACACCGAGACGGTGATTACGGTCGGCCCATGCAGTGGATCACCTTGATCAGCACCGTAGTCGGCGCCGCCATCGCCACGGGCTCCGCCATGCTGTTGGACCGTCAGCGGTGGAAGCGGGAGCGCTTGGACCGCGAGACGCAAGCGCGGCGCATCCTGTACGGGGACTACCTGGCCACCCTCTCCGAGGCACGGCACGCCTGCGGCAACATGGCCCGGGATCCCGACATCGCCCCCTCGACCCGCCGCACCACGGCTCGCGAGGCGTTCGGACCGTGCATCGGCCTGAGGTACCAGATGACCATCAGCGCACCCGCCCGCGTCGTGGAGGCCTCGGAGGACACCTTCCGCCGCCTGCGTGACCTCCGCGACCGCGTAATGGATGGAGTCCTGGTCACCGACCAGGCCTATCTCCAGGCGCGCCGAAACTACGACGAAGCCCTTGCCGCGCTTCGGGCACGCATGCGACAAGACCTACGCATCAGCGGAGACCGCACTGCGCCCTGAAGGAGCGATCGTCCGCGTCTGCCCATTGCAGGACCACATAGCGGGCTCGGCGAAGCGCCCAACCCGCTGAACAGCGAACAGCGCCCTCGACGGAGAACGGGGGCTCTACACAGGAGGCTACTTCTTCTTACCCTGGGTCTTGCCGAGGATCTTGGTGACCTGCGTTTTCGCTACTCAGAGACAATGGGCCATGCGCCTGGTGGTCGTCGTTGGTCGTCATTAACCACTGTCGAGCGACCTTGGACGGCCCAGAGACGGCCCAGCTTCGGCGCGCTCAGCTGACGGCGAGCACCCTCGATGCGCCCAGTCTGAACCTCAGCCGACGACAGCCAGCCACGACGATGGGTCAGCCGCCTGTGCAGGCACGCGTGTGCCTCGCTGTGCCCCCGCCGGCCTCACCCACGCTGTCGACCGTCGAACAGCACAAGCCGCTACTACGGAAGCGGATACGTGACACCTTGCGTGATGACCTCTTCGTCCCGAAGCAACCTGGGTGGGGACAGCGCCTTGGGCAACGTTGCCTGTCAGCTGCGTTGATGGTCCGCTGACGTTCGTGTAGGTCCGCCGTTGTTCGTCGTCGTTGTCACGCAGTTAGACACGCACTCGATCCTGTTGCCGGTGCGCAGCATTGGCGAGGTTACAGCCCTCACTGCGACGGGTGAGGCGGACGTGTCCACGGATAGGCCACGGCTGGCTGAGCACTCCTTTGAGGAAGGGGCGGGGTGGCGCGGCGGGTGACTGGCGGCTTCGGCCGGGCCCCATGATCGCGGACATACCCTTGTAGAGGCCCTCGGGTCTTGGCGGTGACTACTGCTTCTTTCGCGACGCCTGCACCTTGGCGTTGCAGTTGGGGTCGTCGCCCGCTCTTCGGGTGACGACCTTGCGGTCGACCTCATGCGCCCCGGACGGGAAGCTATCGAACGAGATTCGCCAGTTGTCCTTACTGGGAGGTGCCGGGTCGTCATAGGGGGACAACTCCACTGAAGAGGACAACAGTGCGCGGTCCAAAGCAGGGTCGACGTCTACCGCGTAGAGCATGTACGGGCTGTCCGTCTGCCCTTCGCCTCCCACGTCAATCTTGCTCGCATACCACTCGTCATCGCTGCTCTGCTCCGCACGCTTCGAGAAGAGAATGCGCTTCCGGCCCCTGTCCTTGTCGCGCCCTGTGTCCTTGACGAGGAAGCCAACGGCAATCCAGAGCCCGTGACCGTTGTCCAGCTTGCCGCTGCCTACGATGGAGGGGATGCAGCGATCCACGGGATCGCCATCCTTGATCTTCTCAATCGCAATGTCGTTCCTGTGGCGATAGTCGTTAATGGCAGGCGCCACTAGAAAACTCACCGTGATGATCGTGGCCATGGCGGCGAGAAGTCCGATCTTCACGCGACGGCTCCAGCAAGCGCGGATCTTGGCCCGGAGCACTCGAAATGATCGCCGCTGGTAGTACCAGAAACCCACGATTTCCCCCTCGACGTCTCTGGCGAGGGCGCAACTGTAGCTGCTGTAAGCCACGAGGAACGTTGCCTTTGCAGGCCGGTTACATCAAGGGCGACCGGGCCCAGCGGCATGGACCCTCAGCACCGGCCGTCTGAGCGGCTGCCGTCTCCGGTCTCGTCTGAACGGTCGCGAACGACACTGATGAGACGGGAACTGAGATGGAGGGCGGGGCCGGGCTCGCTAGCATCGTCGCTGTTATAGGGGGAGTGATGGCATTGGTCTGCAAGGGATCACGACGGATCGTTGTCGCGGCACGGCCTACCGCTGGCGGCTGCGAGGCCGGCCGACGTACTTGCAGGGCTTGGCCTGGTCGCCGTGTACGTGCACGGTGGAGCATGCGGATACCCCGGGCAGGACGCTCGTGGTCACCATCGACCAGCCGCATCAGAGCAACTGGATCGGCGGGGAGGCTGAGCCAATGCTGCCGTCCGGAATTGCTGCGGCCGTTCGCCTTGCCCTGCGTGAGGGGTGGACACCGACGGCTTCGGGCTCCCCGTTCCACCTCGACCAGTCTGTCGGCTTCACGCCCGCGTCTTGAGCGGTGTAGGGAGTGAGCTCCGCTTTAGGAGTTCGATCCGAGCCTGCTCAGGCGCTTCCGCTGACCGGTGCGACAGCCGGTCAGATGCTGAGGGGTACGCGTCTGTTTGACGTCGTTGATGTCAGCGGTGGATGTCAGCCTCAGCCTTGAGAGCGACCGGCGTAGCGCACTCATGTGGATCAGCCGCGCCGGCGGCATCCCGCAGAGGGCCCGGGCGCCGGGACGCTGCACCTCCCTATCTGACCGGGGCATATGGCTCGCTGTTCTAGTGCTCCTGGGAGCCGACCTAGGACATAAGTGCTGGTGACAGCAACGCTTTTAGGCCAAAGTGCGGTAATCGGCCAAACCCGCGCGATGAGTCGTACCAACCCCTCCGCGGGAGACCCTTCGTGCGGGATCATCGGGCTGCAATTGATCAGCCACATGGGGGCGAATATGCACAAAGCGGTCAAGATCGATGCGCGGCCGGCACCTCCAGCAGCCGACGCGACTGTGCCCGAGGTTCTTATCTTTGACGCCGGAATAGATGATGACGGCGACTACTTCGCAGGCTCTGCTCAACAAGTGCATCTGACAAACGAAAATCCCGATTACGGCTGTATTGAGCATGGGAGCGCTGTTACGGGAGCCGTCCTTTACGGAAATGTGCAACGGGGGGAGAAGTTGTCGAAGCCACCGGTCAAGGCCACCCACTACAGGTGCATTCCGGGGCCAGCTCGCCTCGTCCGGCGACGGCATGCGTGAGCGGATCTCCTCGCGGAAGTGCACCGGCCCGTGGCCGACTTCGGCGAGGCGGGCGTACGTGCCGCCGGGGCCGGTGTCCTCCTGCGTGATCGCGGAACCGGCCACCAGGGAGGTGGGCAGGTAGCTCGTCGCCAGCAGGACGGGCTTGCCGCCCAGGACGAAGCGGCGGCGCCGCACGCACACCGTCTCCCCGTCGGCCAGGTCCAGGACCGCGCCCACACCATCGGGCGCGACCTCCTCGGACACGCTGACCTGGTCCACCTCAAGGGAGCGGTTCTCGACGTCGGCCGACCAGATGGACCGGCCGTTGCCCCACTGCTGTTGGGCGAGCCGCTGGATGCCCCGGCGCCGTACCGGGCGGACTCGCGGACGAACACGCCGGCGCCCTTGCGGGCCTCGGCGACGCCTTCGTCCCTGAGGACGCTCAAAGCCTGGCGGGCCGTCATGCGGGCTACGCCATACGTGACCATGAGGTCGTTCTCACCGGGGAGCCGATCACCGGGACCGTACTCGCCCGACCGGATCGCTTCGCGCAACGCGTCGGCGATCCGCTGGTACTCGGGGCGACGGTCGCCTCCGGTGTTGGCCATCCCCGTGGGCCTCCTCTCCTTCTCTAGACACCCCAGGCCGCAGGTGGTCCGTCCGTTTGCTGCGAGTAGCGCCCGGGCCCCTCAAAGCCGCCTCCGGGCGGGCGACTTGACGTCTCTAGACATATCGACCGCAGTGTCTGTCTAGAGTTGTGCCAAACGGCCGGGCATCCGGTTACCGGCCCGGGGACGGATCGTCGTGGTTGCCGTGCCGGCTGCTGTACGGCAGCGAGGAGACATCCTGCTCGGCGGCGTCAGGGGGTGCGCCAAGCGTTCTGGTCGATGCCGAGGTCTGCTCGGGCGCGCTCGTGGTAGGTGTTCAGCCGCTCGTGGAGGTCGCCGGTCACCGGTAGGGGCCGATGCTCGCGCGCCTGCCTCTCCATCTCCCACAGCACCACGTTGACTTCATGAGCTGCGGCGACGGCCGGCGGCGCTGCCAACATCACGAGCGCTTCGAAGAGGGCCGAGCGCCTGCGCTCGCCCTCCTCCATCGCGGTGATGAACTCGTGGTGGGCCTCTGAGCCCGCGTCGGCCATACGTGCGAATTTCGAGGCGTCAGCCACTTCCTTCACGCATGCGGCGTACTCGATGTACGTACTGAGCTTCCGGTCGTCCCAACGGGTGGCCATGGTCCGTCGGTGCTTGGCCCGTTCTCCCATGGTGACCGACACGTACGACGTCAGAGCACCGATGAGTACACCCGCCAGTGTCACTATCTGAGCGATCATGGCAGGGACCGTATCGCCAGGGAGGGCAGACGCCAGCCGGCCCGCCGCTCGGGCGGAGCGCCGGAACGGACACACCTCTTATACGGCCCAGCGGTGGTCCCGGTACAAGAACAAGCCCTCTGCCCACGGGAGAACCGCAGACAGAGGGCTTGATCAGTACGGGGCTTACTTCTTCTTGCCCTGGTTCTTCACGGCCTCGATGGCGGCCGCGGCCGCGTCCGGGTCGAGGTACGTGCCGCCGGGGTTCAGCGGCTTGAACTCGGCGTCCAGCTCGTACGACAGCGGGATGCCCGTCGGGATGTTGAGGCCCGCGATGTCGGCGTCGGAGATGCCGTCGAGGTGCTTGACCAGGGCGCGCAGCGAGTTGCCGTGGGCGGCGACCAGGACGGTGCGGCCGGTGAGGAGGTCGGGGACGATCGCGTCGAACCAGTACGGCAGCATGCGGCCGACGACGTCCTTGAGGCACTCCGTCTGCGGGCGCAGCTCCGGCGGGAGGGTCGCGTAGCGGGCGTCGGAGAACTGGGAGTACTCGGCGTCGCGGTCCAGCGCGGGCGGCGGGGTGTCGTAGGACCGGCGCCACAGCATGAACTGCTCCTCGCCGAACTCGGCGAGGGTCTGGGCCTTGTCCTTGCCCTGGAGGGCGCCGTAGTGGCGCTCGTTGAGACGCCAGTGGCGGTGGACCGGGATCCAGTGGCGGTCGGCGGCCTCCAGCGCGAGCTGGGCCGTGCGGATCGCGCGCTTCTGGACGGACGTGTGGACCACGTCGGGCAGCAGGCCGGCGTCCTTGAGCAGCTCGCCGCCGCGCGTCGCCTCCTTCTCGCCCTTCGGGGTGAGGTTGACGTCCACCCAGCCGGTGAACAGGTTCTTCTCGTTCCACTCGCTCTCGCCGTGGCGGAGGAGGATCAGCTTGTACGGTGCGTCGGCCATGCTCCCGAGCGTAATCGAACCCCCGGACCCGATGCTCGGGGCGCCCGGTGGGCGGACGGTTGACGGGAAGTGTTAAACGAGTGGCCCCCACACGCACGTCTTCGTAAGTTGTGCTTACCGCATCAGCCGCTTACACCCACCTCGGGGGACCCATGCCAGTCGCCGGACTCAGACGTGCCGCACGCGAGACCGTGTCCGGGCTCCCCCGTGAGTTCTGGTGGCTGTGGACCAGCACCCTCGTGAACCGGCTCGGTGCCTTCGTCGCCACCTTCATGGCGCTGTACCTGACCATCGATCGCGGCTACTCCGCGACGTACGCCGGCCTGGTCGCCGCCCTGCACGGGCTCGGCGGGGTCGTGTCCTCGCTGGGCGCCGGGGTGATGACCGACCGGCTGGGGCGGCGGCCGACGCTGCTCGTGGCGCAGACCTCGACCGCGCTGTCGGTCGCACTGCTCGGCTTCATGCGGGACCCGGTGGCCATCGCCGCCGTGGCCTTCCTGGTCGGCATGGCGAGCAACGCGTCGCGGCCCGCGGTGCAGGCGATGATGGCGGACATCGTGCGGCCCGAGGACCGTATCCGGGCGTTCTCGCTGAACTACTGGGCGATCAACCTCGGTTTCGCGGTCTCCTCCATGGCGGCCGGGTTCATCGCCGAGGTCAGTTATCTCGCCGGGTTCATGATCGAGGCGGGGATGACGCTCGTGTGCGCCGTCCTCGTCTTCGTGAAGCTGCCCGAGTCCAGGCCGCAGCGGACCGGGAGCGCCGACGCGGGCGACAAGGACGCAGCCGTGTCCCTGGGGACCGTGGTGCGCGACGGGCGGTACATGAGCGTCGTCGGGCTGTCCTTCCTGATCGCCGTGATCTTCCAGCAGGCCTACGTGGGACTGCCCGTCGCCATGGGCGACGCCGGGTTCACGCCCGCCGACTTCGGGCTGGCCATCGCCGTCAACGGGATCCTGATCGTCGTCCTTCAGATCCCCGTCACGCGGTTCATCCAGCACCGCGATCCGCGGCTGCTGCTCGTCGGCTCCTCGCTGCTGGCCGGGTACGGCTTCGGGCTCACCGCCTTCGCCGGGTCGGTCGGGGTCTTCGCCCTCACGGTGTGCGTGTGGACGCTGGCCGAGATCGTCAACGCGCCCACCCAGACCGGGCTCGTCGTCCGCCTCTCCCCCGTGCACGGGCGCGGCCGCTACCAGGGCATGTACACGATGTCCTGGGCGGTTGCCTCCCTGGTCGCCCCGCTGATGTCCGGTTTCGTCATCGACCGCTGGGGCGCCGAGTGGCTGTGGGGCGTCTGCGCCGTCGTCGGCACGGTGGCGGCGGCCGGGTACGGGGGGCTCATGCGGGGCCTGCCCGACGACGAGAGCCCGGCCGGGTCGACGACGGCCCGCACTGAGAGTCCCGCCCAGTCCGAGACGCCGGCGCCGCCGTCCGAGGACCCGGCCGCATCCGCCGAGGCACCGGCCCTGTCCAAGACGCCGGTCGCCTCCGACGCACCGGCCCTGTCCGGGACGCCCGTGGCCGGCCCGGGCCGCGCGGAAGGCGGCCCCGAGGCCGAGGCCAGCGCGGTCTGACCCGCCGCCCGCTCACGGGTGCATCCGCGCCCCCTTCAGCACCTTGTCCACCGCGTTCTTCGGGCCGTACACCGCGAGGCCGACCAGGTCCAGGTCCGCCGTCGCGACGGCCCGTACCGCCGCCCGGTTGTCGCGGTCGTTGCCCGTGGTGAAGAGGTCGGACGTGAAGAGGGCGCGGGGCAGGGCGCGGGACAGTACGCGCGCGTGGGCGGCCGTCAGCGTCTCCTTCGTGCCCTCGAAGACCAGGACCGGCTGGCGGAACATCGGCAGGTAGCCGACGGCGTCCGCGTCCTCGTACGGCTCCCCGATCACCTCGGGGCACTGGCTGCCCAGGCCGCTGACCAGGAAGGCCGTGACGTTGAGGCGCTGCCAGGTCTCCAGGTCCTCGCCCAGCAGTACGGCGATCTTGGTGTCGAAGCGGACGGGGGCCCCGGCTCCGCGAGCCTCGGGTGCGTCGGATGCCTCAGGTGCCCCGGGTGCCGCGTGGGCTGCTTCGTGCGTGCTCATACGGTGAGACTGCCGTCCCGCTCCCCGCCCGGTCTTGTACGTTTTTTGCATGGCCGGCCGACGGAAGGACCAGGGGAGCACCCAGCGGAACGTCTCCGCCTGGCGGCCCCGCGTCCCCGGCGTCGTCGAGGTCTTCCACGCGCACTACACCGAGTACGCCTACCCGATGCACGTCCACGACGCCTGGACGCTGCTGATCGTCGACGCCGGCGCCGTACGGTACGACCTCGACCGGCACGAGCACGGCACCCCGCACGACACGGTGTCGCTGCTGCCGCCGCACGTGCCGCACAACGGCTCCCCCGCCACCCCGGACGGCTTCCGCAAGCGCGTCCTGTACCTGGACGCCTCCCGGCTGGGCGACGAGCTGATCGGACCGGCCGTCGACGCCCCCGACCTGCGTGATCCGGTGCTGCGCCGGCGGGTCGGACAGCTGCACGCCGCGCTCGCGCTGCCCGGGGACGAACTGGAGGCGGAGAGCAGGCTGACGCTGATCGGCGAGCGGCTGCGCACCCATCTGCGCCCGGCCGGGGACGGTGGGGCCGCGCGCCGGGACCCCGTGCTCGCCCGGCGGCTGCGGGAGTTGCTCGACGAACGGATCGTCGCGGGCATCGGCCTGGACGAGGCGGCGACGCTCGTGCCCGCCCACCCGGCGCATCTCGTACGGGCGTTCAGCGGCGCCTACGGCATCGCGCCGCACCAGTACCTGATGTCACGCCGGGTCGACCGGGCCCGGCGGCTGCTGCTGGCCGGACGGTCCCCGGCGGACGTGGCCGGTGCCACCGGCTTCTACGACCAGGCCCATCTGACCCGGCACTTCAAGCGGTTGGTGGGGGTCACGCCGGGGCGGTACCGGTCCAGCGGCGCCCGGAGCTGAGGCGCCGGAACACGCCGGGGCGGCCGGGCGGGATCAGTCGCCGGAGCGCTCGATCAGGTGCTGGAACGCCTCCAGGTTCCGCGTGGACTCGCCGCGGGAGGTCCGCCACGCGTGCTCCTTGCGGATGGCGGACGCGAAGCCCAGCTCCAGCAGGGTGTTGAAGGCGCCGTCGGCGGCCTCCAGGACCTGGCCGAGGATGCGGTCGATCTCGTCGGGGGTGACGGCGGCCAGGGGCAGCTTGGCGGTGACGTAGATGTCGCCGAGGCGGTCGACGGCGTAACCGACGCCGTAGAGCTTGAGGTTGCGCTCCAGCAGCCAGCGGTGGACGGCCGGTTCGTTCTCGTCGGGGTGGCGGATGACGAAGGCGTTCAGGGAGAGGGAGTGCCGGCCGACGAGGAGGGAGACCGTCGTGGACAGCTTGCGGGTGCCGGGGAGCTTGACGACGAAGTTGCCGGGCTCGGGGCTCTCCCATTCCAGCTCGGCGTCCTTCAGCGCCCCCTCGACGACCTGTGCTGCCTTCTCCGGTGCCTCAGCCATGGTGCGAGCGTACGCGACGGCGGTGCGACTGGATCGCGGCCGTGTAGACGTCGGCCGTCGCGGCGGCGGCGCTGTCCCAGCCGAAGGACTGGGCGTGCCGGGCCGCGGCGTCGCCCATGCGGGGCGTCAGCTCGGGGTTGTCGGCGAAGTCGCGCAGCACGCGCGCGTACGCGACGGGATCGTGGCCCTCGACGAGCCGCCCGGTGTGTCCGTCGCGCACCGCGACCGGCAGCCCGCCCACCGCGGCGGCCAGCACCGGCGTACCGGCCGCCTGGGCCTCTATGGCGACCAGTCCGAAGGACTCGCTGTAGGACGGCATGACCAGCACGGACGCGGCCCGGAACCAGTCGGCGAGCTGCTCCTGCCCGACGGGCGGGCGGAAGCGCACGACGTCGGCGATGCCGAGCCGCGCGGCGAGTTTCTGCAGGCCCTCCGGCTTGGCGAGGCCGCTGCCGCTGGGTCCGCCGACGACGGGGACGACGATGTGGGAGCGCAGCTCGGGGCGTTCGTCGAGGAGTACGGCGACGGCGCGCAGCAGGATGTCCGGCGCCTTCAGGGGCTGTATGCGGCCGGCGAAGAGCGGGATCAGCGCGTCCTGGGGCAGGCCGAGGCGGGCGCGGGCGGCGGCGCGGGCGTTGCCCTGCCGGCCGGGGCCGGGGACGGTGCCCCGGGGGAAGGGGCGGAAGCGGTCGAGGTTCACGCCGGGGTGGACGACGGCGACCCGGCCGGGGTCGGCGTCGTAGTGGCGGACGAGTTCGTCGGCCTCCTCCGCCGTGTTGGCGATCAGGCGGTCGGAGGCGGCGACGATCTGGGTCTCGCCGATGACGCGGGCGGCCGGTTCGGGGGTGTCGCCCTCGGCCAAGTTGGCGTTCTTGACCTTGGCCATGGTGTGCATCGCGTGCACCAGAGGGGCGCCCCAGCGCTGGGCGGCGAGCCAGCCGACGTGGCCGGAGAGCCAGTAGTGGGAGTGCACGAGGTCGTAATGGCCGGGCCGGTGGTCGGCCCAGGCCTGCATCACGCCGTGGGTGAAGGCGCAGAGCTGGGCGGGCAGCTCCTCCTTGGCCAGGCCCTCGTACGGGCCCGCGTCGACGTGCCGGACGAGGACGCCGGGGGCCAGCTCGACGGCCGGCGGGAGGGCCGCGGTGGTCGCCCGCGTGAAGATCTCGACCTCGATGTTGATCGCGGCGAGGCGCTGCGCCAGCTCGACGATGTAGACGTTCATGCCGCCGGCGTCGCCGGTGCCGGGCTGGTGGAGCGGTGAGGTGTGCACGGAGAGCATGGCGACGCGGCGGGGCCTGCGCAGCACCCGGAGCCGCGGGGAGGCCGCCGGTGAGCGGCGCCCGAGCCTGCTGACGTACTGGCTCACGAGCCGTTCCTCCTCGCTGCGGGCATGCCGGTCGGAGGACCTGGGTTGCCCTCCAAGGGGTGGGAACACCGGACGGGCGGTGCTCCATTCCGTTTTTCCGACCTTTGCCGAATCATTACCCCCTGTCGCTCAACCGTTCGATGGCCGGTCGGGTCACCCGCGCGCGGCGGCGAACGGCGGGTGCCCTGCCTCCGGGGTGCGGGTACCACCGTCGCGTGGACGAATGCCGGAGGGCCGGACGCAATACCCTCGTAGGCATGCCACCCCGTGCCGCCGCCACCCGCCCTGTGGGCACGGTCACGCGCGGCACGACGAATCCCAACCGGTTGCGCCGCATGGACCGCTGGATCGCGGCCACGCACGGCGCCGAACTGCGCCGGGCCGCCGATCCCGTCGCCGTCGACCTCGGTTACGGCGCGGCCCCCTGGACGGCCGTCGAACTGCTGCACCGCCTGCGCACGGTCGCGCCGCACGCGCGCGTGGTGGGCGTCGAGATCGACCCGGCGCGGGTGGCGGCGGCCCAGCCGTACGCGCGCGAGGGGCTCGATTTCCGGCACGGCGGCTTCGAGGTCCCCGTCGCCGGGCCGCCGCTGCTGATCCGCGCGGCGAACGTGCTGCGCCAGTACGACGAGGCCGAGGTCGCCGCCGTCTGGCAGCGGCTGTGCGCGCGGCTCGCGCCCGCCTCGGCGCCGTCGCCGTCACCGTCCCCGGGGGCGGGGTCCGCGTCGGGCCCGTCGGGGCCGTCGGGTCCGTCGGGTCCGTCGGGTCCGTCGGGTCCGTCGGGGCACTCGCGCGGCGGGCTTCTGGTCGAGGGCACCTGCGACGAGATCGGGCGCCGGCACGTGTGGGTGGCGCTCGGGCCCGAGGGGCCGCGCACGGTCACCTTCGCGACCCGGCTCGGCTCCCTGGAACGCCCCTCCGACCTGGCCGAACGGCTGCCGAAGGCGCTCATCCACCGCAATGTCCCCGGCGAGCCCGTGCACGCCTTCCTGCGGGACTTCGACCGCGCCTGGGCGGCCGCCGCGCCCTACGCCTCGTACGGCGCCCGCCAGCGCTGGATGCGGGCCGTGCGGGACCTGACGGCCGACTGGCCGGTGTCGGACGGGCCGGTGCGGTGGCGGCAGGGCGAAGTGACGGTGCGGTGGGAGGCGTTGGCGCCCCGCGCGTGAACCGGCGGCGGGCCGGACGGCACGGATCCCGGGGCGGGACCGGAGCCGTGAGCCGCGCCGGGACGCCGTGAGCCGAGCCGGGACCGAAGCCGTGAGCCGCGCCGGGCCTCTGTCGCTTTCCGCGCCGGCATGGCACGATCCCCCGAGCGGCCTATGTTACTGACGGTTAATCAGTTTGGGGGCGAGGTATGCGTACGGGGAAGCATGGCTGGACGACCGCCGCCGTGACCGTGGTCTGTGCGGTCACCGTGCTGGCGGCACCGGGTACGGCGTTCGCCGACCCGGGGCCCTCGCCGTCCACGTCGCCGGGCGCCTCCCCCGCGCCGACGGCCCCCGCCGCCACGCCCGGCAAGGACCTGGAGGCCGTACGCAAGAAGCTCGACGGGCTCTACCGCGCGGCGGCCTCGGCCACGGAGGAGTACAACGCCGCCGAGGAGAAGGCCGAGAAGCAGAACGCCGAGATCGTCGAGCTGGGCAAGAAGGTCGTCGCGGGTCAGAAGAAGCTGGACCGACTCAAGGACCGGGCCGGAGCCGCGGCCCGCGCCCAGTACCGCACCGGCGGCCTGCCCGACGGCGCCAAGCTGGTCCTGAGCGACGACCCCGAGGACTTCCTCGACGGCACCGGCCGGGTGATCCAGGGTCAGCGCGCCACCAAGGGACTGCTCGGCGAGCTGACCCGCGCCCAGGAGGACCTGAAGACGTACAGGGCGGACGCCGCCGCCCGTCTCCAGGAGCTGGAGGCGAACCGCAAGGCCAAGGCCACCGCCCAGAAGAAGATCGAGAAGCAGGTCGCGGCGGCCGAGAAGCTGGAGTCCGAGCTGGAGAAGGAGGAGAAGGAGCGCCTGGCCCGGCTGGAGAAGCAGGCGCAGGCCGAGGCCCAGACCGCCTGGCTCGGCTCCGGCATCCTCGACGACCTCGGCACCGAGGCGACCGAGCGGGGCCGCAAGGCGGTCGAGTACGCCACCGCCCAGATCGGGAAGCCGTACCAGTGGGGTGCCGAGGGGCCGAAGTCCTTCGACTGCTCCGGCCTCACCTCGCAGGCCTGGGTGTCGGCGGGGCGGACGATCCCCCGCACCTCGCAGGAGCAGTGGAAGCAGCTGGCGCACGTCGCCGTCGAGGACATGCGCCCCGGCGACCTGATCATCTACTTCGACGACGCCAGCCACGTCGGCATGTACGTCGGCGACGGCTCGGTCGTGCACGCCCCGCGCCCGGGGCGCTCGATCACCGTCGCGGGCGCGGGCTCGATGCCGATCCTCGGCGTGGTCCGGCCGGACACGGCCACGGCCCCGGAACAGGCCGCCGCACCGAAGGAGTGACCCGGACCACGCGCCCCGGGCCGCGCCCCGCGCCGGGCACGTGAGGCGGCCCACGTGACCCAGTCCACGCCCCGCGCCCCGGCCCGCGTGACGTTCGTCATCCCCGGGGCCCGGGCGACCTGTCCAACTGCGGGGGAAAACGCGGCATATGACAGTGGCCGACGGCCGTCCGACGTGTTCTGGACCATTCCGCAGCGGTGCGGTCACCCGCTATGGTCCCCGTCGGTGGGTCGAGGTCCCTCGCCCCGCCATGCCCTCGGGGGGAGGGAAGGAAACCAAGACGATGCCCGTACCCGTACCGCGGCAGAGGGCGATCCCGGCCGTGGAGTGTGGTCAGGCGCCCGTCGCGTTCCCGGACAGCGGCCCTTCCACGGAACAGGCCCCGTCCGGGACGAACCCGGCCGAGAACCCCACCATCCAGCGAGCACCCGCCCGAGAGACCACCACGGAGAAGCGCGAGAAGCCCACGGACACCAGCAGCGGCACCAGCACCGGCATCGACCGCACGGACCCCGGCACCGGCACCGGCACCGGCACCGGCCGTACGGTCGGCGGCCGCAAGGAGAACGCGGTCCCCACGAACCTGACCGTGCTGCTGATCGAGGACGACCCGGCCGGCTCGCCGATCGTCCCCGAGTTGCAGGACCAGGCCGGCAAGCCGATCCGCGTCCGCACCGCGCGCAACCTCACCGAGGCCGGGCGGCTGCTGACCGACGACGTCCACTGCATCCTGCTGGACCTCGCCCTGTCGGCCCCCGCCCCGGCCCGCCCGGGCGGCGAGGGCGCCGGCGACGGTGAGGGGGCCGGCGAGGGCGCCGACGAGCTGGCGGTGCTGCGGCACGTCCTGGAGCTGGCGCCCCGGCACGCCGTGCTCGCCCTGACCGCCTCCAGCGACGCCGAGCGCGGCGCCGAGGCCGTGGCGGTCGGCGCGCAGGACTACCTGTTCCGCGACGAACTGGACGGGCGTCTGCTGAGCCGGGCGATCCGCTACGCCGTCGAGCGCAAGCGGTCCGACTCCGCCGAGCGGCGGCTGGCCGAGGGCCGGCTGCGGGCGCAGGAGAACCGCCGCCTGGAGCGCGGTCTGCTGCCGACCCCGCTGCTCGCCGGTTCCTCGCTGCGCTTCGCCGCCCGCTACCGTCCGGGCCGCTCCCGCGCGCTGCTCGGCGGCGACTTCTACGACGTCGTGCGCACCCCGGACGGCACCGTGCACGCCATGATCGGCGACGTCTGCGGGCACGGCCCGGACGAGGCGGCGCTCGGGGTGGAGCTGCGGATCGCCTGGCGGGCGCTGACCCTGGCGGGGCTCTGCGGCGACGAGCTGCTCGGCACGCTTCAGCAGGTGCTGGAGCACGAGCGCTCGGACGACGAGATCTTCGCGACCCTGTGCGCCGTGGACATCTCCCCGGACGGCCGCCGCGCCGGCCTGTGCCTGGCCGGACACCCGTCCCCGCTGATCGCCGCTCCGGGCGTGCCCGCGCGGCTGCTGCCCTACGACAACAACGGCCCGGCGCTGGGGCTGCTGCCCGGCGCCCGCTGGCCGCGGATGCAGGTGGAGCTGGGCGCCGAGTGGAGCCTGATGCTCTACACCGACGGTCTGATCGAGGGCCGGATCGGCGAGGGCCGCGAGCGGCTGGGCCAGGACGGCATGGTGGAGATGGTCCGCCGCCAGCGCGCCGCGGGCCTGGGCGGCGAGGAGCTGCTGCGGGCCGCCGTCAACGAGGTCCGCGAACTGAACGGCGGCGAACTGGCCGACGACGTGGCGGTGGTCCTGCTGGACCGGACGGCCTGAGCCGCCCGGTCCCGGTGACCCCGCGGGCGGGCAGGTCCGTCAGCGTCCGCCGTTGTACGGCCCGTACGGGCCGTCGCTGCTGGAGCCGCGGCGGCTGCTGCGGCCGCCGCCGGACAGGCCGCGCAGGGCGGGCCGCACGTCGACCATGTACACGATCGTCGCGATGAGGCCGATGATCGGCAGGAACGACAGGATCGGGAAGATCAGGCTCACCACGAAGGCGAGCCCGAGGATGATCAGCCAGAACGGCTTGGTCTTCTTGTCCGCCGCGCGGTAGGCGTCCTCACGGCGCGTGGCGGCGTCGATCAACGCGAAGCCGGTGAAAACCATCAGGGCGATGTTCAGCAGCCCCAGGAAGTTCGCGAACCCCTGCATCAGCACAACGTCCACCACCAGACTCGGTTCTTCATTACGCGGTCACCGTACCCGCAGAACGAGCCGGGCACCCCGAGGGTGCCCGGCCGCTCCCCACTCGTGACGCGCCCCACTACTTGGCGGGCGGCGTCGTCTTCTTGGCGGTGGTGGGCTTCTTCGCCGGGGCCTTGCGCGGGGCGGGGGTGGTCTTCTTCGCCGCGGCGGACTTGTCCTCGGTGACGCGGACGGGCTCGGAGGTGGACGCCGCGGGCTTGGCCGGGGCCGGCTTGGACGGCTCGACGGCCACCGCGAGGTCCTCCACGTCCACGGCGAGGTCCTCGATGCCTTCGGCGGCCTGGCCGCGCCAGGTGCGCACCGCGTGCTCGCCGCGCTCGGCGACCTTCTCGTACGCCTCGCGGGCCTTGACGGCGTACTCGGCGGCGACGCCGACGGAGCGCAGCGCGAGGTCCTGCGCGCTCTCGCCGAGCTTCTTGAAGTCGGCGTCGAGGGAGCCGAACAGCTCGTTGGCCTTGGCCTGGAGGCTGCCCTGGGTCTCCTTGACGCGGGCCGTCGCCTTCTCCTGGACGGCCTTCGGGTCGGTGTTGCGTACGGCGTCGATCCGCGCCGGGGCCTGCGCCCGCAGCTGCTCCACCAGCACCGGCACCTTCTTGGCCTGCTGGAAGGCGAGGTCGGCGGTGCCGGCGGCGAAGTAGAGCGGGGTGGGGTCGCTGAAGGTCTTGCGCAGGTCGTCGGTGATGGCCATGGTGATGGTCCTCCGGAATTGCTTACGGATGAGGGTTTCGTACGGATGCAGCCCCGTCGACAGCGGCATCGACATCGGCATCGTCTTCGGCACCCGAGTCCGCCTCGGCCACGAACCCGTTCTCCTTGCGGAAGGACTCGTAGACCTGGAGCAGCACCTGCTTCTGCCGCTCGTTCAGCGAGGGGTCGGCGAGGATGACCGCACGCGTCTCCACGTCGTCCCGGTCCCGCTCGGCGTCGAGGATCCCCGCACGGACGTACAGCGTCTCGGCGGAGATCCGCAGCGCCTTGGCGACCTGCTGCAACACCTCCGCGCTCGGCTTGCGCAGCCCGCGCTCGATCTGACTCAGGTACGGGTTGGAAACGCCCGCGGCATCGGCGAGCTGCCGCAACGACAGCTGCGCGTTGCGCCGCTGCTCGCGCAGGTACTCACCGAGATTGCCGACGTTGAGCGATGCCATGACTCCAGCATGCGACATCCCGCTAACTATTGCAAGCAACCTGCTTGCAATAGTGTTTTCCCGGGCCTCCCCCGGGTCGCCGTACCCACTTTTTTGTGCGTACTGGGCACCGCGCCCCACCCGTCGGAGACTGTGGGGGCAGGCGGAGGTCAGGAGGTCGCGCGGGCGGCGGCTCCGGACTCCGTGAGCCGGTCCAGGCGGCGGTGGCCCCAGTCGGAGAGGGGAGAGAGGGCCTCGGCGAGATCACGTCCGAACGCCGTCAGGGAGTACTCGGTCCGCAGCGGCAGCACGTCGTAGACCCGGCGGTCCACCAGGCCGTCCGCCTCCATCTCGCGCAGCGCCTGGGTCAGCACCTTCTCGGTCAGGCCCGGCGCCCTCCGGCGCAGCTCCGCCGGACGGTGCGGGCCGGATTCCAGCAGCCACAGCAGCGTGGTCTTCCACTTGCCCTCGATCACGGCGATCGCGGCGGTCACTCCGCAGACGTTCGGGTCGTGGCGCCGGTGTGCCATGAGGTGCCCCCATTCATGAGCAATTGTTCTTCACATTACGGGAGTTGAAGCATGTCCGCACACACCGGGCGGTCCTCCGCCGTCACCGTCGTCGGCCTGGGTCCGATGGGCCGGGCGCTGGCCGCCGCGTTCCTGGAGGCCGGGCTCGCGACCACCGTCTGGAACCGCACGCCGGGCCGGGACACCGATCTGGCCGCCCGGGGCGCGGTCGCCGCCGCGTCGGCCGAGGAGGCGGTGGCCGCCTCGCCGCTGACGGTCGTCTGCGTGGTGAACTACGACGCCTCGGACGCCGTACTGCGCCGGGAGGCCGTCACCTCCGCGCTCAAGGGCCGGACCGTCGTGAACCTGAGCGCCGACGTTCCCGGCCGCGCCCGGGACACGGCCGAGTGGGCCGCCCGGCACGGCGTCCGCTACCTGGACGGCGCCATCATGACCCCCACCCCGACCATCGGCACGGACGACGCGGTGTTCCTGCACAGCGGCCCCCGGGAGCTGTACGAGGAGCACCGGCCGGTGCTGGCGGCGCTCGGCGGCAGCCACACCCACCTGGGCGAGGACCCCGCACGGGCCGCCGCCTACGACATCGCGCTGCTCGACATCTTCTGGACGGCGATGGCGGGTTACACGCACGCCCTCGCCGTGGCCCGGGCGGAGGGTGTGACCGGGGCGGAGCTGGCGCCGTTCGCGCAGGGCATCGCGGCCATCCTGCCGCCGCTGTTCACCGAGTTCGCCGCCGACACCGACGCCGGTACGTACTCGGGCGAGCTGAACCCGATCACCTCGGCCGTCTCGACCATGGCGCACGTCGTCCACGCCTCCGAGGCGCACGGCATCGACGCGAGCCTGATGCGGGTGATCGAGGGGCAGGCCCGCCGGGTCGTCGCCCGGGGGCACGGCTCGGACGGGTACACCCGCGTCGCCGACGTGATCGGCGGGCGCTGACCCGGGCGGTGCGGCGCATGGACCGGCGGGCGCCGACCCGGGCGGTGCGGCGCCTCAGAACGGCAGCGGGTGCGCGTGGACCACGTCCAGGCGGGACACCGCCCGGGTGAGCACCACGTACAGGAGGTGCAGGCCCCGGCCTCCCGGGTCCTGTGCCGCCGCGATCGCGGCCGGTTCGACGGCGACGACGTGGTCGTACTCCAGGCCCTTGACCACGCTCGCCGGGACCACGGCCACCCGGGCGCCCGGCGTCTCGTCCCCCGACGCCGGGATGCCGGCCGCGTCGAGGGCCGCCCGCAGCCGGGGCACGTCCGGGTCGGCGGCGACGACGCCCACCGAGCCCTCCCGGGTGAGTGCGTGCCGTACGGCGTCCACGACGGTGTCCGGCAGGGCGCCGGGCGGGGTCTCGCGCAGCGTCAGCTCGCCGTCGCCGCGCAGGGAACGGGCCGGGGGTACGTCCACGTCGAGCCGTGCCAGGAGCCGGTTGGTGAGGCCCACGACCTCCTTCGGCACCCGGAACCCGGTGCTGAGCGGCACCACGGCGGCGTCGGGGCGGCCCAGGTGGGCGAGGACGGTGCGCCAGGAGCGGGCGGCCCACGGCGTGGTGCCCTGGGCGAGGTCGCCGAGGACGGTGAGCGAACCGAAGGCGCAGCGGCGGGCGATGGCCCGGCACTCCATCGGGGAGAGGTCCTGGGCCTCGTCGACGACGATGTGGCCGTAGCCCTCGGGGTGGTCGAGGAGTCCGGCGACCTCGTCGAGCAGGACCTGATCGGCGGCGGACCAGCGCGCCGACTTCCACGACCGCGGGGGCCGGCCCGGCCACAGCAGGGCCTGCTGCTCGTCGTCGTCCAGCAGCCCCTCGGCCGCCCGCGCCAGTTCGGCGGGGTCGCCGAGCAGCGGTGCGAGCACCTCCTCCGGGCGCACCCGGGGCCACACCGCGTCGAGGGCCGCGCCGACCGGACGGGCCCGTTCGACGCGGCGCAGCCAGGCGTTGGTCTGCGGCCCGGCGCGCCGTTCGGCCTGCCTCTGGACGTGCCCCACGATCCGGGCCCGCACCCGCTCGCGCCCGACGGTGTACGGCGGCTCCTCCTCCCGTACGTCCGCGACGATGCGGGCCAGCGCCCCGGCCGGGACGCGCCAGCGGTAGGAGCCGTCCGGTACGGCGAGGTCGTCCGCGGCGCCGGGGTCCACGCGCGCGTACAGGGCGCGGCGCAGTACCTCGGCCGTCCGGGCGTCGTGCTTGAGGGCGGCGGTCCGGGCGTCGTCGGTGCGGGTGACCGGGTGCCGGGCGATCTCCCGGGCGAGGGTGGACTGCCGCACGCCGCTCTCGCCGAGGGCGGGGAGCACCTCGGCGATGTAGGCGAGGAAGGTCGGGTTGGGGCCGAGGATCAGCAGTCCCGCGCGCCGGATGCGCTGCGGGTGGGTGTAGAGCAGGTACGCGGCCCGGTGCAGGCCGACGGCGGTCTTGCCGGTGCCCGGGGCGCCCTGGACGCAGACGGTGTCGCCGAGACCGGCGCGGACGAGGTCGTCCTGGTCGGGCTGGATGGTGGCGGCGATGTCCCGCATCGGTCCGACCCGGGGGCGCTCGATCTCCCGCGCGACGATCGTGCTCGCCCGGGACTCGCCCCGGCCGAGGTGTTCGTCCTCCATGCCGGTGAGGTCGGCGCGGTCACCCCGGCTGCCCGGTGCCCACCCGAAGCGGCGGCGGACGGCGACGCCGCGGGGGTCGCCGGGGGTGGCCTGGTAGAAGGCGCGGGAGACGGGGGCGCGCCAGTCGACGACGAGGGGCGGGGCGGCCGGGTGCTCGGTGATCCGCAGCCGGCCGATGTGCAGCGCCCGCACGGCCTCCCCGCCCTGCGCCTCCGCCTCCGGCGGCCCGTCCCGTTCGCCCTCCGCTTCCGCTTCCGTGAAGTCCAGGCGGCCGAAGAACAGCGGCCCCTCGGGAAGTTCGCGCATCTCCTTGGCCCGGCTGCGCAACCGGTACCCGAGGACCTCGGCGTCGGCACCGGAGGCGGAGACGTCCTCGCCGGTGACGACGTGTTCCTGGGCGCCCTCGACCATCGCGGTGAGGACGGCGCGGCAGTGCTCGTGGTGGGCGCGTTCCCCGTCGAGGGCGCGCTGGAGGGCGTGATCGGTCGACGTCATTCCAGCAAGCATAGAGGAAAGACGTTACTCAGTTACATTATTTACTTCGTCATGCGTGGTGGCAGTCCGGCCGCCAGCCCCGCGAACGCCCGCTCGGCCGCCGCCACCGCGTCCGGCCGTACGTCCTCGACCCGCTCCCCGTCGGCGATCCGCCGCCAGTTGTCCAGCGCGAGGATGCGCTGCACGGCGATGATCTGCCCGGCGGCCAGCCTGGCCTCCAGGTCGCCGCCGAGCACCTCGGCGAGCGCGGCCTCGGACCGCTCCAGCTGGGTGTGCATCCGGGCGACCAGGGACGGGGTGCCGTAGAGCAGCCGGTGGAAGGCGAGTACGGCGGGATGGTCGTTGAGCCCGGTCACCGGGTCGCACCGCTCCAGCCCCGCCAGGAAGTGCCGCCGCAGCGCTTCGACCGGCGCCGGGCCCCGGCCCGCCACCCGGGCCGCCTCGTCCTCGTGGTCGGCGATGCGGTGGAGGACGAGGTCCTCCTTGGCCGGGAAGTACCGGAAGAGCGTCGGCTTGGAGACCTCGGCCGCGGCGGCCACCTCCGCGACGGACACCGCGTCGAAGCCCTTCTCCAGGAAGAGGGCGACGGCGACGTCCGACAGCGTGCTGTACATCCGCTGCTTCTTGCGCTCGCGCAGACCGGGGGTGCTCATGGGGCGAGCCTAGAGCCTGCGCGGGACCACCCGAGCCGGCCGCCGAGCGCGCCGGCGCGGACCGGGCACGGCATTCCGCCGCACGCGTCCGCGTCGCGACGACGTGTCCGCGCCGGGTGCGGGAGACTGCCGCGGTGACCGACACAGGCCCAGGCCGCGACACCCTCGACGCCCTCGACGACCCGGCCGCGGCGCTGCGCGCGTTCGGCTCCGCCCGCGCGGTGCTGTTCGACTTCGACGGTCCGGTCTGCGACCTGTTCGCGGGCTGCACCACGGCCGGCACGGCGGAGCGGATCAAGCGGACGGCCCGGCGGCACTGGGGGCCGCTCGACCCCGCGGTCGAGAAGTGCGACGACGCCCACGGCATCCTCCCTCCGCTCCGCGAGATGTACGAGCGCTCCGCACCCGCCGCCGGTGCCCTCCCGTTGGAACGCGCCGAGGCCGCCGTCACCGCACTGGAGCGGCGGGCCGTGCGCACCGCTCTCCCCACCCCGCACCTGGGCGCCCTCGTCGGCCTGCTCCTGGGCCGCGGCAAGCGCCTGGCCGTCGTCAGCAACAACGCGGAGGCGCCGATCCGGGAGTACCTCGGCAGCCTCGGGACGGGCCCGGTGTTCGCCGGGGTCTTCGGCCGGGCGCCCCACGACGCGCGGCTCATGAAACCGCACCCGGACTGCGTGCAGCGGGCCCTGCGCCACCTGGGCCTGCCCGCATCCGACTGCCTGCTCGTGGGTGACCAGCTCACCGACCTCGAGGCCGCCCGGTCGGCCGGGACCGGCTTCCTCGGACTCACCCGCAACGCGGGACGCGCGCTGCGGATGGCGCGGGGCGGCGCGGACGCGGTGGTGTCCTCGTACCTGCCGGTCCTGCGGGCCGCCGACGCCCTGACGGTCTGCCAGTAGGGGCCGGGACCGGATCTAGCGCCCCGGGGCCGGCCAGTCCCGCACCATCCGCAGCACCTCTTCGAGGGAGTGGACGAGCACCTCCGCGCCCGCGGACCGCAGTTGCTCCGCCTTGCGGTCGTTGCGCGCGTAGCCCAGGAAGGGCACGCCGGCCTTCCCGGCCGCGGCCACGTCGGCGGGGGAGTCCCCGACCATCAGGGCGTGCGCGGGGGCGACACCCCACGCGCGCAGGGCACGCTCCAGCGTGTACGGGTCGGGCTTGAGCAGACGCGGGTCGCGGGTACGGCCGTAGACGTGCGGGGCGACGTGCGGGGTGAAACAGGCGAGCAGGCCGCGAGACTTCAGGTACGCGCTCACCGCGCGGGGCGAGTTGTTGGTCGTGACGGCGAGGCCGACGCCCTGCGCGGCCCAGGTGCGGATCAGGGCGTCCGCGTACGGGGTCGGCCGGGCGGTGGCGACGGCGCGCAGCTCCTCCCGGGTCAGCCGTTCCTCGAACTCGGCGACCACGTCACCGTGACTGCTCTCGCGGTCGACGGCGGCCAGCAGCAGGAACGGGTCCGGGTGGTCCCGCTCCTCCCGGGTCAGCAACCCGTCGTGGCCGACGGCCGCCAGCCAGTCCACCAGCCCCCTCGCCACCCCGTCGGCCGGATGTCCCGCGAACAGCCTGCAAACGGGGCCGTCGAAGTCCCACAGGACGACGCGGGCGCCCATGACCAGGCCCCGCAGGGACTCGGGCCGTTCGCCGCTCTCAACGCGTCCGGCCCGCTCGCCCACCGGTTCCACTCGCTCCGCCCCGGACGTCACTAGGAGAGCGCCATCTCCATGGAGATGGTGTCCCACAGGGCGTCGAACCAGTTCTGCGACTCCTCGACGAACATCGCCTCACGGTGACCGGCGCGCTTGCGGAACGAGAACAGCAGCGACTGGGAGCCGAGCGCGTCGTACATCTCCAGCGTCCGGCCCTCGTACTCCTCCTCGCGCCGCGTCACCCGGTAGTAGCCGAAGAGGGCTTCCTCGCCGTTGAGCAGGTAGAGCTTGGTCGGCGGGGTGAACGGCAGGGTGCGGAACTCCACCCGCACGTCGACCTGGCGGCTGACCTTCCGTACGCCGTGCAGATTGTGCTGGAGCACCCGGGCGTGCGCGTCGCGCATCTCCAGCCAGCGCCGGTGGACCGGGTCGTGCTCGTCCTCCCCGACCAGGACGGGGAAGGCCAGGGCGATGGCGCTGGACGGCACCAGCACCCGGAACTCGATCGCCTCGGGGTGGAGCCGCCCCTCGTGGATCAGGCGGAGCGGCTCACTGAGCGCCATCATCAGGGTCTCCGAGGTGTGGCACACGACGTCGATCCGCACCCGCGGCGCGGCGAACGCCTCCGCCAGGCGCGGCCCGAGCGAGACCGCCGTCGGCTGCGGCTCGTCGCCCCGGGCGGGGGCGGGCTCGGCGATCCGGGGCGGGCTGCCCTTGCTGACGTTGGTGAGCAGCCCGTCCTCCTGGAGCGCGCGCAGCGCCTGGCGCACGGTGCCGCGCTCCACGCCGAACTCCTCGGCCAGCTCGGCCTGGGTCGGCAGACGGTCACCCGCCTTGAGGTCTCCCCCGCCGATCCGCTCCCGCAGGACGTCGGCGATCTCCTGGGACGAAAGCCTTCTGCTGCCGTTCACGGACACGTTCTCCTGAGTCACGACCAAACGCTACAACTTCGACCTACCTACCGGGAGTTGATTGAAACTTGTTTACAGATGGAAGCCAAGTGGGAACAACATAGCTAGAGTTGGTTGCCAACTTATCCCGGTTGGCGGAAGTTTACCTTCCCGACGATGCGAATCCGAGAACTTCCGGCCGCCCGAACTTCCCGAAGGGGGGAAGACCATGCCCGTCCTGACCCTTGTCTCCGCGGTCTTCGTCATCGCCTTCGAGCAGATCGTCCAGTGGCGGTACGGCGTCACCGGCATCGTCGGCCTGCTCCTGCTCACCATAGGAATCAAGGCCAAGAGCCCTTCCGTCAGCTCCGCGGGAGCGGTGCTGCTGGCCCTCCTGGTCGCGGGTTCCGCACTGTGACCGGAGACGGGCGGGCCGGAGGGACACGACTCCGGCCCGCCCGTCCCGCAGCACTTCGAGCCACCCACAACTTCTCGCCATCCTGCGGGAGTTCGCCGAAAGGTGGTTACGAGTCTCTTCCAAGTGGAGAGAAGTAGAGATAAGTTGGCAGCCAACTTGGGCAACGTGGTCGAGCCTCACAAGGGTTGGCCACCACGGTGACAGGGGGTCCACCATGCCGCTCATCGCCATCGTCGTCGCCGCTCTGGCCATCGGGTTCGAGCAGCTCGTGCAATGGAGGTACGGGCCGATGGGCATCATCGCGTTCGTCGCGCTCTCCATCGGCATCAAGGCGAAGAACACCGTGATCGGCGGTGTGGGCGCGGTGATCCTCGTGATGCTGCTCGCCCAGTCCGGCTGAACCGACGTCCCGACCGGCCGGGCCCCCTTCCGGAGGGGAGCCGGGAGCCCGGCCGGTCGGCAGGCACCACGCACAACAACCACAACCACAACTGAAGAGCACGACCAGCACCACCAGCACGCGCTACGGATGCGCACGTCCACCCGTCACCGGCGGAAGGGAGTCACCTCAGAACATGTCCGGGCACCATGGCCGCCTGGACGTACGCAGCAGGGCGTCGACCACACGGGCGGCGCCCGCTCGTTCTTCCCGCACCCGGCCGAGCGCGGCCAGCCGCACGGCCGACTCGTCACCGAGCCACAGCGCCGCCAGGTCCCGCACGTCAAGGGCGAGGTCGGCGCTCTCGGCGGTCCGCGTGCAGGACGCCCCGTCCGGGCCCGCCTCCAGCCGCCGGCGCCCGCCGGTCAGCCCTCCGCCGTCCGCGATCTCCAGCACCACCGAGCCCCGGCCCTCGTACGTCCGGGACTCCAGCGCCGCCGCGACGTCGAGGATCCGCACCCACAGCCAGTCCGCCTGCGTGGTGATCCGCGCCGCCCGCGGGTCCGGCAGCAGGTGCGGGAGCAGATCGTCCGGGGAGCGCCAGCCGCTCTTCACCGTCTGGACCCAGTCGATCGAGCACAGGAAGTGCCACAGCGCGCGCTCGGCGGCCGGCGTCACACCGATCAGCCAGTCGACGGTCGCCGTGTTCAGCGGCTGCTTGGCGTCGCCCCAGCGGTCGTCGGTCCGGTACGAGGCCATGCCCTCGACCTCGCCGTCCGCCGAGCGGTACAGGGCGTAGTAGGGCTCGGTCCACGGCGTACCGCTGGTGTTCGCCTCGCCCGTCCGGTACTGCCACCACCGCTCCGTCCGGCTGACCGCGCCCGGCTGGGCCCGGCGCAGCCGCTCGTGCAGCCCGGGTCCGAGCGCCCGCACCTCGTCGCCGTCCACGAGGTCGATCCGGCCGCCGTCCTCCGGGACCGCCCGGCGCGGGTCGAGACCGGCGCGGGGCACGTCGACCGACCACTCAGTCATCGTCGTGGCGGGCCCGAAGCCGTACCGGCCGTAGATCGGGTACTCCGCCGCGATCAGCGTCGCGACGACGTCCCCGCGCTCCTTCGCCGCCGCCAGGTCCTGCGCCATCATCCGGGTGAGCAGGCCGCGGCGGCGGTGGGTGGGGGTGACGGTGACGTTGGAGACGGCGTCGGCACGGACCGGGCGGCCCCCGACGGCCGTCAGCTCCTGGTCGAAGGACCGGAAGGTGGCCACGCAGCGTTTCCCGTCGAAGGCACCGAGCGACCGGCCCGGCACGAACTCCAGGCGCCGGGCGTCCAGCTGCTCGGCGGCGACGAGCGGCGGCTGAAGGAACCCGGTGTTCAGGGCCCGGTTCCAGTCGGGGAAGTCGGCCTCGGTGATGGGGCGTACGTCGATCTCGGTGCGGCGGCTCATACGCCCACCGTAGGTCGGCGCCCCCGTCGGCGTCGCCGGGATAAGTCGCGGGGATCAGCGGCGCCCGGGGGCTCAGAAGACGGCCCGGACCTCCCCCACCTCCCGGCCACCGCCCAGCAGGGGCGCCCGGCCGATGCGGTCGACGACCGGGCCTTCCACGCCCAGCAGGTCCAGGGCGCGGGCCAGCACCGGGCCCAGCGCCCGGCCCGCGCCGTCCTCGATCTTGAAGGCGAGGGCGCGGCCGTCGGGCAGGGCCACCGCCTGGACGGCCTCGGCGCCCATCTTGGAGAGGGTGCCCGGCACCTCGCGCATCAGCCAGGTGTCGGCGCGGCGGCTGCCGGCGACGTACTCGGGGTGGGCGCGCATCGCGTCGGCCACCCGGCGCTCGGCCGATCCGGGCTCGGCGGTGACGAAGGAGCGGAAGGCGCGGGCCAGGCCGACCAGGCTGATCGCCATCAGCGGCGCCCCGCACCCGTCCGTGCCGACGGCGGCGACCGGCTCGCCGGCGGCGTCCTCCACCACCTTGTGGATGATCCGCTGGAGCGGGTGCTCGGGGTCGAGGTAGCTCTCCAGCGGCCAGCCCCGCTGGGCGCAGACCGCGAGCATCGCGGTGTGCTTGCCGGAGCAGTTCATGGTGACGCGGTCGGGCACGGCGCCCGACGCCAGGTACGTGTCGCGCTCCTCGGCGTCCAGCGGCAGGTCGGGCGGGCACTGGAGCAGCGCCGGGTCCAGGCCGTACTCGGCCAGCATCTTGCGGGCCAGGTCACGGTGAAACGGTTCTCCGGAGTGGCTCGCGGCCGCCAGCGCCAGCCGCTCCCCCGCGAGGTCGAGACCGGCCCGCAGGACGCCCGCCGCCTGCATCGGCTTGTTGGAGGACCGCGGGAAGACCGGTGCCGTCACCTCCCCCAGCGCCAGCTCCACCGCTCCGTCGGCGCCCAGGACGACCAGGCTGCCCCGGTGCCGCCCCTCGACGAACCCGGACCGGACGACCTCGGCGAGGACCGGCGGCACGACGGTCGAGAGGGCGGACGTGGGCGACGCCTGACGCGCAGGCGACTGCTGGGGGTGCTGCGACGGCTGGGGCGGCTGGGACGACTGGGGCGCGGACATCGGCGGTGGCCTTCCGGAACGGGCGACCCCCCGCGGCGACGGCCCGGGATCACCGGACCCCGGAGGCGGCGCGAGGGCCGCCCCCGTGTCACACGAGCAGGTCGTCGACTTGTGCTTCCCCTTCACGGTACCGGCGTGCGATCTCCGCGCCGCAGCCGTCCGCCGTGCGCTGCAACCGCTGCCGGCTCCGGGAGACCTGCTGCTCGTAGCGCACGAGCCGCCCCATCCCCGCGGTCAGCTCCAGATCGGTGCGGGCGGTCAGGTCGGACAGCTCCACCTCGCCGAGCATCTCCGCGGCAAGGCGCCGGCACTCCTCGCTGCGCGGAGTGGCCAGCGTCACGTGCCGGGCGGAGGAGCGCTGCCGCGCCGGGGCGTCGGCGAGGATCTCCGACAGCCGCTCGACCACGGACCCGGTCGTCGCGGTGGTGACCACGGACGAGGGCGAGGCGGACCCGCGCCCCGCCAGCTCCGCGCGCAGGATGTCGATGCGGCCCTGCAACAGCCGCCGTACGTAGCTGAGGTCGGCCTCCTCGCGCTGGGCGTCCCGGCGCAGCGTGCGCAGCTCCGGCAGGCTCAGCGCGGTCAGGTCGGGCTCCGCGGAACCCCCCGGCAGCGCGGGGCTGTCCGTGCGCTGCACGGGCGGCCGGGGCGACTCCGGGCCGCCCGGTCCAGCCGGACCCCCGGGGCCACCCGGACGTGTCAACGCGGCAGTCCCGAACGACTGCCCCGTACTCGGTGTGCTCATGTGCCTCAACCGTCCCCTCGCCCGGCGCCTGGGAGCATGGTGCCACTCCGCGTGGCCGCTATGTGACCGAGTGCCCCCGATCGGCCCCGATCGGCCCCAGATGGGGGGTTACGGAGCGATACGAAACCGGGCACGGGCCCACCCGTCCGCACCCCGGGGACGCACGGCATCATGACGGGATGCGTGCAGTGGTGCAGAGGGTGGACGGCGCGAGCGTCGTCGTGGACGGCGAGACGGTGGGCGCGATCGAGGGCGAGGGCCTGTGCGTCCTGGTCGGGGTCACCCACGACGACACCGAGGAGAAGGCGGCGCAGCTGGCCCGCAAGCTCTGGTCGGTGCGGATCCTGCACGACGAGAAGTCGTGCAGCGACCTCGACGCCCCGCTCCTGGTCATCAGCCAGTTCACCCTGTACGGCGACGCCCGCAAGGGCCGCCGCCCCACCTGGAACGCAGCCGCTCCCGGCGACGTGGCCGAGCCGCTGGTCGACGAGGTCGTCGCGCGGCTGCGCGCCCTGGGCGCGACCGTGGCGACGGGCCGCTTCGGCGCGCAGATGCGGGTGTCCCTGACGAACGACGGCCCGTTCACGGTCCTCCTGGAGGTCTGAACCGGCTCTCGCCCCGTCTCGGCCCGTCCCTCCTCGGCCCGGCCCTCCTCGGCCCGGCTCGCTAC
The DNA here is from genome assembly GCF_044455745.1 of Streptomyces sp. NPDC051136. NCBI lineage: Bacteria > Bacillati > Actinomycetota > Actinomycetes > Kitasatosporales > Streptomycetaceae > Streptomyces > Streptomyces sp. NPDC051136. The sequence goes on along the minus strand of NZ_JBITFE010000007.1, from coordinate 53,016 downwards.
GGCTCGACGACCGTCTCCTGCGCGGCGGCCGTGTCCTCGGCCGTCAGCCTGGCGTCCACCGGCACGTTCCGCTTCACCAGGGCGAGGGCGACCGGGCCCAGCTCGTGGTGGCGTACGGACGTAGTGACGAAGCCGACCTTCCGGCCGTCGGGGCCGTCGTCGGCGAGGCGGATCTCCGCGCCGTTCGGCGGCAGGTGGACCTCGCTGCCGTCCAGGTGCAGGAAGACCAGCCGGCGCGGCGGCTTGCCGAGGTTCTGCACCCGGGCGACGGTCTCCTGCCCGCGATAGCAGCCCTTCTGAAGGTGCACGGCCGTGCCGATCCAGCCCAGCTCGTGCGGGATGGTCCGGTGGTCGGTCTCGAAGCCGAGGCGCGGGCGGTGCTGCTCGACGCGCAGCGCCTCGTGGGCCAGGATCCCGGCCGCGGGCCCGGCCTGGGCGGCGAACGCTTCCAGCTCCTCCCGCGGCAGGAACAGGTCACGGCCGTACGGCGTCTCGCGGACGGCGGCGGAGTCGGGGGCCTGGGCGATCGAACCGGCCGGCAGGTGCGCGACGGCGGTGTCGGCGGTGCGGTCGGCGACCTCGACCCGGTAGAAGAACTTCATCGACTCCAGGTAGGCGATCAGCGCCTCCTGGGTGCCGGGCTCCACGTGGGCCCAGACGGTCGCGCCGTCGTCGACGAGGTACAGGGCGTGCTCGATGTGGCCGTTCGCGGAGAGGATCAGCGCCTCGGTGGCCTGGCCGGCCGGCAGGTCGCTGACGTGCTGGGTGAGCAGCAGGTGCAGCCAGCTCCGCCGGTCGTCGCCCGTCACGGTGACGACACCGCGGTGGGAGAGGTCGACGAAGCCGGTGCCGTCGGCGAGGGCACGCTGCTCGCGGAACAGGTCGCCGTAGTGGGCGGCGACGCCTTCGTCCACACCCTCGGCGGGAACGGCGCCGGGCAGGGACAGCAGGGGGCTCTTCATACGCCCAGCCTACGACTCGCTTACGACTCGGTAGTTGAACCCTTCAGGGAACAGCTCTCGCACCGGCCGAAGATCGCGAAGTGCTTCATGTCGGTGTCGAAGCCGAACTGTTCGCGCAGCTTGGCGGTGAAGTCGGCGGCCACCGACACGTCGGCCTCGATCACGTCGGTGCAGTCCCGGCAGACCAGGTGGATGTGGTGGTGCCGGTCGGCCAGGTGGTAGGTGGGCGCACCGTGCCCGAGGTGGGCGTGGCTGACCAGCCCCAGCTCCTCCAGCAGCTCCAGCGTGCGGTAGACGGTGGAGATGTTGATCCCCGACGCCGTCTTCCGCACCTGGCCGAGGATGTCGTCGGGGGTCGCGTGTTCGAGGGTGTCCACGGCTTCGAGCACCAGCTGCCGCTGGGGCGTCAGCCGGTAGCCGCGCTGCCTGAGGTCGCTCTTCCAGTCGGTGCTCACCACGACGCCCAGTCTAGGGCGCCGTCGGCGCACCGTACCGGGCCCTGACGCGGAGCGGTGGGCGCCGAGGGCGTGGCCCGTCGGCCCCCGGTCACTCGTCTGCGTCGACGATGCCGGTGAGTGCGCGCAGGCCCGCGACGATCTCAGGGGCGTCGGGAGCCTGGTCGGGGTCGGTGAGCCACTGCGTCATCAGGCCGGTGAACAGGGCCATCTGTGCGGCGCCCAGGGTGCGGACCGCGGTGTCGCCGACCTGGTCCTCGGGTGTGCCGAGCAGCAGCGCGGCCAGACCCCGGCGGCCCAGGGCCTGGCTTCCGGCCAGGTAGCGGCGCAGGTCGTCGGAGTGTTCCGCCTGGAGCAGGGCTTCGAGGGTGGCAAGCCACAGCGTCCGGTCGTCCTGGAAGGACTGGATGATCTGCCCCCACATCGCTTCGTAGCGCGCCGCCGGGCTGTTTCCGGCGTCGCCGAAGGAGGCCAGCGTGCGGCCGATCCGCGTGCCCCACTCGTCGATGGCCTCGATGAGCGCGGCGTTCAGGAGCTCCTCCCGGGAGCCGAAGTGGTAGCCGATGGCCGCCATGCTCACACCGCCGGCCGCCGTCACGATGTCGCGCACCGTGGTCCGGGCCCAGCCCTTCTCCTCCAGGCAGCGCCTGGCCCCTACCAGCAGATCCTCGCGATTACCCATGCCGGGAACGTTATCCGTCCCCTGATGCGGACGCCTTACACAGGCGCCTTGCACGCGCGTCTTATACAAGCGTATTGCGCAAGCGCCTAAATCCTGAGTACTGTCGTGCCGTACCCACCGACCGAGGAGATGTCATGAGCCACAGCCACCCCGTCAGCCGCCGCCGCCTGCTCGGCCAGGCCACCGCCGTCCTCGCCGTGGGAACCCTCGGCACCGGCACCGCCGCAGCGTCGGCCCCCTCGGCTGCCGAGTCCGTCAGCGCCCTGAACCGCAGTGCGCTGCCCCTGAGCGACCTGGAGGGACTCGGCCGCATGGTCGGCGACGCCCGCGTCGTGGGCCTGGGTGAGGCCAGCCACAGCGCCCACGAGTTCTTCACGCTCAAACAGAGACTCTTCCGCCGTCTCGTCGCCACCAAGGGCTTCACCACGTTCGTCCTGGAGGCGAGCTGGAGCACCGGCCTGCGCCTGGACGCCTACGTCACCCGCGGCTCGGGTGACCCCGCGCGGATCATGCGGGAGGAGTTCCAGGGGCAGTACGTCTTCTGGAACACCCAGGAGTACCTCGACCTGATCCGTTGGATGCGCCGCTACAACACGAGCCATCCCGGCCGGCCGCAGCTGCGGTTCGCGGGCAACGACCTCGGTTACGCAGGCCCCGAAGCCTTCGCCCAGGTCACCGACTACCTCGCCGTGCACCGCCCCGACCTGGCCGGGCGCGTCTCGGACCTCTACGCGGGCCTGAAGCCGACGGCCGGGACACAAGCGGGGGCGTGGATGGCCGGCCAGCTGGGCAAGGACCCGTCGGCCCGCCGGGCGGAGGCCGACCGGGCCGACGCCGCCCTGGCGCTGCTCCGTGACCACGGCCGCCCCCGCACGGCCGGCCGCGACGCCGAGCGGGCGCACGCCTGGGCCGTGCAGAACGCCACCGCCGTCACCCAGAGCTTCACCGGCTACGCCTTCCCCGACGACCAGTTCCCCGAGCGCATGCGCTACCGCGACCGGGTCATGGCCGACAACACCGCCTGGTGGCTGCGGCACGAGGGCGGCCGCATCCTGCTCGCGTCCAACAACGGCCACGTCGCCTACACCAGCGACAACCCGAAGGAGTTCCCGGAGCCCACCGGCGCCTTCCTGCGGGCCCGGCTCGGCCAGGACTACGTCAGCATCGGCCTGACCTTCCACCGGGGCACCGTCAACGCCCTGCCCGGCTTCACGGCCCAGCGGCCCCGGCGGTACACCGTCGCACCGGCGCCGAGGGGCTACAACGAGCACACCCTCGACAGGCTCCGCCACCGCGACTTCGGCATCGACCTGCGCACCGCACCCGAGGCCGCCCGAGCCTGGCTCGCCACGGCCCGTCCCACCCGCTCCTACGGCCTGTACTGGTCGACCGACGACCCGGACACCGCCCTCGGCCTGTCGTACGACATCCTCGTCCACCTCCACGAGGTGGAAGCGGGCCACCTCCTCCGGTGACCGGCGGAGGAGGCGCGCCGCGGCCGCAGAAACGCAACGGGGCCCCGCGGGTGGTCCGCGAGGCCCTTGTGGCCGGCGTGTCCGCCGCTTCCCGGCTCTACTTGAAGAAGGCGATCCCGTCGTCCGGCATGTCGTCGGGGAGGGCCTTGGCCCAGCGCTCGACGTCCTCCGGGGTGACGACCTTCTTCAGGTGCGCCGACATGTAGGGACGCAGCTCGACCTCGGGGGTCTGCTTCTCGCCGACCCACATCAGGTCGCTCTTGACGTAGCCGTACAGCCGCTTGCCGCCGGTGTACGGCTGAGAAGCCGCCGTCCGGGCGACCGCGTCCGTGACCAGGTCGATCTGGGGCTTCTGGTCGGCCATCTCGCCGTACCAGATCTCGATGACGCCGTCGTCGCGGGTCATCGTGACCTCGACCTTGCGGTTCGCGTCGATGCGCCAGAAGCCGTGCTCGGACTCCAGGGGACGGACCTTGTTGCCGTCGTTGTCCAGCACCCAGGTGTGCGACTGGTACTCCAGGAAGTCCCGGCCGTCGTGGGTGAAGGAGACCTCCTGGCCGAAGTTGCACTTCTCGGCGCCGGGGAAGTCGTGCACGCCCGCACCGGCCCAGTCGCCGAGCAGGAAGGCGAGCGGGACGAGGCCCTTGTGCAGGTCGGACGGGATCTCGATCATGAGCGGTACTTCCTGGCGTCGGTGATCAGCGCTGGCCCTGGTACAGCTTCTTCACGGTCAGACCGGCGAAGGCGAGGACGCCGACGCAGACCAGGACCAGCAGGGCTTCGAAGAAGATCTCCACGGGGTGCTCCTTGAGCGGGGGGCAAAACAGGGCCGGCCCCAGCTTACGCGGCCCTCCCCGGCTCTTCTCGCCGGACTCCGTCCAGGAAGGCGACCCACACGGGGGCGGCGAAGAGGAGGGCTCCGCGAGCGGGGTCCTTGCTGTCCCGGACGGGAACGAGGGGGAGGCCGGGGGCGACCTCGACGCAGTTGCCGCCGTCGGAGTTGCTGTAGCTGCTCTTGCGCCAGGTGACGGTGCTCAAGTCGATGGCTCGCATGGCGCTTCCTCCAACACTCGCAAGATGAACGACCGTGACTCGGCGGGGCTCAACGCCAGGTCGCGGAGGTCATCATAGGTGCGCTGCAACTGCTCAACTTTGCTGGCTTCCTCTACCAGTTCGCCCTGGACATCGTTCTCCGCATAGGCCACGGTACGGCCATCCGCCAAGCGGAGGAACATGAGGTCGGTGCCATCCATACCGTGCAGGCCGGAGCCAAAGGGCAGCACATGAAGGGTGATGTTCGGGCGGTCCGCCGCCTCCGTCAGGTACTCAAGCTGCGCTCGCCACCCCCGGGCGTCCCGCAACGAGTTTCGTAGCACCGTCTCGGAGAGGATGGCGCGGAATGGCGGCGCTCCGTCTCCTTCTAGGACGTGCCGTCGCCCAACGCGCGCGCCGACCTGCTGGTCCAGCGCGTCCCCGCTGAGACCACCCACTGCCAGCGCTTCACGCGCGTATCCCTCCACCTGCAGCAACCCTGGAGGCCTGCTCAACGAGTACTGCCACATGCTCACCGCCTCGGCCTCCAGGACCATGTACCGGCGGTACCGCTCCTTGAACTGCGTCGGGTCCGCCACCGCCAGCTCCCACAGGGTGAGCAGCATGCCGCCCGTGCCGTAGTACTGATCCAGCGCTTCCACGATCTCCGGGCCGCCCAGCGTGTGGCCGTTCTCCATCTTTCCGAACTGGGACGCGTCCCATCCGACCGCCTCCGCCATGCCCCGCAGGGACACGCCCCGCCCCTGCCGGAGCAGCCGCAGCTCCTCCGCGAACCGTGCCCTCGGTTCCTGACTGCGACCCGTGATCGCCCTCCGCTGCGGCACCGCACCCCTCCCGGCTGTGGAATTTGTGGAATTTGGAGCGCCCGGTGTGGCACTAGCGGCCGTTCCGGGCTCGGCGACCCCCGTCGTGGGTCATGCTCGTACTGCCCACCACTACGCAGAGTAGGGCAACCATCGCATTCCGTATAGACATTGACGTAAGGGAGCGAACCGCGTGAGAACTGAACCGGCCGCCTACGAGCCCGGCACCGTGCTCTACGACACCGCGGCCGCCAGGGTCGGTGAGTACCGGGGCCGCAGCGGGGCGCGGGTGATGCTCCGGCCCCTCGGCGGCGGCCGGGAGTGGGAGGCGGAGCCGGCCGCGCTGCGCCCGGCGACCGACCGGGAGCGCCTCGGGGCGAGCCTGCGCGCCGCGAACGACCGCACGCTCGCCACACCAGCGGCCCCCGGCGAACCCGAGCGGCCACCCCGACCGGTGCCCGACTGCGCCGCCTGCACCTGGCTCGCCGAGCGGCGGGAAGCCGCCCGCGCGGCGTTCGACCACAGCGCGGTGACGGACGCGAACGTCCTGCTGCGCCAGCACCAGCACAAGGAGCACGAGGCATGACCTGCGACGGCGGACTGCCCTACGAGGAGTGCCGGCGGGCGCAGCGGCTCTCGCCCCGGCGGGACCGGGCTCCCCTCTCCCCCGGCTTCGCGATGCCGCCGTTCCACCCGGACCACCCGCCGAGGCCCGCGCCGAGGCACGGGGCCGGGGCCCGGCACCGGCGGCGCGGCCGGCTGGACGGTGCCACCGTGAGCGGCCTGCTCACCGTGCTGTGCGTCGCGACGCTGCTGGTGACGATCGTCTTCGGGGTGTGACGCCGCCCGCGCGGGCTACGCTTCCGGCATGGCGAAGAAGCTCGTGATCAAGGTGACGGCGGGGGCGGACGCGCCCGAGCGGTGCTCGCAGGCGTTCACGGTGGCGGCGGTGGCCGTGGCCAGTGGGGTCGACGTGTCCCTGTGGCTGACCGGTGAGTCCGCCTGGTTCGCGGTGCCGGGACGCGCGGCCGAGTTCGAGCTGCCGCACGCCGCGCCGCTGCCCGACCTGCTCGACTCGCTCCTCGCGGGCGGCCGGGTGACCCTGTGCACCCAGTGCGCCGCCCGCCGCGACCTCACCGAGAAGGACGTCATCGAGGGCGTGCGGATCGCGGGCGCGCAGGTGTTCGTGCAGGAGGCGCTGGCCGACGACACGCAGGCGCTCGTCTACTGACGCCGCGCCGCGCGCAGGAGGCGCTCAGTGCGGGCGCTTCTTCCCGTCCAGCTCGTCCCACCACTCGTCGGACTGGGCGTCGCCCGACGGGTCGTCCCACCAGCGGTCGTCCGGGCCGCGCCGGTTCGCGAACATCGCGGCCACCGGCGGGATGACCATGGCCACGACGCACAGGCCCACGGCCGCCGGGACGGACCAGATGCGCACGACCGCCCAGGCCAGCACGAAGAGGACGATGCAGGTCCCCATCATGGCGAAGTAGACGTGACGCCGCCGCGCGTACATGTCTCCAGCGTAGGCCCGGCATGCCGGAGGGGCCGCACCCCAGGCGTCCAACCCGGTGGGTGCGGCCCCTCGGCCGTCGCGTGGCGCGTTAGCCGTTAGACGGCGATCGCGACCTCCGCCAGTCCGCCCTGCTGGGCGACGACCGTGCGGTCGGCGCTGCCGCCGGGGACGAGCGCGCGCAGGGTCCAGGTGCCCTCGGCCGCGTAGAAGCGGAACTGGCCCGTCGCGGAGGTCGGGACCTCCGCCGTGAACTCGCCGGTGGCGTCCAGCAGGCGGACGTAGCCCGTCACCGGCTCGCCGTCGCGGGTCACCTGACCCTGGATGGTGGTCTCACCGGGCTTGATCGTCGAGGCGTCGGGGCCGCCGGCCTTCGCTCCGCACATGTCGTACTCCTGAGGGGTTGAGGGGGCGGACTTACTTGTTGGCGCCGAGCTCGATCGGCACGCCGACGAGGGAGCCGTACTCGGTCCAGGAGCCGTCGTAGTTCTTGACGTTCTCCACGCCCAGCAGCTCGTGCAGCACGAACCAGGTCAGGGCCGAGCGCTCGCCGATGCGGCAGTAGGCGATGGTGTCCTTCGCCAGGTCGACCTGCTCGTCGGTGTAGAGCTGCTTGAGCTCGTCGTCCGACTTGAAGGTGCCGTCGTCGTTGGCGTTCTTCGACCACGGGATGTTGCGGGCGGACGGGACGTGGCCCGGACGCTGCGACTGCTCCTGCGGGAGGTGGGCCGGGGCGAGCAGCTTGCCGGAGAACTCGTCGGGCGAGCGCACGTCGACCAGGTTCTGCGCGCCGATCGCCTTGACGACGTCGTCGCGGAAGGCGCGGATCGCGGTGTTCTGCGGCTTGGCCTTGTAGTCGGTGGCGGCGCGCTGCGGCACCTCGTCGCCGGGGACCAGCTCGCGGGCGTCCAGCTCCCACTTCTTGCGGCCGCCGTCGAGGAGCTTGACGTTCTCGTGGCCGTACAGCTTGAAGTACCAGTAGGCGTACGACGCGAACCAGTTGTTGTTGCCGCCGTAGAGGACCACCAGCGTGTCGTTGGCGATGCCCTTGGCCGACAGGAGCTTCTCGAAGCCCTCCTGGTCGACGAAGTCGCGGCGGACCGGGTCCTGGAGGTCCTGCGTCCAGTCGATCCGGATCGCGTTCTTGATGTGGTTCTTCTCGTAGGCGGACGTGTCCTCGTCCACCTCGACGATCGCGATGTTCGGGTCGTCCAGGTGGTCCTGCAGCCAGTCGGCGTCGACCAGGACGTCGCTGCGGCTCATGTTCTCTCCTCCGGGGCAGTTGGCGGCGGGGCATGGTGCGAGGGTGTGCGCGCCCGGGCCGGGCGGCGGCACGGCGCGCGGATGCCCAGGGCAGGGCGGGGTGAGGGATGAGGGGGACACGGACGGCGACGTCGCCGTCCACCTCAGAAGGTGCGACAGAGCATGGCGGCAACGCGGCACAGGTCCACTGCCCGCCGCTTCGTGAGATCCGCCTGTCGCTTCATAGGGACCGATCGTAGGGATCGAGCGCGGGTCGTGTCACCGATGTGTCGCATGATGAGACGGGATCGTCCGGAGTGTGGGATCGGAGCGGGATCAGGTCAGGCGCCGGAGGCCTCGCGGACCGGGGCGGGCGTCCGCGCATCTGCGGTACGGACGGTGCCGTCTCGCCTGTCGGACGAGGCCGGGCACCGTCATCGCGTCGAGAGCGCCGCGGACGGGTGCGTCGTCGGGGGGCGCTTGCGGGCGGCCGACCCTCGTCCTACCCGGCCAGCTTGACGTTCGAACCCTTCACCGTGATCTCGACACCGTCCTTCGCCGCCTCGACCTTGTCCAGCTCGATGCCGCCCGGCAGTTCGTCGATGGTCTGCTGGAAGTCGGTGATGGCCCGGATCCGGGACTCGGCGAGCTGCCTGCCGCCGATCTCGGGCAGTCCGTCGGCGACGACCTCCACGTCGTCGTCCTTGACCTTGACCGAGCTGAGCACGTCGATCGGCTCGGGCACCTCGACGCCCAGGATCGATGCCTGCAACGACACCTTGATCTTCCCGTTGCCGCCGTCGGAGAGGCCGACGACCTTGGCGTCGACGCCGGGCGCGATCTGCGTGGGCTCGGACTTGGTGGCCTTCATCAGCTCGTCGTAGCCGACGGTCGCGGTGCCGGTGGCGGTGGCCGCGGTGGCGGAGCTGTAGTCGCCGGAGAAGTCGACGCCCTTCATGTGCGCGCGCAGGGTGGCGATGCGGATCTTCTCGCCGCCGTTGCCGGTGGACGCCTCGTAGTCGTCGATGCCGACTTCCACGTCGTCCAGTTCGCCCCCGGCGACCTGGGTGAGGAAGGGGAAGCCGTTGATGGAGACGTCCGGCGTGGAGGCCAGGTTCTCGGTGCTGCGCAGCTTGTCCGCCGCCTCGTCCTCGGCGAAGTTGACGGCGACACGGTCGGCGATCACGAAGAGGCCGCCCAGGATCACGACGACGATCAACAGTATTCGCAGTGCGCGCATGCGGTGATTCCCCAACCCTGGACGCTCGGCGGCGACGGACCGACGACCGGCGGCCGTCCAGCGCGAGCGTAACGCGGGCCGTGGGCACCCCCCGGATTTTGTCGAACAGCTGTGACAGGGGGTGCCGTACCGGCGCGGCGGCTCAGGCCAGGGCCCGGCCCAGGAGGTACACGGCCGGGGCCGCCGCCGCGAGGGGCAGGGCCACGCCCGCCGTGAAGTGGACGAACCGGGAGGGGTAGTCGTAGGCCGCGACCCGGAGGCCGATCAGCGCGCACACCGCCGCGCCCGCGCCGAGCAGCGCCCCCGACGCCCCGAAGTCCGTCAGCGAACCGGCCGCGATCCCGGCACCGGCCGCCGCGAGCAGGGCGACGACCACCGACGCCGGGGCCGGCAGCGGCAGGGCCCGGGCCACGGCGGCCACAGCGACGGCGATCCCGCCGACGGTCACCGCGTCCGCGTCGGCGGCCAGGTACCCGCCCGCGACGACGGCCAGGGCGGCCGCGGCGATGGTCGCCATCAGGCCGTACATCCGCTCGTCCGGGTCGGCGTGCGAGCGCAGCTGGAGGACGAGGGAGAGCAGCACCCACACCCCGAGCGTGCCGAGGATCGCCGCCGGGGAGCGGTCGGACGCCAGCATCGCCACGTCGGCGGCGAGCGCGCCCGCGAAGCCCAGCGCGATGCCCTGCCGGGCCGGCCACATGCCGTTCAGCCGGAACCAGCCCGCCGCGGTGACGGCCTGGAGCACGACCAGCGGCACGAGGAGCGCGTACGTGCCGAGCGCCGCCGCGCCGGACAGCAGCAGCCCCAGCAGCGCGGTGAGACCGGCCGGCTGCATGCCCGGGTCGATGATCGGCGAACGCCCCTCGGCCCGGGCCCGCTGCGCATCCGTGATCCGCGTGTTCCCGGCGACGGTCGCGGGGCCGTAGCCCGGCTCGTCGGAGTCCCCGGGCGCGGAAGCGGGGGTGGGGGTGGGGGACGAGGGCGCGGGTCCGGGCGCGGGCGGCTCGTACGGCTGGGGGTGAGGCTGCGGCTGCGGCTGGGGGTGAGGCTGCGGCTGCGGCGCGTACGTCTGCGGCTGCGGCTGTGACTGCGGCGCGTACGTCTGCGGCTGCGGCTGTGGCTGCGGCGCGTACGGCTGGGGCTCGGGCTGGTACGGCGCGGGCTGCGGCTGGGAACGGGGCTGGTACGGCTGCTGCTGTCCGTAGCCCTGCGCCGGGTACGGATCAGGCTGGGGCTGGGGCTGGGCGTGCGGCGGCAGGTAGGCCGTCTCCTCCGCGGAGACCGGCGGCTGCACCTGCGTCTCCCAGGTCTGCCCCTGCCACTGCTGCGTGTACTGGCCGGCGTTCGGGTCCGGCTGCTCCCCGTAGCCCTGGTGCGGGTACGGCTGGTACGGCTGCTGCCCGGGCCACGCCTGCGCGTCGTCTCCCTCGTACGGCTGCTGCCCGTACGGCTGATACGGCTGGTCGGTCATCGCTCACCCTCCTGCGAACGGCGGGAGCACCTCGACCGTGCCGCCGTCGGCCAGCCGTACCGTCTCATGCCCGCGCGTGCCGACGGGGTCGCCGTCGACGAGGAACGAGCAGCGCAGCAGCACGCGCGTGAGTTCGCCGGGGTGCCGCTCGCGCACCGCGTCGAGCGCGTCGGCGAGCGTCGCCGCGTCGCAGGGCTCCTCGGCCACCCCCGCCGCGGCCTTCGCGGCGGCCCAGTAGCGCACCGTGACCTTTGCCATCTGGTTCCTTCGTCGCCGGAGCCGATCGGCGTCGGCGACGTGTGGGTGTCGGTGTCGTCGTCGATCGGCGGTGAACAACGTCAGGCTAGCCCGCCCGCGCCACCGCCCAGTCGCCGATGCGGTGCAGCAGGGCCTCGTCCGAGGCGTTCTCGGCGTGGCCCATGCCGGGCTCCAGCCAGAGTTCGCCGTGGTCACCGGCCGCCTCGGCCAGCATCCGGGGGTGGTCCAGGGGAAAGTAGCCGTCCCGGTCGCCGTGCACGACGAGCAACGGCGTCGGCGCGATCCGCCCCGCCGCCTCCACCGGCGACAGCGGCACCGGGTCCCAGTCCCGGTGGTGGATGCGGGTGCGCAGGCCGTAGCGGCCCACCACACGCCCGGCGGGGCGCATCACCAGCCAGTGCAGCCGGCGCATGGGCGCCGTCCCCCGGTAGTACCAGCGGGCGGGGGAGCTGACCGACACGACGGCGTCCGTGCCCGCCCGGGGGTCGCCGGCGTACAGCGCTGCGTGCCGCAGGACCACCGAGCCGCCCATGGAGAAGCCGACGGTCACCACGCGCGCGTGCCCGAAGCCGCGCGCCCACGTCACCGCCGCCGCCAGGTCGAGCACCTCGCGGTCCCCGACGGTCGAGCGTCCGCCGGACGCTCCGTGGCCCCGGAAGGAGAACGTGACGACGGCGCCGTGCCGCGCGAACGCCGCCGCGATCCGCCGCACGTGCGGCCGGTCGGCGTCGCCCGTGAAGCCGTGCGCGACGACGAACACCAGGTCAGAGGGGTCCCGCCCGGCCGGTCCCGGCTCGTACACGGCGTCGATGGGGACGCCGTCGGCCGTACGGAGGAAGGTGCGCGCGGGCGTGCGGCGCGGCGCTCCCCGGGGCGTCTCGGGATGCGGACGATTGGCTGGACCACGGGTGGAACGCGCCACATGACCCGGCGGTCGGTTGCTCATGTCGGCTATTCTGCTGGGCAGAGGACTCGGGCAACGTAGCCCCCGGGTCCTTTTGTGCTTCCGGGAGCGATGCCGGGCGGTCGCCGGGCATTCACCTCACGGACGCGCGGCGGGCCCCACGGGCACGGGACCCGCACCCGCACGACCTGTACGAAGCAGTGCCGTAAACGTCCTCGCAGGGACCCAGGAGGAACCAGACGTTATGGGCGAGCGAACCGGGCACGACCACGAACCGTCCCAGGCAGGTGGGGCGCGATGAGTTCTCTGCTGCTCCTGACCAACGCCCTCCAGCCGTCGACGGAGGTGCTCCCCGCTCTCGGCCTGCTGCTGCACAACGTACGCGTCGCTCCGGCCGAGGGCCCCGCGCTCGTCGACACCCCGGGTGCGGACGTCATCCTCGTCGACGGCCGCCGCGACCTCCCGCAGATCCGCAGTCTGTGCCAGCTGCTGCGCTCCACGGGCCTGAGCTGTCCGCTGGTCCTGGTGGTCACCGAGGGCGGCCTGGCCGCCGTCACCGCCGACTGGGGCATCGACGACGTACTGCTGGACACCGCGGGTCCCGCGGAGGTCGAGGCGCGGCTGCGGCTGGCCATGGGCCGCCAGCAGATCGGCGGCGACGACTCCCCGATGGAGATCCGCAACGGCGACCTGTCGGTGGACGAGGCGACCTACTCCGCGAAGCTCAAGGGCCGGGTCCTGGACCTGACCTTCAAGGAGTTCGAGCTGCTGAAGTACCTCGCCCAGCACCCCGGCCGGGTGTTCACCCGCGCGCAGCTGCTCCAGGAGGTGTGGGGGTACGACTACTTCGGCGGCACCCGCACGGTCGACGTGCACGTACGTCGGTTGCGCGCCAAACTCGGCCCCGAGCACGAATCGCTGATCGGCACCGTCCGCAACGTCGGCTACCGCTTCGTCACGCCGGAGAAGCCCGAGAAGGGCGAGAAGGCGGAGAAGGCCGACAGCGGCGCGCGGTCCGACCGGGCGAAGCCGAGGGCCGACCGGGACCGGGGCGACACGCCGGCCGACGCGGCGGGCGCACGGGCATCCAACGTGTGATACGGCCTGCCCGGAGCGGGTCCATCCGCGTAGACTCCGCGCGTGGCCAAGGTGACTCGGGATGACGTGGCGCGACTGGCGGGGACTTCCACCGCCGTCGTCAGTTACGTCATCAACAACGGACCCCGGCCGGTCGCCCCGGCCACGCGCGAGCGTGTCCTCGCCGCGATCAAGGAACTGGGGTACCGGCCGGACCGGGTCGCCCAGGCCATGGCGTCGCGGCGCACCGATCTCATAGGCCTGATCGTGCCGGACGCGCGCCAGCCGTTCTTCGCGGAGATGGCGCACGCGGTCGAATGGGCCGCCTCCGAGCGCGGCAAGATGGTGCTCGTCGGCAACAGCGACTACGTCGGCGAGCGCGAGGTCCACTACCTGCGCGCCTTCCTCGGCATGCGGGTCTCGGGCCTGATCCTGGTCAGCCACGCGCTGAACGACAACGCCGCCGCCGAGATCGACGCCTGGGACGCCCGGGTGGTGCTGCTGCACGAGCGCCCCGAGGCGATCGACGACGTCGCCGTCGTCACCGACGACCTGGGCGGCGCCCAGCTCGCCGTGCGCCACCTGCTGGAGCACGGGTACGAGTACGTCGCCTGTATGGGCGGCACCGCCGAGACCCCGTCCGTGGGCGACCCGGTCTCCGACCACGTCGAGGGCTGGAAGCGCGCGATGAAGGAGGCCGGGCTCTCCACCGAGGGGCGGCTCTTCGAAGCGCCGTACAACCGCTACGACGCCTACCGCGTGGGCCTGGAGCTGCTCTCCGGGCCGCAGCGGCCGCCCGCGATCTTCTGCTCCACCGACGACCAGGCGATCGGCCTGCTGCGGGCGGCCCGCGAGCTGCGCATCGACGTGCCCGGCGAGCTGGCGGTGGCCGGTTTCGACGACATCAAGGAGGCGGATCTCGCCGATCCGCCGCTGACGACGGTCGCCTCGGACCGGTCGGCGATGGCGCGGGCGGCGGTGGACCTGGTGCTGGACGACGGCCTGCGGGTGGCGGGCTCCCGGCGCGAGCGGCTGAAGGTGTTCCCGTCACAGCTGGTCGTACGGCAGTCCTGCGGCTGCGCGTAGCCGCCTCCACGGCGGACGCCCGCCCGAGGGGCTTCTCCCGACGGGCGGCTTCTCTAGGGGCGTCTCCCGACGGGCGCATTGCCGACGGGCGCATTGCCGACGGGCGGCCTCCCGACCGGCGGCTTCCCGACCGGCGGCTTCCCGGCGGGCGGCTTCCCGGCGGGCGGCTTCTCTATGGGCGTCTCCCGGCGGGCGTCTTCCGACGGGCGCATTGCCGACGGGCGGCTTCCCGACCGGCGGCCTCCCGACCGGCGGCTTCCCGGCAGGCGGCTTCCCGGCAGGCGGCTTCTCTATGGGCGTCTCCCGGCGGGCGCCTTGCCGAGGGCGGCTTCCCGACCGGCGGCCTCCCGACCGGCGGCTTCCCGACCGGCGGCCTCCCGACCGGCGGCTTCCCGAGGGGCGGCTTTATATCGGGCATACGAGGTTCTGCCGGGCTTCTCAGGCGGCACTCAGGCCGCTCTCATCCGCGGGCGGGAAGCTCATGAACATGACCGAGAGCCTCCGCCACAACGGCGAGTACGAGCACGCGAACCCGTACCAGGGAACCCCCCAGCACGCCTCCTCTCCCGTCAACCCGGAATGGCCGCCCCCGCCGGCCCAGCCGCCGGCCGCCCCCACGCAGCCCCCCACCGGCACGCAGCCGGAGCAGCCCGGACCGGGCGGGCCGTTCGAGCCGCCGCACGGAAAGCGCTCCGCCCGGCGGCGGCGTCCCGCCGCCCTGCTCGTGGCCGTGGCGATCGTCGCGGCGGCCGTCGGCGGCGGCACGGCGTTCGGCATCCAGGAGCTGACCGGCAGCGACACCGTCGCCTCCAGCTCCACCAGCACCAACGTGGTGCCCTCCAGCCAGAAGGGCACGGTCTCCGGGGTCGCCAAGGCGGTCAGCCCGAGCATCGTCGAGATCAGCGCCACCTCGAACGCCGGCTCCTCCACCGGATCCGGCGTGATCATCACCGGCGACGGCGAGATCATCACCAACAACCACGTCGTGTCCGGCGCCTCGTCCGTCAAGGTGACGACGAACGACGGCAAGCAGTACACCGCCGAGGTCGTCGGCACCGACAGCAAGAAGGACCTCGCACTGATCAAGCTGAACGACGCCTCCGGCCTCACGGCCGCCACCCTCGGCGACTCGGACGGCATCGGGGTAGGCGACCAGGTCGTCGCCATCGGCTCACCCGAGGGCCTGACCGGCACCGTGACCAGCGGCATCGTCTCCGCACTCGACCGCGACGTCACCGTCTCGACGGACGAGGGCCAACAGCAACAGCAGCAGCGGCAGGGCGGACAGTGGCCGTTCGAGTTCGGCGGTCAGCAGTTCAACGGCGACACCGGCTCGTCCACGACGACGTACAAGGCGATCCAGACCGACGCCTCCCTCAACCCGGGCAACTCCGGCGGTGCGCTGATCGACATGAACGGCAACATCATCGGCATCAACTCGGCGATGTACTCGGCCACCGAGTCCTCCGCGAGTGCGGGCAGCGTGGGCCTCGGCTTCGCCATCCCGGTCAACACGGTCAAGGCCGACCTGCCCGACCTGCGGGCGGGTGCGAGCAGCTGACGTCTGACGGAGCACGAAGACGTGCGACGCTGAAAGCGTCCGTCGGCAGACCCGTTGCCTGCCGCGTCCGATCCCTACCGCATCCGAGGACCCGAGCCCATGAGCCCCGCAGACGGCGACCGCGACCGTGAGACCCAGCGCATCCTGATCGTCGACGACGAGCCGGCGGTCCGCGAGGCCCTCCAGCGCAGCCTCGCCTTCGAGGGCTACGGCACCCAGGTCGCCGTCGACGGCGCCGACGCGCTGGAGAAGGCGGCGGCGTACCGGCCCGACCTGGTCGTCCTGGACATCCAGATGCCCCGTATGGACGGCCTGACCGCCGCCCGCCGCATCCGGGGCGCGGGCGACACGACCCCGATCCTGATGCTGACGGCCCGCGACACCGTCGGCGACCGGGTGACCGGCCTGGACGCCGGGGCGGACGACTACCTGGTCAAGCCGTTCGAGCTGGACGAACTGTTCGCCCGCATCCGCGCGCTGCTGCGCCGCAGCTCCTACGCGGCGGCGGTGGAGGCGGCCGCCGAGGACGACGACACCCTCACCTTCGCCGACCTGACCATGGACCTGGCGACGCGCGAGGTCACCCGGGCCGGGCGCCCGGTGGAACTGACCCGCACGGAGTTCACCCTCCTGGAGATGTTCATGGCGCACCCGCGCCAGGTCCTCACCCGGGAGCAGATCCTGAAGGCCGTCTGGGGCTTCGACTTCGAGCCGTCCTCGAACTCCCTCGACGTGTACGTCATGTACCTGCGCCGCAAGACCGAGGCGGGCGGCGAGCCGCGTCTCGTGCACACCGTCCGCGGCGTCGGCTACGTCCTGCGGCAGGGCGGCGCGGAGTGACGGGCCTCGCCCGCCGGGTCAGAGCCCTGCCCATCCGGGCGCGGCTGTCGCTGCTGGTGGCGGCGGCGGTGGCGTTCGCGGTGGCTGCGGTCTCGGTGACCTGCTGGTTCATCGTCCAGGGGAGGCTGTACGACCAGGTCGACAGCGACCTCAAGAAGGCCACGATGCTGAACGACCCGCAGCAGCGCGACCAGGCCAGGGAAGCGCTCAACAACTGCTCGCAGACTCCCCGGGAAGGCGTCAACGGGCTGCGGACGACGTACTCCCAGGTGGTCACGGCGAACGGGACGGTCTGCCTGTTCACCACCTCGGTGGGCGAGATCAAGGTGACGGAGGCCGACCACGAGGTGATCGGCAACGGTTCGCCCCGCGAGGGCAGCTACCGCAACGGCACGGCCGAGGACGGCACCGAGCTGCGCGTCCTGACGCTGCCGGTGACCATCACCAACCCGGTCACGCAGGAAACAGCGGGCGCCGCGCTCATCGCCGCCGTACCGCTCAAGGGCACCCGGTCCACGCTCAACGACCTGGCGCTGATCCTGCTCCTCGTCTCCGGCATCGGCGTGGTCGGCGCCGGCGCGGCCGGCCTGTGGGTGGCGCGCACCGGCCTGCGGCCCGTGGACGACCTGACCCGCGCCGTCGAGCACGTGGCCCGCACCGAGGACCTGGCCGTCCGCATCCCCGTGGAGGAGGACGGCGACGACGAGATCGCCCGCCTCTCCCGCTCCTTCAACAGCATGACCTCGTCCCTGGCCAGCTCCCGCGACCTCCAGCAGCAGCTCATCGCCGACGCCGGCCACGAACTGCGCACCCCCCTCACCTCGCTGCGCACCAACATCGAGCTGCTCACCCGCAGCGAGGAGACCGGCCGCCCGATCCCGGAGGCCGACCGCAAGGCCCTGCTCGCCTCGGTGAAGGCCCAGATGACGGAGCTGGCTGCGCTCATCGGCGACCTCCAGGAACTCTCCCGACCCGACACCGGCCAGCACGAGGGCCGCACCCGCATCCTCGCCTGGCACGACGTCGTCGAGTCCGCCCTGCGCCGCGCCCGCCTGCGCGGCCCCGAGCTGACGATCGAGGCGGACGTGAGCCCGTGGTACGTACGGGCGGAACCGGCCGCGCTGGAACGGGCGGTGGTCAACATCCTGGACAACGCGGTGAAGTTCAGCCCGGACGGCGGCACGATCGGCGTACGCCTCGCCGACGGCGTCCTCACCGTCCGCGACCACGGTCCCGGCATCCCCGCCGACGAACTCCCCCACGTCTTCGACCGCTTCTGGCGCTCCCCGAGCGCCCGCGCGCTGCCCGGCTCGGGCCTCGGCCTGTCCATCGTGGCGCGGACGGTGCAGCAGGCGGGCGGCACGGTGAGCCTGACCCCGGCCGGTCCGAGTCCGGCCGGGGAGGGCGGCAGCGGGACGGTGGCGACCGTACGGCTGCCGGGGGCACCGGTGCCCCCGCCGGAGACGGGTGCCGCCGACGGGGACCGGCCGGAGCCGGAGGAACCGCAGGGGCCGGCTACCGCACGACCGTGATCCGGTCCGCCGCCGGCGGCGCGATCGGGTCGGCGGCCGAGGAGTTGGCCGTGAGGTACTGCTCGAAGGCCGCCAGGTCGTCGTCGCCGACGCGCTCGTTCGTGCCCTGGCCGAGGGTGGTGAAGCCGTCGCCGCCGCCCGCGAGGAAGCTGTTGGACGCGACGCGGTAGGTGGCCGACGGGTCGACGGGGGCGCCGTTCAGGCGGATGGAGTCGGTGACGACGCGGTCCGCGCCCGACTTGGTCAGGTCCAGGGTGTAGGTGAGGCCGGACGAGATCTGGAGGATCTTCGGAGCCGCCTCGTTCGGGCCGCTCACCTGCTCCTTGAGGACCTGGATCAACTGCGCGCCCGTGTAGTCCTTGAGGTTCACCGTGTTGGCGAAGGGCTGGACGGTGAAGGCCTCGGCGTAGGTGACCACGCCGTCGCCCTCGGCTCCGGAGGCCGCGTAGGTCAGCGGGGCGCGGATGCCGCCCGGGTTCATCAGGGCCAGGTCGGTCTCCGGGTCCTGGGCCCTGCCGTACGCGAACTGGGCGTCGGCGATCAGGTCGCCCAGCGGGGACTCGGTGCCGTCGCGGTTCACGTCGGCCGAGACGTAGCCGATGGGGCGGTTGCCGATCGGAGCGGCCAGGGTGTTCCACTTGCCGATCAGCCGGGTCATGTCGGGGGCCTTGGGGACGTCCCGGGTCACCACGTGGTTCGCGGACTTCACCGACGTACGGGCGATGTCACCCGTGCGGCGGTCGTACGTCAGCGTCGTGTCCGTGTAGAGGCGGCCGAAGGACGAGGCCGAGGTGACCATGCGGGGGTTGCCCGCCGGGTCGGGGATCGTGCACACGTACGCGTTGTGGGTGTGGCCGGTGACCAGCGCGTCGACCTGCGGGGTGATGTTCTTGGCGATGTCGACGATCGGACCGGAGACGCCGGCGCCGGCGCCCGGGGCGTCGCAGTCGTAGTTGTAGTCGGACGAGGCCGGGAAGCCGCCCTCGTGGATGAGCGCGACGATCGACTTCACGCCCTGGCGCTGAAGCTCCTTGGCGTACTTGTTGATCGTCTCGACCTCGTCCTGGAACTTCAGGCCCTTGACGCCGTCCGCCGAGACGATGTTCGGGGTGCCCTCCAGGGTCACGCCGATGAATCCGACCTTGACGCCGTTCTGCTTCCAGACCCAGTAGGGCTTGAGGATCGGCTTCTTCGTCTTCTCGTCGAGGACGTTGGCCGCGAGGTAGGGGTAGTCGGCGCCCTTGAACCGCTGGTCCGTGTAGCAGCCCTCGGTGGGGTGGCAGCCGCCGTTCTGAAGGCGGGCCAGTTCCCTGGCGCCCTCGTCGAACTCGTGGTTGCCGACGCTCGTCACGTCCAGGTCGAGCTTGTTCAGCGCCTCGACGGTCGGCTCGTCGTGGAAGAGGCCGGAGAGCAGGGGGGACGCGCCGACCATGTCGCCGCCGGCGGCCGTGACGGAGTAGCGGTTGCCCTTGCGGGCCTCGCGCAGGTGGGTGGCCAGGTACTCGATGCCGCCCGCGTCGATCGTCTTCTTCGTGCCGTCCGGCTGAACCTCGGTGACGCGGCCGGAGGAACCGGCGGGCGGCTCCAGGTTGCCGTGCAGGTCGTTGAAGGAGAGGAGCTGGACGTCCTGGTAGCGGCCCTGGCCGTGACCGTGTCCGTGGCCGCCGTGTCCGCGGTCGTGCCCGCCCGCGCTCGCCGAGGCCGGCAGCGCCGCCGCGGCGAGCGCCCCGGCGGTGACGACGGTGGCGGCGGCGACGAGGAGACGGCTCGTACGGCGTCTGCGACGCGGCTGGTGCGACTGTGCTGTGGCTGGCATGCGCCCCCCTGTGGGTGTGCGTGGCGCGAGCCGCTGAGGAGACGGCTCGTCGGCGCAGCAGCCTAAGGTCAACGCGCGTAGCGCGACAGGGGCTTCCGGGTTACAGCCTGGTTTAACTTCACCCTCGTCCCCGCGCCGCTCCCCGCTCCCGTCCGCTGCCGCCGCTTTGCCGTGCCCGCCCTTTACCCTCGTACGCATGACCAGCGACGACACCGTGCGGCCCGGCCGCCCCCGCTCGATCGAGACCCTCGCCGAACTCACCGCCGAGCAGACCGACGCCGTCCTCGCCCTGCTCACCGAGGCGGCCCGGAACGACGGGCAGCACGCCGTGTCCGAACAGGGCAGGCTCCAGCTGCGCGGTCCCGCGCGGGAGGGCGTCGCGCACCTCCTGCTCACCGTCGGCGACGGTCAACTGGTCGGCTACGCCCAGCTGGAGGGCACCGACCCGGTGGAGCCGCCCGCCGCGGAGCTGGTGGTCCACCCCTCGCACCGGGGCCAGGGACACGGGCGGGCCCTGGGCTCCGCGCTGCTCGCCGCGTCCGGCAAGCGGCTGCGCATCTGGGCGCACGGCGGGCACTCCGCCGCCCGGCACCTCGCCCAGGTGCTCGGCCTCTCCCTGTTCCGGGAACTGCGGCAGATGCGGCGCCCGTTGGCCGGCCTGGACCTGCCGGATCCGGTGCTGCCGGAGGGCGTGAGCGTCCGCACCTTCGTGCCCGGCCAGGACGACGCGGCCTGGCTCGCCGTGAACGCGGCCGCCTTCGCCCACCACCCCGAACAGGGCTCACTCACCCAGCGCGACCTCGACGACCGCAAGGCCGAGCCGTGGTTCGACCCGGCGGGCTTCTTCCTCGCCGAGCGGGGCGGCGAGCTGATCGGCTTCCACTGGACCAAGGTGCACGCCGAGGAAGGGCTCGGCGAGGTCTACGTCCTCGGCATCCGCCCCGACGTCCAGGGCGGCGGCCTGGGCAAGTCCCTGACCACGGTCGGCCTGCGGCACCTGGAGGGACAGGGCCTGCCCACCGCGATGCTGTACGTCGACGCCGACAACAAGGCCGCCGTGTCCGTCTACGAGCGCCTCGGATTCGTCACCCACGAGACGGACCTGATGTACCGCACGGAGACGTGAGCCGCGGGGCCCCTCCGGGGCTGCTCGCGCTTTGCTCAGGGGCTGCTCGCGCTTTGCTCCGGCGCTGCGTGCGCTTTGCTCCGGGACCGCTCCGGGACCGCTCCAGGACTGCTCCGGGTCCGCTCCCGGTTGGCTCCCGGACCGCTCCCGGTCTGCTCCGGGCCCGCTAGGGGTCCGCGTGCGGTCCCCTCACCGGCCGTCGGTCCGACGGCCCAGCGGCTCCGGTCCGCACGCCGCCGCCACCACCGCCACCCCCGCCGCCAGCGCCGCCCATCTCTCGTGCGCGGCGGGCCAGCGCGGATCGTCGGCCTGGGCGAACAGTGCCCAGCCCTCCGGGGCGAGCAGCGGCGCGAGAACGGCCATGACCAGCAGGGCAGCCGCGACGAACGGCCCGGGACGCTCCTCGTCCGTCACCCGTACCGCCAGGGCGGCGGCGGCGAGGGCCAGGACGCCCACCGCTACGGCCTCCAGGGTGACCTCGCCGGCCGGAGGACGGGACGCCGAAGGGGCCAGGAGCAGTACGACCGCCCACCACAGGGCGGCGAACGGCGCGACCAGCGCCACCCGCAGCGCCTGCCGGACGGGCCTCGGGACCGGCACCGGCGTGGTGAGGTGGCGGGCCGGGTCGTCCAGCAGGAAGGCCAGGCCGAGCGCGCCGGTCAGGGCGGCGCACCGGAGCAGCAACAGCGTCTGCCAGGGGGCCGGTTCGGCTCCGATGGTGAGCGGGGTGCCGGCAATCAGCAGGCCGAGCGTCCCCGCTGCCGCCGGCGCGCGCCACGGAAGCGTCCGCCACAGCGGCCCGACCAGGGCCGCCGTCACTCCCCGGGCCGCCGTCAGTCCTCGCACGAGTCCGCCTTCTTCGGCGCGGCCACGCCCAGCAGCCCGGCGGCGCGGGCGGTCGTGACACCCGGCTTGGTCAGCTCGGCCCAGTGCTCCTTGACCCGCGCCCCGACACCGGCGGGCGGGTCTTCCAGCAGGTGCCGCACGACGTCCGTCTGGCCCTCCGTCATGGTCAGTCCGTCGGTGGGCGACAGGACGAGCGCGGAGCCCGTCACGCTGTCGTCGAGGCGGACCCGGCGCAGGGCGTCCATCGGATCGTCCTGCCAGCTCAGGGAGAGCCACATGACGGTCACCATCCGCCCGTCGCAGATCTCGGTGCCCGCCGCCTCCGAGCCCGCGACGAGGACGGCGGCGACGGCACTGGAGAACTCGGGAACCCGGTTCCCGCCCCAGGCGGTGCCCACGGTCACCTGGTGGGCGTCGGTCAGTGCGGGGATCGCGGTGTCGGCCTCCAGCCCGTACCGGGCGTCGATCCGCTGCCGTACGAGGAGGGGCCGGTCGTGCGCGGAGCCGCCCGCCAGGGACTGGACGCTGTCCACCACCCCGGCCCAGGTACCCGTGCGCGGCTCCCACTCGGGGAAGGCGCAGTACCTCGACCGGCCGTGCTCGACGCAGGTCAGCTCGGGGCGCACCGAAGCACGCTCACGCGCCGCGGTCAGCTCCGGCGAGGGTGACACGCCCCCGGCCTGGAGCACCCCGCCCGTCACCGCCGCCGCGAGGCTCAGGGCGAGGCCCGCCCGGACGAACCCACCGCGCCCACCGGCGACGGCCGCCGCGAGGAAGGCCACGCACAGGGCCGCGCCCGCCAGGTACAAGGCGTGCCAGGCGGCGGGCCGCCCCAGCAGGTCGGAGGGGAAGGTGTCCGGGCCGGACCCGGAGACGGCCGGCGCCAGCCAGGCCAGGCCGTCCCCGCCACCGGGCGCGGTGCCGAGCACGAGGGTGAGCAGCAGCACGACCACCAGGAGCGGCGCGGCGAACGCCGCCGACCGCACCAACTGGCCCAGCAATACCCCAAGCGCACCGAACGCCAGCACCGTCAGCGGTCCCACCGCCAATTCGGCGGGCGAACCATGGCCGATCGCGCCCGGCTTGAGCGCCTCCCAGCCGAACTGACCGGCCACGCACACGGCGGTGAGCAGCGCGGCCGGCACGACGGACAGCGCGTGGGCGGCCGCCCGGCGCCAGGGCTCCAGGACCAGCACCGAGAAGTGCTGCTCGGTGCCGTGCCGCTCGGAACGGACCACAGCGCGGTTGGCACACAGCAGGACGGCGAGGCCGACGAGCATCGGCATGGACTGGGTGGCGCGGTCGGCGTCCTGGAGGGCGGGGTAGCCGTCCCAGGAGGTGCGTGTACGCCAGACGATCCACGCCACGTACGCCACGAAGGCGATGACGACGGGGATGCTCAGCAGCAGTCTGCGGGCCTCGAACCGGGCCAGCGCGAACACGGGACGCACCCCGCGCTCGCGCGCCGCCGCCTGTCCGGACACGGTGTCCTCCACCAGTGCGGTGCTCACGCGGCCACCTCCGTGCCGGTCGCGCCGGCCGGGCCCGCGCCGTCGAGGACGAGCAGGTAGCCGTCCTCCAGAGTGGGTTCGGCGGGCTCGGCGCCGGCCGGCGGATCCCCCACGTTCCGGAAGGAGCCCGTCCCGGTGCGCCACCCGGCCTTGGCGCCCGGATCCTTCTCCGCGCTGCTCCACACCCGCCCGGCGGCCCGCGCGGTCAGCTCGGCCGGAGTCCCGTCGAACCGCACCGTCCCGGCCGCCATGACGATCACCCGGTGGCAGAGCATCGCTACGTCCTCGGTCTGGTGGGTGGACAGCAGCACGGTCCTTCCCTCTCCCGCCTCGGCGATCAGCTCCCTGAACCGCATCCGCTGCTCGGGGTCGAGGCCGACGGTCGGCTCGTCGAGCACCAGGAAACCGGGGTCGCCCACCAGCGCGGCGGCCAGCGCGACCCGCTGCCGCATGCCGCCGGACAGCTTCTTGATCCGGCGACCGCGCACGTCGTCGAGGCCGGCCTCCTCCAGCACGCGCCGCACCTCGCGGTGCCGCTCCCGGCGGTCCGCGTGCTCCTTGAGGATCGCCACGTAGTCGACGAACTCGAAGGCCGTGAAGTCCGGATGGAAACCCGGCGTCTGCGGCAGGTAACCGAGCCGGCGCCGCACCTCCTGCCGGCCGCGCGAGGTCCCGGGATCGTGCCCGAGGACGGTGAAGGCGCCCCGGTCGGCGGGCACGGCGGTGGCGAGCACACGCAGCAGGGTGGTCTTCCCGGCGCCGTTGGGCCCGAGCAGCCCGGTGACACCCGGGGTCAGCCGCAGCGACACGTCGTCGAGGGCGCGGGTGCGCCCGTAGTGGAGGCTCAGCCCGGACGCGGAAACTGTGGGGGTCATACGGCACTCCCGTGCGTGCAAGTGGATCGTGAAAAGGGTCAGGAGGGTGGCGGGGTCACGCCACGCCGCGGGCGGAGACGTCGAACCGGTCGCGGAAGAGGAACAGCAGCCCGGCGCCCAGCACCGCCAGGAACCCGGACACGCCCTGCCCGGCCGCGGTGAACGGCGCCAGCGGACCGTCCGTGGAGGCGCGGGCCGCGTCCGCGGCCAGCAGGACGGCGGCCCAGGCGCCCACGAGCACGGAGGGCGCGGCCACCGGCCCCAGCCGGGGCGTGAGCGCGAGCCCGCTCGTCGTGAGGGCCAGCCCCGGCAGCAGCCAGGCCAGGGCGCCCGGACCGAATCCGGGCAGCGCCAGGCTGGCCAGGCCGCCCACGCCGAGGGCCACGACGAGCACGGCGACCGTACGGATCATCAGCAGCCGGAAACCGTGCATCGGCGAGACGACGGCCATCTCGTGCGTGGGGTCCAGGGCGGGCCCGTAGGCGAGCGCCACCGAGACCAGCGGCAGCAGCGGGGCGCAGACCAGGAACACCGTGGGCTCGCCGGCGGCTCCGGCCGAGACGGCCACGAGAAAGGTCATGAACAGCACGGTGGCGAGCGCACCGAACCAGGACCGGCGCAGTATGGGCGTGGCCGCGAGCAGCCGCGCGGTGCCGTCGTCCGCGCCGCACCGTGTCAGGAGCCGCTCGAACCGGCCCGGGCGGGGCGCGTCCAGCTCGGCGTCGAGCCTGGCCCAGCCCGCGTCCAGTGCGGCGGCGTCGCTCACCTCGGCGAGGGTGCCCCGGCACGCGGCGCAGGCGGTCAGGTGGGCGTCGGCGGACCAGAGCGCGGGCGCCGCCAGCTCGCCCCGGGCGTAGGCCCGCAGGTCGTCCTCGTCCACGTGCCAGGTGTTGCCGTCCTGGCGACGGCTGTCGTCGATCGTCATGCCAGCGCCTCCCGCAGCTGCCGGCGGGCCCGCATCGCCCGCGTCTTGACCGTGCCCGGCGGGATGCCGAGCAGGACGGCCGCCTCACGGGTGGTCAGCCCGTCGACGACGGTGGCCTGGAGCACCGCGCGCAGCTCCGGCGAGAGTCTGGTGAGCGCGCCGGCGAGGTCACCGTGTTCCACTCCGGCGAGGACGCGCTCCTCCGCCGAGACCTCGTCCCGGTGCCGCAGCCTCGCCAGCGTCTGCCTCAGCCGCCCGCGCGCACCGTCGCCGCGCAGCACGTCGATCAGCCGCCGTGAGCCGATCCGCCACAGCCAGCCGGCCACGTCGCCCTCCTCCCGGTACCGCGCGCTGCCGCGCCACACCGCGAGGAAGGTCTCCTGCACGACGTCGTCGACCATGGCGGCGTCGGCGCAGCGCCCGCGCATGCGGGCGGTCAGCCAGGGCGCGTACCGGCGGTACAGCTCCTCGAAGGCACGCCGGTCGGCATCCGCCGCGACAGCCCGCAGCAGCTCCCCGTCGCTTCTCGTTTCGCTCACATCTCCTCATCGCACGAGCCCGCCCGATCGGTTCACACGATCTCAGGGCCCGTACGCGGGCCGGGCGCGGGACCGGGTGCGGCCCGCGGGAGGCCCGGGGGAGGCCCGGGGGGAGGCGAGGTCGCGGCGGACCGTTCGAGGGCGCCGCGACCTCGCCGTACGCACGCTCAGAGAGGGAAGGGGCCGACCCGCACACGTGGCCCCGCGGGCGCACGGCCGACCCGTGCGCGGGTTCCGGAGGGGCGCCGCTATCCCACACGTCATGTCCTCGTAACCATCGATTCAGACAGCCTTGCGAGGCTCGGCGAATGAAGCCGACCGAGCCACAGCCTTCCGGGCCCTTCGAGCCCTCTGACGCGCCTGACCGGCGCGTGGCGCGGAAGAATGGGTTCATGAGGCAGCCGAACAGCCAGGCAGAGGTCCAGCCCACGCAGCACACGCAGCACGCGCAGCCCTCCGTGGGCTCGATCGCGGCGCACCGCCCCGACACCGTGGCCGCCGCGGTCTCCGGCCTGGAGCCGGACATCGACGCCGACCTCGACGCGTACGAGGAGTCGGAGGATTCCCAGGACGGCGGCGCCCGGCTCCCGCAGGGACGTTTCCTGGACCGCGAGCGCAGCTGGCTCGCGTTCAACGAACGGGTGCTGGAACTCGCCGAGGATCCGAACACGCCCCTCCTGGAGCGGGCCAACTTCCTCGCGATCTTCGCCAGCAACCTGGACGAGTTCTTCATGGTCCGCGTCGCCGGTCTCAAGCGCCGCATCGCGACCGGTGTCGCCACCCGCTCCGCCTCCGGCCTCCAGCCCCGCGAGGTGCTGGACATGATCTGGGCCCGCTCCCGTGAGCTGATGGCCCGGCACGCCGCCTGCTTCCACGAGGACGTCGCCCCGGCCCTGGCCGAGGAGGGCATCCACCTGGTCCGCTGGAGCGAGCTGGCGGAGAAGGAGCAGGCCCGCCTGTTCACCCTCTTCCGGCACCGCATCTTCCCGGTCCTCACGCCCCTCGCGGTCGACCCGGCCCACCCCTTCCCGTACATCTCGGGCCTCTCCCTCAACCTCGCGGTCGTCGTCCGCAACCCCGTCACGGGCCACCGCCACTTCGCCCGCGTCAAGGTCCCGCCGCTGCTCTCCCGCTTCCTGGAGGCCTCCCCGGGCCGCTACGTCCCCATCGAGGACGTGATCGCCGCCCACCTGGAGGAGCTGTTCCCGGGCATGGAGGTCCTGGAGCACCACACCTTCCGCCTCACCCGCAACGAGGACCTGGAGGTGGAGGAGGACGACGCGGAGAACCTGCTCCAGGCCCTGGAGAAGGAGCTGATGCGGCGGCGCCTGGGCCCGCCCGTCCGGCTGGAGGTCGAGGAGTCCGTCGACCGCGAGGTCCTGGACCTCCTCGTGCGCGAGCTGAAGATCGGCGAGGCCGAGGTCTACCCGCTGCCCGGCCCGCTGGACCTCACCGGCCTCTTCCGCATCCACAGCCTGGACCGGCCCGAGCTGAAGTACCCGAAGTTCGTCGCCGGCACCCACCGTGACCTGGCCGAGGTCGAGTCGGCGTCCGCGCCGGACATCTTCGCCGCCCTGCGCACCAAGGACGTACTGCTCCACCACCCGTACGACTCCTTCTCCACCTCCGTGCAGGCGTTCCTGGAGCAGGCCGCCACCGATCCGGACGTGCTCGCGATCAAGCAGACGCTGTACCGGACCTCCGGGGACTCGCCGATAGTCGACGCCCTCATCGAGGCGGCCGAGTCCGGCAAGCAGGTCCTCGTCCTGGTGGAGATCAAGGCCCGCTTCGACGAGTCCGCCAACATCAAGTGGGCCCGCAAGCTGGAGGAGGCCGGCTGCCACGTGGTCTACGGCCTGGTCGGCCTGAAGACCCACTGCAAGCTCTCGCTGGTCGTCCGGCAGGAGGGCGAGACGCTGCGCCGCTACAGCCACGTCGGCACCGGCAATTACCACCCGAAGACGGCCCGCCTCTACGAGGACCTGGGCCTGCTCACCTCGGACCCGCAGGTCGGCGCGGACCTCTCCGACCTGTTCAACCGCCTCTCCGGGTACTCCCGGCGCGAGACCTACCGCCGCCTGCTCGTGGCCCCCAAGTCGCTGCGCGACGGCCTGGTCTCCCGCGTCCACAAGGAGATCCAGCACCACCGCGCCGGACGGCCCGCCTACGTCCGCATCAAGGTCAACTCGATGGTCGACGAGGCCGTGATCGACGCCTGCTACCGGGCGTCCCAGGCCGGGGTGCCGGTCGACGTGTGGGTGCGCGGGATCTGCGCGCTGCGGCCGGGGGTGCCGGGCCTGTCGGAGAACATCCGGGTCCGCTCCGTCCTCGGGCGCTTCCTCGAACACTCGCGGGTCTTCGCCTTCGGCAACGGCGGTGAGCCCGAGGTGTGGCTCGGCAGCGCCGACATGATGCACCGCAACCTCGACCGCCGGATAGAGGCCCTGGTCCGGGTCGCCGATCCGGCCCACCGGGCGGCCCTGAACCGGCTGCTCGAGAACGGCATGTCCGACGTCACCGCCTCCTGGCACCTCGGCCCGGACGGCGAGTGGACCCGGCACGCGACGGACACGGACGGCCAGCCCCTGCGCAACGTCCAGGAGATGCTCATAGACGCCCGGAGGCGCCGGCGTGGCACAGCGACACCTTGACCCGACGGACCCCGCGGCGACCGCCGGACCGCCCCGACCCGCGAGCGCGAACGCGAACGCGACCAGAAACCCGGTGCCCCGTACCGGCACCGGTCCCCACACCGGTACTGGCCCGCACACCGCCGCGGACGCGGACGCAGGAGCGGCGGGCACGAGCGCGGGCACGGGCACGGGCACAGGCACGGGCACAGGCGCGGGCACGAGCACGAGCGCGGGCACGAGATCGGCCGTCCACGCGCCCGCGGACACCAACGCACTCGCGGACTACCTGCGCGCCCAGGCCACGGAGTTCCTGCGCGCACTGCGCAGGCACCGCGAGTCGGGCCCCGGGACCGCGGGCACGGGTGCGGGTACTGCCACGGGTGCGGGTACGGCCACGGATCTGAACGGCACCTCCGGCCGGGGCCCGGGCCGGGCGGCTCCGTCCGCGGACGACCTGGACGCGGCCCGCGCCCTGCGCCGCGCGGCCCGCCGCATCAGCGGCACCCTGCACACCTTCCAGCCGTTGCTGGACGCCGGCTGGGCGGAGGAGATGCGTCCCGAGCTGGCCTGGCTGTCCGGCACCCTGGCGCTGGAGCACGCGTACGCGTCCCGGCTGGAGCGGCTGCTCCAGGCCCTGCACCGGCTGTCCGGCTCGGCGGCGTTCCCCGCGCCGCGCCCGGTCGGCCGGGCCCCCGCCGCCGTGCCGGCCGGGGTGCCCGCCGTGGCCCGCCCGGCGTCCCCGGACCGCGGCAACCTCACGGTGGGCGCGGCCAAGGCGGGCGCGCTGCTCGACCGGCAGCTGACCCTGGCCCGCACCCGGGCGCACTCCACGGCCCTCCAGGCACTGGGCAGCAGCCGCTTCCACGCGGTGGCGGACAAGGTCGCCTTACTGGCCAGCGAGGTCCCACTGCGTGTCCCCGGCCGCCCGGGCCGCGGCGGCGCCCCCGCCGTCCCCGTCCATGTTCCCGCCGCCGACTCCGGTGCCGCGTCCTGCGACCTGCGTCCGCTCGCCGCCGCGGCCCGGGACCGCCTCACCGACGCCGTGGCCGCCCTGCCCCTGGTCGCCGCCGGCAGCCCGTACAACGCCCAGGCACTGGTCCACGGCCTCTCCCCGGACCCGGCACCGCACCCCCAGGACGCCCCGTGGCACCAGGTCCGCCTCCTGCTGCGCCTGCACCGCTACGCCCTGGAGGCGCTGGCCGGCTCGGACACCGGGAGCGCCGAGGACGCGGCGGACGTACGCCTCCTCGCCGCCGGTGAGGCCCTGGACCGGCACCGCGACGCCGCGGAGGCCGCCTCGGCCGCCGCCCAGGCCGCCCGGACACCGCGCATCGCCCCGGCGACGGCGTACGCGCTCGGCGTGCTCCACGCCGACCAGCGGCATGAGGTGGAGGCGGCGAGGTACGCGTTCCAGCACAGCTGGCGCAAGGAACCGATCAGGCTGCCGTAGGAACCGCCGCAGGACGACGGGAACAGGAGGCATACGCGCCGTGAGCCCCGCAGACGACGACACCACGGTCCGCGCGGCCGGCTGCGTCCTGTGGCGCCCCGCGCCCGCGTTCCCGGCCACGTCCCCGGGCCTGGAACTGTGCCTCGTGCACCGCCCGAAGTACGACGACTGGTCGCACCCGAAGGGCAAGCTCAAGCCGGGCGAGGACCCGCTGGCGGGCGCCCTGCGCGAGGTCGCCGAGGAGACCGGGTACGCCGCCGAGCCGGGCACCGAGCTGCCCACCGCGCGCTACGAGGCGAACGGCCGCCCCAAGGAGGTCCGCTACTGGGCCGCGGCGGCGGGCGCCGGTGCCTTCAGCCCCTCCGACGAGGTCGACCGCATCCTGTGGCTGCCCCCGGACGCGGCCCGCGCCCGCCTCACCGAGCCCCGGGACCGGGACCTCGTCGACGCGCTGCTGGCGACACGCCCCCTCGGAACCGGCCACTGACCCCCGAACGGCCACCAGCCACCGAGCACCACGCACCACGCACCACGCACCACGCACCACGCACCACGCACCACGCACCGGCCACCGTCCCTCAAGGCGGCGCCCCGGCCACCGTCCCCCTGGGCCGCGCCCCGGAACCCGTCCGTGCCCAGGACGTAAGCGTTCCGTGACCTCACCGCACCGTCCTCAGGGGTTCACCCCGCGTTCATTTACGCCCTTCGGCGCCTTCATCTGATCTGCCTAATTTCGGCCTTACCACTCCTCGCACGCCGCCGAATTCAGGACGGCGGCTCCTGGAAGGAACTCCCTCAAGTGAAGCTTCAGCGCATGAACCGGCGGGCCCTCGCTCTCGGTGCTCTCGCCGTCTCCGGCGCCCTGGCCCTCACGGCGTGCGGCTCCGACGACACCGGCGGCAACAGCGACGGCGGCAACTCCAGCGCCCCCGCCGCCAACAGCAACATCAAGTGCGACGACGCCAAGGGCCAGCTCCAGGCGTCCGGCTCCTCCGCCCAGAAGAACGCCATCGACGCCTGGGTCAAGCAGTACGTCGCCGCCTGCAAGAGCGTGCAGATCAACTACAACCCGACCGGTTCCGGCGCGGGCATCACCGCCTTCACCCAGGGGCAGACCGCGTTCGCCGGTTCGGACTCCGCGCTGAAGCCGGACGAGGTCGAGGCCTCGAAGAAGGTCTGCAAGGACGGCCAGGCCATCAACCTGCCGATGGTCGGCGGCCCGATCGCGGTCGGCTTCAACGTCCCCGGCGTCGACACCCTCGTCCTGGACGCCCCGACGATGGCCAAGATCTTCGACAGCAAGATCACCAACTGGAACGACGAAGCGATCAAGAAGCTCAACCCGGACGCCCAGCTTCCCGACCTGAAGATCCAGGCCTTCCACCGCTCGGACGAGTCCGGCACCACGGACAACTTCACCAAGTACCTGAAGAACGCCGCGCCCGACGACTGGAAGTACGAGGGCGGCAAGTCCTGGCAGGCCAAGGGCGGCCAGTCCGCGCAGGGCTCCTCCGGTCTGGCCGGACAGGTGAAGCAGACGTCCGGCGCCATCTCGTACTTCGAGCTGTCCTACGCCAAGGACGGCATCAAGACCGTCGACGTCAAGACCGCGGCCGCCGAGCCGGTCAAGGCCACCGTCGAGAACGCCACCGCGGCCATCGGCGCGGCCAAGGTCGTCGGCACCGGCAAGGACCTCGCTCTGGAGCTGGACTACACCCCGGACGCCGCGGGCGCCTACCCGCTCGTCCTGGTGACGTACGAGATCGCCTGCGACAAGGGCAACAAGGCGGACACCCTGCCCGCCACCAAGTCCTTCCTGAACTACATGGCCTCGGAGGACGGCCAGGGCCAGCTGGCCGACGCCGGTTACGCCCCGATGCCCACCGAGATCATCACCAAGGTCCGCGAGACCGTCGCGGGCCTGAGCTGACCCGAGTGCGGTCCGGTCCCCCCGGGGGCCGGGCCGCACCGTCCGGTGCACCGCCGCCAGGGGCCCCCGACCGGGGCTCCGCCCGAGCCGCCGACCCCGGCGGCTCCGCAGACCGGAGAACCCGATGGACATGACAACGGACACCCAGAAGCCAGTCCCCTCCCGCACACCCCAGCAGCCCGCCTCCGCCTCCACGGCCGCCGCCCGCGGCGTCACCCGCCCCGGCGACCGGATATTCGTCGGGCTCTCCCGCGGGTCGGGCATCCTCGTGCTGGTCATCATGGCCGCCATCGCGGCCTTCCTCACCTACCGCGCCGTCCTCGCCATCAGCGACGACGAGGCGAACTTCTTCACCAGCTTCGAATGGAACCCGACCGGCAGCCCGCCGCAGTTCGGCATCGCGGTCCTGGCCTACGGCACCGTCGTGTCGTCGGTCATCGCCATGGCCATCGCCGTCCCGGTCTCGGTCGGCATCGCGCTGTTCATCACGCACTACGCGCCGCGCAGGCTGGGCGGCCTGATCGGCTACGTGATCGACCTGCTCGCCGCCGTGCCCTCGATCGTCTACGGCCTGTGGGGCGCCCTCGTCCTCGTGCCGCACCTGGACGGACTCTACGGCTGGCTGGACGAGTACCTCGGCTGGACCGGGATCTTCGAGTGGAACGGCGGCGCGGGACGCTCGCTGTTCACCGTGGGCATCCTGCTCGCGATCATGATCCTGCCGATCATCACCAACGTCAGCCGCGAGGTCTTCCGGCAGGTTCCGCGCATGCACGAGGAGGCCGCCCTGGCCCTCGGCGCCACGCGCTGGGAGGTCATCCGGATGTCGGTGCTCCCCTTCGGCCGCTCCGGGGTCATCTCCGCCTCGATGCTCGGCCTCGGGCGCGCGCTCGGCGAGACGATGGCCGTGGCCATGGTGCTCTCGCCGACCTTCGACATCACCCCCAGCCTGCTCGACCCGGGGGGCGGCACCTTCGCCCAGAACATCGCCAGCAAGTTCAACGAGGCCACCCAGATGGGCCGTGACGCGCTGATCGCCTCCGGCCTCGTCCTGTTCGTCATCACGCTGCTGGTCAACGGCGGTGCCCGCATGATCATCGCGCGTCGCAAGGAGTACTCGGGGGCCAACGCATGAGCAACGCAACCCTGACCCCCAAGAACCACAGCTCGCTGCGCGCCGCCACCCTGCCCAAGTGGTT
Source organism: Streptomyces sp. NPDC051136 (assembly GCF_044455745.1). NCBI lineage: Bacteria > Bacillati > Actinomycetota > Actinomycetes > Kitasatosporales > Streptomycetaceae > Streptomyces > Streptomyces sp. NPDC051136. Next base: position 20,012 of record NZ_JBITFE010000007.1, on the reverse strand, counting down.
CCCCTGGGCCGTCGCGGCCGGCTCGGTCCTCCTCGGCCTCGGCATCAGCGCCGCCGCCGGGCTGAACAGCAGCATCCAGTGGGCCCTGATCGCCGCGGTTCTCTTCGTCGGCGGTTCGTACGGCATCTCGGCGAGCGTCGAGGGCGGCCGGCAGGCCAAGGACCGGGTCGCGACCAGCATGGTCTGGGTCGCCTTCCTGCTGGCCCTGATCCCGCTGCTCTCCCTCATCTGGGAGACCCTGAAGCAGGGCGTGAAGGTCCTCGACGGCTACTTCCTGACCCACTCGATGGGCGTGGTCGGCGACGCCGAGCCCGGCGGCGGCATCTACCACGCCATCCTCGGCACCCTGGAGCAGGTCGGCCTCGCCACGCTGATCTCCGTGCCGATCGGCGTGCTCACCGCGATCTACCTGGTCGAGTACGGACGCGGCCGGCTCGCCAAGGCGGTCACCTTCTTCGTGGACGTCATGACGGGCATCCCGTCGATCGTCGCGGGTCTGTTCGTGCTCAGCCTCTGGGTGCTGATCCTGGACATGGGCCCGTCCGGCGTGGCCGGCTCGTTCGCCCTGTGCATCCTGATGATCCCGGTGGTCGTCCGCTCCACCGAGGAGATGCTCAAGCTCGTCCCCAACGAGCTGCGCGAGGCCTCCCTCGCCCTGGGCGTGCCGAAGTGGCGCACGATCATCAAGGTCGTCCTGCCGACCTCGATCGGCGGCATCGTCACCGGCGTCATGCTGGCCGTCGCCCGCATCACCGGCGAGACGGCCCCCGTGCTACTGCTGGTGTGGGGCACCGACTTCATCAACGCGAACCCCTTCAAGGACCCGCAGGAGTCGCTGCCGATGTACATCTACCTCCAGTACGGAGCGGGCTCCGACGCCTCGCACGACCGTGCCTGGGCGGCGGCCCTGACGCTCATCGCGTTCATCATGATCCTCAACCTCGCGGCCCGCGGCATCGCCCGCTGGAAGGCACCGAAGACGGGTCGCTGACGCGACCGACGGCACACAGTCAGCGACCTGACCCGAAAGAAGCAGTGATTGCCATGGCCAAGCGCATAGATGTCAGCGGCCTCAACGCCTACTACGGCTCCTTCCTGGCCATCGAGGACATCTCGATGACCGTCGAGCCCCGCTCCGTGACGGCCTTCATCGGCCCCTCCGGCTGCGGCAAGTCCACCTTCCTGCGCACGCTCAACCGCATGCACGAGGTCACCCCCGGCGGCCGCGTCGACGGCAAGGTGATGCTGGACGACGAGAACCTCTACGGCGCCGGCATCGACCCGGTGGCCGTGCGCCGCGAGGTCGGCATGGTCTTCCAGCGCCCGAACCCGTTCCCGACGATGTCGGTCTACGACAACGTCGCGGCGGGCCTGCGCCTGAACGGCAAGTACAAGAAGTCCGAGCTGGACGGCGTCGTCGAGAAGTCCCTGCGGGGCGCCAACCTCTGGAACGAGGTCAAGGACCGCCTGAACAAGCCCGGCTCCGGCCTCTCCGGCGGCCAGCAGCAGCGCCTGTGCATCGCGCGGGCCATCGCGGTCGAGCCGAACGTCCTGCTCATGGACGAGCCCTGCTCCGCCCTCGACCCGATCTCCACGCTGGCGATCGAGGACCTGATCGGCGAGCTGAAGGAGCGCTTCACGATCGTCATCGTGACGCACAACATGCAGCAGGCGGCGCGCGTCTCGGACCGTACGGCGTTCTTCAACCTGGCGGCCGTCGGCCAGCCCGGCAAGCTGATCGAGATCGACGAGACGGAGCGCATCTTCTCCAACCCGTCGGTCCAGGCAACGGAGGACTACATCTCCGGCCGCTTCGGCTAGGAGTCTTCCGGTCCCCTCTCGATCCCCTCGCGGTGCTGCATGGCGGTGCCACCGCGAGGAGCACAAGGGCCCGCCCCCGGAACTCCGGGGGCGGGCCCTTCCACCTGCGGCGCGAGTACGCGCTAGAGGATGGCCAGGTCCACGATCCAGAACGACACCGCGGCCACCACGGCCGCCGCCGGCATGGTGATGAACCACCCCATGATGATGTTCTTCGCGACCCCCCACCGCACGGCGTTGACCCGCTTCGTCGCCCCCACGCCCATGATCGCCGAGGTGATCACGTGCGTCGTCGAGATCGGCGCGTGGAAGATGAACGCCGAGCCGAACATGATCGACGCCCCCGTCGTCTCCGCGGCGAACCCCTGCGGGGGATCCAGTTCGATGATCTTCCGCCCCAGCGTCCGCATGATCCGCCAGCCACCGGCGTACGTCCCCGCGGACAGCATCAGCGCACAGGCCAGCTTCACCCACACCGGGATGGGGTCGCCGTAGTCCTCGACGTCGGCGATGACCAGGGCCATCACCACGATGCCCATCGTCTTCTGCGCGTCCTGCAGACCGTGGCCGAGCGCCATGCCCGCCGCCGACACCGTCTGCGCGATGCGGAACCCGCGCTTGGCCTTGTGCGGATTGGCCCGCCGGAAGATCCACATGATCGCGGTCATCACCAGGTAACCGGCGACCAGGCCGATCACCGGCGACACGAACATGGGGACGACGATCTTGTCGACGACCCCGTGCCAGTACACGGTCGTGCTCCCGGCCAGGGCCGCGCCCACCATGCCGCCGAACAGCGCGTGCGACGAGGACGAGGGCAGCCCGAAGTACCAGGTGATCAGGTTCCATACGATGGCGCCCACGAGCGCCGCGAAGAGGATCCCCATCCCCTTCGAACCCTCGGGGGTCTGGATCACCCCCTCACTGACGGTCTTGGCGACCCCGGATCCCATGAACGCGCCGGCCAGGTTCATGACCGCTGCCATGGCGAGCGCCGCGCGGGGCGTCAGCGCGCGCGTCGACACGGAGGTGGCGATCGCGTTGGCCGAATCGTGGAAACCGTTGGTGTACGTGAAGAAGAGCGCGACCCCGATGGTCACGACCAGAGCAAAGGTGTCCATGAACGGCTCAGGACTCCTTGACGGCGATGGTCTCCACCGTGTTCGCCACGTGCTCGAACGCGTCGGCCGCTTCCTCCAGCACGTCCACGATCTGCTTCAGCTTCAGCACCTCGATGGCCTCGTACTTGCCGTTGAAGAGGTGCGCGAGCAGCTTGCGGTGGATCTGGTCGGCCTGGTTCTCCAGCCGGTTGACCTCGATCCAGTACTCGGTGAGGTTGTCCATCGTGCGCAGGTTCGGCATGGCCTCGGCGGTCAGCTCGGCCGCCCGCGCCAGTACCTCGATCTGCTGCTCGACGCCCTTGGGCAGTTCCTCGACGTTGTAGAGGACGACCAGGTCGACGGCCTCCTCCATGAAGTCCATGATGTCGTCGAGGGACGAGGCGAGGTTGTAGATGTCCTCGCGGTCGAAGGGCGTGATGAACGAGGAGTTCAGCTGATGGAAGATCGCGTGCGTGGCGTCGTCACCCGCGTGTTCGGCGGCCCGCATACGCTCTGCGATCTCGGCCCGGGCGGATGCGTCCGCCCCGAGCAGTTCCATCAGGAGCTTGGAGCCCGTGACGATGTTGTCCGCGGAGGCGGCGAACATGTCGTAGAAGCTCGTCTCCCTGGGGGTCAGACGAAAGCGCACGTGGGGTCCTCGGGGTGCATCGGTTTCGGTCAGGCTGATGCTAGGCGCATCATCCGGCCACTGCTAACGGGCCGTCCCCCAGTGTCGCCCATCAGGCAGAGTGATGAGCAGGGGGGCGACGTCGGCCGCTCCGGCAAGGGCCCCCTACCCGGGAAAGTTCGTTACCATATACCCACCAGGGGTATATGTCCGCAATCCCCCTGAAAGCCCTCGAAGACCTGGAAGCCCCGGATCGGCCGGCTCTCCCGAAGCCTCCCGATCCGCCCGCTCCCGCCCGACCCACCCCCGATCCCACCGACTCCCCAGCTCTCCCAGGAGGACGCGATGACGACCACCGAGGCCGGCGCGGGTGCGCCCTCCCCCGCCGTGGACCAGGCGGTGAACCAGGTCGAGACGGACGGCACGGACGTCGTGACCGACCACGACCGCGGGGTGCACGGGTACCACCACCAGAAGGACGAGCACCTCAAGCGCCTGCGCCGCATCGAGGGCCAGATCCGCGGCCTCCAGCGGATGGTCGACGAGGACGTCTACTGCATCGACATACTCACCCAGGTCTCCGCCTCCACCAAGGCCCTTCAGTCCTTCGCGCTCCAGCTGCTCGAGGAGCACCTGCGCCACTGCGTCGCCGACGCGGCCCTCAAGGGCGGCGCCGAGATCGACGCCAAGGTGGAGGAGGCGACGAAGGCCATCGGCCGGCTACTGCGTACGTGAGCGCTCCTCGGCCACGCGCAGCACCTCGTCGATGCTCTCCAGGCTGAGCCGCTCCCGGGCGGCCGACGCCGCGATGATCAGCTCGCCGCACAGCTCGATCTCGGCGAGGGCCACGTGGTCCTGAACCGCCGTACCGCCGACCGGAGCCACACGCGTCACCTCGTCTCTGCCGTCACCGACTTCCTAGAGTAGGGAGCGGCATACTCCCCGCGCATGGCACGTAAGGGCTAGTTCTTGCCGTGCGGCCCCGCCGCGATCTTGCCGGCGTAGATGTCCCGCTCCTCGGGAAGCCGTACGCGGACGGCGGCGCCGAAGTCGTAGAGCAGCGTCGTCGAGGCGACGTCCACGATGCCGGTGCCGTCCCCCTGCCCGTTGGCGAAGCTGAAGCGGTGCCGGACCTTCCGGATACGGCCCTCGTCGTCGAGGTAGGCGTCGAACGGCACCCGCGCGGTGGCGAACCCCTCGGCCGCCGCGGCCAGCGCCTTCCTGTTGCCCTCCGAGGCACCGCGCGCCGCCCGCGCGAGATCGGCGGTGCCCCGGTAGTGCCGCACGGGGGTCCCGGCCAGCTCGGTGCGCTCGACGAACGTCGCCGTCCGCGTCCCGCGCAGCACCTCGGCGGCGGCGAACGGATCCGTCGCCCCGCCGGTCACCAGGTTCCCGTCGGACAGCGAGTCGGTCTCCACCCGCACCCACTTGTCGTCGGGGACGCCGGCTCCCCGGTTCTTCATGAACAGGGCGCCAGGGGCGAGCAGTTCGGTGATCGGCCGATGCTCGCTCGACCCCGCCGGGTCCTGCGGCAGCCGCACCTTCAACTGCCCGAGCCGCTGCTCGAAGTCGTACACGCCCTCGCCCCGGATGGTCACCCGGGTCCCGCCGCTGGCCATCTGCATCGCGGTGCGCGTCCTGGCGCTCCCGGCGGCCACCAGCCGGTCGGCGGCCCGGTGCAGGACGTCGACCGGATCACCGCCCCCGGCGCCCTGGGCGGAGGCCGCCTCCCCGTAGCCGGAACACCCGGCGACGGTCAGGCAGACGCAGACCACACCGCCGGCCAGGGCGAGCCCCCCGCCCGCGCGCCGACTCCGCAGCTCCCGCTCCCGCCCGACCATCGCCACCTGCCATCCCCAGCCGTCGCGCCGTTCCGAGTCCCGTGCCGTCCCGCTTAACGAGAGGCAGGCGACGCCGGTAACGTTGTGGGCGTGGCGCAGCAGGACGGTCTCGAAGCCCCCGGGGACACCCCGGAACACCTCACGACGACGGTCGAACAGGGCCCTTTCTGTCTGGCCCGCTGCACCTGCGGCTGGCGCGGCCCGGCCAGAAGAGCCAGAAGCCAGGCCCGCACAGACGCCCACTCCCACACCACGTCCGCGTAGCCGCGAACAATCGCACCGCCCCTTAGCTGCGGGCAGTCGTGCCGCTGGGGCGGCACGGGTGGGCGCAGCGGCACCCCGCGACGCCGGGCAGCGCACCCACCCCCGCCCGCACCCACACCGCGCCACCCGGCAACCCGGCCCGCCCCCACACCGGGCCGCCCCGCCCCGCCCCGCACTCACCGCCCTCACCGCCGTACACCCGTACCCGCCGTACCCCCCACACCCCGCCCCCGGGAACCCCACCCCCCGCACCCCCGTCTGACTCCACGACCCCCCACGGGACGCGGAGGCGACATGCACCGGCGCACATTCCTGTCCACCACCACAGCCGCCGCCCTGACGGCAGCCACGACCGCCTGCACGGGCAAGGACCAACCCCCCGGCACCGACCCCAAAGGCACCACGCCCAGAACCACGGCGACCACGGCGACGACAGCGACGACGACGGCCACCAAGACCCAGCTCGGCAGAGGCGGCGCCCCCACCCCCGCCACCTGGGCCGCCCTCGCCAAGTCCCTGGACGGCCCCCTGGTCCGCCCCGGCGACCCCACCTGGAAAACGGCCCACCAGCTCTACAACACCCGCTTCGACAGCCTCAAGCCCACCGCCGTCGCCTACGCCGCCCACCCCGACGACATCCGCACCGCGCTCTCCTACGCCCGCGCCCACCACGTCCCCGTGGCGATCCGCAACGGCGGCCACTCCTACGCCGGATGGTCCTCCGGCGACGGCCGGCTGATCATCGACGTGTCGAAACTGGCCCGCGTCCGCGCCTCCGCCGGTCAGGCGGTCGTCGGCGCCGGCGCCAAGCTGATCGACGTCTACCGGGCCCTCGCGGCGAAGGGCGTGACCGTCCCGGCCGGCTCCTGCCCCACCGTCGGTATCTCCGGCCTCACCCTCGGCGGCGGCCACGGCGTCGTCTCCCGCGCCTACGGCCTGACCTGCGACAGCCTCACCCGGGCCACGCTGATCACGGCGGACGGCAAGGAGATCACCGCCGAGGCGACGGGCGACCACAAGGACCTCTTCTGGGCCCTGCGCGGCGCGGGCAACGCCAACTTCGGCGTGGTCACGGAGTTCCACTTCCGCACCCACCCGGCGCCCCGGGCGGTATCGGCGTACCTGACCTGGCCCTGGCGCAAGACCGCCGCGGTGCTGCGCGCCTGGCAGGAGTGGGGCCCGGACCAGCCCGACGAGATCTGGTCCTCCCTCCACCTGGCCGCCGCCCCCGGCCACACCGCCTCCGTGTCGGTCGCCGCCTTCTCCCTCGGCACCTACGGCGAACTCCAGAACGCCGTCGACCGCCTCGCCGACCGCATCGGCGCACCGGCGAGCAGCGTCTCCCTCAAACGCCGTACGTACGCCGAGTCGATGGAGATGTACGCGGGCTGCTCGTCCTTCTCGACGGACGCCCGCTGCCACCTCCCGGGCCCTACCCCGGGCCACTCGCCGCAGGGTTCACTCGGCCGCGAGACGTACGCCGCCCGCTCGGACTTCTTCGACCGCTCGATCCCGGCGGCCGGCGTCAAGGCCCTGCTCTCGCACCTCACCCAGGTGCGCGGCGGCGCCGGCAGCATCGCGTTCACGGCGCTCGGCGGAGCGGTGAACCGCGTCTCCCCCACGGCCACCGCGTTCGTGCACCGGCGTTCGCGGATGCTGGCCCAGTACCTCGCCTCGTGGGGGCCGGGCACGAACGGCAAGGCGGCGCAGTCCTGGCTGGATTCCACCTACGATGCGATGCGCCCGTACGCCTCGGGCGCCGCCTACCAGAACTACACGGACCCGCGTCTGACGGACTGGCGGAAGGCCTACTACAAGGACGCGGCCCCGCGTCTGGCGCGTCTGAAGCACCAGTACGACCCGGACCGCGTCTTCACCTACCCGCAGGCGCTGTAGGAGCCGGAGCCCTCTAGGCCGCGAGGTCCCGCTCCCCGGCGGCCTCGGCACTCTCCTCGCGGCTGCGGGCCCCCGGGATCACGGCGCCGCGCCCCGCGGCGCCGTCCCGTCCTCGCGCGCTGACCAGCCACCCCACCCGCGGCGAGCGCTCGACGGCCCGGGTCAGCGGCGTCAGCAGGGCCATGGCGATCGGGGACAGCAGCAGCGCGACCGCCGTACCGAGGGCGAACCCGCCCACGACGTCGGTCGGGTAGTGCACGCCCATGTAGACCCGGGCGAAGCCGCCGAACAGCGCCAGCACGATCGCGGCGATCCCGAACTTCCGGTTGGCGACGAACAGTCCGACGGCGAGCGCCATGCAGAGAGTGGCGTGGTCGCTCACGAAGGAGAAGTCGTTCTTCCCCTCCACGAGGACTTCGAGCCCTTCATGTGACTTGAAGGGCCGGGGCCGCTCGACGAAGCCCCGTATCGGCACGTTGACCAGGACCGCGACTCCGGCGGCCAGCGGCGCCCACAGCAGCGCGGCCACGTTCGATGCGGCGTCCTCGCCGCCTCGCCGCCGCACACCCCACCAGCACCCCAGCACCAGCAGCACGATCGCGAAGAGCAGTCCGTACTCGCCGACGAACTCCATGACCCGGTCGAACCAGTGCGGTGCGTCCTTGGCCAGGCCATTGATGTCGTAGAGCAGCTCGACGTCGGGGTTCGACCCGGATTCGGCGAGTCCAGCCATGGTGCTGCGGCCCCTTCGTCATGTCCTCCGACGCACCCAGCGCGCGCCTCTTCTGCCACCCCCGTGGTCAGCTGTACGTCAACAGGAACGCACGGTCCCCATTGATACGTTCCACACTCCACTGAATGATCACGCAGACGTTATCGAAGAGAGACACGTCGCCGCAGCTCAGGGCAGGGTTTCACGCTGTGTTCAAACCCTCCCATTCACACCGTGGTGGGCAGCGCTTTCGCGCCATCCTCGGTCACCCGGGTGGCCCCGAAGTAGTCCGGCGTGTCGACCGGGTCGAACCGGATCACCGCACCCGTCCGCGGCGCGTCGATCATGTACCCGCCGCCCACGTAGATCCCCACGTGCCTGATGGTCCGTGAGTTGGTGAGGTCGTCCGAGAAGAACACCAGGTCACCGGGGAGCAACTCGTCCCGCGCGGGATGCGCCCCCGCGTTGTACTGGTCGTTGGCGACCCGCGGCAGCTTGATCCCGACACTCTCGTACGCCGCCTTGGTCAGCCCCGAGCAGTCGAACCGCCCTCCCTGGTCGGCCGTCCCGTTCCCGCCCCACAGATAGGGCGTCCCGAGCTTCTTCTGCGCGTAGGCGATGGCCCCGGCGGCCTGCTCGGACGGATCGACCCGCGTGGTGGGCGCGGCGAAGCTCTTCTCCAGGGTCGTGATCACCTTGACGTAGTTCTGCGTCTCCTTGTACGGCGGCACACCCTGGTACTTGATCACCGCGTAGGCCCCCGCGTTGTAGGAGGCCAGCATGTTGCGGGTCGGATCGCCGGGCACGTCCTTCACGTACGAGGCGAGGGAGCAGTCGTACGACGCCGCCGACGGGATCGCGTCCGCGGGGTCCCACACGTCGCGGTCCCCGTCCCCGTCCCCGTCGATGCCGTGGGTGGCCCACGTGCCGGGGATGAACTGCGCTATGCCCTGCGCCGCCGCCGCGCTCCGGGCCCTCGGGTTGAACCCGCTCTCCTGGTACAACTGCGCCGCGAGCAGTGCGGGGTTGATGGCGGGGCAGAGGTTGCCCCACTTCTGCACGATCGGCTGGTACGCCGCGGGGACGCTCCCCTTGGCGAGCTTCTTCGCCCCGCCGCCCGCTCCGCCGGCCAGGTTCCCGGCGACGAGGTAGACGCCCACGACGAGCAGCATCACGAAGCCCATCCCCGAGGCGACCGCGACGCCGGCACCGACCCACATCTTGCGCATGCCCCAACCATCCCCCATGGGCGCACCGTTCAGTGACGTTTCCCGGCCATGTCGTCCGCCCGCCCCGTCAGCGCCTGGCCTCCTCCCCCCAGGGACTGACACCGCATCAGGGCCTAACGACCGAACCGCCTCGCAGGTTTCGCTTACACATCGTTGCCAGCCATGCCCCGCCGTGATACACAGAGTGACGATACGACCACCAGAAGCCGTCTCGGAGCCGACTGACCAGCCGGCGCCGGGCGGTGGCAAGCTGTTCGCACGAAACCCGCCAGACAATGACGCCAAGGCGACATGCGACGGCCTCATCGTCGGCGACAATGAGGCTTGACCTCTGCATGTCCGCAGAGGGCACGGAACTACCCGACAGGGGCGGTGACTTACATGCTCTTTGCGGCCGACGAGGGAGACATCAACACCATCATCGGGGGGATCGCTCCGGACTGGGGCCCCTTCGGCAGCCTGGGCAACGAGGCCAAGGTGATGATCGAGGTGGTGATGGCCGTAGCCATTCTGCTCTGTCTCGGCATCGCCATCTGGGGCGCCGCCAAGCAGCGCATCGGTGCGACCGCCCTGCGGGACACCTTCAGCGCGGAGCAGGGCAAGGGCCTGATCATCGCGGGGCTGACGGGCGTGTTCATCATCGGCTCACTCGGCACGCTCTTCACCATCGTGTACGGGATGGCCGTGTAGCCCGGCTCCCATCCGTCCGTCCCCCTCCACCCCACACGCCCGTCGTGCCAACCGGCTGAGGTTGCGTTTCCCTGATGTCGAGTCATAACACCGCGCCCGAGCGGGAACCAGCACGGCTACCGTCGTACGTACACGGCCGACCCGACGTCGAGGGGGCGTACGCGGCATGAGTCTCGGAGACGATCACCAGTCGTCCGGCGATTACGGCGGCACCGGCGGGACCCGCGTGCGGCTTCCGGAGGGGGAGGGCGTTCCCCGACGCAGCGGCCGCTCCTCCTCGCGGGGCCTGGTCACCGTGGTCGGCGTCGTCGTCCTGCTCATCGCGGCGATCGCCTTCGCGAACCGTGGAGGAGGCGATTCCGCGTCCTCGGAGGGCGGCGACGCGGACAAGCCGAGGACATCGGCGACGGCACCGACGGGCACGCAGCCGGTACGGGCGGGCTTCGCCCACGACGAGCAGGGGGCACAGAGCGCGGCGGCGAACTATGCGGTGGCTCTCGTATCGGCCGACATCCTGAAGCCCGCGCAGCGGGACCAGATCGTGCGCCAGGTCTTCGTTGCCGACAAACAGGCCGCCTTGGCGGACAAGTTCGACCAGGTCTACAGCGAGAAGTTCCTCAGCGGCATCGGCCTGGACAAGAACGGCAACGCCACGAGCGGCAACACCTACGTCTCGCGCACCATGCCGATCGGCACCAAGACCAAGCAGTACTCCGACACGACCGCGGCCGTGGACGTGTGGTGCACGGGAGTGTTCGGCACAGCCGGTGAGAAGACCACCACCCCCGTCAGCAGCGACTGGTTCACCATGACCCTGCAGCTGCGCTGGGCGGACGGCGACTGGAAGGTGGAGTCCTTCTCCCAGAAGGACGGCCCGGCCCCTGTCCCGGGCGACAACAAGGCGTCCAGCGCGGAAGAGATGTCCAAGGCCGTCCAGGAGTACGGAGGGTTCACGTATGCCCGCTGATCAGCGCCGCGTACTCAAGGCCGCCACGGCCTTGACCGCCGTACAGACCATGGTCGTGCTGCTCGCCACGCGCGCTGCCGCCGCCCCCACACCGTCGCCGACCCCGTCGGACGACAACTGCGATCTCATCGTCGGCCCCGCCAAGGACTACTGCGAACGAGGCGAACGCGGTGCGTCCGGCAGTGGGGGGTCCGCCCCCGACACGCTCCCCAGCACCCTCGACCCCCTCTCCTCCCTAGCCAAGGGCTGTGCCGACGCCGCCGCCTGGACCGTCGACACGCTCAGCGACGCCGTGAAGAACACCGCCGAAGTCGACTTCACGAACGGCACGTTCCTCAAGCAGTACGCCGTCGTCTTCGCGGCGTCCGCGTTCCTCACCCTGGTCCTGTGGCTGCTGGCGGTGGCCAAGCGTGCCGTGCGCGGCGTCCCGTTCACCACCGCGTTCTCCGAGGCCGTCGGGTTCCTGTGGCTCACCGTCCTGGCCTCGGCGTTCACCCCGCTGATCCTCTACACGGTCGTGTCGGCCACCGACGCCGTCACCGACGTCCTGGCCAAGGGCACCGGCGACCAGACCGACACGTTCTTCGGCACCTTCTCCGACGCGCTGAAGCAGGGCAACGACATCGGCGGCGGCCCGATCATGCTGATCCTGGTGTCGTTCGTGTCGATCGTCGCCGCCGGCGTCCTGTACCTGGAGCTGTACTTGCGCGCCGTCCTGCTCTACGTCGGCGCGCTGCTCGGGGTCGTCGTCTACGCCGGCCTGGTCGACAAGAACCTGTGGGGCCACGTCCGCCGCTGGGCCGGCATCATGATCGCGGTGATCATGGTCAAGCCCGTGATCGTCATCGTGCTGGGCCTCGCCGGCGCCCTGACCACGGCGGACGGCCCCGACTCCGTCGCCGCCATCGTGTCCGGGCTCGCCATCATCCTGCTCGCGATCTTCGCCTCCGCGATGATCTACCGCTTCGTCCCCGGCTTCGGCGACGAGATCGCCAACGGCCGCAACAACCGCATCATGCAGGGCGCCGAGGGCAAGGCCGCCGCCGTGATCAGCTCCCCGGCGAACCTCGTCGCCCAGGGCATCAGGACCCACAGCACCCGCAACAACGGCGACAGCGGGGGTGGACAGTCCTCGTCCTCCGCCGCGGCCCGCCCCTCGAACCCCGCCTCCGGCGGAGTCGCCGCGCACAGCTCGCGCGCCTCGAACGGCGGCGGCGGAAATGTCCCCTCCGCCGCACCCGCACCGCGCTCCGGCAGCCCGGTGAACACGCCCCACGCAAGCAACACCCGCAACACTCGTAACGGCCAGAGCACAGGAGGTGACGGGCGTTGACGACCGAGTCCCACATGTCCCATACGGTCACGCCCCGCCGTACGTATCTGATCGGCCGCGCCCGGCCGAACGCGATCGTCGGCCGCAACCGCGAGACCGGTGAGATCGCGCTGATCGTCGCGGGCGCGTTCCTCGGCATGATGTGCGGGCTCCTCGTCCCCGTCCTGTCCCTGCGCATCGTGCTGCTCTGCGGCTTCCCGATGCTCGCCCTGGCGGCGGTCTACGTGCCGTACAACCACCGCACCTTCTACCGGTGGTTCGAGATCAACCGCAGCTACAAGCGCACCCTCCGCAGGGGCACCACCTACCGTTCCGGCGTCATCGAGGCCGGCACCCGGATGGACGGCCGGGAGATCGAGGTCGGCCCGCCGCCCGGTATCGGCCGCATCTCCTGGCTGGCCGCGCCCTTCGGGCCGGACGAGATCGCCGTGCTGCTGCACGCCGACCGCAAGACGGTGACGGCCGCGATCGAGATCGAGGGGCCCGGCGTCGGCCTGCGCGACTCCGAGGACCAGGAAGCCCTCGTCGACCGCTTCGGCACCCTGCTCAAGCACGTGGCCAACGGCGACGGCTTCGTCACCCGCATCCAGATGCTCGCCCGCACCCTCCCGGCCGACCCCGACGCGCACGCCAAGGACGTCAGCCAGCGCGGCGACGACAAGGCACCGCCGTGGCTGCAGCAGTCGTACGACCAGCTGCAGTCGATGGTGTCCACCAGCAGCGAACAGCACCGGGCCTATCTGATCGCCTGCATGCACTACAACCGCGAGCTGGCCGCCGAGGCGCACACCATGGCCCGCGCCGCCCGGCCGCACAGCGGACGCAAGCTCGACCGGGACGCCGGACTCGCCGTCGTGATGGCGCGCGAGCTGACCGACATCTGCTCGCGCCTCCAGGAGGCCGACATCCGCGTCCGCCAGCCGTTGGGCCAGGGACGGCTCGCCTCCCTGATCCACGCCATGTACGACCCGGACCACCCGATCGACCACATCCAGGCGATGACCAAGCGCAACGCCTGGCCGGCCGAGCTGGACGCCATGGAGCCCACCTACCTCCAGGCCAAGACCCGCGAGTCCGCGACCCGCGCCCCCTGGTGCCACGCCACCGCCTGGATCAAGGAGTGGCCGATGACCCCGGTGGGCGTCAACTTCCTGGCGCCCCTCCTCGTGCACACCCCGGACGTCATCCGCACCGTCGCCGTCACCATGGACCTCGAACCCACCGAGGTCGCCATCGAGCGCATGCTGACCGAGAAGACGAACGACGACGCCGAGGCGTCCCGCGCCGCCAAGATGAACCGCACCGTGGACCCCCGCGACATCGCCGCCCACGGCCGCCTCGACCAGCGCGGCGAGGACCTGGCCAGCGGCGCGGCAGGGGTCAACCTGGTCGGTTACATCACCGTCTCCTCCCGCACCCCCGAGGCCCTGGCCCGCGACAAGCGCACGATAAGGGCGTCGGCCGGAAAGTCGTACCTGAAACTGGAGTGGTGCGACCGTGAGCACCATCGCGCCTTCGTGAACACTCTTCCGTTCGCCACCGGCATCCGAAGGTAGGGGCTGAGCCTGATGCGGGACCCGCTGACCGTCCTCACCGACGCCTTCACGTCCTTCCTCTTCGGGAAGGTGGAGACGACCCGCCTCCCCGTCCGCACGTCCACCGGCCAGGCCCAGGCCGTCTACCTGCCGACGGCCGCCCCCGGCCTCGGCGACTCCGGCGTGATCATCGGCCGCGAGGTCTACTCCGGCAAGGGCTACATCTACGACCCCTTCCAGCTGTACGGCCAGCAGCTGCCCGCCCCGCACTGGCTGGTGCTCGGGGAGTCCGGCAACGGCAAGTCGGCGCTGGAGAAGACGTACGTCCTGCGCCAGCTCCGCTTCCGGGACCGGCAGGTCGTCGTCCTGGACGCGCAGGGCGAGGACGGCGTCGGCGAGTGGAACCTCATCGCCGAGGAGCTGGGCATAACTCCGATCCGCCTCGACCCGATGGCCGCCCTTGACCACGGCATCCGCCTCAACCCCCTCGACCCGGCGATCACGACGACCGGCCAGCTCGCGCTGCTGCGGACGATCATCGAGGTCGCCATGGGCCACGGCCTGGACGAGCGCTCCGGCTTCGCCCTCAAGGTCGCGCACGCCTACGTCAACGAGACCATCGTCGAACGCCAGCCTGTCCTCACCGACATCGTCGAGCGGCTCCGCCACCCCGAGCCGGAGTCCGCCGAGGCGATGAACGTCGCCATAGACGACGTACGGGCCTGGGGCCTGGACGTGGCGCTGGTCCTGGACCGGCTCGTCGACGGTGACCTGCGCGGCATGTTCGACGGCCCGACGACCGTCGGCATCGACCTCGACGCGCCGCTGATCGTCTTCGACCTCTCCCACATCGACCGCAACTCCATCGCGATGCCGATCCTCATGGCCATCGTGGGCGTCTGGCTGGAGCACACCTGGATCCGGCCCGACCGCAAGAAGCGCATCTTCCTGGTCGAAGAGGCCTGGCACATCATCAACAGCCCGTTCGTGGCGCAGCTGTTCCAGCGGCTGCTGAAGTTCGGGCGGCGCCTGGGCCTGTCCTTCGTGGCCGTGGTGCACCACCTGTCCGACGTCGTGGACGGGGCGGCCGCCAGAGAGGCCGCGGCCATCCTCAAGATGGCCTCCACCCGCACCATCTACGCCCAGAAGGCCGACGAGGCACGGGCCACCGGACGTGTCCTCGGCCTGCCCCGGTGGGCGGTGGAGATCATCCCCTCGCTCACCCCCGGCATCGCGGTGTGGGACGTCAACGGCAACGTCCAGGTGGTCAAGCACCTGATCACCGAGACCGAACGCCCGCTGGTCTTCACCGACCGCGCGATGACCGAGTCCTCCTCCGACCTGACCGACGACGCCCTGCGCGCCGCGGAGCTGGAGGCGGAGGAACGGGCGGCGGCGTTCATGGAGCAGCACATCGGCGACTCGTCGGAATCGACGGTGGCGTAGGACGGGAACGGAGAGGCACCGGACGTATGAGACCGGACGACCGCCGCGATCAGCGGCCGGCCCAGGGCGGCATCCCCGACGGCCTGCTGATCGGCATACTGGCCTTCCTCCTCGGCATGACCCTGCTGGTGTGGACCGCGACCGGCCTGTCCGCCCTGTTCGCCCACGGCTCCTGGCCGGCCGGCGTCGGCTTCGCCGGCACCCCGCAGGCCATGCGCCACCTGATCGCCGAACCTCACGACCTCCCCGGCGCCTGGCCGGACACCCCCGCGACGGCGCTTTCCGGGTACGGGCTCTTCTGGGGGCTGTTCATCGGCCAGCTGATGGTGCTGGTGGTGCTCGCGGTGTTCGTGATGGGCACGGTGGCGCGGTGGCGTGCGGTACGGCGTCGACGGCGGGAGCAGCCCACGCCGGTGCCGGCACCGGCGCCGGCCCCCGTGGCCCAGGAGACGCCGGTACGGGAGGCACCGGTGCACGAGGTGCCGATGCGTGAAACGCCGGTCCACGAGGTGCCGGTGCGGGAAGCACCGGTCCACGAGGTGCCCACCCCCCGGACGCCCCGACAGGAGCCGGCCCCGGAAACCGAGCCCCTGACCCCCGTGGCCGACGGCAGACGGGTGGGCGGATGGGAGACGAGCCGCACCGAAGGCGCGGTGCACTACGGCCCCAGGGAAAGCCGCCACGCGACCGCGACCGGCGCCCTGCGGGACGCGGAGGGGGCCGCCCTCGTCATCACCTCCAACCCCGCGCTCTGGTCGGAGTCCAAGGACGCCCGCGCGAAGCTCGGACCCACCCACCTCTACGACCCGAACCACCTCTGCGACACCCCCGCCCGCTTCCACTGGTCCCCCACCGCGGGCTGCGAGGACCGGCAGACGGCCACCACCCGGGCCGCGGCCCTCCTCGCGCCGGTACGCCCCACCGCCCGCCTCGATCAGGCGGTCGCCGACACCGCCGAACTCCTGCTGCGCAGCTACCTGCACGCCGCCGCCATCGACGGCCGCACCGTCCGACACGTCCACCGCTGGTCCCAGGGCCTCCAGGTGCAGGACGCCGTCCGGATCCTGCGCACCCACCCCAAGGCCGCCCCCGGTTCCGCGGGCGAACTCGAAGGGTCCCTCACCGCCCACCCCGAACGCCGGGACATGGCCCAGCAGCTGACCGCCCGGGCCCTCGCCGCACTCTCCACCGTCAACGTCCGCGAGGCGTGCACGCCGAACCGAACTGATGCCCTCGCCCTGGATTCCTTCATCCACGAACAGGGAACACTTTACGTGGTGGGTGAATCGATCGAGGATCCCCGCACGAGCCCGGGCGCGATGCCGCTGCTGACGGCGCTCGTCTCCAGCGTGGTCGAGCGCGGCCGGCGCATGGCCGAACGGTCATCCTCCGGTCGCCTCGACCCACCAGTGACGCTCGTCCTGGACGACGTGGCGGCCGTGGCCCCGCTCCCCCAGCTCCCCGAACTGCTGGCCGGCGGCACGGACCTGGGCATGCCGACCCTGGCCCTGCTCCGCTCGCGCGAACAGGGCCGCGCCCGCTGGCCCCACGACGAACTGCCGGTCTGACCGGAGCGCGGGGCGGGTCAGCGCTCGATCACGTACTCCAGCTCGTGATCACCCGGCCCGCCCTCCAGCGGCACCGTCCGTCCGCTCGGCGCGAACCCGGCCTTGCGGTAGGCCGCCTGCGCGCGCCCGTTGTCCGGATGCACGATGAGCCGTACCCGCTCGGCGCCGTTCGCCCAGGCCCACTCCAGACCGGCGTCGAACAGCGCCTTGGTCAGCCCGCTCCCCCGCCACTCGGACCGGACGAACACCCCGACGACGTGGCCTTGCCGCCGGTCCACCGGAAACCCGGCCCAGTCCGTCGACCCGGCCTCCTCCACCAGCACCGTCAGCGTGCCGAGCCAGACGCCCCCCGGCCCCACGGCGACGAACTGCTGCGCCCCCGAGGCCCCCTCGGCGCCCCCGGCCGCCCGCTCCCGCCAGAAGGAGTCAGGACGCGCCACGGCGTCGTCGTACGTCTCCAGGAACGCGAGGTCCGCGACCGGGTCCAGCAGCGCGCGCAGCCGCAGCTCCTTCACCGCCGGCCACTCGTCGGCGCGTATGGAGCGGATCACGTAGTCACCGGGGACCGAGGCACTCATGGCGGCCACCGTAATACCCCGGTACTACGCCGCTCACCTGATATACGGCCCCCAGGAGGGACGCCTGCCGGCCCCGGGACCCCCGATCATGGCCGGATGGACCACGTGGACCCCGCGCGCGCCGTTCCCAGGGACCGGGCGGCCGAGCCCCTCACCCAGTACGTCCAGCGCTTCAGCCGCCGGGTCCGCGCCTTCGACCGCCGCCGTCCCCTCGTCTGGGACCTGCACCTCACCGGCTTCTGGGTGCTGGCCGCCCTGGTCGACGCCTCCGGCGGCTGGCGCAACGTCGCCCACGACCCCGGCGTCCCCGTCGGTCTGGTCGTCGCCCTGAGCCTCGCCCTCTCCGTACCGCTCCTGTGGCGCCGCAGCCATCCCCGGGCCGCCCTCCTCGCCACGCTGCCCGCGGCGCTGCTGAACGCCTGGTCGGGCGCCGCCCTCCAGGCCGCCCTGCTCCAGCTCCTCCTCGTCCACCACATCGCCCTGCGCCGACCGCTGCGCGGCCTGTGGTGGGCACCGGCCGTGGTGACCGTGCCGACCTGCGTCACGGTGGCCCGCTACGGGGACGGCGCGGGCTCCTGGAACCAGCAGCTCGGCTCGCAGCTCCTGTCCGTCGGCGTGGCCGCGCTCATCGGCATCACCGTCCGCGCCCGACGCGACCACACGGAGGTCCTCGAGGACCGTGCCCGCCGCCTGGAAACCGAACGCGACCAGCAGGTCAGGCTCGCCGCAGCGGCGGAACGCGCGCGCATAGCCCGGGAGATGCACGACATCATCGGCCACAACCTCTCCGTCATCACCGGTCTCGCCGACGGCGGCCGGTACGCGGCGGCCAAGTCCCCCGACCGGGCCGCCCAGGCCCTCGACGCCATCGCCACCACCAGCCGCCAGGCCCTGGGCGAACTCCGCCGCCTCCTCGACGTCCTGCGCGACGACGACTCCGACGGCGCCCCCGCGGCGGCCGAGCTGGCCCCGCAGCCCGCCCTCACCGACCTCGACCGCCTCCTCGACGGCGTCCGCGGCGCCGGCCTGCCCGTCGCCACGACGGTCAGCGGTGAGCCCGCACTCCCCGAGGGCCGCCAGCTCACCCTCTACCGGGTCATCCAGGAAGCCCTCACCAACACCCTCAAGCACGCCGGGCCCGACGCCACCGCCCACGTCGACCTCTCCTACGGAGCGGGCGGCGCTGTCACCCTCAGCGTCACCGACACGGGCCGAGCGGCTTCCCCGCCCCGGTCCCCGGCGCTCTCCGGCGGGCGCGGCCTGCCCGGAATGCGGGAGCGAACCTCCCTGTACGGGGGGACACTCGAAGCCGGCCCGCGTCCGGCGCCCGAACAGGGCTGGCGCGTCCATCTGCACCTACCGGAGGAAGCCCCGCAGTGACCACCGTCCTCATAGCCGACGACCAGTCCCTCCAGCGCTTCGGCTTCCGGATGCTGCTGGAGAGCCAGGACGACCTTACGGTCGTGGGGGAGGCGGCCGACGGCGCCGAAGCCACCCGGTTGACGGCCGAACTCCGCCCCGACGTCGTCCTATGGACGTCCGCATGCCCGGCCTGGACGGCATCGAGGCGACCCGCCGCATCGTCGCGAGCCGTGGCCGCACCCGCGTCCTCATCCTCACGACCTTCGACCTCGACTAGTACGCCTACTCCGGCCTGCGCGCCGGCGCCTCCGGCTTCCTGGTCAAGGACGCCCAGCCGGAGGAGCTCCTGTCCGGCATCCGTGCGGTGGCCTCGGGCGACGCGGTGGTCGCCCCCAGCCTGACCCGCCGCCTGCTCGACGCCTACGTCCACCACCTGCCGACCGCCGCCACCCCGAACGCTCCCTCCGGCACTGCCGATCCGCGCCTGAGCGCACTCACGGAACGCGAGACCGAGATCCTGCGCGTCATGGGCCAGGGCTGGACCAACACGGAGATGGCGGAGCGCCTCCACCTCGCCGAGTCGACGGTCAAAACCCACGTCGGCCGCATCCTGGCCAAGACCGGCTCCAGGGACCGCGTCCAAGCAGTCATCCTGGCCTACGAAACGAAGCTGGTCGGCTAATGACCGGCCGGCCAGGACTAATGGCCGCCAGGAGAAAGGGCACCGGAAACGGAAGTGCCCTGAACGCAGAAAACCCCGCACCGTTCCCGGTGCGGGGTTTTCTCCAAAGATTGTTCGGCGGCGTCCTACTCTCCCACAGGGTCCCCCCTGCAGTACCATCGGCGCTGTAAGGCTTAGCTTCCGGGTTCGAAATGTAACCGGGCGTTTCCCCTACGCTATGACCACCGAAACACTATGAAACTCTCAACCGCACCACGCTGTGACAAACGTGGGGTTGTTCGTGGTTTCAGAACCAACACAGTGGACGCGAGCAACTGAGGACAAGCCCTCGGCCTATTAGTACCAGTCAGCTTCACCCGT